>PLYM01000280.1 GCA_003153375.1 Planctomycetaceae bacterium
CCCCTTGAAATCAAACACAGACGCTACTCTCAGGTCAAACATAGGCTGAAATCTGCCCGGTGGAAATAAGCGCCGTGGCAATCCTTCGCGAATTCCACGGCAATTGACCAGCAGCGTGGAAACGGCCACCAGCAGTGTGGAAACGGCGCGGCGCTCTTCCGCGTCCGCGCGGGGTTCGTGTTTGAATGACACGGGCCACCGCTTAGAGTGATTGGGGCGCCGCCGGCTGCTCACTCGTGCTTTCCAATTCAACCGTTAAATAACCACCTGCGTCTCAAGAATCTTGGCGCCGCGCTTCACTCTGGCCGGCCGGTCGAGTATTCTCGCGATCGCATGAAATTCACGACAAAATAGCCCCGTTTCGGTCGGTTTGTGGCTTCTTGACGGCCTCGGTGGGGATTGGGAGCTTGTTTGACGGCTTCCGAGGCCGTTGTTAGTATGCTCTGAATCGAAACACAATGGATAAACTGCAAAGGCTGTAACGGATTAGAGCCACTTGCGACCACCTCTGATCACCTCACCGCGACCGCAATCCCCTCTCTTGGGAGCTTCTGATGTTACAGCAGACCAGCAAGTCCAACGGTCAATCGAAAGCGATCAAGTCCCGACCGCATCTGGATTTCGCGCCGTCCGCCGACACCATCACGCTGGGCGAATCGAGCCTCACCCCCACCAGCCTGTGGAAGTTCGCGCGCTATGCGTTGGAGCCCCACAAGCACTTTCACATCGAATATTCGCCAGACGCGATGAGCCGCGTGTCGGCCGCCTGCCAACTGCTGGAGAAGATGGTGGCCGCGGAAGAGCCCGTTTATGGCGTGAACACCGGCTTCGGCCATTTTGCCAACGTCGCCATCAAGCCCGAGAAGGTCGTCGAACTGCAAAAGAATATCGTTCGCTCGCACTGTGCTGGCGTCGGCGAACTGTTGCCGCGTGACATGGTCATGGCGATGTGGCTGATTGGTCTGAACACGATCTGTCGCGGTTACAGCGGACTGCGGCCGAGCACCTTGAAGGCCGTGACCAAGATGGTCGAGGCCGGCGTCCTGGGCTGCGTCCCTTCGCAAGGCAGCGTCGGAGCCTCGGGCGACCTGGCTCCCGGTGCTCATGCGGCGCTGACGGTCATCGGCGAAGGCTGGTGTACGGCGCCCGATGGCGACGGCTTTTCGCGGATGCAGGCGGCCACGGCGCTGGAGCGCATTGGAGCTAAGCCCTTGGAGTTGGGGCCCAAGGAGGGGTTGAGCCTGATCAACGGCACCCACCTTTCGACGGCGCTGGCTGTCAAGGCTTGGAGCGAAGGCAGTTACCTGTTGCGCGTGGCCAACATGGCGGCCGCCTTGACGCTCGAAGCGCTGGGAGGCGATCGTATGACCAGTGCCGAGCCGACGCTGCGGGCTCACGGCCATCCCGGCACGATTGCCTGCGGCCTGGAGCTCGGCTGGTGGCTCGGCGAGTCGTCCGAGCTGTCGGCCCGGCATCGCGACAGCCATTGGATTCAGGATCCCTATTCCTTGCGCTGCGTGCCCCAGGTACACGGCGCGGTGTGGGAGGAATTGGATCACAGCGAGACCGTTTTGGAGCGTGAAATCAACGCCGTCACCGACAATCCGTTGCTGTTTCCCGATGAGGGCATGGTGCGGTACTGCGGCAATTTTCATGCGATCTACCCGGCGCGCGTGAGCGACCGCCTGGCGTCGGCGTTCGCCACCTTGGCCAGCATTTCGGAGCGCCGCATCAGCCAATCGATGCGAGCCCCCCGCGGTCACCTGCCGACGTTCTTGATCAAGGACGGCGGACTGAACTCCGGGTTCATGATGGCCCACGTGTCGGCCGCGGCTTTGGTGAGCGAGTGCAAGTCGCAATCGTTCCCGGCCAGCGTCGATTCGATTCCGACCAACGTCACGCAGGAGGACCATGTCTCGATGGGCCCCGCGGCGGGACTGAAGGCGAATCGGGTGGCCGATAACCTGCGCCGCGTGCTGGCAATCGAACTGCTGACTGCCGCGCAAGCTCTTTATCTGACGCGGCCCGATCGGGCCTCGGACCGGCTCGAGGCGGTGTACGAACGCATCCGCGAGTTCGTGCCCCCGATGGAGCAAGACCGTGTGCTCACCGACGATATTGAGCTGATTACGGAAAAGATTCAGCAGCGGAAGATTATTCCCGAATGACCACCGGCCCTTGATCGGGGCCTTGGATGCGCCGGCTTCGCCCGTCAGGGTCCTGCGAGCGCCACCCCGACGCCTTTGATCCCCCTTGCGGCGTCCCGCTCCCAGCGGTCACCGGCATCAATTCTCCTGTCGCCTTGGCACTTGGCTCATCTGAGACATGGTATGCTGCTCGGCTCTCGGAAAGATCGGGACCTGACCATGACTCCTGAGCCGATTCTGGCCGCCGTCGACAACTATCGCGGCACTATCTACGACCTCGACCAATCGTTGCTGGTAACCCCCGATCGGTTTGCTTCGGGGTGGCGCGGGCTGTCGCGCCGGATGGGCGACGAGGGATTGAGGCCCGGGGAACGGGTGATCGTGGCGGTGGGCAATGGTCCGCTATTCATCGCCGCTTGGGCCGCCATTCTTGCCCAGGGCGGTTCGCCGCTGCTGATGCACGTGGAAACCCCGCCGGCCGAAATGAAACGCGTCGCCGAACGCTTTCATGCCCGATTCGTCGCGACCGACGCCCAACTCGAGCGCGATCTGGAAGCCGTCGGCGCGCGGGCTACGACGTTTTCGGTTTCCGACTGGGCTCATATCCTGTGGGCCGACTTCGGCGACCTGGCCGCGAAGGACGGTCCGCCCATGCTGCACTTGCCGGGCGTGCCGTTGCATCCCACTTCGGGAACGACGGGCCAATACAAAGTTGCCGTGCGCCCCGCCGCGTGCGCGGTGGCCGAAGTGCGAGACTACGTCGAGACGATCGGCGTCGATTCGACCGACACCCTGCTGGCGCTGGCTCCGATGAGCCATGCCTACGCGCACGGTTGGTGCGTGGTCACGCCGATGGTCACGGGGGCCAATCTGGTTACGATGCGGCGCGCGAGCGCGAAGTTGGTCTTTCAGGCCTGCAAGGAGCACCGCATTTCGATTCTGCCGGCCGTGGGCTCGATGCTCGACACGTTGATGTTTGGAGCGGGCCGCCGCTTGTATGCGCCGGAGCGTCGCGTGATCACCGGCGGCGCGCCGCTGTCGGAACGGACCGCCAAGAATTTCGAGAAGACCGCGGGCAGTCGCGTGTGCCCGCTGTTCGGCACCACCGAAACGGCGGCCATAGCCGTGGCCCGTCCCGATGGCCCGATGGCCATTGGTGGTTATATTGGCCCGCCCTTCAAATACGTGTCTGTCGAAATCCGTCCGCCGGACGAGCCAGGGGAATATCCGACGGGGGTTGGGCTCGTACACGTTCGCTCGCTGTCGGTCATGCTCGGTTACTTAAGCGAGGAACGGCTCGATACGTCGGTTGTGGTCGACGGTTGGTTCAATACCGGCGACCTGGGATCGATCGATGCCGATGGCGCCTTGCGCCTCAGCGGGCGGCAGGCCGAAGTGATCAACCTGTCGGGCATGAAGGTCTTGCCGCGCGAGGTGGAAGAGGTGATTGCGCTGTTGCCCGGTGTGATCGAGGTCAAAGTCTATCCGGGCAAGACGCGGCACGGATCGCTGCACGTGCGAGCCGCCGTGGTGGCCGAAAATGGCACGGGGGCCGCCGAAATCAAGTCGCATTGCGAGCAGCATCTGGTGTACTACAAGAGACCGTCTCGAATCACGATGCTCGACGCCTTGCCCAAGAGTGCCAATGGCAAGGTCCTGCGCGATCAGCTTCCATAAGCTAGAGTTCATGGACCGCCGAACGGCATGCAAAGGCGTTTCGTATGAACTTGGGCAATTGGCAGCTCGACTCGGTTAGCGGCGGCGCGTTTTCGATCGACGGTGGCGTGGCCTTCGGCATCGTGCCGCGCACGCTGTGGGGCAAGCTCATGCCCCCCGACGAGAACAATCGCGTGCGACTGGGCGCCAATTGCGTGCTGGCGCGCGACGGACGCCAGGCGATCCTGATCGACACCGGTTACGGCGACAAATACTCGGCGCTCGATCGCAACTTCTGGTCACTGGAAACGGGCTCGCCCGTGCTTGAAGGGCTGGCTCGCCTGGGGGTGGACGCCGCGGACGTTGACCTTGTGGTGCTGAGCCACCTGCACTGGGATCACGCCGGGGGGGCCACACAACTTGATGCCCAGGGCCGCCTCGTGCCAACCTTTCCCCGCGCCCGCTATGTCACGGGACGCATCGAGTGGCAAGACGCACTAAGCCAGGCTCCGGAGTTGCTGACTGCTTATCCGTTGCAAAACTTGCAACCGCTGGCCGAGGCCAACGTCATCGAGCTGATCGAGGGAAACACGGAAATTGTGCCGGGACTCACGGCCGTTCACACGGGCGGGCACACGCGCGGGCACATGGCGCTCAAGTTTGAATCCGCCGGCCAGCAGGCGATGTTCATCGGCGATGTGTGCGCCACGTCGCTGCACCTGCACCGCATGTGGAACCTGTCGTACGACACGTATCCGCTCGTGACCCGGCGCATCAAGCCGCGGTTGTTGGGCGAAGTGGCCGACGCGGGGGCCTGGATCATTTGGCCGCACGACACGCGAACGGTTTGCGCTCGCCTGGAGAGGCACCCGCAGCGGGGCTTCGAGGTCGTCGACCGCCGGGCGCAGTTGTGATGTCAGGGCCCGTTTAGCGTCCTTGAAATTCGGGATTCCCCAGCGTGCGGCCGACGCGAAACTTCAGACCCAGCAGTGCGTCGGATGTGCTGAACACTTCCGTTACGTAGGCGATCTCGAGTTTGAGCGCGTCGATGAAGGGTTGTTCGGCCCCTTCATCAATGATGCGCTCCACGATCCGCAGCGCCAGGGGCGCCTTGGTGCCAACTTGTTTCACGGCCCGCAGCAAGTTCGGGTCGGAGTTGGTTTCGACCACTCCCAGGCGAAGGTTCTCGGCACGGTTTTCAGCAAACAGCTTTTCGATTCCGGCAAACTCTGGCGACCGTGGCCGGCGTTTTGGCGGCGGGAAGGGGCCGGCGGCAATGCCGCGGCAAACCTCGTCCAACTGGTCGTTAGGCACCACGTGGTCGACGATGCCGATTTTCAAGGCATCGTTCGCCGACAGCGTCTTGCCGGTGTAGATCAACCATTTGGCCAGCGCCATGCCCACGGTTCGCGGCGCGCGTTGCGTGCCGCCGAACCCGGGGAAGATTCCCAGGCCCGTTTCCGGAAAGCCGAAGCTGGCTCCCGGTGAAGCGATCACGCGGTCGCAGGCCAACGCAAACTCGAGACCGCCACCCAGAGCCGCGCCGTGCACTCGCGCAACGACCGGTTTGGGAGCGTTGTCGAGGGCATTGAGAAAACGATGTCCGGCCAACGAAAACTGGATAATGCGCGGAATGTCGTTGGCTTCGATGTTGCGAATGAAGAAGTTCACATCCGCGCCGACAATGAAGACCTTGCCTTCGCCCCCCAGCACGATGCCGCGGACCTCGGGATTGGCAATCGCCTCGTCCAGGGCCTGTTGCAGTTGCGGGAAGCAGGCGGGTGTGATCGCGTTGAGAGCCTCGGGACGATTGACCGTGATCGTCGCGATGCCCTCGGTGATGTCGAGCTTGACGAGAGATAAAGCGACCGGTGGAGGCGCGCTCATCGTGAACCTTTCTCCGGCTAGATGGATGGCAAAAGGGCCGTGTGTGTTCCGCGCAGGGACATCCGAATTCGAGCTGGCCCGCCTTTCCGAGCGCGATTCTAACGATCGTAGCATCTGAGAACAATCGTTGGTCCAGGCATTTTCGGCTGACTCGGTGGATTCGCGTCTGGGCGCCTGGCAATTCACCGGTCTCGAAGGCAGAATCAATTGCCCGCCTGCATGCACCGCGATGGTTTCGGCATCTCGAAATGCCCCAAGCCAGAAAGTGCCTGGGGGCAGCCGCATAATCCTCTTCGAAATCGTCCAGAAATGTCGGAAAAGGAAGCTCCTCGCGTGTTGAAAAGACTCGTACACTCGCTGAAGTCGTTGGTGGCGTCATTCTATTGGCTCGTCGTCATCGGCCGTTGGGGCATCGACTCCGTCTTCGACGCGGTGTATGAGGGGCAGTCTCGCAGCGAAACGTTTCGCAAGATTTTTCGTGACGCCTTTGGCGCCGAGTATCCCGAGGAAGTGGATACCACGGGTTTTTTGACGGTCACCGATCTGCACAACGCGGCCAAGTACCTGGGCGTCGGCCCAGGGCAAACCTTTGTCGATTTAGCGTGTGGGCGCGGCGGCGCGAGCCTGTGGGTCGCCCGAGAAACGGGCGCCAACGTGGTCGGAATCGACATTTCGAAGGTGGCAATCAAGGACGCCAAGGGACGGATTGGCAGTTTCGGGCTCGATGGACGAGCCGACTTCCGGGTGGCCGACATCGCGGCGACTGGAATTCCGGCGGGTACGTTCGACGGTGCCCTGAGCAATGACGCCTTGTTCATGGTGCCCGACAAGCAAGGGGCATTTCGCGAAGCGGCTCACATTCTAAAACCCGGCGCGCGATTCGCGTTCACGACCTGGGAACTCGACGAGTCGATGCGGATCAAGGACTACCATCCGATTCTCGAACAATCGGGGTTCGAGGTCGAGCTGTACGAAGCGTGCCCTGGTTGGGAAGTTCGCCAACGGGCGGTCCATGAGCAGATCCTGGCCAACAAGGAGAAGCTGATCCAGGAAATGGGCAAAGACGCCGCCGGCGTCTGGATCATGTTCTCGCAAGTCGAACTGCCCAAGCTGCCGTTGATGCGGCGCATTTTTGTCGTCGCGCGCAAGAAATAGCCGGCAGCTCGCGTGACCGCGACGGTTACTCTTGGGCAATCGCGGCCAGCAGGTCGAGCCGGGCAGCCCGCTCGCCGGGCGACCAGGCGGCCAGAATCGTAATCAGCAGGCACGTGCCCGCGTTGACGAGCAGCAGCCAGCCATGGAACGCGAAGGGCACGACCTGGCCCAACAGCGGCTCGTTGCAGAGATGAATGACCCAGGCGGTCGTGAAGCCGGCCAGAGTGCCCATCAGCGTGCCCAGGATGCCCAACAGCAGCGACTCGCAGAAAATCAGCTTGCGCACCTGAGCGCGGGTCATGCCAATGATTCGCAGCAGGCCCAGCTCGCGAGTTTGCTCCAGCACGCTCATCGTCAGCGTGTTGCCGACGGCCACGCCGCCAATGACGAAACCGATCGCCAGCAGTCCCCACAGGGCTCCGACGATGCCATTGATCATGCCGTCGAGCTGCCCGCGCAGTTCCGAAAACGATTTGACAACCAGCCCTTCTTCGCTCAACAGTGGTTCGAGCCTGGCGACTAGGGGTTCTTCGGGCGTACCCGGTTTCAGATCGACGATGTAAACCGTCGGCGGTCCGAGATCGATCATGCCAGCCGCCGTGGCCTGATCCAGAAAGATGACCAGGCCACCCAGCGTGTAATCTCGCACGGTGGCGGCCACGCGCAGCGTGAACAGCCTGCCTTGGAGTTCGAACCGCAATTCGTCGCCAGCATGGACACCCAGTTTCTTGGCCAGCACGCTGCCGACCACGACTTCACCGGAGCGAAGTTTTTCGCGCAGCTCCGCGGCTTCACTCGTCGATACGGGCCAGGGCAACTCGGCCCCGTCGACCAGTCCCCGCACGATGCACCACGCCGGCATGCCACCGACGCGGGCGTAGAAATAGCGCACCTCGTTGACACGCTCGACCCCGGTCTCGGCGGCGACCTTATCTCGCACAGGATTCGTGCCTTGCACATCCATGGCGCCGACTTCGATCGCCGATGGCGCCAGCAGAAACAGGTCGCCCGACATCGAACGGCGAAACCATTGCCGCACGTCATTGACGTTGTTGATGATGGCGTTGCCCATGCCCAAGCTGGTGCTGATCGCCACAACCAGCACGCCGACGGTCAGGCCGGTGCGGGTGGGGCGTTCGAGTAGCTGCTCGGCCGCAAAGTCTCCTTCCATTTGCATCAGCGGTTGCAGCAACCGGGCGCTGGCTCGCACAACGGGCGAGAGAATCAGGGGGATCACGGCGATGAAGCCGACGAGCATCAGCACTCCGGCCGGAATCGCGGCCTCGGGCGAGAGTCGCTCGGTCATGACCAACAGCAGCAACGTGACGGCCAGGCCCCACATGGCCAGCCCGGTGGCGATGGCCCAGAGTGGAAAGCGTTCGCGACCGCGTGTTTCGGGATCGCCCATCGCTTCGGTGGGCGAGACATTGCGCGATTGCAAGGCCGGCAGCAGCGCCGCGATGCAGGCCACGGCCGGGCCGACCACCAGGGCCACGGGCAGCATCCAATAGGGAGGTTCCGGCGCCGGAATGTCGGCGGCCACGAGCTGGCGCATGGCAGCGCTCAGTCCTTGCCCCAGTGCCAGCCCCAACGGAATGCCCAGGATCGAGCCGATCAGTCCCAGCCAAAAACCTTCGATCAGTTGCAAGGCGACAAGCTGTTGCGAGGTGACGCCGAGCACGCGCAGGATGGCCATGTCGCGGCGCCGCTCGCCAAAATTCATCCGCAGCGTGTTGAGAATGATGAACGCGGCCATCGCCATCGACAGCGCCCCGGCAAACCGCAGAGCCAGTTCGGTCGAGCGCAACAGGCTGTCGGCGAGCTCCAACTGTTCAACCGGCGCCTGGGCGGCGAACTCCTTGGGGAGCCGCGCGGAAATAGCGCCCTGCACCGCCGATCGCTCGTCGCCCGAATGAACGAGCACGCGGATGCGGTCGATGCGATCGCCCAAATCGAAATACTTCTGCACCGCGGCCAGGGGCATGACCAACGTGGCCGCCGAGGCGAATTCGCGCACCGACGCTGAATTGACCAGGCCCACGACGGTCGCCGAACGCGGCCCATGCCGGGTGAGGATTCTCAGGCGGTCGCCGACTTCGATCTTCAAGCTCTTGGCCAGATCGGCGGACACCACGACTTCGTCGGCGTCCCGGCAGGGCTCGCCTTCGATGATCGTGAGCGCCTCCCAGACGGCCGGCAGCTCGCTGGGAACTCCCAACAGCACCGATTTAAATCGCTTGCCTTGCACCCGGGCCATCGTGCCGCGTGTGACGATCGGGATTTCGGTGACCACGCCCGCTATATCAGCTAACGGGGGCACGAGCGCCGGCTCAAAGCGGCCGCCTTCGATCAAGGCAATTTCCAAAGCCGGTCGGCCCTCGACCGTTTCGAGCAGCTTGCGATAGCCGAGCCGGACGCTGGTTTGCGCCAACGTGACGCCCAGCACCGCCGAGGCGGCGATCGCCACGCTCAGAATGGACAACAGGGTGCGAGCCGGGCGCCGTCGCCACTGCCTCACGATAAGATGCAGCAGGTTCATCGTTACTACCGCGGCAACGAGGTGGGCGTCGGCAGCGGATCGAGCAGGGCCGTGGTCTTGGTGATCTGGCCGTCGTGCATTACCAACAGACGATCCGCCTGCCGAGCCATCAGCATGTCATGGGTGACCATGACGACGGTTTGTCCTTGATTCGCGCACTCTCGCAGCAGCAGCAAAATGCTTTGCCCGTTGGCGCTGTCGAGCGCGCCGGTCGGTTCATCGGCCAGCACCACGGCGGGTCGCGCAACCAACGCCCGGGCGATGGCAACACGCTGCTGCTCGCCGCCCGACATCTCATGGGGAAAGTGAGCCAATCGCTTGGCCAGCCCAACGCGATCGAGCGCTTCGTGAGCCTGGTTTTGAGCCGTCTTGCGTGCCACGCCGTCGATGCGCAAGGGCAGTGCCACGTTCTCCAATGCCGAGAGCGTTGGCAGCAGGTTCATTTTTTGAAAGACGAAGCCGAGCCGGCGACGTCGCACGATGCTCCGCTGGGTGTCGTTCAGACTGCCTAGTTCCTGGCCATCGAGCAGCACTCGGCCCGAGGTGGGCTGGTCGATTCCGCCCAGCACGTGCAGCAGCGTGCTTTTGCCGCAGCCCGAGGGACCCATGATGGCCAGGAACTCGCCGGTTTCGACGAGGGCGTCGACACCCCGCAAGGCGGGCACTTGCACCGCGCCGCTGCCGCCGTACTCCTTCCAGACTTGAATTGCTTCCAGGATGGCCATCGCGTATTCCGTGGTCGTGGCGCGGCAGGCGCGTAACGCTTCATAATAGTTACCTTGCCCCCAGGCTGCCATGACGACGTCGGGAGCGGAGTAAACGCGCTAGTCGCTCGGACCCCTACAATCGGAACGGGGTGGCGAACCCGCAATTCGCGAAAAACAAACGCGCGGCCTCGTTTAGTCGCTGATTGGGTCGCACTTTGCGCCCTGACATTGTTGCCGGTGTCGGAATCCGCAACCATAATGTGGCTTGGCTCCTCGTTGGTCCTCGACGCCGTGCCGCAAACGGGCCGGGCCATGCCGTTTGCGATGGGTGCGGCGAGCGGCGCTCCGCACATCCGTTCCCTCCTGGCCATGCGGCCTGTGGCATTGAAGTCTTGCTGTCGCCGCGTAACCCAATGATTTCTTCCCCCGGATCGAAGATCGTAATGAGATTGACTGTTCTGGCTGGTGTTGTTCGGCTCGCAATCGTTGTTGGAATCGTGGCTCCGACCACCGCGCGGGGGGCCGAGACGTTTGGCAGTCTGGCCCAGCGCCTGCCCGCGCAGACCTGCCTGGCCATTTTTTCCGATGACGTCTCCCAGACTTGCGAAGCCTTTCAGAAGACCCGTTTGGGGGAGAAGCTTGGCGGTCCGGACTTCAAGCCGCTCATCGACGAGCTCGCGCGGCTCAACCTGGCCAGTGCGCTGCGGCTGCGGCCGGCGTTCGGTTTCGATTGGAGCGATCTGGCCAAAGTGCGCGAGCCGGGCGGCGTGGCGTTCTTTCCCCTGACCGACGGATCGCTCGGTTCGGCCTGGCTGTTTGTTTCGGACGCGAACGGCGCGTCGGAGCCGGCTTGCCTGGTCGCGGCCGCCGCCTATTTCAAGGGACAAGGATATCGTGACACCGTGACGCGAACAGCCGCGCGAACCTTGACCATCTGGCAGCCCCCCGCGGCGCGAAAGGAAGAATCGCCCAAGGTGACCTTCGTGGCGAACGGTATTTACGGCGTGGCCAATTCGCAGGCCGCCGCCGAGATGCTGCTCGGCATCAGCGCCGACAAATCGCTGGCATCCGCGCCGGCTTTTCAAAAACTTGGTCCCTCGGTCGCGACCGAGGACGCCGCGGCCGTGCGGTTTTTCCTGCAGCCGTTGCAGCTCGGCGAATTGGTGCAAAAAACCGAGGCCGCGGCCAAGAAAGAAACCACCCCGCAGCCGGCGAAGGACGCGAAGGCCAAAAGCACGCCCGTCGTCAAAAACGCCAAGTCGGCCGCCGAGGACAAAAAGGCGAATGCCAAGAAGAACAAGAAGTCCAAGGACCCCAAGGGCGAGGACGATATCGCCGCCGCCGCACGGCGACTGGGCTGGGACGGCCTGCAAGCGGTGGCCGGCACGGTGAGTTTCCGCGCCGCGGCTCCGCTCGAGTGGCAGCTGCAGGCAACGGCGCTGGCGCCGACTCCCTATCGCGGCGCCATGCGGATGCTCGAAATTGAACCCGGGCCACTGGGCGAACTGCCGCCTTGGATTCGCGGCAACGCCATTAACTTTACCACCTGGCAGTGGAACTTCTCGCACGCGATGAAGGGTTTTGGGAACTTGTTTGACGAGGCCAATGAGCCTGGGCCCGATGGCGAGGGGCTGTTCGAGGACATGCTGGATGGCCTGCGCGACGATGCCGAGGGCGTGCAAGTCGATTTGCGCCGCGACGTCTTCGAGCATCTGGGACCTCACGTTTATCGCGTGGTCATGCCCACGCCGCCCCCGGCGCCGGTGGCGATCGCGGGACGCGACAAGCAGAGCGACCATCCCTGGCTGATCGCGACCGAAGTGCGCGACTCCAAGACGGTTTTGGCCGCGCTGGTTCGCTTCTACAAGGGCGACGACCGCGTGCGGCACACCAAGAGCGGCAAGTTTGACGTCTGGACGGTCGGCGCCGGCGCCTCGCTGTTTGTGGAGGGCGAAAGTGATTCGGTCGTCAATGTTCGCGCCCTGGCGCTGGGCCAGGGCCAGCTGTTGTTCAGTACGAGCCTGGACCTGCTGAACGAGGCCCTGCAAGGTCCGCCAGGCGGCGCGCCGTTGCGAAGCGACGCAGCCTGGACCCGGCTGCGGGAATGGATCAAGACGAAAGAAAGCGATCAGACCGCGATTCGCTCGTTCGCGCGACTGGACGAAGTGCTCGAGCCGTCCTATCAGTTGGCCATGCAGAAGTCGACGGACGAACCCGACAGCGGGGTGGGCGCCTTGTGGCGGTTGCTGTTGTTTGGAAACAGCAAGGGGGCCGAGGCGGTTTCCGACGCGGCCGTGCCCAAATTCGATGCGCTGCGGGCTGGCTTGCCGCCGGCCGCCCTGGTTCTGTCGCGAACGGCCGAGGGCTGGTCTGTCAGCCTCGGCATTCTGGCTCCCGATTCCACCTCCGCACCCTAGAGAGTGATCATGATGCCCACGTTAGGTCGAGTTCGGACGGCCCTTGCCAATTCGCGGTTGCAGCTAGGCGCGCTGGCGGTCGTCGTCTCGGCGCAGCTGATTGGCGGCCACGCCGCGATGGCGCAGGCGGATAGTCCCTCGGCTCGCGACGCGCGGCAGGCGATTCAGGAATTGCGACGAAGTTTCCGCACGCGGCCGACCTGGGGACCGTGGGTGCAATTTATCAACTTGGAGGACATCGAGTGCGAATTGCGGTCGGGTGATCGAGCGCAATTGACTCCCATCGAATACGGCGCCAAGCAGTTGCGCGTCGAGGGACACTCGACAGGACCGATCTCGAAACGCCTGGCCGGCGCATTGGAAGAGCGGGCCAAGGAGTTGGCACCGCTGCCTGCCACCGAATGGGCAGCGGAATGCCGTCGCGTGGGCAAAGAACAGAAGCCCGTTTCGGCCGAACAAATTCAAGCGGCCCGCACGGAACTGCAAACGCGACTCAATGGCCTGGAGCGGCGGCTGCCGGCCTTGCGGCGGCCGAACGACCCCTGGGCGAGCTATCTCTTCTGGCCCGAGACACGCGCGCTCATCCAGGCCGATACGCCCGATGCGGCGCAGCTCGATCGGCTGGAAGGACGCTGGGAGGCAGCGATCAATGCCTGGGACGCGCCCGAGTTGACGGAAGCCTCGTTCGCGGTACGAAGCTATATTCGCAAGTTCCGCGCCTACCTGGCGAATGAGTCGCCCGAGCAACATGCGGCCTCTTGGGACGAACTGGCTCGGTTGCTGGAATCGCACCAACAATCGCCCCAAAGCGACACGTCGGCGATCGCGGCGGCCGTCCGGCGCCGCGAGCGACTGGGCGAGGGATCGCGTTTGACCACGTCGATTCGCAACGAGCTTTCGCAGCCGAATATCGTGCTGCGGGCTCGCAAACAGTGGTTGCAGTCCCAGTTTTCCGACAAGATTGACGAGCCGTTTAACATGAACGAAGTGTTTGCGGGGGCGCAGACCGTCGGCCGCGGCACCCTCTCGGCTCAAACGCGCTGCGATGTGTTGCCGTCGCGTTCCGTCGGCCAGTGGCTGTTCAAGTTCGATGGCACAACTCAGGCCCGGGCCACGGGATCGAGCGAGGGGGTTACGGTTACCAGCCATTCGACGACGCAGATCCACGGCGCCAAGCCGTTCACGCTCGACGCACGCGGCTTGCACCCCAAGCCGGCCACGGTGACAGCCAGCACCTCGGTGGTGTACGACAACATCGATGCCCCGGGGCGCTCGCGCCGCCGCAGCGAGGCGATCAGCCAGACGCACGGCCGCCGGCCCCAGGCCGAGAGCGAGGGGGCCGCGTCGGCCCGGCGGTCGGTCACGCAGCGCATGGACCAAGACGGCCAGGAACTGGCCGACAAGTTCAACAAGACGACGGGCGATCAGCTTCACAACCGCTATTTCGACACGCGTCGCTCGCCTCCGGAAGTGCGCGTGCAAGCCGGCGACGATCTGGTGACGTGGTCCTGCCGACTGGAGGGCCCCGATCAATTTGCCGCCAACAATGCACCGCCCACGTTCGAGCCCGACGCCGACGTGGTGATGAGCATCGCGGCTAGCGCCTTGGAAGACGAGGCGTTGTCGATGCTGGGCGGCAAGACGTTGACCGCCGCGCAGTTGGCCAAGACGGTGGCCCAAATGCTGGGCGAACCGGCCGAAGAAGGAGAAGAAGCGCAGGATTTTACGGCCGTCTTCGAAAACCACCCCTGCGACGTGCAACTGGCCGACGGCAAGATTCACGTGCGGCTGAACATCTGCTCCTTCGCATCGGCCGAGGTTCAATATCCGGCCATGACGGTCGACATGGAGTACGTCGCCCAGCAGCGCGAGGGCCAACTGGCCCTGGTGCGGCAAGGCAGCGTGCGGGTCAAGCCCGTCGTCGCTCCGGGCGAAAGCGGAATTAGCGGCCGGCAACAAACCCTGCGGTTGGCGGTGCAGCGAAAGCTCAATAAGGCGCTGGCCACGGAGTTCGTTTGGGCCGGGCCGTCACTTTCCGCGGGTGAGGCGGAAACCCACCGTTTGCGCATTCAAAAAGCTCACGTCGATGCCGGGTGGCTGCAAGTTGCGCTTGCTCCCGACCCGAAGAGTTAGACGGGACCGACCCCGAGGAGCAATTTCCGCCTGACGGCGGAACTCCGTTTCGCCGCACCGTGGGGCGTGGTATCGTAAGCAACTGGCGGCCGACTTCCCGGCGGGAAGAATATCATCAGCTTTCGGCGTGTGGTCATGCAGCGACCCGTGCAGCCTACGGTACGTCCTCTGTTCAGCCGGATCTCGCTGGTTGAGCTCTGTGGCGTCGTGATCATCTTTGCCGGAGTGCTGGGCGCAATCTTTTGGGTTGCACACGGTAATCGTGAAGCCACGCTGGACCGCATGTCGGTTCGCAACTTGCACAGCATTCGGATTGCCTTACAAGCCTATCAGCAGCAAAACGGCACGCTTCCGCCGGCCTATGTCTGCGATGCCAGCGGCGTGCCGTGTCATAGCTGGCGGGTGCTGATCCTGCCGCAATTGGGTTATTTCGACTTGTATCGCCGCTATCGTTTCAGCGAGCCGTGGAACAGTTCTCACAATTTGATCGTGGCCGCCGATATGCCCGTCGAGTACCGCTGCCAGTTCGATCCGCGTGAGACCGACAACCACACGCATTACCTGGCCGTGGTCGGCGCAGGCACGGTCTGGCCCGGTGCCGTCGCGACGCGCGTGGCCGCGGACGACCAGCGGATCGTAGTGCTGCAAATGGCGAGTTCGAACATCCTGTGGAGCGAGCCGGCCGATCTGCCGTTGGCATCGATTACGCCCGAGCGGCAAGCGGCGCCCGGGCTGGTCGTCGAACGCCGCCGCGGCTTGCCCCTGGCAACGTTGAATCGTTTGATCATCTTGCCGCCCGAAGCGACCGACGACACGAGCACGCGGCAACTCCGCGAGATGCTGACCGATGGCCGAGGGATTCAGCGGCTGCAGGGCAATTAGGCCTGTCGCCCGCCGTCCGCGAGGACCAGCAGAATTCACTTCGGAAGGTTCAACGCGGAGGCGATGCTCGCCGCATCATTGAGCTTTATTTTTGCGCGGCGTCGAAGTCGGCTTTGGCTTTGGCTTCTTGCGCCTTGGAGACATCCGGATTCGGAGTGGCATCACCGGCTTCCTGGCCCATGATCCACTTGATGCCGCCGAGCAGGGATTCCTGGTACTTGTCGTTGGTCCAGACATCCTCGCGGTGGCCGAGGCTCATGTGCAGCACCTTGCCGTCGCCGTAGTTCTTGACCCAGGCGATGGGCACATGATACGGCTGCTTGAGCCGGGTCTTGGCCATGTTCAAGCTCATCAGCACGTGTACCTTTTCGGGCTGCCAATTCTTGAAGCGGTAGATTTCGTCGGTGATCACGAATTCATCACTTCCCCAGGGCTTGCTGACCGGATGGTTGGGGTCGTGGACCGTGACGGTCACCTTCTCATTCGAGTTCCAGGGGTGGCCGTTGAAGGTGCCGCCGAGCATTTCCCAATAGGGCTCGTAGTTGTGATAGGTGTCGGCGGCCGAGTGAGCGCCGATGAACCCGTGGCCCTTCTGCTTGACCCAAACATTGAACAAGTAGTCGCGCACGTCGTCGGCAAACGGCAAGTCGCCGGTCGTGTAGAACATCACGATGTCGTAGTTGTCCAATTTCTCCTTGGTCAACTCCTTCACGTCCTGCGTGCAGTCGACGCGAAACAGATTGCTCGAGATACCCAAATCGGTCATCGTCCGCTCGGCCGGCGACAGCTTGTCGTCCTTGCGCGAGACCGATGCGTGCTTGAAGCCCGCGCTTTGCGTGACGAACAGCATGCGGGCCGTCTTTTTCGGAGTCTCGTCGGCCCGCAGTGCGCCAACGGTCAGGCAGAAGCCGATCGCCAGAGTAAAAATCAAGGCTGCTCGTCGCGTCATTACGGGTCGGCTCCTTCGCCAGGGGAATGCGAGTTCAAGTGAGAAGCCACCATTCAAGCATCCCGCGCGGCGGTCTGCAACCGGCTCGGGTGGTGGATCCGCCTTCAATCGGCGACAAAAAGGCGCGAGCGGGGCCGTGGAGCTTCGGAGGAGCCCTCGACCAAAACGGCCGAGATGGCAAACGGTCAGGAGGTTACGCGCTTTCCCGGCCACGGCGATAGCGGTTGGGCGGCGACTTCGGGCGCTGGTCGAGCTCGTCCTCGGGTTCTTCGTCCGAGTCGTCGCCCTCTTCGTCGTCGAAGGCGTCCTCGTCCTCTGCTTCGACGTCCTCATCGTCGTCGCCGTGATCGAGTTCGTCGGTTTCGAACTCGTCGTCCTCTTCGGCCTCCTCGTCGACGTCGGCGGGACGGCGGCTGCTGACGGTGAGCACACGATTGGCGCGCGGCGGCGGCGTCGCCGGCGCCACGGGAGCGGCCGACTTTCCCTGACCGCTCATCTCTTCCCACTGTTCGACGGTTAACAACACTTCGCGGGCTTGAGAGCCGTTGTAGTTGCCGACGATGTTGTCTTCGGCCATGTAGTCGATCAAGCGGGCGGCGCGGCCATAGCCAATGCCCAAGGCGCGTTGCAACAGCGACACGCTGCCGCGTCCCTCGCGCACGACGATGTCGACGGCCGCCTCGTAGAACTCGTCGCGATTCGGCAACTTGTTCCCCTCGCCGGCGGCCGCGTCAGGAGCCTTGAGCTGCACGAGCTCCTTGACGAACTGCTGCTCGGTCGTGCCGACGACGTCGACGATGGCGTTGATCTCGTCGTCGGTCACATAGGTGCCCTGGCCGCGCAACAGGGTGCTGGTGCCGGGCCACAGGAACAGCATGTCGCCGTTGCCCAACAGCTTGTCGGCGCCCATTTCGTCGAGCACGACGCGGCTGTCGGTGCGGCTGGCAACCTGGAAGGCGATCCGCGCCGGCAGGTTCGACTTGATCAGGCCCGTGATCACGTCGACGGTCGGCTTCTGCGTGGCCAGAATCAAATGGATGCCGACCGCGCGACTCTTCTGCGCCAGGCGGATGATGTGCTGCTCGACTTCCTTGCCGGAGGTCATCATCAGGTCGGCGATTTCGTCGGCCACGATCACGATATAGGGCAGGCTGGTCGGAATGTTCTTGCGCTGCTCGGCGTCTTCCGGCTGCAGCCGATCCATCAACTCTTCTTCGCCCAACTGGTTGTAGACGCCGATATGCCGCACGCCCGCGCGGGCCAACAGGGCATACCGCTCTTCCATTTTCTCCACGGCCCAGGCCAGGATGGCTTCGGCCTTGCGCATGTCAGTGACGACCGGGTGCATCAGGTGCGGCAGCTTCTTGTAGCAACTGAGCTCGACCATCTTGGGGTCGATCATCAGCATCCGCACTTCGTCGGGCCGGCGCGTCATCAGCATCGAGACAATGATCGAATTCAGGCACACGCTCTTGCCCGTGCCCGTGCGACCGGCGATCAGCAAGTGCGGCAGCGTAGCCAGGTCGACTACCATGGGCTTGCCCGAGACGTCCTTGCCCAGGTAGATCGGGATCCGCATCTTGGCGGCCTTGTTGTTGCTCTCTTCGATCACCTCGCGCAGCCGCACCAGGTGCCGCTCGGTATTGGGCACTTCGATGCCGACCGAGTTCTTGCCGGGAATGGGCGCCACGATGCGCACGCTGGGCACGCGCAGCGCGATGGCCAGGTCGTCGGCCAGGCTCGTGATCTTTGACAGCCGCAGGCCGGCTTCGAGCTCGACTTCGAACTGCGCGATCACCGGCCCGGTTTCGATTTCGACCACTTTGACCCGGAAGCCGAAGTTGAGGAACGTCTTTTCCAGGATCTTGGCCTGACGACGGACTTCCTTCTCGTGTTCCTCGTAGGAAATCTCCTCGCCGGGCAGCAGCAAGTCGATCGACGGCAGTTCGTATGCTTGCGCCTCCTCGGCGCGACTGGCCGCGTCGAGCTCTTCCATGACGACTTCGCGTTCGCTTTTGCGAGGCCGCTTGAGGCGAGGCCCGGCTGTGGCGGCCGCGGCGGCTGCGGCCGACTCTTCGCTGGTCTCCTCGCCCGCTTCGCTGGCTTCGTCCTCGGCGTCCGTGTCGGTCGCTTCGTTCGCCTCGTCCTCAGCCTCCTGTTGGGTCTGCTTGTCCTCGACTTCGACGCTTGGTTTGCCGCGAATCTTGATGGCCGGACCGGCTTCGTCTTTCTCCGCGATGACGGCCTCGCGCTCGACGTCGGTGCGCGTGACACGTTTGGTCTTGATGGCTACGGCGGCCTCGGAAGCAGCAGGCCGCACGCGCGACAGCGCCGCACCGGGCATGGCGAGCATGCGTCCCGCCAGTCGCGGCAACATATATTCGGTGCACAGCAACAGCCCGCCGGCCAGCAGGCTGATTGTCAGGATGTAAGCGCCGGCACTGGCAAAGTGCATTTCGAGCAAGCCGCGACCGGCAGCGCCCAGGTATCCGCCGGGACCGACCACCGGACCGGGCGACCAGTTGACGACCGACATCGAGACCAGCGTACACAAGGCGGCCAGCGAGAGCACCCAGCCGACGCCGCGCACGGCGAGGCCCGAAACAGGGCGACGTGTCAGCAGCCAGGCATCGAGGATGGCCAGCGAGCCCAGCAAGTAGTAGGCGCCGACGCCAAATCCTTGCATCAGCAAGTCGGCCATGACCGCGCCTGACCGTCCGCAGGAGTTGTGCGTGCGCTCCGGCGCCGGATAGCTCAGCGCATCGAGCGAATCGGCCGGGTCGTAGGTGGCCAGCGCCAGGCCGAGAAAGACGGCCAGCGCCAACAATCCCAGCGCAAGCAGATCGAGTTTAAGACTCCGTGATTCGAGCATACGCTTGGCAGTGGTCCATTTTCACCGGACGAGTCATTCGTCCGGTTCAAGCGAGGGCGCGTCCGTGGCCCGGTGAAGTCCATCTCAGTCGAAGGCGTGCAAACAATCTGCGGGGTGCGTCGTGGGTGCTGTTCCAATGAAAAGTGTACCACCTTGCTCGCCGTTGGCGTGGTGGCGGGGCGGTCGTTCGACACACCAGGGTTTTCGTGCGACCGATTGAAGGCGACGTAACGATTATGCTGGCGCGCGGCGATTGCCGAGAGGCGCTTGCGATCGGCGAGAGCGTCCCTGGAGGCCCCGGTCAAAGCTGTGGCAAGTACTTCAGCGGGGTGAACTGAGGGCCGTCCTTACGCGTCAGAATCGCCAAGAGACGCCCGTCGCCGTCCACGGCGGCGCACGTGTCGGATGGCACCTCGGCAATCGCGATCGGCAGACCGTTGGCCAGGCGAGCCGCATCGGCGGTCGAAACGACGTGCTCGCTCATCAGCCCTTGCACGGCCCAGGACGCTGGCAGCAAGTGCGCGGCCAGACCCTCGCGAGTCAGAGATTGAGGATCGATCGCGGTGTCGATCGTGAAGCCTCCAATGGCTACGCGCTCCAATTGCGACATCACGGCCCCGCTGCCGACGGCCTCAGCCAGGTCGCGACCCAGCGAGCGGATGTACGTGCCCGATCCGCAGACGACTTCGAGGCACAATTCGGGATATTCGTAACGAACGATGGCGATGCGATCGATGCGAACCGCGCGCGGAGCGAGCTCCACGGTCTCGCCGGCACGAGCCAGCGCATAGGCCCGCCGGCCGGCAACCTTGAGCGCCGAAAAGGCGGGCGGACGTTGCATGATTTTGCCGGTCAAAGCCAAGGCGGCTTGCTCGATCTGCTCGCGCGGGGGTGGCGCGGCTTCGGGCAGCATCGTGACTTCGCCCTCGATGTCTTCGGTCGTGCTGGTGCGACCGAGCAGGAAGTTGGCTCGATAGTGCTTGGGCAGCTGCTGCACATATTCGACGAGCCGCGTCGCCTGGCCCAGGCCGATCACCAAGACACCGCGGGCCAGCGGATCGAGCGTGCCGGCGTGGCCGACCTTGGTCGGTTTGACTAGCCGCTGGATCTGGTTGACGACGTCTCGCGACGTGGCGCCGGCGGGCTTGTTGACGTTGAGCAGGCCAAAGAGCGTCATGGCGGAGCGATCCTGCATTAAGGCGCTCGATTCAACTCTTGCCACAGGGCGGCGAACCACATCAGGCCGGCGCGGCGCTGGCCGATGCCCGAGAAGTGGCGGCGCGTTCCCAGTCCGCCGCGACTCTCGCCGCCGAGGATGTCGGTGTCGGGCCCGGGACGAAAACCGGGCATGGTCCACAGTTGATCGATCGCGGCGCGGATGCGGCCTTCGCCGGCCGCGTCGTTGTAGACCGTGGGGTGCAAGGTCGATTTGGCCAGCAGCCAGGGCGGCTCGAAGCCCCACTGTTTGGCCAGGGCCTCGCGCAATCGTTCATACCCTGGGGAGC
>PLYM01000022.1 GCA_003153375.1 Planctomycetaceae bacterium
TTCCGTCCGGTTTCTTGAGTTTCGGGGCCTAGTAATATGGAAGCCAGTCCTTCGCACACTGATCCAAGGCCCGTCTGTGTTCCACGAATCCGACTTGGCTTCATTGCGGGTGACGCTTGCAGTCCTGCATGAAGTCGACGAAACCAAGTTGCCAGACAACCAGCAGCGAGTTTACTTGTGGCTCGTTGATGAGCTTGAGCAACTTATTGCTCGGCTTGTTCGAAAGCGAAGCCGTCCGACGACAACTCGATTGGTTCACCGGATACGCCGTCCCGCCCAGCATGACGCCCCGCGTCAAGTCGAGAAGGCGTATGCGGCTTGCCGGCGAGCCGTCGAAGATGAATTGGGCCGGAGAATTTAAGGGACTTCCGTTTTTGAAAACGGAAACTTGGCTTCCAGCGGCCGCGGACCACCCCAAAATGCAATGGGATCGAGTTGAGCCGGTGGCCACGTCACGACGCCGACTGCGATCGCCCACCGTCAATCGGGCAGCCTGAGGGCTATCCGATGCCCAAATCCGCTAGCAGACCATCCAGCGCGTCATCGTGGACGTTGAAGTCGCTGGCGATTTGCTCGACGGCTTGCAGAAGGTGGGGAGTGAGCAGGGCGGTTTTAAATGGCCTTGGTCACCGGTCGTGCGACGGTCTGTGCACTCTCGACGTCTTCACTTGAACAAGACCCTCCACTCCGTCAATGCGAAGATGCATCGAATAGGCTGCTTATCGCAATTCAAGGCGACGGCATGTTAAGATGTTGGAATGTGATTGACCGTTAGATAGGCATTCCGCAGTCCGAGATGAAAACAGCTCCTCAAGAGTTTGTAGCGACCTTTCCGCTTTACGCTATCCACAAAGGTGGTGTCGGCAGCGTTGCGGAGTTTCTAGGCTGCACTGATCCAGCAAGCAACGCAGACGCCATCTTCGTGTTCACCGACGCCGATCAGGCAAGGCGGTTTGTCGAGGCCCATGGAAGCGGCCTTGTCGTCCGAATTGCCAACACCCACGAAGAGTTCAAGAATGTCCTCGCCCATGGGCGACCACAGGTCGTAATGTTTGATCCTGTTTGCCGGCAAGCGAGATTTGAATTGAAGATTCGGGTCGCGGTTTCGAGGATTCTCTGATGGAGTGCCAATTAGGTGCCATTGGCGTTGGTGGTCTGCCGATTGGACGTCACACCACCTTGAATATCTCGCCCGGCCTGCCGCCATTATCTACAGCCACATGCAAGTAGCACGACGTAATGCTGACGTTGCAATGCCCGGCGGCTTCCATGACCTCGGCCAACGTGCGGCCGCCAGCGAGGGCATGGCTGATGAACGTATGGCGTCCATGATGGATGGTTAAATCTTCGAGGCGCGATTCACCAAGACAGCGGCATGCGGTCCTGAAACGGTTCCGCAAGATTCGGCGGCCCAACGCAGTGTCAAAGCGCCGTGGCTGAATTTACTCCAGGCCCAAATCCTTCAGTAGGCCTTCGATCGCGTCGTCGCGGACGTTGAACTGGCTGGCGATTTTTTCGACGGCTTGCAAGAGTTGGGGATCGTGCAGGGCGGTTTGGATGGCTTTGGTTACTGGTGGGCTGCTGAGCACGTGCTGCAAGGGGTTGGGAATCGGCGAGTAGTTGAGCACGCCGCTATTGAGGAAGCTCAATCCGCTCATGATCGTTCCGGTGGCGCTCGAGAGCGGGCTGGTCGTGCTCGCTGCAGAAGCTGCTGGAGTTGCCGCCGCGGGCGAGGCGCTCGGCGAGGCCGAACCGCCGCCGTTGGGGGCGAACGGGCCGGTGGGGTTGGCCAGATAGTGCAACGTGAACACGTTGCCGATGGGGGGATCGAAGGTGATCGCGGCCAATTTGCGGCCGTCGGACGAGAACCGGACTATCTGCCGGTCGGCGGGACCGGTGGCGAAGACCGTGATCTCCTCGCCCGTGGCCACGTTCCAGAGATGCACCTTGCCATTGGTGGCCGTGGCGAGGCTGTGAGCATCCGGAGAGCGTAACGAGATTTGTTCGTGATGCCCTGTGCTTTTCTCAGCGCCCACTCCGGGGTCTCGCCATGCGGGTGAAAGCTCGTAAAATTGCATGCAAGCCACCTGTCGATCATGGGTTGTTCGTACAGCTTCCGATAGTACATTTTCGGCGTCATGCTGATGTGCCTTCTGTCGCCGGCCCCGCAGCCACTTTCGCTGCAATAGCAGGCGTGCCTTTTCGAACGTCTATAGCAGGTCTCGAAGTTCGAGCAATCGGGCCTGCACATGAGCCCACGACGGATATGGCCCATAGCAGAGCAGACGACATTGGCTCTCGTACTCGGCGGCGATTGCAGCCGCGAGTTCTTCGGGCGGGAACAGGGCATCGCTGTTGGAAAAGCTCATTTCCGCCGGATAGAAGTAATGCTTCTCGAAATGTGCGCGGCTCACGCGATCGTAGTCCGCTTTGATCGTTGCGTACTCGTCCGACCGCAGCATGGCGTTCACCTCTGGTTCAGCCGCGAGCTGGAGCAGATCGTAATAATGACGAGCATAGCTGCCGATTGGCTGCTGGTCGCGTTTGAACAGCTCCACCTTGCTGTGGATAGCGAACATTTTCTCGACGAACGTGCGGCGGAAATGAAGGAGGCGCATCGGAAACGGACTTTCGTCCTCCGTACCGAGAGTCGCGCCTGTTTGGGCCAAGAACTCTGCGACGTAGGACCGCAGCTCAACAACAGATGTCGGCTCGCGACCGCTTGCGGTTCACGCTTCGAGCAGGACGCGATTCGGAACTTCACCTGGGCCACCAAAGCGTTGGGTGTAAGCGAAGCGGTCGCTGCGGCCGAAGCCTCCTATGGTGCGAGCTTCTTCCGGTAGGAAGGTCAGCGACGGGTGGGTGCCGACTGCATCGCGGAGTTTCTTCAGTTCGCGGTCGATCCCCTTCTTGCCGAGCGGTGGATCGAAGGCCAGCGGGTCGAGGAAGAGGTCGATGTCTTCCGAGAATCGTTGGATCAGGTTCCAACCTTTGGCCAGGCTCGTGCCACCCTTGAATATCACTTGTTCGCCAGCCGTGGCGGCGATGATCCGCAGGGCCTCGGTGACGTAGTAGTCCTTTTCGATGATCGCCGGGCGCAGTCCACGACTTCGGAAATGTTCCGTCGCACGGAGGACGGCCTGGTCGAAGTCGGGGTGTTCAAACAGTCTCACGATAGCGACTCTCTTGCGCCTGCCAGTTGTGAGCGTAGGCTAATCCTGCCAGCCTCCCAAAGTCAAACCGGGAAAGCGGGTTCAAGGATGCGTGCAGACGCTTGAGACTCTTGGCCGGCTTGCCGAGTTGCTCGCCGATTGCGCCGAGTATTGCTCTCACGCGCGGCGGCTCGGAGTGCGCGGCCTTAAGCAGGCGGTCGTATCGACCATCCTCCTGCATTAGGGCCAGTGTGCGTTTGACCGTATCCTCCGGCGACAGCTCGCTTGTCTTGGCTTGATTTCGCAAGAAGTCGAGCAAGGCGCCGTCGCGTTCGGAAAGGCTGGTCCATGCTGCCGGCCGACGGGTGTGGATCACCGTATCGGCTCCCACGAGCTTTCGCGGCAAGCTCACGCCCGTGGTGGCAACCTCGCTTCGTGCGGGATTCTGCGTTGTGAAACCCAAGACATTGGCGGCGGCGATGCCGGCCGGAAAGACGGTGGATCGCTTGCCAGCAAGCTTTTGGATCGCTGTCGGATTTGGCCGACTCTTACCGAGGGTGGTTTGCCGGGAACGGTAGTAAACTCCCTTGCTCAGCCGCTCGATGGTCCCTGCCCGCGTGAGGCGCGAAAGTGCCTGGGCAACGGCCGGAAAGGAAAGTCCTTCGAAGTCCTCAAAACGCCAGAGGCGTTCTCCGCCGCGTTCGATTCGCTGGAGGACCAAGCCCGCAGTGCGGCGCGAGTCGGTGGATCGAGTGGCATGCCTTTCCATGCGGTAATTATGGGGTGTTTTTTGGCAGTTGTCAAGTTTTACGTCATCAAAACTTGCCAATAGCAGCCGGATTTGCAACGAAAAACGAACTTTGCGCGTGCTGGACACTGAGCCACAGTCCCGAGCGAAATTCGTCAGCGTTTCAGGTAGCCCCCCGCTTGTCGTGATGTCCACGTGGTTGCACGTTCGAGCCCGGCCGGAAGTGCTGAAATGCGAGAATCCACACTCGTTCTTGATTGAATACTCCCTCTAACGGAAATATACTCGCCGGCGACACAGTTCTTTGTTGCCATTAGCCAGGGGGGCGCCGCCATGTTTCAAAACCGCCGGAAGGCAGGTAGCGAAAGAACGAGCGGCCGGAAGCCGCGATCACGCAAGCAAGACCGAAGTCGTCCGCGAACATTCGAGTCGCTTGAGCTCCGGCAGATGCTACACAGCATGAGCTTCTTCGGGGTGGCGAGTGCCACGACGACCGAGAGCACCCAAACGACTTCTGGCCTGGAGATCTTGCCGAATTCGGCTGACACCGTCAATAGTTTTCAAATCACCAACATCACTGGTGGATCACTGTTTCTCAACGACGGCGTCACCCCGGTGACCGATGGCGAGTTCATCACCATCGGCCAAGGCAAAGCGGGGTTGACGTTCACCCCTGCCAATGGATCGCTGGGCGGCTTTTTCAACGTCCAGGAATCGTCCACCACGGACGCATCTGGTCTGGAGGGCGAGACGATCGCCGGCGAGATCTCAGTCACGTTGCCCTCGACGACTTCGTTTACCTGGAACGGGGACGGAGGCAACACGTCGTGGAACGATGGGGCCAACTGGGTTGGTGGCCAGGTCCCGACGACCGGCGCGATTGTGCTGATCAACACCGCGGCCAGCGTCGTGTACGACGCCGCGGCGGGCAGCAGCACGATCACCAGCCTGACCCTGGACAACGGCGCGTCCTTGTCGATTACCGGTGGCGCGTTAACCATGGACGGGGACCTGGCGTTCGACGACTCAGCCGCGGCCAGCGGCCTGATGACGCTCACCGGCGGTACGCTCTTGGACACCGCAGGCGCAGGTGGGACGGTGTCAGGCGCCGCGATCACCGTGCCGGCAGGAGGCGTCATGATTATCGGCGCCAACGATTTTTCGAGCACCAGTTTTTCAAACACGTCTTTCAGCATGCCTTCGCCCGCCGTCGTTGAGATTGGAAACACAACCAGCACCGTGACCTTCACCGGCAGCACAACCTACGGTCTGAGTGCGGGCTCTTCGGTCGAGCTGGACAACGGCACGTTCTCGGGCACGCTTACCGGCACGGGGGCCGGCACGGTGCAGCTTGACCCCACCCGTCTGTTGCTGGGCGCGGGCGGCCTGACGCTAAACTGCCCGGGCAACATGTTTCAATGGGTCGGTGGCGCCCTCGACGCCAACTTCGGCGATCTGACGAACCTGGGAACCATCAACCTGAGTAGCGAGTACGACAAGGAATTCTTCGATGACCCCACCTTGGATAATTTCGGCACGATCACCGAATCCGGCACCGGCGGTCTCGGCTTATACACGGACACGATTAATCCCGCCGTCCTGATGAACGAAACGGGAGCAATCTATCAATTCGAAGGCTCTGGCGGGATCGCTGAAATCGAAGAGATCATAGGGAGCCAAGGACCGGCGGTGCCCGAAATCATCAACGACGGAACCATTAGCCAAACATACAATGGCACCTTGCAGCTCGTTTCGAACCCGTTCGGTCCAAGCGGTCCGAGCAGTCCAACTGACTTTGTGCTCAGCAACTCGGGCACGATCGAGGCGGACGCGGGCACGCTTGACCTTGACGTCGCCACGGTCAACCAAGTATCCGGCGGCACGCTGACCGGCGGCACTTGGAATGCGATCAACGGCGCCACGCTCCAGCTTCCCTCAGCGGTAAACATCACCACGAACACGGCGAATATTTCGCTGGCCGGTGCGGGGGCGACCATCAGCGGCATCAGCAACCTGGCTGCAAACTCCGGCAGCTTGTCGCTGTCTGACGGCGCGACGTTCACCACCGTTGGCGACTTTGTCAATAGCGGCACGCTCACCCTGGGGACGAGCGCCGCGGCCGGCGGCACGCTCGCGGTTTCCGGAAATTTCACGCAAACGTCCCAGGGAACCATCGACGAGCAGATCGGCGGCGCGTCGGCCAGCCTGCTGTTCGGCACGCTGTCCGTCACCGGCACGGCTGCCCTAGCTGGCGCTTTCAACGTTACGATGGTGAACGGCTATGCGGCCACCAGCGGCGACAGCTACCAGGTGATGACGTTCAGCAGTTTTACCGGAGGATTCGCGTCCTTCAGCCAGGCGGGCTCGGCCTTCACGCAGGTGCTCAATCCGTCCAATCTGACGCTGGACGTGGCAGTGAGCCAGAGCGACTTGGAAGTCGACAGCGTGACGGCTCCCATGTCGGCCCTCGAGGGGCAGCAGATTACCGTCGATTGGCAGGTCACCAACGACAGCAGCAACCCGGCCGGCGGCAGTTGGCTGGACTCTGTCTACATGTCGCCCACGCCGACGATCACCGGCAGCTCCACGCTGTTGGGCACCGTCACGCAGAGCGGCGGACTGGGGGCGGACGACTCGTACGACGCCAGCCTCACCGCCGCCCTGCCCGCGCTGCTGCCCAGCAGCTATTACGTGCTGGTGCAGACGGACAGTCTCTATCAAGTGCCCGACGCGAACCGGGCCAACGGTACGCTGGCTGCCACGGGACTGCTGACCGTTTCCGCAACACCCCTGACGCTCGGAGTTGCGCCGCCGGATACAACCTTTTCCGCGCCCGGCCAAAGCCAGTACTACCAGGTCAATGTTCCGGCCGGCGGCTCGTTGGGCGTCGCGTTGACAAGTTCGGCGGCCAGCGGAGCCACGGCTCTGTACGTCAGCCGAGGCGTTCTGCCCACGGCCGCGAATTATCAGTTCGCCGGCAATACGGCCAATCAGCCGAACCAGAGCGTCACCGTGCCGCAGGTATTGCAACCGGGCGTTTATTACATTTTGGCTGAGAGCGTTTCCGGAGACGCCGCCACGGCCGATTACACGCTCACGACGACGCAAACCAGCACGCTGAATGTCGCCCGCATTTCGCCGCAAGCAGCCGGAAATGGCGGGAACGTAACCGTCGAGATTGACGGCACGAATTTTAGTCCCACAGCCACGGCGGTCCTGCAGGAAAGTGGCGGACCGAGTTTCACCGCCACGGCCGTCAATTTCGCCAGTTCGAGCCAACTGTTCGCCACGTTCAATCTAACCAACGCACCGGTGAGCACTAATTACACGCTCACGGTCACGCAAGACAGCGTATCATCCGGGGCTCAATTTCAGGTGGTGCCAGCAACGCAGGTAGAGGTTGGAGGCGTGCCGCAAGCATCGAGTTTCGCCCCGTTGACGGTCACCGTCAGCGGTCCCGAATTCATCCGCTCGGGCAACACCGGCACTATTGTCATCACCTATACCAACAACACGAACAATGACATTGTCGCTCCTTTGCTGGACATCCAGTCAACCAACGCCGATGCCTTCTTCAGCTTGCCTGACAATCCGAATTTGTACGCACAGAATGCCGTGGTGCTCGCCGTGCCGACTTACGGGGTAGCCGGCATTATAGCGCCCGGCGCAAGCGGACAGATCTCGGTGACGCTGTTGTCGACGGACACGATCAACGACGACACCATCCCGATTGAAGTGGGGCAGCTCCCGACGAACGCACTCATTAACTGGAATTCACAAGAAGCCGCGCTGCAGCCGGCGACGATTCCGTCGGCAGCCTGGGGTGTCGATTTCCAGAATTTGGAGAACATGATCGGTAACACCACCAATTCGTACGAGGCCGCGCTGGCTCAGGCCGCGACTTACCTGAGCAGTGTGGGCGAATCGAGGGCTCAAGTCAGCGATCTCAACAATCTCTGGTCGTTCCTCGTCTCTCAGGTCGATGCCGATTTTCCAACCACGACGTTGGCATCCGGCGTCGATGCCTCGCTGCCGACGCCGGGCAGCGTCGGGCTCTCGCTCGATCGCAGTTTCGCGTCGAACATCGCAGGTCGATACGAGTCAGGCATGTTTGGCCTGGGATGGACGACGTCGTGGCAAGGCTCGCTCAGCGTCACCGATTCGGGAGACGCCACCATCGACATTGGCGGCACGATCAGCTATTTCACCATCCAGCCCAACGGAACCTTTACGGGCGTCGACGGCGAGCCAGGGACGCTCCTACAGATCGGCAGAGATTACGTGTTCATCGCCCCCTCCGGCACGCAGTACGCGTTCTCCTCCAACGGCCTTTTGTCATACGAGCAAGACACCAACGGAAATCGCATTACGCTTCTCTACAACGGGCAGAACCAAATCGTCTCGTTGACCTATTCCAACGTCAACGATCCCTCCGAGCCCAGCGAAGCGCTGACCATGACCTACAACAGCCAGGGCTTTGTATCCCAGGTGGCTGACGGCACCGGGGACGTCTGGACTTACAGCTACGATTCCACCGGGCATCTGCTGTCGGTGACTGCGCCTGGGCCGAATGCGGCCGGCTTGACCACGACCTATACCTACGGAAGCGGGAGCTCCGAAACCCTCAACGCATTGGAATCGATCACCTCCCCCGACGGGTCAGAACAGGAGTTCAGCTATGACGGCAGTGGCCGGCTGAGCAGTTCCACCAGCGCGGATGGCGCGACGACCAACTTCAGCTATTTGGGCGAGGCCGAAGTCGAAACCACCGTCGTCGGCGCCGGCTCGACCATCTCGTGGTACGACGCGTCCGGCCAGCAGATCCGCGTGCAAAGCCCGTTAGGAGGCATATCAACCAATTACTATGATAATAACGGAAATCTTGTCGAGTCGACCAATGCGGCGGGAGACGTCTACCAGTACAGCTACGACTCTAAAGGAAACTTGACGAAAACGGTGAATCCGCTGGGCCAAGTCCAGCAGATGACCTACAACGCCCTGAGCGAGGTGACGTCGGTTACCGATGCCGACAAGAATACGAGCAAGTACAGCTACAGTTCCGCGGGCAATCTGCTCAACATCAGCTACCCGGACGGAACTCACCAATCGTTTAGCTACGACCCGCTGGGCGACGTTAGTCAGTCGATCGACCAGAGCGGCACTCCGATCAATTATCAGTTCAACGCCCAGGGACTCACCGCCGAGGAAACCTTCGCCGACGGCACGTATGAGACCTTCACTTATGACGCCCACGGCAACATGCTTACGGCCCTGACGTATGACGCCAGCGGCAATCTTACCGGCACGACAACGCTGACCTACAACGGCGCCGAGGAACTTACCTCGGTCAGTTATCCCAATAACACGTCGCTGGTCTACACTTACAACGCGCTGGGCCAGCGCACTCAGAGCGTGGACCAAACCGGCTATACGCTCACCTACACTTATGACGCCATCGGTCGGCTCACGGGCCTGTCCGACGGCTCGGGCATGGTCGTGACCTACAGCTACAACATCCTCGGCGAACTCGATGAGAAGCAGAACGGCAACGGCACGTATACTACTTATACCTACGATGCAGCCGGGAATCTGGCCAGCGAAATCAATTATGCCAACTCGGGTGGCACGATCGTCAATTCTTCGTACAGCTACACCTACAATTTGCTCAGCGAAATGACGAGCATGACCGACGCCAACGGCGAGGTCACCACTTATGGCTATGACGCTACCGGCCAGTTAACCCAGGTGGGGCTGCCGGGCGGCGGCAGCATCAACTACGTCTACAACGCAGCCGGCGACCGCACGCAGGTGATCAACAGCGGGAATCTGACCAGCTACTCCAGCAACTCGGATAATGAAATCACCCAAGTCGGTTCAGCCACGTATACGTACGACCCGGACGGCAATTTGAACACCGTCACGGACGCCACCGGCACCACGACCTATGGCTATGACGATCAGAACCATCTCGTGTCGATTACGGCTCCCGACGGCACCGTCACGACCTTCCAGTACAGCCCGCTGGGTTTCTTGATTGGCGAGAGCGTCAACGGCACGCAGACCAGCTACCTGGTGGACCCGAGCAACGCGAGCAACGTGGTCTCGTCGTACGACGTCGGCAGCAATAGCCAGCTTACCCTGATCGCTCATTACAATTACGGTATGGGCCTGGCAAGCCAGACGGGACCGAGCGGCACGGGTTACTACGATTTTGACGCCAACGGGAACACCACCGGCATCACTGGCGCCAGCGGAAGCTACGTCAATCAGTACAGCTACTTGCCCTTTGGCGAGACAACGACCACGTCGGCCGCGTTGTTGCCGAACCCGTTTACTTTCTCTGGACAATCGGGCGTGCTGCAGATCAGCGCCAGCTTATTCAACATGCGAGCGCGGGACTACACGCCGGATACGGGCCAATTCTTGACGAATGACCCGCATAATCTCGGTGGCGGCGATACCAACCTGCGGCGCTATGCCGGAAATTCTCCCACACTAATAAACGATCCAACGGGATTTGGCGGCTATGATCCGTCGGCATGGGGTCAGAGCTTGCCGCAGCTGATTGAGGGTGGTGCATTGTCCGGACTTCTGTATCATGCGGAGTACCTCGCTGCAAATTCGGTTACCGCAGTCGGGACTCTGGCGACCGTCGCGCAGGGAGCCGCTGGCCTGCCGGCATCCGAGTTCTGCGCGGCTGCCGGGCTTTCGACGACGGGAACGGTGGCCGCTGTCGGGGCGGTTGGCTTAGGTGTGGGCTATGGTATCGGATCGGGGATAAACTGGGCATTAGGCCAATTCCAGGGGGGCCGACAGTTCCAGGAGAATCTGGGCAATACGCTTTATAATGGATACCAACAAGTCTTCGGTGGGCCCGCACTGGCCGAAAAACAAGAAGCCGAGCAAAGCTTCAACCGTCGAAACAACAACAATGCCGCGCCGCCGGACAGTTCCTCGCCAGTCGGCGACAACTACCTTGGCTTCTCTTTTAATGGCAGTAACATTCAAAACCCGCCGCCGGTCATCAACAAAGATGACCAGGATCCCAACGCCCTGATCGGCCCCGGCGGCTTCGGCGCGTCCAACTTCATCCAGGACGCCGGCAATCTGCCGTACACGATCGATTTTGCGAACGACGGCGGCACGGCCGCCCAAGTGGTCACCGTTACCCAGCAACTTTCCTCCTATCTCAATTGGTCCACGCTCCAGCTTGGTTCGTTTGGCTTCGGCACCATCAACGTCACCGTTCCGGCCGGGCTGGCGATGTACGAGACCACCGTTAGCTACCAGAACTCCGACGGCTCGTCCTTGAACGTGCTGGTCTCTCTCAACTTTAGTGTCGCGACTGGCCTCTTGACGGCAACCTTCACGTCGCTCGATCCGCTCACCGGACAGGCGCCCACGGGCGTATTCGACGGATTCCTGCCGCCGGACGATGCCAGCGGGATTGGGGAAGGCTACGTCCAATATACCGTTCAACCAAAATCCAGTCTGGCCACCGGCACGACGATCGCGGCCCAGGCGTCGGTCGTGTTCGACACGAACGCTGCGCTCGACACCGCGCAGGTTTCCAACACCATCGACTCCGGCGCACCGACCAGCAGTGTGACGTCGCTGCCCGGCACCGAATCTTCGATCACGTTCCCGGTAAGCTGGAGCGGTCAGGACGACGCCGGCGGATCGGGCATCGCCGGCTACAACATCTGGGTTTCCGACAACGGCGGCCCGTACTCCGAGTGGCAAACCGATACCGCCAACACGTCGGCCAACTACACCGGCCAATTCGGCCATACCTACGCGTTCTTCAGCCAGGCAATTGACAATGTCGGCAACGTTGAAGCGCCCCATGCCGTTGCCGACGCCTCGACCACGATCACGGTTGCCGCACCGGTGCTGAACACGCCGGGAGTGACAGGTGCCACGACCACCGAGAACACGCAGACCACCTCAGGTTTGGTAATCACACCCAACGTGGCCGACACGGCCTTCGTGACCAACTTCCAGATCACGGGCATCACGGGCGGCACGCTGTTCCTCAATAATGGTACGACGGCGATCACCAACGGAACGTTCATCACGGTAGCCCAGGGCGCCTTGGGGTTGAAGTTCACGCCCACCACCGGTTCGACGGCCAGCGGCAGCTTCACGGTGCAGGAGTCGATCAACGCCACCGCCGGGGGTTTGGGCGGCACGACCGCAACGGCCACAATCACCGTCAACGCGCCGACGTTGCACACGCCAACGGTTACCAACGCCACGACAACCGAGAACACGCAGACCACCTCCGGCCTGGTCATCACGCCCAACTCGGCAGACACGGCCTACGTGACCAATTTTGAGATCACGGGTATCACGGGCGGTACGCTGTTCTTGAACGACGGCACGACCGCCATCAGCAACGGAACGTTCATCACCGTAGCCCAGGGCGCCTTGGGGTTGAAGTTCACGCCCACCACCGGCTCGACGGCCAGTGGCAGTTTCACGGTTCAGGAGTCGATCAACGCCACCACCGGCGGGCTGGGTGGCACCACCGCCACGGCCACAATCACCGTCAATGCGCCGACCTTGCACACTCCAGGGGTGACGGGCGCCACGACCACCGAGAACACGCAGACCACCTCAGGTTTGGTAATCACACCCAACGTGGCCGACACGGCCTTCGTGACCAACTTCCAGATCACGGGCATCACGGGCGGCACGCTGTTCCTCAATAATGGTACGACGGCGATCACCAACGGAACGTTCATCACGGTAGCCCAGGGCGCCTTGGGGTTGAAGTTCACGCCCACCACCGGTTCGACGGCCAGCGGCAGCTTCACGGTGCAGGAGTCGATCAACGCCACCGCCGGGGGTCTGGGCGGCACCACCGCCACGGCCACGATCACCATTAGCTCGACGACAGGTGGCACGATCTCGGGGACGGTGTACTTCGATGCAACGGGAAATGGACTGACATCGGACGATACACCGCAGTCAGGCGTTAAAGTTTATCTGGACCTGAAAAACGATGGGAAGCTGGATACCAACGACCCGACCGTGACCACTGGCCCCAATGGCAGCTACTCCTTCACGGGCCTCACGACCGGAACCTACACGGTACGCGAGGTGGTGCCAACGGGTGACGTCCGCACAGTACCCGCCCTTTCCGATCACTACACTGTAGCGCTAGCAGCCGGGCAATCCTCAAGCGGCAATAATTTTGACAACGCACAGGCATACAACATATCGCTCGTTTCCAATGTCGTCTATGTTCTTAATGATCCGGCTGCCGTTACCGATCTCCGCGGCGGCACTGCCGAGGGTGAAGCTGTCGAGGTTTCGTTCACGGTCGCGTCCCGTACGCCGGCCACGCCATTTTCTCTCGTCAGCTACACGGCTGCTGGACCCACCTATGTGGCTTCGCAAGCGGCACAGCAACAGGTATTCAATGCCAGTTCGGGCGTTTTCGGCCCGGGCAGCTACACGCTGAACGTCGTCATTCCCCACAGTTACTATCAGGTCGATTTCGTGATGGGTAACGTGATCGACCACCTGGGACCGGCCGGGAGCAACATCTCTTATTCGGCACAGAATCGGCTGATCAGCGCCGATAATGGGGGCACGCACGCGCGACTGGCCAATCCGAGCACGATATCGGGATTCGCCTACTTGGATTCCAACAACAATGGAAAGATCGATGCCAACGAACGGCCCGTTGCCTCGGTGTCCGTCACGCTGACTGGCACGGATAGTAGCGGCCACTCGGTGAGCCAATCGGTCCTGACCGACGCGGACGGCTTGTACATGTTCGACAATCTGCCTGTCGGCACCTACGCGGTCAGCGAAACGACACCAGTCGGCTATACCAGCGGTCTGGCAACGATCGGGTCGGTTCCCGGGACGGCGCAAACTGGCAAGTTCAGTGGCATCCATCTGGGTTCCGGGGTGGCTGACACGAACAACAATTTTGGTTTCCAACAGCCAATCGGTGCCCCGGTGGCCGGCAATCAGACGGGTTCGATCGCCTTCTGGAATAGCGCCAGCGGTCAGGCCCTCATCAAGGCCCTGAATGGTGGGCCTAACGCCAGGAATTTGAGCAGCTACCTGGCGAGCAATTTCCCCAACATCTACGGGGCAAGCGCCGCGGGCCACAATCTGACAGGTATGACCAACGCTCAGGTCGCGGCGTTCTATCAGCAACTGTACAACGAGAGCGGTCCGAAACTCGATGCTGAGATCATGGCCCTGGCACTGTCGACCTATGTGACGAAGGCCAGCCTGGCTGGAAATGCCGCAGCGTCGTACGGATTTGCGGTCTCGACCAGTGGCCTGGCAACGGCAACCTTTAGCGTCGGCACCAATGGTGCCGCTTTTGGCGTGGACGACAACGCTGTGCTGACGGTCCTGGACTTGCTGACCCTGGCCAACACCGATGCCCACAAAGGGCTTCTATGGGATCTGGACGGCAACGGTTCCTTGAGCGCAGCGGAGACCATGTTGCGTCTGCAGGCCGACGAATTGTTCGACACGATCAACAACACCTAGCCCGCAGCTCCGGCAAGCCGTCGAGCAAATCACCAGTCAGTTCAACGTTCACGTTGACTCACTCAATGGTCTGCTGAAGGATGTCGGCATCGAATAGAACTGAGACTGTCCGATTGACGATGGTCGATTGGAGTCGGCGTCGTGACACAGTCGCCGGCTCTGCTCGATCCCATCGCCTATTGGGGGGTGATCCGGGGTCGCTGGAAATCAGGTTTCTGTTTTCACCAACCGGACGTCCACCTACACTTCCCGGCCCAGCTCTTCTTCGACCGCTCGCCGGCAGGCCGCATACGCCTTCTCGACTCGACGCTGGATGTCATCCGCATCGTCGCTGCAGGTCTCGTCGAACTCAATTTCGATCTGGCACGAGACTTCGAGCAAGCCATGATCGACTGATCCGAGCTTCTTGCTTACGCCTCCAACGAATTTCAATGTCATACATGTACTCCTTTAAGGCAGAGAGGCGGTCCGCGATACGAATCTTGCACCGCGGACCGCCGATATGGTTGCGTCGTCGACAAATTCTGGCCAGTGGAGATCGCCCTATGGGGCGAGTTGCCGAGTTCCTTCGTGGAACTGCTCCCAGCTGGCCTTCAACTCCACGCGCAGCTGGCTGAGCCGCCGGCGAAAACGTCCGTGGCGGACGAGCTGACGATGGCCGACGCCTCGACAACGAGTTCCACGCAGCGCAAGCCAAACCGCCGCAACGGGCATTCGGAAAAGACCGTACAAGGCGACCAAGGCGATCTGACCATCGCCACGCCCCGCGATCGCGAGGGAACGTTCGAGCCGCAACTGATCGGCAAGTATCAGCGGCGCGTGCCGGGCTTCGATGACAAGATATTGGCTCTCTACGCCAAAGGCATGACGACGCGCGACATTCAAGAGATCGTGCGCGAGCTGTACGGCGTGGACGTTTCGCCGACGCTGATCTCGGAAATCACGTCCGATCTCGACGCCGAAGTCACCGCCTGGCGGACACGGTCGCTCGATCCGGTGTGGCCGATCGTCTACATGGATGGCATCGTCGTGCATGCCCGCGGCAACACGGGCCGCGTCGAACAACGCACGGTTTACGTCGCGATTGGCGTCAATCTCGACGGCCACAAGGAGCTCTTGGGCTTGTGGCTTGGCGAGAGCGAAGGCGCCAAGTTCTGGCTGGCGTGCCTCACCGATCTGAAGAATCGCGGCCTGGGCGACATCTTCATCGCCTGCATCGATGGGCTCTCAGGCTTCACGGTGGGACGCTTCCGAATTCGCGGCTTCTCGCTCATCGGTTGACCTCAGGCGCGGTGGCACGCCGGCTCGGTTTCCCCAGGTCCTCTTTCAATCCGTACGCGCGGCTTCCCCTCGTTAGGAATCTCTGCAACGCGGATGCAGCAAGAATCATCCTGATTGTTGCCCGCGATTCCATCAAGGCGTGCCAAGTTGAGATTATATATGGAGAGACGGCGTTCCTCGACCTGGGCGCTGCTGGCGATGGGGGCCGGTGTGTTGCTCTTGGGTCGATGGCGGCGGTGATGCTGCCGAGCAGCCATTGCAGCCCGAGCTTATTCGCTGGGCCATGCTCGCGTTGATCGGCTAAGGGCGCCTTCGGCGCCACACCCAGACAGCTAGAACTGCGAAGCCGAGGCCGGCGAGCAGGACGCTGCTGGGTTCGGGAACACCGATCGAGTTGCTTTCGACC
>PLYM01000104.1 GCA_003153375.1 Planctomycetaceae bacterium
AGCAATTTCGGTGGTTGGTATTACATGCGACACGAGCGTCGCCCATCTCGCCGCGGGTTTGGGCGTTCCCGTCTGGGTGGCTCTGCCCAAAGCCAGCGAATGGCGCTGGATGCTGGACCGCACGGATTCTCCATGGTATCCCACGATGTGTTTGTTTCGGCAGAAACGTCAGGGCGATTGGCACAGCCTGTTTGCCGAAATCGCCGACAACCTGCGGACACTGGTCGGCCAAGCCTCATAGCCGCCGAAAGTGAACGGCGCGCTTACTGTTTCGTCGCTCGATCACCCACGCGAATCTCACCAGACTGCACGATCTTAGCGTTCAGCCCGCGCAGTCGTAGCTGTTTCCCCTCGGGTGAGTTGACGAATCGTGTCGCATCCGCGCCGAAACGGGCCGTGAATAGCCGGCAGCCGGTGTGCGGCTGTGCGGTCACTTCGACAATGGCCGAGCCGATGGCCAAGCGTGTGCCGGGCGGCAAATTGGTCACGCTCAAGTCGAGATCGACATAAATCTGGTCGCCCGCCAGAGGCCAACGCTCCGGTTCGTGCGCCACCAGGGCAATCGCGCGGGCGTTCATCAGGGTGAGCTGCGCCTCCGGATCCGCCGAGCCGTCGGGCGTGTGTCGCGAACCGCGGCGCTTCCAGTTGTCGCCCACCAGACCCAGCTCACGGTGCAATTCGGCTTCGGCAACGGCTTCCCGCTCGCCCGAGTTGGGACGCCGCACGATCAATCGCACCAGCCCCGCGTCGGAGGGCGACTGGCGGATCGCCTCCAGCCCCGCTTCCAGTTCCGCGGTGGTCAGCCATTTCGCGTCTGACATGGTCGTTGCCTGAGCGAATCTCATTGTGGGCCAAGGACCGTGCTCACTTTCTGACACGGTGTGGCCTTTTCCTCGCGGCGTCTGGAGTCCGTCTTGGCCGTCCGCTCCATTGTTCAATAAACCAGTCGACGACCGCAAGCAGGTCGGGTTCGGTCGCGGGGATGGGGGGCTCGTTGAGCGCATTCGGAAAGAAATAAGCGATCGACAGCAGGAAAACTTTGGCGTCGCGCTCGATCGAAGCCACCTGAAACTGGCCCGCGGCGCGGCCTTGCTCGAGAATCTGGGATAAGGTCGACAGAATCATGCCGCCTTCTTCGACGATGCGATCGGGCTTGAGCCGCAGCACCGCCCGCGTTACCTCGGCCGCATGCCGCGAGCCGCTGCGCGTCGCTTCCGCGGCGCGGAACCGCCCGGTGATGTATTGTCGCAGCTTTTCGTCGGCCGGTCGATTCGATGCCAGAACGGCCTGCACTTCGCGCCGATGCTGTTCGACGAACTCAGTTGTGCAGGCCACGATCAGGTCGTCTTTGTTCTTGAAGTAGAGGTAGAGCGTGCCGACAGCCACGTCGGCGTCCTGCGCAATGTCCTGCATCGTGGTTTTGCCGATGCCGTAATAGCGAAAGCGGTCGCGGGCCGCATCGATGATGCGTTCGGTTTTGTTCATGCTCGTTTGCGCACCGTCACGTGCACGCCATATTTGGGCCGCAGGGTGAACGTGGGATCCGCTTCGATTCGCTGATCGGGCACCAGGGCGAAGTGGAATCGCTGCGACAGCGCTGCCAGCGCCAACGGGCCCTCGACCATCGCAAAATGGTTGCCGATGCAAATTCGCGGGCCGCCGCCAAAGGGAAAGTAAGCGAACTTGGGCCGAGCGGCGGCCGGCGACAGAAACCGCGCTGGCAGGAAGGTCTCGGGCTGCGGCCAGAAATCGGGATGCCGGTGCACAAGGTACTGCGACAAGATCAGCGTCGCCCTTGCTGGCACCGGATAGCCGCAAATCACGTCCGGCTCGATCGTTTCGCGCGGCATGCCCCAGGCCGGCGGATAGAGTCGCATCGATTCCTCGAAGATCGCCGTGGCCAGCGGCATGGCGGCCAGGTCTTCGGCCGTCGGCAGCCGCCCCTGCAAATGACGGCTGACCTGCTCGGAAAACTCGCGTTGCACGTCGGTGTGTTTGGCCAGCAGATACCAACACCACGACAGTGCGGCGCCGATCGTCTCGTGTCCGGCGGTCAGCAGCGTGAGCGCTTCGTCCTTGAGTTGCTCGTCGCTCATGCCCTGCCCCGATTCCTCGTCCTGCGCGGCCAGCAACAAGTCGAGCACGTCCTGCCGGGCAGCTTCGCGACGACGCCGAGCCACGAGGTCCAGGATCACGCGATCCAACAGGGTTTTGCAGCGTTTGAACTCACAATTGCGCCGCGTCGGCAGCCACAGCGGCTGAAACATCAGCCGCCCGTTCATCTTCAGGCTGGCATACTCAAACGTCGTGCGATAGGCGGCGCCGATCGAGTCGGCCGCGCCACTGATGTCGGTGCCCAACAACGTGGTACTGGCGATTCGCAGCGCCAGCCGCATCATTTCGGGCACGACGTCCAGCGTCCTGTCATCGTCGGCCGCTTGCCATTCATCGACCGTTTCGCCGATCGCCGCGACCATGTGGCCGGCAACTTTGCCCACCGAGTTGCGCAAGAACGCCGGCTGCACCAAGCGCCGTTGCCGCCGCCAGGTTTCCCCCTCACTCGTCAAAATGCCGTTTCCGGCCAAGGGCCGCACCGCGTCGTTGAACGAATCGGGCTTGCGATAATTCTTCAGATTGCCGTGCAATATGTGCTCGATCGCCCCGGGGTGCGCCAGCAAGTAGGCGTTGAAGCCCGGCAGCACGCGCAGGCAGACGAAGTCGCCGTGCTCGCGCCAGGCCGTCTCGTAAAGTTGCAAGGGCCGAAATTGGACGTCGCGCAAGCATCCGCGCAGGGGGCCGCCGCGTACCACGGGCCAGGATTTGTTCAGCGGCTGGGACACGGGTGCGATCGGCACGGCTTGACCGGTCGTGTGCATGGCGGCGTCCTCCGTGGAGGTGAATAATGAACGAATACCTATAATATTCATTTTAGCGGGCCGCCGGCACCCTGCAACGAGTTTGCTGCAAGATCGCGCCCAGTTTGCCTGCGCGCCGAACGGCTGGCGGTCTCACGATGTCTGGGGGCGACGGCTATAATTCATTCGCCGTGGTTTTCGATTCCGTGCGGATCTGCCGATGCCCTGTGTCATTCTCGAGCGACTCGCGCCCCGCGTTGGCAAGGCCGACCTGTTGCGACTCTTGGACCAGAAGGGCGGCCTGCCCGGCAACCGGGTGGGCAAGATCGAGCTCTCTGGCGGCCGGGCGTCGATTGAAGTGCCCAGCGGTTGGGAAGGGCGACTCGCTAAGGCCTTGGACGGGGCCGAACTGCACGGCCGCCGCATTGCCGCTTGGGCCGGCGCTCCGGCGAATGCCGGCGAGCACGAGCATTTGCAGCGCCTGATCCATTTGCTCGAGGTCGAGCGCGAGGCCGAAGGCCAGCGGGCCGTCGAACTGTCGCGTCGGCTTTCTCCTGCCGAGGCCGAGCGGGCAGGTCATTCGCTGGTTGATCTGATCATTGTCGACGAGGAAGCCGGTCTGGGCGGGCGCTACTTGATCAAGTTGGCCAAGCGCAGTCGCGGCCGCCTCCCCTGGACACGTCTCGGCGTCGGCAGCCCGCTGGTCCTAACGTCAACGGCCGATGCCCGCATCGCGGCCCGCGGCGTCGTCTACGATCGGCGCGAAAAGGACATTGCCATCGCCGTGGCCCAGTTGCCCGATGAGGCCGAAGACGTCGAATTGTGGCGGCTTGACCTGTCGAGCGACGAAATCTCCAGCCAGCGCCAGCGGGAAGCACTTGAGCGAGCCATGCGTGCCCGGGGCGACCGGTTGGCCGAACTGCGCGACGTGCTGTTGGGTCAGCAGTCGCCCGAATTCGCCGCGCCCGAGGACGAGGCGTGTCTCGACGCGGGACTGAACGCTAACCAACGCGCCGCGGTTTCGCTGGCGCTATCGGCCCGTGACGTGGCGCTCGTGCATGGCCCGCCCGGCACGGGCAAGACGACGACGGTCGTCGAACTGATTCGCCGCGCCGTACGCCGTGGCGAAAAAGTGCTGGCCTGCGGGCCGAGCAATATGGCGGTCGACAATCTCTTCGAGCGCTTGCTGCATCACAACGAACGCGTCGTGCGGCTGGGACACCCGGCCCGCGTGATGCCCGAGCTGCGCGGGCAGACGCTGGACATGCTCGTCGAGCGGCACGACGACGTGCGGTTGGCGCGCAAACTGGTCAAGGACGCTCTGGCGCTGTTTCGCCGGGCCGCGCGAACCACGCGCGCCAAGCCTGAACCGGGCGCGCGCCGCGAGATGCGCGCCGAGGCCAAGTTGCTGCTCGCCGACGCCCGACGGCTCGAAGCCCAGGCCGTGGAGCACATCCTCGACACGGCCGACATCCTGTGCGCGACGACAACAGGCCTGGATGACAACGTGCTCGGCTCGCGACGGTTTGACCTGGCCGTCATCGACGAAGCTTGCCAAAGCAGCGAGCCGGGCTGTTGGATTGCCGTGGGTCGCGCCGACCGCGTGGTGTTGGCCGGCGATCATCGGCAGTTACCCCCCACCGTGCTCAGTGCCGAGGCGGCCCGCGGGGGCTTTGCGATCAGTCTGTTCGAGCGCTTAGCGGAAAAAATCGGCCCTGCGGCGCTTTGTTTGCTGGACGTGCAGTATCGGATGCACGAGGCGATCATGGAGTTTTCGTCGCTGGAGTTTTATGACGCGGCCCTGGTCGCCGATGACACAGCGGCCGCGCACCTGCTGGCCGACTTGCCGGGCGTCGCGGCCAACGCATTGACCAGCGCGCCTCTGGAATTCATCGATACCGCCGGCGCCGGTTTCGATGAGGAGCTGGAGCCCGACGGGCAAAGCCGGCTCAACCGTCGCGAAGCCGACCTGGTGGTCGTCAAGGTGAACGCCTTGCTGGCCGCCGGGGTCATGCCGCCACAAATTGGCGTGATCACGCCCTACGCGGCCCAAGCCCGTCTGCTCGGCGAAAAGCTCTTGGCGAGCGAGGTGGAGATCGACACCGTCGACGGATTTCAAGGTCGTGAGAAGGAAGTGATCGTGATTTCGCTAGTCCGCTCGAACGAGGGGGGCGAAATTGGCTTTCTGTCGGACCTGCGACGCACCAACGTGGCCATGACCCGCGCGCGGCGCAAGCTGTTGATGATTGGCGACAGCGCCACGCTATCGGCCGATCCGTTTTACGCGCGGCTGATTGCGCACTTCGAATCGCGGGGGGCTTATCGCACCGTGTGGGAAGAAGATCAGATGCCCTGAGCGACCGACAGCAACTGCCGACTGTCGGTGTCAGTGCTCGAATACGACCGGCTCGGGGCGCCACGCGTCGAATTGGTCCCAAGGCCACAGCGGCCGATCAATCTGCGTGTAGGGATAGTTGGCAAAATCGGACGGCGCGCAGCCGGGAGCGGCGGCCACCAGAATCTCCTTGGCCCGTGACGCGTAAGCCGCCCGAAATCCGCAGGGACTCTTGGCGATAAGCACCTGGGCCGTGAAGGGATCGAGCCCGGCGGCCTCGAACAGTTGCGGTGCGAAGTGGGGCCCGCTGCGCGCGGTGACCACGATCCGCACGTTGCCGTGCCGCAACACGGCCGAGCGGCCCATGTCGATCGGCAGGTTGCGGGCCAGGTGCCCCGAGAGCACGAATCGCGCGCCAAAGAGCCGCTCGACACGCGCCGTGAGCGAAAGAGGTTGCGAAAAGCGGTGATCGCGCACGCCGCCGACTGGGCCCGAGAACTCTCCGCCGACACCGGCGAGCGCGGCGGCAGCGACCACTTCCGGCGAGACCAACGTGACCAGGGCCGGCCGCGGCCAGTCGTGACGCAGCAACTCGGCCAACAGCCACGTGCTATCGCCCGTTGCGCCCGAGGTGGTGGCGTCCGCCGGATCGGAGATGACGGTCAAACCGTCTTGATTTGCCAAGGCCCTGCCGACCGCTTCGGCGACTGGGGTCAGCTTCGGCTGATACTCGAGCCGACTGGCCCAGAACGCGTTTGCTAGATCGCTGCAAGCGACGATCGATTCCTCCCGTTGGCCATCGGTGACCACCACGACGGCGGTGCCCAGCTCAGGAATGTCGAGCCAGGGTTGCACGGTCGCCAATCCGGCCGCGAGGATGTGCGGGTGGCGTTCAAGTTCGAGCAGCGACCGCTTGTGCCGATGGCTGATGCTGTTGGGATCCTCGGTATTGGCTCGCTCAGCCGGCACGACGGCCGGAATCTTGGCGAAGGCCGTGGTCGGCCGCGCGCCCTCGACGAAGATGCGGCGCAGCACCGCGGCCGCGCGCTGGCCGGTTTCGAACACGTCGATGTGCGGCGCCGTGTGATACAGCACCAGCGAGTCGGTCTCCCGGATCATGCGCGTGGTCACGTTGGCGTGCAGATCGAGCGTCGCAACCAGGGGCGTCGTCGGGCCGATGACTTCGCGGACGGCCGACAGAACCTCGCCTTCGACGTCCGGATGCTCCTCGGCCACCATCGCCCCGTGCAGTGCCAGCAACACAGCATCCACCGGCATCGCGCGCTGGAGGGCCGCGACGAGTTCTTCGCGCAGCCAGGCGAATGTCTCCGGAGTCGCGCGGCCGCTCGGCCAGGCCGGCAAGCGCACCAGGCCCACGATCTCGGGCTGCTCGCGCCAACCGCGGAGCGACTGAATGAACCCGCCCAGCTCGTTCGTGTCGTGAAACCGGGCAATGACCTCCTGGCCCCGCACGACGCCAAAATCTTCGAAGTCGCGCCGCGTCGTCGGCAACGGGTTGAACGTGTTCGTTTCCTGCCAGAGCTGGCCAATGGCGATACGCATCGGGGCGAAAGCTCGCTAAGAAGTCTTGGGGCCCGTCGCGTCGTGGCTCTGTGCGACCAGGCGGCCCAAGGCGCGGTCGAGCCGCGCGAGCGCCTCGTCGACGTCGGCCAGCGTCATCGCGGCGCAAAAGCCGTGATGGCAAGCCGCCCCGCCGTAGTCGTGAAAGTAAACGCCCTCGTCGATCGCGGCCGCGATGAACCGCAACATCTTGGCTCGGTCGTGGGCCAGTGTGTCGCGATAGTCGCGTACTTCGCGCGTGGGCCCGAAATAAATGCCGAACCGTGCGCCCAGTCCCTGCACTCGGCCGGCAATCTCGTGGCGCTCGAGCAAGGCCTGCAAGGCCGGATACAAGCGACCGCCCAGCGTGGCGATGTGCGTGTAAAAGCCGGGCTGCCGATACTGCCGCACCGCCGCCAATCCGGCCGCCACGGCAACCGAGTGGCCGTTGTAGGTGCCGCTATGCTGGCAATCGCCCTCGGGCATCAGCCGGCTCATAATCTCCTGCCGCCCGCCGAAGGCACTCAGCGGAAAGCCGCCCCCGACCGACTTGCCGATCGAGCACAGGTCGGGCGTGATGCCCAAATACTCCTGCGCGCCGCCCACGCCCATGCGAAACGCGCTCAGCACTTCGTCAAACAGCAACAGCGCCCCGTGTTGGTGCGTCAGCCGGCGCAGCGTCTCCATGAACTCGCGCGTGGGCAGGATGCAGCCGGCGTTGTAATAAATCGGCTCGCAGATCGCGGCGGCCAGTTCGTCGCCGTGTGCGGCGAAGGCCCGTTCGAGCAAGTCGGGCCGATTATAGGGCACGACCACGAGCTGCTCGGCCCATTGACCGACCATACCGGTCGAGGCGGGCATCACCGCCGGGTTCGTCTCGGGACCAGGGCCCGACGCGGGGGCCGAGAGGGCGAACATGACCTGGTCATGATAGCCGTGAAAGTTGCCCTCGAACTTCAGCAGCCGCGTGCGGCCCGTAAACGCGCGAGCCAAACGCAGACAGTGCATCGTGGCTTCTGTGCCCGAGCCGGTGAAACGGACCCGCTCGCAACAGGGCACGGCTTCGCACAATTCGCGCGCCAGGTCGGCGTGCAACTCATTCTCGTAGGAACAACCGACCCCGCGGGCCAAAACGTGTTCCACGGCCTCGGCGACCTGAGGGTTGCCATGACCGAGCAGCGTGGCACCATGGCTGGTACACAAGTCCAGATATTCGCGGCCGTCAAGATCCCACACGCGGCACCCTGCGGCCCGACCAATGTACATCGGCCGGCCAATCGCCCGATTCACCCGGGTCGAGGCGGAGACGCCGCCGGCAAGATATTTCCTTGCATATTCGAATTGGTCAATCGTGCGCGACATGGCTGCATGGTAGTGGTCGCCTGGCAGTCGGTAAACACGCCTGCGGCGAGGCGTGCGGCCTGGTCCGGATGTTTGCCAAGCTCCGGCGGTCCGCGACGAATAACCGGTGGCTGCCGGATCGTCTCGAACCACAACCGCGGTGGTGATACCCATGGTTACGTTTATGCTCTGGTGTTTGTTGCTCTTCCTCTGCTGGCCGCTGGCCCTGCTGGTGCTAGTTCTCTATCCCTTGGTCTGGCTCGTGCTGCTCCCGTTCCGACTGATCGGGCTGACCTTCGACGCAGTCTTCGAGACCCTGCATGCGCTGCTGAATCTGCCTGCACGGGTCGTGCGTCGAATCGGCTAGCCGGTTCAATGCATCAAGTTTTGGCTGGCCAAAACGGTGGCGGTTAGAAACATTGGCGGATTGCGCACGTCCCGAGTACTATTTCATACGGGGCAGGGCCGCAGCGCGTGGTTCGACAAGTGCCGTGGCCCTTCGTAGTGCGGAGGGAGCAGACGTGAAAAGCCATTGCTGTTGCAGCGCCGCCGCTTGGTCGCGCGGCCTGGTCTCGTTCACGATCGTTGCGACATCGACCGTAGTCATGAACCAGCGTGCGGTCGCCGTCGAGCAGGCGATGGGCGTCTTGTTCTATCAGCAAGGCAGCGGCGGAGTCTTCCACTACGACATCGACGTCAAGGACTCGGGCACCACGAGTGTCGGCACGCTCTGGTATTCCTGGGTTCCCGGAAAGGATTTCCTGGGCCTCAGTCCCACCAACCTGGCGGCGCCCGCCGGCTGGCAAGTTCACGTGACCAATACCGGCGCCAATGATGGCTTTGCGGTGCAATGGGTCAACAACAGCGGCCCACTTGCGGCCGGACAAACACTGAGTGGATTCAGCTTCGACAGCACCGAAACGCCGGCGGTGCTGATGGGCAATTCGCAATTTTTTTCCGGCACGCCAATCAGCACGACCTTCATTTATGGCGGCGCACCGTTCAGCGACGCCGGATTTCAGTTCAACATCGATCCGGCCACGCGTCTGTGGCAAAATCCTTTCGCCGCCCTAGACGTCAACAACGATGGCTTGATCACGCAAGCCGACGTGAACCTGGTCGTGAACAGTCTCGTCGCATCGGGAATCCGAACGCTTGGAATTCCCACGGTCGGCAGCACCTTGCCCCGCTTCGTCGACACCACGGGCGACGGACTGTTGTCGCCCGGCGACCTGCTCGACGCGCTCAATCAGGTCGATGGGCCCGCGGCCAGCCCGTCAGCCGCGCTGGGGCATCCGTTGGCGCGCGGCTCTATCGCCACGGCCGCGGTGCCCGAGCCCAGTGGCGCGACGTTGTTGTTGCTTGGCGGAGCCACTCTGGTGCTCGAGAGATTGCGCCGAGTTCGAAACGTCACTTCCCTTCGGCGGCCGGAGCGCACAGCTCGGCGATCGTAAATCGCTGGAACACCAGGTGCGCCTGGCTCCCTTCGTAGACGATGCCGACGTGATCGTCGTCGATTCGCGTGAGACTGGGATAGCCGGCCCCCAGTCCCTCATCGAGCAAATGATGGCGCGACGTCGGCCAGGTTCGCCCGTCATCGAGACTCGACTGAATCGTCTGCTGGGTCCGCCCCTTTTGGGTGTGGGGATTCGAGAACAGCAGGACGTGCCGCTTGGCCCCGGCGAGTTGCGCATCGACCGCCAGCAGACTGGCGTTGCAGTTCGGTTCGATGAGCCCGCGTCGACTGGTCTCGTGCTCGCGCCAGGTATGGCCCAGGTCGCTGGTGACATACACCGCGCGAAACCGTTCGCGATCGTTGCGGATATTGAGCATGATCGAGCCATCGCTGAGCACCGCCGCCTGGCACTCATTGCCGTCGCTCGTGGCCGGCTCGCCGACGGTCCAACTGGCGCCGTGATTGCGCCTGCTCATCACGGTGGCAAACGTCTGGCCGTGGTCGTCGCGCCCTTGAATCGGCATCACGAGCGTGCCGTCGGCCAGGTTGATGCCTTGCTGGGGCGACGGGGCGAGCAGCCACCACGATTCGCGTTTCAATCTCCGCGTCAAGTTCTCGGGCTGGCTCCAGCTCAGACCGTCATCACGCGAACGGACCATCAGGAACTGCGCGCTCTTGCCGATTTCGTAGCCCGCCTCCGAGCCGTCCCCCTTCCACTGATGCTTGCCCGGCTTGCCGTTCATCCATACGGCAAAGCAAAAGATCTCGCCCGTGGCGTGGTCGACAAGGATGCCCGGATCGCTGCAACCGTTCTGTTCCTGGGGCAGCCCGCCATACTCGCCCATGTCCATGATCACGCGGGGCGGCTGCCAAGATTGGCCGCCATCGGTGCTGCGGCTCAGGCCGATGTCGATGTCCTCCTGCAAATCGCGGCCCATGCGTCGCCGCATGTCGTAGACGCATAGCAACGTGTGCCCTGGCGTGGTGGCCAAAGCCGGGATGCGGTAGGTGTGAACGTCATCGTCTCCATGCTTTCGCAGGGCGACGCCAGTTCGCAAGCGGCTGCCCGGCGAAGCATCGCGCGGCGTCAGCGTGCCAGCGGTGGTCTCGATCGAAGTACACACGGCCGCGACGCGATGCGCCAACGAAGCCGACGCGGTTAATCGGCACGACAGCCAAACGACGTTCTTCCCGGTCACCAGCGGTAACTCGGCGCGGATGGTGAGCGTGCTGCCAGGGCTGACCGCCGGGCCGAGCGGCCGCGCGGGCGAGAACTCCAGCTTATCACCACAAGCGTACAGGGCGAGTGCATCCAGGTCGGTCAGGTCATCGGTGCCTGCCAACGAAAACGAAAAGGCCGTGGCCCGAACTTCCTGGCGGGCTGGCACGTCGATCTCGATTCGTAGCAACGATCCGTGTTCGTTGCGTATCAGGATCGGGTGGGCCGGCTGGGTCGCCGTGGCCTTGAGTCGTGGCGAGGCGTTATCAGCTCGGGCAATCTCGAGGCCTGCCGCCGTGGCACCGGCGAGCAAAGTTGCCACGCAAGTCACTCGGATCGTTAGCCAGTTTGCCGAACGCATGATGGCCCATTATCGTAGGCGCGGCGTCTCCCACAAGCAGAATCGCTCACTCGGCGTGTGTCTGCTTCTTACGCTTGCCCGGCTTCTTCTTCTCCACTTTTGCCGATTTCTTGGCCATGTTCTCGTCGACGAACAGGAACGGCCCCTCGGTGACCTCGGGGGCCTGCATCATGGCAGCCACATGCTGCAAGATCGACAGCATCTCCGATTGTTGCCACGGGGGCAGTTTGGCCAACTCGCGGCGGAAATTATCGCGTAGCAGCGGAGGAGCCTTCGACGCCAACTCCCTTCCCGCGTCGGTCGGAACCGCCAGGATGCTGCGACGATCCGTTCCCGATCGCTCGCGCTGCACCAGGCCACGCTGTTCGAGTCGACCAAGAATTCCCGTCACGGTCGGCTGACTGAGATGCAGCGCAGTGGCCAGTGTGCCTGGTGTAACATTTTCTCCTGCCAGGATTTCGCGGAGCGTGGCCAATTGGGGCGACGTCAGCCCATAGTCGCGCCATAAGGTGCGCGACCAGACGTCGATCGCCTGGCTGACACGGCGCAGAGCCATCACAATTTGGTCTTCGAGTGCGAACGGCATCGGCATTCCCCCCTAAAGCTTGATGGACCTAAAAAACAATAGTGGGCAATTGAAATCTCCGCAAGCGCCAACGGACAGCTTCGCATAGTTCTCTTGAAAACATTCCAGGATGGCCGCTATGGCTTTGCGGCGATCCACAATTGACCGTCTCCTGTAACCATAGCACACTATGCAACAGCGCGGCGGGAATTGCGACCTATCCCGATGCCGCCGAGCCGCTCGACCGCAACCAGGGGGCTGAAATGTAGCCGAGGCAAGAGGGGGGCTTTCGCTGGAGTGAACGAAATAGGCGGTTGGCTGTCGCGCGACTGCGGAGCGTCAAGTAACACCGCGGCGCGCGACGCCTGACCCCGGGAGCGGCTAGTGGGGCAGTTTGTGGGCTCGACGCGGCGGTTCGGGGCAGACTCTCTGAGATCAACGGAACACGAATCATGGCCCAGATAGAGACGATGACCGCGGAACCCGAAGTGGATTCGAACTGGGCTCGTCTCGAGCATGCGATCAACGCGGCGGCCGCCCTGTTGCCGCTGCCCGGGCCGATCACGGCGTTCGCTTTCCTGAACACGCTCCAGTCGCTCGAACATTTGCCATTCGACGAGGGCCTGCGGCAGGGCGCGCTAAGGTGGTGGCCAGCCCAAATTTGTCCATCGATCCGATAAGAAAACTTGACACCCCTCCCGAACCCAATTATAAAGAAAAGTGCTCAAAAACAGGAACTATTTTCCTTAACGGCCTTTACGTCGCGAGACGGCGATAGGGGTCGGGGTGCTTTCGCGACGATCAGCCACATCCCTAAGTTCCGCGCGGTTCTTTCCGCACGCTGGCCCGGATTCTCCTCCGCGGCATCGGCGACGGTTTACGCGCATGTGGTAGCTGGCACGCGTCCCGGGCGGATCTTCTTGAACGTTACGAATCTTCACGTGGAGCGGCGATCGCATGCGATTTGATCTGCAACGGATCTTGCGGCGAGTTGAGGCAAAGAAGTTCAGGAAACGCGGCCCAAGTTCCAAAATCGCGGCGACGCATCATTTCGAAACGGATCTGAATTTCGAGCCGCTCGAACGGCGGCTGATGCTGACCACCGCGGCGGTCGTCTCGATCAATCGCAGCGTGCCGACGGCTCTTGACACTTCGCTCTCCTCGGTAACTTATGCCGTGACGTTCAACTCCTCGGTCAGCAACGTGCTGGCCGCCGACTTTCGCGTGACCATCAACGGCAACCTCGGCTACACGGCCCCGCTGGTCGTGGGCGGCAGTGGCAGCTCCTACACCGTGACGATCAATGGCATCCACGGCAGCGGCGATCTGCGGCTCTATCTGGTCGACGACGATTCAATCATCGGGGGCTCCCCCAGCGGGCCGCTGGGTGGATCGGGTGTGGGGAATGGCAGTTTCCAGGGACAGACGTACACGGTCGCGCAGACCTTTCCTTACGTCACTTCGATCAATCGCAGCTCGCCGGCTGGAAGCAGCGCCAGCGGACCGAGTGTCACCTATGCCGTGAACTTCAGCGAACCGGTGACCGGCGTTGACCCGACTGATTTCACGACCGTTGATTCTGGCGTGACGAATACCACCCCCCTCGTCGTCGCCGGCAGCGGCTCCAGTTACACGGTCACGGTCAACGGCATTACGGGTAGCGGCACGCTGGGCCTGAACCTGGTTGACGACGGCACGATTCGCGATGCCTCGGGCAATCCGCTCATCCAGTCGACCCTGCCGATCAGCCTGGCAGCTCCCACCACGAAGGCTACTGGCACCGATCCGATTACCGTCGTGGCAGCCGACCTGCGAGGCATTGGCCGTCAGGATCTGATTGTCGTCAACAACGGTACCAACAACGCCCAGGTCTTCTTGAGCAACGGGAACGGAACATTTCAGACGCCCGTTAGCTACAGTGTCGGCTCCGGGCCCAACTACCTGGCGATTGCCGACATCAATGGCGACGGCAAGCCCGACATGATCACGGCCAATGGCAATAGCAACAACCTGAGCGTCTGGCTGGGTAACGGCGACGGCACGTTCGGGGGTGCGACCACGATCAGCACGGGAAAAATTCCGACCTCCGTGGCTGCCATCGACGTCAGCGGCGACGGCAAGCCCGACCTGATCTACACAAACATCCAAGACAACACCGTCTCGGTGCGTTTGAACACCGGCGGCGGCACGTTTGGCAGTGCGACCAATTACACCACGGGATCGGGCGGTGGCATTCCGGGACAGAACTTCGACACGATATTTGTCGCCGTGGGCGACGTGAACGGCGATGGCAAGCCCGACCTGGTCGTCGCCAACGTCCAGAGCAATACCGTCAGCGTGTTGTTGAACAACGGTTCAGGCAGCTTCGGATCACAAACGCAGTTCAACGTCGGCCCCAGCCCGGTCGCCGTGGCCATCGCCGACGTCAATGGCGACGGCAATCCGGACATCCTGGTCGCCAACACAGGTGATGTCAACGGTAACGGCTCGTGCCTCGGCGTGTTGTTGGGCACTGGCACCGGCTCGTTCGGCGCGCAGACCACCTACACGACCGGCATTTTTCCGGCTTCGATTGTGGTGACCGACGTCAATGGCGATGGCAAGCTCGACGTGATCGTGGCAAACTCCGGAGTGCCAGCCACCGGCGCGGGCTCAAACTTGGGCATCCTGATCGGTAACGGCAACGGCACCTTCGCCGCCCAGACCACGTTCACCACCGGCGTCAGCCCCGGGTCTGCCGCCATGGCCGACTTCAATGGCGATGGCCGAGGTGATATCTACCTGGCCAACTTCCCGGGCAATAATCTGGGCCTGTACCTCAACAATGGCAACGGGAATTTCACCGGACAGGTCTACACGATCACCGGTGTCAGCGGCCCTGTGGTTGATCTCAACGGACCCGCGGCGGGCACCGGTTACAGCACGGTCTACTCCACGGCGACGGGGCCGGTGACCGTGGCCGATGCCTCGCAAGCCACGATCACCGACACCAACAGTATCACGACGATGACGCTCGGGCTGGTCACTGCCCAGACGGGCGACGTCCTGGCCGCCAATACCACCGGCACAAGCATCACGCAAGTCTTCGCCAGCGGCACGCTCACGCTCAGCGGCAGCGACACGGCGGCCCACTATCAACAAGTCTTGCGCACGGTCACTTATAACAACACGGGCGGCGTACCGGCCGTCGCTTCCGAGACGGTGCGCGTATTTGCGACCGATTCCGGTGCACTCACCAGCGCCGAAGTCGATGCCACGATCGCGATCGACGCGGCCGCGCCGGTGGTCGATCTCAATGGCCCGGGCACGGGCGGCACCGGGTTCAGCGCCAACTGGACCTCGCTGAGCAACGTCGCGGTGAGCATCACCGATCCGACGGCTACGGTGTCCGATTCGGACAGCTCACGGCTCTCGTCGCTGACCGCGGCGATCATCAGTCCGTCGACTGGCGACGTGTTGACGGCCAATACCACAGGCACGGCCATCACCCAGAGCTTCGCCGGCGGCATCCTGACGCTCAGCGGCAGTGACACCGTGGCCAACTACCAGCAAGTGCTCTCGTCGATCAAATTCAACACCACCACGCTGACCCACCGCACGGTGACGATCAACGTGCAGGCCACCGATGACGGATTGCTCGCCAGCAGCACGGCCACGTCGCTCGTCAGCGTCGACCCGCAGGCGCCGGTGGTCGATCTCAATGGCCCGGGCATGGGCGGCACCGGGTTCAGCGCCAATTGGACCTCGCTGAGCAACGTCGCGGTGAACATCACCGACCCGACCGCTACGGTCTCCGACGCCGACAGTTCGCGGCTCTCTTCCTTGACCGCCGCGATCACCAGTCCGTCAACCGGCGACGTGTTGACGGCCAATACCACGGGCACGGCGATCACCCAGAGCTTCGCCGGCGGCGTCCTGACACTCAGCGGCAGTGACACCGTGGCCAACTACCAGCAAGTGCTCTCGTCGATCAAATTCACCACCAGCACGCTGACCCACCGCACGGTGACGATCAACGTGCAGGCCACCGATGACGGATTGTTCGCCAGCAGTACGGCCACGTCGCTCGTCAGCGTCGACCCGCAGGCGCCGGTGGTCGATCTCAATGGCCCGGGCACGGGCGGCACCGGGTTCAGCGCCAGTTGGACCTCGCTGAGCAACGTCGCGGTGAGCATCACCGACCCGACCGGTACGGTCTCCGACGCGGACAGCTTTCAACTCACCTCGCTGACCGCGGCGATCACCAGTCCGTCGACTGGTGACGTGTTGACGGCCGATACCACGGGCACGGCCATCACTCAGAGCTTCGCCGGCGGCACCCTGACGCTCAGCGGCAGCGATATCGTGGACAACTATCAGCAAGTGCTCTCGTCGATCCAATTCAATACCACCACGCTGACCCACCGCACGGTGACGATCAACGTGCAAGCCACCGATGACGGATTGTTCGCCAGCAGCACGGCCACGTCGCTCATCAACGTCGACCCGCAGGCGCCTGTAACCGATTTGAACGGCCCCGGAACCAGCGGCAATGACTTCAGCGCCCCGACCTGGAACAATGTGGGCCCGGTTTCGATCACCGATCCCACCGCGGCAGTAACCGACGCCGACAGCGCAACGCTGTCGTCGCTCGTGGCCGCGATCGCCCTCCCCTCGGCCGGCGACGTACTGAGCGCGACTCCCAGTGGTGGCATCAACGTCACGGGCATTGGCACCGCGACCTTGACACTTAGCGGTAGCGCCAGTGCCGCGGCTTATTCGACCGTACTCGAAAGCGTCACGTTCAACACCTCCACGGTTTTGCCGAATCGGGCGGTCACGATCAATTTCACCGCTACAGACGACGGCGCTTTCACCGGCAATACGGCGACGGCCATCATTAACGTGGGCACCAACACCGCCCCGTCCGTCGACCTCAATGGAGCCGCGGCGGGTTCGGATTTCACGGCTTCGTGGAGCGGTAGTGCGGCGGTGGCGATCACCGATGCGGCCAACGCCACGGTGACCGACAGCGACAGTGCGAATCTGGCCTCGACGACGGTCACGTTGACCAGCCCGCACACGGGCGACGTG
>PLYM01000031.1 GCA_003153375.1 Planctomycetaceae bacterium
GCGGCGGCCAGTTCGCGCGCGGCCGTGGTCGATGCCTGGCGCGGCAAGTCGCACGAGGCCCTGGAGCTGGCCTTTGTCGGAGCCGTCGTCGGGCTGCTCTTCGGGCTTGGCCTGGCCATCTGGAATCGCGGTTCCTGGATTGGGACCGTCGGCAGCCTGGTCGGCGGGATCTGCTTGGGAGCCGCGGCCGGCGCGCAGTTTGCCGCCCGCGTCGACTGGATCGTCATCTTCCTAGCGCCGATCATCCTCATTCCCGTCTTGCTGGTGGTGGCCGCCAATCGACGGCGGAAAAGCGAGCGACGCGTTCCGCTCGACCCGTTTCGCGGGATTTGAATCGCGGCAGTTCCTCGCGTGACGCGGCACTTCCCCGCGCGAATTGTCCACCGCGCAAATCCGCATTCAGGGAGTTTACCGTAACCTAGCTGTCCTGTTTGATCCGCACTCGCGATCCCCAGACGGTAGCGGATTTTCGACGTATCGTTTTGGCGTGAGATTGCGCGCTCGACATGGGCCCGGCCTTTTTGACTTTCGCACTGCGATTTCTACGATGAGGGTAGGGACCGCAATCTCCCCAGGGGCACTCGATCACGCTGTTCGACGCATGGCAGCCTTGCCGGCGGATCGGGTAGGACGTGTGGGCAGTTCGTTCGAGATCTGCCCGGCCACGTGAAATTTTTCTCAAAGGTGCTCCTGATCATGAAACTTCCTATCCTGGTCGTCGACGACGACCGCGACGGTGGCACGATGATGGCCAAGCTGCTCTCGGCTTTCGGCTATCAGGCCTGCGTCGCTCAGAATGGCCCCGTTGCGCTGGAACTCATCCGGCGACAAGAATTCGGCATCGCGATCATCGACTATCACATGCCGATCATGAACGGCGTGGAGCTGTTCCGGTTGATGCGCGAAATTCGGCCGAACCTGGCGGCGATCTTTCTGACCGGCTACCCGACCATCGACGTTGTCTTCCCGGCGATCGAGGCGGGCATCTTGCGGGTGCTGTCGAAGCCGGCCGACTTCAAGGAACTGGTGCCGATCATCGAAGAGCATCTCGAGGGCGGTCACGCCGCCGTCGGTGGCGGGCAGCAAACCGCGCCTTAGAGATCTCCGCCGGCACGCCCGAATGGAGTGGCCGATCGCCGGGCCGCGTCGTAACGGTTTGCCACGGAGTGTATGGCCGGATTCCGCGGAGGTGGCAGCGGGGGCCGGCCGGTGGCACTTCGGGCCTGGCGGGAACCGGGATTTTCTCACGGTCCATTGACGCAAGTCGTTGGCAGTTTGACTTTAAGAAAATCCTGTGGTATCCCTGTACATGCCCGCAAACGGTGGTTCGCGGCGACCGCGGAGCATCGAGATCGTTGCCAGACCACCATCCCCGCGAAGATCGTTTTTCTGCGGTTGGCACGAACCACGACAGGCAAATCACGAACGGGCCAATCATGCAGACGCGATGGGCAAGGGCCAGGCGATGACGCGAATTCTCGTTACCGGGGCGGCCGGGTTCGTAGGCAGCCATTTGACCCACTTTTTGGGCCAATCCACCGACTGGCAGATCGTGGCCATGGTGCGCGGCGGCACGGCCGGCACGCTGCACCGGCTCTATGAGCATCCCGCCTGGGAGAAGATCAGCGACCGGGTGCGGGTGGTCTGGCACGATCTGCGCAGCCCGATCAGCGACTTCGTCTCGCAAAAGGTCGGATCGCTCGACTATATCCTGGCCGTGGGGGCCAACTCGCACGTCGATCGCTCGTGCCAGGATCCGGTCGGCTGCGTCGAGGACAACGTCAACGGGCAGTGCAACCTGCTCGAGTTCGCTCGCAAACAAAAGGACCTGAAGCGGTTTGTCTACTGGTCGACCGACGAAGTGTATGGCTCGGCCCCGGTGGGGCAATCGTTTTTGGAGGACGACCGCTGCAAGGCGGGCAACGTCTATGCCGCGACCAAGGCGGCGGCCGAGCAGCTCACCCTGGCCTATGGCAATACCTGGAATGTCCCCTTTTGCATCACGCGGTGTACGAACATCATCGGGCCCATGCAGAGCAGCGAAAAGTTCCTGCCGCTGGTGATCAAGAAGATTCTGGCCGGCGAAACCGTGACGATTCACAGCAACGCCGACAAAACCGTCTCGGGATCGCGCGTCTATATCGACGTCGACGACGTCTGCCGAGGCACCAAACTGGTGCTCGACAAGGGGGTCAACGACGAGACGTATAACATCACGGGCGCCGAGGAGATCAGCAACCTGCAACTGGCGCAGATGGTGGCCGAGATTCTGAAGAAGCCGCTCAAGTACGAGTTGCACGGCCGTCCGGCTAATCGTCCCCACCCCGACATGCGCTATTCGACCAATGGCGCCAAGCTGCGGACCCTGGGCTTCAGGCTGGAACATAGCGTCGCCGACTGCGTGGCCCGCACCGTGCAGTTCTATCTCGACCATCCCGAGTGGCTGGCATAGAGCCGGCGCGTTGCAGCGGCAGGTTCCGGCGGGGACAGTTTTGGCCAAATCCCCGCGTTCTTGGGCCTCATCCTTGGCGGGCAGCTTGATCGAGGCTTGGCTCAGACGGCCCCATTCCCGCGGCATTTCAGGGCACTTGACATTCGCTCAGGTGCGGGTAAACTCAGGGCGACAGTTATTGATATTGAGTCTCAATAGCAATTGGTGACCCATGCCCCACGCTTCCCGCCTCGATCGCCGCCCCGCCTTTACGTTGGTCGAATTGCTCGTCGTCATCGCCATTATTGGCGTCCTGGTCGCCTTGCTGTTGCCTGCCGTGCAAGCGGCCCGCGAGTCGGCCCGGCGCAGCAGTTGCATCAACAACCTGCGGCAGATTGGCATCGCCACGAACAACTTCCAAATCTCGCGCAAGTTTTATCCGCCCGCCAATGTGTGGAGCGGCGTGATTGGCGACAAGAGCAATGACCTGTCGGCCCACATTCGGCTGCTGCCGTTTATGGAAGAGGAGAACCTGGCTGTGAATTTCGTGGCCACGAGCAACGAGGACCAGGTGCTTGCCAACGGCGTGCCGATTCAGAGCCTGCGAATCAACAGCTATCTGTGTCCGACGGAGCCCAACGACACGATGAAGTTGAATGCCGACGGCACGCCCAATTCGTTCCCCACGACCTACGGCATCAACCTGGGGCCCTGGCTGATCTTCGATCCGACGGGCAAGGTGACGCCGCCGGGCGCCTTCTACACCAACAGCAAATTACGACCGCAGAATTTCCTGGATGGGCTTAGCCGCACGGTGTTGGTCGCCGAAGTGAAGGCCTGGGGCAGCTACTTCTCGGGTTCGACGGCGGCCACGGCCACGGTTCCCGCGGCGCCAGCCACGATTTGCACGCTCGGCGGCACGGCCAAGCTGGGACCTAACCTGACCGACAACAAAGAGCACACCGAATGGGGTGACGGAAAGTGTCAGCAGACCGGATTCACCTCCACGTTCTCACCGAACGCCCTCGTGCCCTGCGCTTCCGGCGGAGCCACGTATGATGTCGACTTTGTCACGGTCGCGGAGGGCTCGTCGTTAACCACCTCGACCTACGCCGCGCTGACGTCTCGCAGCTACCACGCGGGCCTGGTGAACGCGGTGATGATGGACAGTTCGGCGCGAGCCGTGGTCGACGGCATCGATCCATCCTTGTGGCGGGCCATGACCACCCGCGCCGGCAACGAGGTCGTCGACACGTCGTTCAATTGATCGCCGACGATGTTCGCCGCTGACAACCCGCGCTGCAGCCCGTGAACTCGCGGCCCTCGCCCCGTGCGTTTCTCGAGCGAGCGCAGTTTCCCGGGGCGAGTCCATTCGGCCAGGGCGAACCTGACTCGTTACTTCACCGCGCCTGGCTGGGGCAACAGCACGCCCCAGGTAGCGAGAAGGTAGGCTGCCGGCCGCGTCGGGGCAATGCCAGAGTGAAGCACTTACTTGCTTTCGAACCAGGGCAGCTCGGCGCGGGGCAGGCTGACGCGCATGTCAGCGGCGTTGAGCGGTCGACCCTTGAAACGATCGAATTCTCGCGCGCCGATAAAGATCGCACGCGTCGCGCTGCCGGCGTTCAATTCGACCACGTTCACCAGCGGCCCCACGGCGCCGCTGAAGGTGCCATAGTCGAGGTAGCCCGAGCCGTCGCGCGACCAGGGATTCCACGACCGCTCCGGCAACAATGAATAGCTCAGGATCGCCGCCTCATCGCGAGCAAAGGCACTATAGACGATCGCCTCGGGATCCGCAGCATAGTGTACGTCGGCCGTCACGAACACCAATTGGTGCTGCGCGCCGGGAGCCAAGCGAATCGGCGCGTCGAGTTGCGCCATGGCAGGAGTGCCAAACCCTAAGCAGCAGACAGCGGGAACCGTGGAAAGCAGTATCGCAACGGACCGAAGCATCGAACGCGAACCAAGCACGCGGAATCGTCGAGGGAACCCATCAACAATGACCGTCCGCCGTCAAAGTGTCAATGTCATCCGCACGCAGCGATTTGTTTTGGGCGAGCAATAAATAGCGACACAACCAGAGCAAAACCATGCACGCCGCGAGGCCAAGCCTTGCTACTCGGCCGCAGGCATTGAAGTTCACGGCCCGGCTCTTTCACTCAAAGTCTTTGCGCCGCACGATGCGCGACGTCAGTCGGCCAGGCCGGGCCGGTATAGTCGGAACGACCCGCATGGTTGATCGAACGGCAGCCGTATTCTTTAGAGCTACGAGCAGGAGCTTTCGACGTATGCTTGCTGTGAGATCCTCGTGACCTGGAGGAATCGGATGATCGGACGCGGCTTCAGAGCCAAGATCAATGCACTCCTGGAATCGGGCATTCCCGGTTCCTTGCGGCGGGATCCCGATGTCTTCAGACAGGCCAAGCGGGTTGCCGCGCTCTCGTTGGCCTTTCTGTTTTGGGTTCGGTTCGCTGCGGCTTGATTACGCTGGGTGGGGCCCTGCTGATCTTCGGCAGCCTGGCGGCACTCAAGCGGGGGCGGTCTCCGGCCTTTTGCGGTAACGTGCTCTGCGCCGCGGGATTCATTCCGCTGACGGCGCTGGCGTTTGGAGGCGGCGGCTGGGGGGCCTCGCCCTTGTTGTGGTACACGGTTCTGCCAGTGGTGTCCGTGCTCACTTCAGGCGTCGCGTGGGGAGGCGTCTGGACGCTCATCTCGTTGGCGGGCCTCTCGATGTTCGTGGTGTCGGATGCGATGGGCATCGAATTTCCACAAGAGCTTTCGCACGACAACCAATGGGCCCTCGCCTTCCTGGTGACGGCGGGGCTTGTCATCTGCCAATTCGTCATGGCCTGCGTCCGCGTCGGAATCGAACAGAAGGCGCTGGCAGCGCTGCACGAAGCCAACGCAAGGCTGACCAAGGCACGTCGCCATCTGGCAGCGCTCGAAGCGGGTTACGGCCTCTCGCCGCTGGCTTGGACCAAGCTGAAACGAGAGAAGGCAGCGCTCGAATATGCTCTGAGCCGGCGGGTCGACGATTCCGATCTGGACGAAGACTTGGATCGCTCCGACGTCGACGACGACGGCCTGGAGTCAAGCGATCACGAGAGCGCTGACGAAAGAAGCCAGGCCCTGGGCAGTTAGAACTGCTTTCTTAGGATCCCCATCGCGGTTAGCCGCCGCCTGGCCCTTGCTGGCTGAGTCCATTCGCCGGCCCCATTTCGCCGGACCATGGCGGAGTTGATGAGCTAGGAACGCTTGCGCCGTCGCCAGACGCAAGCGATCGTCCCAGCGAAGCCGAGAGCGGCAAGCACGATGCTGCTCGGCTCCGGAGTTCCGATAATTCCATCGTGCAAAACGGTGTTGAACAACCCGCCATCGGTGAAGTCGAGCGGACCTTGGTCGGGTCCGGGGTCGCCATTCTGGAAGCCACCGATGCTCAACTCCCACGTGCCCCCGGGAGTGATTCCCACCGCGCTGATGTAGACGGTGGCAATCAACGACGGGCTACCCGCAGTGCCGAGCGGCAATCCCGTGCCGCCGGTGCCGACGGCCAACGGGTTGATGCCCTGCGAGTTGCTCTGTCCGCCGTCGACGGGCGTGGTGTGGCCGGCGAAGGCGCCGAAGATCATTCCGGTAAGCACGTCGCCACCGATGCCACCATTCGTGCCCACACCGCCAACATACGCTGAGTTGCCGGCGTTGCCTTGTCCGGGGTTACCCGCCACGAACACCGGCCCGCCCGGACCCGGCGCGACACCCGTCAGGTCGTGGATCGCGATGTTCAAATCCAAGCCCTGCACCGAACCATTGGGCCCGTACTCGGATCGTTGTAGGCGAAGATTGGAATCGGAAAGCTGGCCAGACCCGGCGAAACGAAGTACGTTCCCAACGTCACGACCGGATCGGCGTGGGCGCACACGGACATGCCGCACAGAAAAATCAACGTTAGCACCGCAATGCGTCGTCGTGCGCAGCCACGGAAGGCCGTAGGCAGAAAAGCCATCTTGGATTTGAGCATTGTCGTCCGCCTTGAACCGGGTGACCAATAGGGAACATCAGCAGTAGCATGACCGGTGCGAACTCGGTCGTCAATCAATTGGGGTGTTGGCAACTGGGGTGTTGGCGAGTCGGGTATTTCCGCAGGCAGCACGAACGGTGTGATCATCGCGAACAAACTTGTCTGCCAGATTGAGAATGGCTTATGCTAACTGTTAACATCCGGGGTTGATATCGTGTTGGTCTCCATTCCGATCCGCGCGGCTGCATGCCAGCAGAACCTGGAAGCCAACGTTTGAGTTGCGAGATTGGAGATCATCTTGGCGGCCGTCGTCGAACTGCTCGCACAAGCCAAGGCTGCTCATGGCGGCGGCCGCCTCGCGGAGGCCGTGGCACTTTACGCTCAGGTGTTGGCGGAGAGTGCCGATAACGCCGAAGTCCAGTATTTGCACGGCGCGGCGTGCCACTCCCTGGGCAAAGTGGATGAGGCGGTGGTCAGCCTGTGTCATGCCATTCGACTGCGACCCGATCATGTCGAGGCCCATCATCACTTGGGGGTGATCCTGGCGCAACTCGGACGCTGGGACGAGGCGATTTCGAGTTTCCAACGGGCGCTCGCCTTGCGGCCCGACTCTGCCGAGATTTCGGACAATTTGCGAAACATCCGTGCCGCCCGGGAAGAACAGCTGGGCAACCTCGGACTTGCCCAAGGCGACCTGCACGCGGCGGCTGCCTGCTTCGGGCGGGCCTTGGAACTGAAACCGGATCTGGCCGAGGCCCACTACAATCTAGGTGCCGTCCTCGATCAACAAGGCCAGTTGGAAGAAGCCGGCGCCTGCTACCAGCGGGCACTCGATCGGATGCCCGAACTGGCCGAAGCGCACAACAGCTTGGGTATCCTGTTGGCCAGGCAAGAGGCTTGGGACCAGGCCGAGGTTCATTATCGGCGAGCGGTGGATCTGAAACCCACCTTCGCCGAAGCCCACAACAACCTGGCCGCCGCGCTCGTGGATCAATACAAGCTGGACGAAGCAGCGTCCTGCTGCCGCCGTGCCTTGGAGCTGAACCCCGATTTCGCCGACGCCCACGCTAATCTTGGCGCCGTTTTCGAGAAGCAAGAAAAGTTCGACGAAGCGATCGCCTGCTACCGACGCACCTTGGAATTGAAACCGGAGCGGCCCGAGATTCACAATCGACTCGGCTGCGTGTTAACACACCAGAACAAGCTGGAGGACGCAGAAGCCTGTTTTCAACGGGCTTTGGAGCTGAAGCCCGATTTTGCCGAGGTGTACCAAAATCGGGGGCTGTTGCTCATGCGTCGGGGCCAGGCCGGTGCTGCGCTCGCCAGTTTTCAACAGGCCCTGGCCCTTGAGCCGCGATCGGCCAGCGCCCACAGTTCGGCGCTGCTGGCACTGCAATATCAGAGCAACGTCACTTTGGCCCAATTGGCCGCGGCGCATCGCGACTTTGGCGAGCGGCAGGCCGATTCCATGTCCCCTGCCCGATACGACAACGCGCGCCAGCCCGATCGTCGGCTGCGCATCGGCTTCGTCTCGCCCGACCTGGCTTTTCATCCGGTGGGTTATTTCCTGGTTGGATTGTTGGAAAACCTGGATCGACAGCAGACGCAGGTGACGTGCTACACGGACCGCTTGCAGGGCGACGGCATGACCGATCGCTTACGGGCGGCAGCCGGCAATTGGCGCAACGTGCGGGCGATGAACGATCGGCAACTCATCGAACAAATCCGAGCTGACGGCATCGACATCTTGTTCGATCTGGCGGGACATTTTGGCAACAATCGCCTGCCAATGTTTGCCCACAAGCCGGCGCCGGTGCAAATCACCTGGATGGGCTACGTGGGCACCACGGGGCTAGCTGCCATCGACTACCTGTTGGCTGACCGCTACCACGTTCCGCAGTCAGCCGAAGCTCATGTTTGCGAGCGCGTGTTGCGCATGCCGGAGGGGTATGTGTGTTACGCCCCGCCACTCGACACACCAGGCATTTCGCCGCTGCCGGCGCTGGCTCGGGGACATGTCACCTTCGGCAGCTTCAACAACCCGCTGAAGCTCACTGCGAAAGTGATCGAAGTGTGGGCAGAAATCCTGCGCAGCGTGCCGGCCTCGCGACTCGTGTTGAAATATCACGGGCTCGATACCGCCACGGTCGGCGAGCGCATCGCCGGATCGTTTGCCGAGCGTGGCGTCGCGCGCACCCGGCTCGATCTTTTAGGCGGCACGGCCCACGCCGACCTGATGCGCCAATATCAACGAATCGACATCGCGCTCGATCCTTTTCCGTACAGTGGCGGCCTGACAACCTGCGAGGCCCTGTGGATGGGCGTGCCCGTCGTCACGTGCCCCGGCGAAACCTTTGCCAGTCGCCATGCTCTCAGTCACCTCTCGAACGTCGGCCTGACCGAAACCATCGCCGCCGATCGGCACGCCTACGTCCGCCTAGCCGTCGCTCTCGCAGCCGATCTCCCCCGCCTGACCACCCTGCGCGGCAGCCTCCGCGAACAAATGGCCGCCTCACCGCTTTGCGATGGCCCGCGGTTTGCAAAGAATTTCATGCGGCTGCTGCGCGGCATCTGGAAAGCGTGGTGCGATGAGCAAACGGACATTGCGCACGGGCTACTCTGATACCGATGAACTGTCGGCTTTCAGGGACGGCACGGTGCAGTGGAGGTACAGCGCCGCAAACAGGCGTGCCCCTAAACCTCGACGACCTGGCAAAAATCGTCGCTGCGTGGCCCAATCTCCCAGAGCTGATCCGCCAAGCCATGCTCGCCCTGGTCAGTTAGGCGTCGCTCCTCCTACCGGACCTCATTGGGGCTGTGCGGCTGCGCTGCCGGTCGGGATGGGCGATTGGGAAGGGGGCGGAACTATGTCCAAAGGCCGGTCTAACGAACCGGCCTACTCAAATTCCAAGCCGGCGATTTCGAAATTCGGGCTGAACCACTACCAATTATTGCCGTAATTTTCTTGACAAACTCTCTTGAGTTAGTCAGAATGACGCGTGGCCAATGCAATGTCTGCGTTGCATCTACACGCGCTTAGAAATCACGATAATTGCCGCGCCGCAATCAAAAAGGGGTCGCTAAGGCTCAGTAGAAAACTCCTCTG
>PLYM01000227.1 GCA_003153375.1 Planctomycetaceae bacterium
ACATCGCCATCACCGATCACTCGAAGCGCGTGACGATGGCCCGCGGCCTGGACGCCACCCGGCTACGCAACCAGTGGAAGCAGATCGACAAGCTCAACAGCAAGCTGCGCGACTTCAAGATCCTCAAAGGCGTCGAAGTCGACATCCTGGAAAAAGGCGGGCTCGATCTCGACGACGACGTGCTGGCCGAGGCCGACTGGGTCGTGGCCAGCGTACACTACGGCCAGAATCAACCGCGCGAGCAAATCACGGCCCGCATGCTCGAGGCGATTACCAATCCCTACGTCTCGGCCCTCGCCCATCCGACCGGCCGGCTGCTCACGCGACGCAAGCCCTATGAAGTGGATCTCGACGCCGTGCTGCGCGCGGCCCGCGATCACGGCAAGATGATGGAGCTGAACGCCAACCCCAACCGGCTCGATCTGGACGACGTGGCCTGCGCGACGGCCAAGAGTTTGGGCATTCCAATCGTGATCTCCAGCGACGCCCACAGCACCGACGGATTTGGCGTCCTGCGCTACGGCATCCTGCAAGCCCGCCGCGCCGGCCTGACGAAGCGCGACGTCGCGAACACCCGGTCGCTCGAAGAGTTCACCGCGATGGTCGCCAAAGGCCGCGGTAAATAGACCAGCACGATCGTGGCCTTCACGAATCGGCAAATCGGCCGAGCACTTCCAGCCGATAGCCCGTGACCTGAAAGCCCGACCCGGCCAGTTTTTCGACCAGTTGCGGATCGATCTTGGCCAGCAATTGAGGGTCGAACTCGCCCGGCAGATCGCGAATCTCGCCGGTCTTCACGTCGCGCAGATGATAGTGGTCCTCGCAGCGGCAATCATAACGGGCCGCGTCGTCGCCGTGGGCCAGCTTGGTCGCCAGGCCACAGGCCACCAACACATCGAGCGCCTTATAGATGGTCGCCAGGCTCACTCGCGGCATCGCACGCCGCACGGCACGATAGACTTCCTCCGCCGTCGGATGCGTGTTCACCTGCTCCAGATACGAGAAGACTGCCGCGCGTTGCGGAGTAAAGCGGCAGCCGGCGGCCTCCAGTGCCTGGCGAACCTGGGCTTCGGTGGCCAATGCGTGGGGCTTTCTGCGCGGCCTTTGCGAGCTGGAAGACCTCATGTTGCCAACTATAAAACCGACGTTTCGTGCGGTCAAGCAACACACGCCGCTCGCTTGACCCTTGGGCCGCGCGCGTCCTATAATCGCCCGCTTGCACGCTACGTTCCCGCTCCGCTGTGCTCGCTTTGCGAGCCCATTCCGACTGCCGAACCCCGCATGAAAATTCACGAGTTCCAAGCCAAGCAAATCCTGCGCGATGCCGGGGTCGCGGTGCCACGCGGCATCGTGGCCGAAACCGCCGACCAGGCAGCCGCCGCCTTCACCACGCTGGGCAGCGCTGTGGCGGTCGTCAAAGCCCAGATTCATGCCGGCGGACGCGGCAAGGGAACCGTCAAGGAGAACCCCAAGCAGCACGGCGTGCAGCTGGTCAAAAGCGCCGCCGAGGCCAAACAAGTCGCGGCCGCCCTCCTGGGCAATCACCTGGTCACCATTCAAACCGGCCCCGCCGGCCAGACGGTCCGCAAGGTCCTGGTCGAAGAAGGCTGCGACATCGCCCGCGAACTGTACCTGGGCATTGTCGTCGACCGGGCAGTCGCCGGGCCGGTGCTGATGGTCTCGAGCGAAGGCGGCATGAACATCGAAGAGGTTGCCGCCAAAACGCCCGAGCTGATCTTTCGCGAACGGTTCGATCTCGACGCCGGGTTGTTCAGCTACCAGGCCCGCAAGCTCGCGGCCCTGTTGGGATTGAAGGGAGCCAGTGTTCGCTCGGCCGAAAAGTTCATGCAGTCGCTGTGTCGCGTGTTCGTCAAATCGGATTGCAGCCTGGCCGAGATCAATCCGCTGGTCGTCACCGGCGCCGGCGAGCTGTTGGCGCTCGACGCCAAAATGACCTTCGACGACAACGCCCTGCTGCGTCACAAGGATTTGACCACCCTGCGCGACCTGTCGGAAGAAGAACCGGCCGAGGTGCGTGCCGCCGAGAGCGGTTTGAGCTATGTGAAGCTCGACGGCAATATCGGCTGCCTGGTCAACGGCGCCGGACTGGCCATGAGCACCATGGATCTGATCAAGCTGCACGGTGGCGAGCCGGCCAACTTTCTCGACGTGGGCGGCGGCGCAAACGTGGAACAAGTCACAGAAGCCTTCCGCATTCTGTTGGAAGACAAGCACACCAAGGCGGTGCTCGTCAACATTTTTGGCGGCATCATGCGATGTACGACGATCGCCTCGGCCATTCTCGAGGCCTATAAGCTGGTCGGTTTCAGCGTTCCGCTGGTCGTGCGGCTGGAAGGCACTGAGGTCGAGCCGGCCCGCAAGATGCTGGCCGAGAGCAAATTTGACATCATCTCCGCGATCGGATTGACCGACGCGGCAAAAAAGGTCGTGGCCGCGGCCAAGGTCGCGTGAGACGAGAAAGAAGTGATTTCGCAGCGCAAGCGAGGGCACCGCGGTTCGTCCCTCGCTCCCGGTTCCCTCGCTTGCACGTGCGACCGATTAGCAAGGTTCCAACCACGACTACTGAGCTCCTCTAAAGAGATTTCGGACTGGTTCGCATGAGCATATTGATCAACAAGCAAACCCGCGTCATCTGCCAAGGCATCACCGGCAAAGTTGGGCACTTTCACACCAAGGGTTGCAAGGAATACGGCACCCAGATGGTGGCCGGCGTGACCCCGGGCAAGTCGGGCGAAACCGTCGAGGGCGTGCCTGTTTTCGACACGGTGAGCGAAGCCGTCAAAGCCACCGGCGCCAACGCCACGATGATCTTCGTTCCGCCCGCCTTCACCGCCGATGCCATCCTCGAGGCCGCCGACGCGGGCATTCCGGTCATCATCGCGATCACCGAGGGCGTGCCCGTGCTCGATATGGTTCGCGTGTACGAAATCATCAAGCGCGGCGACTCGACGTTGATCGGCCCCAACTGTCCCGGCGTGATTACCCCGGAAGAGTGCAAGATCGGCATCATGCCCGGCTACATCCACAAGAAGGGCCCCGTGGGCGTGATGAGCCGCAGCGGCACGTTGACCTACGAAGCCGTCTGGCAGTTGACTGGGCTGGGACTGGGCCAATCGACGTGCGTGGGCCTGGGCGGCGATCCGATCGTCGGCACCTCGTTCATCGACCTGCTCAAACTCTACGAAGCCGACCCGGCCACCGAAGCCATCATGATGATGGGCGAAATTGGCGGCACCGCCGAGGAAGAAGCCGCCGCCTTCGTCAAGCAGCACGTCACCAAGCCCGTGGCCGCCTTCATCGCCGGACGCGCCGCCCCCCCGGGCAAGCGCATGGGTCATGCCGGCGCCATCATCTCGGGCGGCAAGGGCACCGCCGTCGAAAAAGTCGCCGCTCTGGAAGCCGCCGGCATCGAAGTCGCCGAAAGCCCCGCCGACATGGGCACCGCCATGCAGCGTGCCATCAAGCGCAAGGGCCGGGCATAAGACGAACGGCCATCGTGCCTACTTCGCCAGCGCTTCGCGCTGCGAGAGTAGATAGCCCAGCAGGTGGACGAATTCGCTCTCGCTGACCAAGTCGCGTACGTTCGACGGCATGAGCGACAGTGCGTTGACGGTGCGCTGGTCGATCTCGTCCGCCGGCACGCGGATCTCCTTGCCCTGGGCGTCGGCCAGCACCAGCACCTTGCCTTCTTCGCGCAAGGCAAGCCCCGTGATGATCCGGCCGTCGTTCGAGACGATCTGCGTCGTGCGGAAGGCCTGATCGACGTTGCGATTCGGATCCAGGATGTCTTCCAGCAACCGATCGGCGCCGCGAATGCCCACCCCGTCGAGGTTCGGTCCGATTTTGGCCCCCTGATCGCCAATGCGATGGCAGATGGCACAGTGCTTGGTGAATAACGTGGCACCCGCCACCAGGTCGGGCTGACCGTTAGTGACCTGTTTGCGACGCTGGTCGATCAATTGGCGAATCCGTTGATCCTGCGGCGGCAGGCCGGCGGTCAGTTGCTCGAGCCGCTCGTCGAGATTCGCCAACTTGCGACCCTTCAGCCGCGTCACAACCGGCGCTTCTTGCAACAATCGAGCCGAAGCCTTGCCACTCGTCACCGCGGCCAGCAGGCTCTCGCCACCCGGAGCGCTGTCGGCCAGGGCCGATGCGATTTCCACCGCCAAGCGCTCTGGCGCGGTCGGCAAATTTGCGACGAGCTCTTGCCGCGCGGCTTCGTCATTCACCCGAGCCAGCGCCGTGGCCGCGTGCTGCCGCAGGTTGATCGGTTCGGCCGCGTTCGCCAGGATGCCGGCCAACAGCGGGGTCGCTCGCTGGCCGTTCGCCGCCACGCAAGCGTCGAGAGCCGCGCCGCGCAAGCCGCCAAACTTCGCCTGAGGGCCGGCCGCTTGGGCCAACGCCTCATAGGCCGGCGCATCGATCTCCCGCGCCAGTTCAATGCCGGCGCGAACCTGGCCCTCATCGTCGGCCGCCAACAGTTCACTCGTGACGCGCCCGCTCCAGGCCACGACATCGGGCGGCAGCTTCGCGCCGCGTTCCTTGGTCGCGCGTCCCAATTCACTTAAAATCCCCGCCTGCTCGGCCGCCTTGAGGCCCGACAAGTTCAGGGCAAACGCGTACACCTGCGGCAATTGATCAGCCGCAATGTGCCGAGTCACGTGCCTCAGATAGGCGTTGCGGCCCGTACTCGCCGGCGCCGCCTGCAACTGTCCCCAAACAAACGCCGCCGACTCCTCGGTCGGCACGCCCAGGCTCACGTTGGCCAGCCGGTCGAACTGCGGGAGATCCGTTCCGACCACGCCCGGCAGTGCCGCGTAAACCCCCGGCACCTTCAACTGATCGCGGACCGCCATCCGCGCGACGTGAATCAAGTGCGTATCATTGGCCGGCGTCGCGCTCCAAAGTTCCAGCAGCGGCTTGACGTTTTCGATGCGCGGATGCCGCCCCAGCGCGTCGGCCGCGGCCCGCCGAACGAACGGATCGCTATCCGCCAGCGCCGCACGCACCAGCGGCATGTCTTCCCACGTTCGCTCGGCCAGCATTTTGATCACGTGTACACGCACATTGCGATCCTCGTCGCGCGCCAGTCGCTCGACGGTCGCCGACTCCAATCCGCCCAGCCGTTCCAAGGCCCACATCGCGTGCACCCGCTGCCACGGCGTGCTCGACGGCGCAGCCAGCACACGCTGGAGCGGCGCGATCGCCGCGCTGCCGACACGGTCGACCAGTTCATCCGTGGCCATCGAACGCGTCGTCAGGTTGTCGTCGCCCAGCAACTCAATCAATCGCACCGCCGAAGCCTGGTGTACGTTCGGCCCCCAGGCCGGCGCGGTCTTGGCCGGCTTGTCGACCCCCTTGCCCGTATAAATCACCCGCCAGATGCGGCCCCGCTCGCGATCGCGACCCGGGTGATCGAGCGGCACTTCGTAGTGCCCAATGATGCGGTTGTAGAAGTCGGCCACATACAGCGCGCCATCCGGTCCGACTTGCAGATTCACCGGCCGGAACCAGGGATCGTCGCAACGAATGAAGTCGGGCAGCTCGACGGCTTCGTACGTGGAACCGTGCGCCTGCAACCGGTCGTGATTCACCCGTCCCGTCACCGGGTTGCCGACCATGATCGTATTGCGATACTCGGGCGGGAACTGGCTGGCCGAGTAGTAGATGACGCCGCCAATGCCGGAGGAGCCGTGATTGTGGCCGATCATGGTGGGCCCGAAGTCGAGCCCGTCGTGCGCTTTGCCAAAGCTCGGATAGTACGCCCCGCGCAACAGCATGTAGATCGGCATCGTGTGGCAATCGGCCGAATATAAATTGCCCAGCGGGTCGAACGCGAGGCCAAACGGATTGACCTGGCCATGCGTGAAATACTCCAGATTCGAACCATCGAGCCGCATGCGAAAGGTGTTGCCCGAGTTCATCGTGATGCTCTGGCCATCGCCTCCCTTGGGCGACGACGTGTTCGAAAACCCGTGGCAGGCATAGAGCCACCCGTCGAGCCCGCGCGTGAACGAGTTGACCATGCCGTGCGTGTCGCGCGACTCGAATTTTTGATACAGCGGCTCGCGCGTGTCGGCCTTGCCGTCGCCGTCGGTATCGCGGCAACGCATCACGGCGGGAATGCTGTAGACGATGACGCCGTCGGCGATCGGCATCAGGCCCAGCGGAATATTCAGCTGATCGACGAAGGTCGTGATGTCGTCGGCCGCGCCGTCGCCGTTGCGATCGACCAGAATCTTGACGGTGTCGCGCGGCACCGTACCTTCCTTGGCTGGGTAGGGATACTCGACGGTGTCGGTCACGAACAGCCGGCCCTGACTGTCGAACGTCAGATTGATCGGCTTGTGGATTTGCGGCTCGCTGGCGAAGAGCTGCATCTCGAAGCCAGGGGGCAGGTGAAAACGCTGCAATTCCTCGGCCGGCGACAGGGCCTCGGTCGGAGCGACCGTCGGCTGCGCCAGGGCGCTGGATGCGCAGAGCACGAGACCCAACGCCAACACCAATCGGCACGTCCGCGGGTGCATCTCGGAAATCCTGAGTCGAGGAATCGCGGGCACGGTCGGCGCGCGGGGCGGGAAGAAACCGTAGCAGCACGGTTTCATGATAGTTGGGGCCACGGGGGGCTTTCAAGCCGCCTGCTCACGGGGCCGCGGCAAGCAAGAGCCTCTCATCAGCGAGCCAGAAAGCCCGCGGCGTCTAGTAGGACAGGCCGCCGCGCAGCATCACGGTGTCGGCGGCGTTGAAGGTGGGCGTGCCGCTGCGATAGATGACCTTGCGATCGAAGACGAAACCCGTCTCGAAAAAGTAGTGCTGCCCACGCAGGCCATAGGCCTCAATGCCCAGGTTGACGCGAATGTCGTCGTAGTCGGCCTGGTCGCTCACTCCGCCCTGACGCTGGATCGTCCACGAGCCGCCGCCATACTCGCCGCTGGTGTAAACCCACACGTCGGTGTTGCCCAAGGTGCTCCAACGACGCGCGAGCTTCGGATTCGGAAACAAGATCTCGTAGCGCGCATCGGGGTTGGGTGTCCAGATGATGCCGCCAGCCGGCAGCATCTTGATCCGCACGCGGTCAATGTAGACGAGGCCCGCCGCGATCTGCACGGTCGGCGTCAGCGTCACGACGCCCAACCCGCGGCCCATGATACGGATGCTGTGCGTGTTGAAGGTGTCGAAGTCGGTGTAGGCACCGCCGCGCACACCCAGGTTGGCGGCCAGCCAAGGGGTGATCTGCGGGTGCCAGCCGGCGTCGAGATAGGCGTCGTAGGTGCGCGCCGGCAGATCGGCAAAGTCGGGCGGACCCGTCTGCGGACCGCCAAAGAAGTGCATGCCGAAGCCGGGCGTGATCAACAAGGGCGCGTTCGAGCCAAAAAACGGAAATGCAAACGTAGCCGACGTCTCCACATCGTTGACCGACAGCGAAGACGACGAACTGCCCATGCCCAACAATTGCGTATCGCGCAAGCGAAGCTCTTGCAGGAACCGCATCGGCTGGGCGAACGTGTTCTGCGGATAGAGCTGCGGCATCTGAATGCCGTTGGGATACAGCGGTTGCGTGGCGGGGGCCGCATAAGGCGACGGCGTGTAGGGCGAATAGGGCGCGGGGGTCGCATAGGGCGCCGGCGTTTCGTAGGGCGAAAACGGCGGCGCCGTCGAGGGCACGGCCTGCGTCGAAGGCACCGAGTAGGGATCGAACGTGCTCGGCGCGCCGGGCGGGCTGCCAACCGGCGGAGCCGTCGGGTTAGGACTTGGCGTGAAAGTCGACGTCGGCCCGCTGGCCCAGCTCGGCGGCGGCGCCGTCGAGCTCACCGGAGGCGACACGGCGGCGCCACCGTCGTCGGCCATGGTCGCGAACTGCTGGCTTTGGCCCCAGGCCGGCAACGCCGCTCCCAGGCACAGCGCAAATGCGATGCCGCGCAGACACCAGGCGTTGACGTGTGTGGCCTTCAAGCTCGGAACCGAGTAGTTGCGATGGGATTCCGCCGGAGCGGACATTTTTCAGGCGGCATGGAATATCAGCCGCCGGAAAAAAGATCAAGATCAACAACGTTCCTGCCGACAGCCTCTCGCGCCTTTGCCGGTAGGCAGCCGGCCGCTGGCGCTGCTAGTATGGCAAAGCGTTGGATGCGACTGTCAGTTGATTCCGCCCCACGATCCACGATGCCCCCCGCGATCGACCATCTGATTCCCGAACGCGTGACAGCTAACCAACTCGCGGCGCGCGTCGAATATTATGAGTCGTTGCCGTCGACGCAGGATCGGGCCCTCGAGCTGGCACGCGACCCGGCAACTTCCCCCCTGCCCTGGCTGATCGTGGCCGAGGAACAAACCGCCGGGCGTGGTCGCGGCGCGAACCGCTGGTGGACCGGGCGCGGCAGTCTGGCCTTCAGCCTGCTGTTCGACCCGGCCGATTGGGCCCTCTCCAGCCAGGCCTTGCCCGAGCGGTCGTTGGCGGTCGGGCTGGCCATCGTCGACACCGTGCAACCGCTCGTCGGCGAGCAACGCGTCGGACTGCACTGGCCCAACGATATCTATGTGGCCGGCAGAAAAATGGCCGGCGTGCTGATCGACGTTTTGCCTGGCGGCCGACACGTGGTCGGCATTGGGCTGAATGTGAACAACACACTGGCGGGCGCGCCCGACGACGTGCGCGCCCGCGCGATCAGCCTCTGCGAGCTGGCCGGCCACACGTTCGACCGCACCGCGGTGCTGATCGAATTGTTGGCCAATCTCAAATCGTCGATTCGCGAGGCCGCCGCGGCGCCCATCGACTTCGGCCGCCGCTTTCAAGACCTGTGCCAGCAACTGGGGCGCGAACTGACGATCGAAGTCGGCGCCGAGCGCACGACGGGCCGTTGCCTGGGCATCGCGCCCGATGGCGCGTTGTTGCTCGACACGCCCAGCGGACTGCGCAAGTTCTATTCGGGCGTCTTGCGCTAGCGCGTGCTCGGCTTGCGGCGCACGGCACAGACGCAGATCTCTTGCCGATTGTGGGCCAGTTGCCGCGCCCGCACCTGGCCATATCCCCAGCGCCGGACGCGATCGAGATACGCCGGCACCTGCTCGGCCAGGTTCCAATCGAGCAATTTGAGCGTCAACAGCAGCCCCCGGATGTGGACGCTCGGGTGCGTCACGATCGCTTCGACCGTGTCGAGCGTATAATCCGGAGCCACGTTCATGTCCGCGGCCAGCCAATCGACGTTGCTGAACTCGCGCCGACGCACGTCCGCGCCGCGCTTTTGCAGGTGATGAAACTTGGGATGCGCCAACACCCGTGGATCGACCGCGGCCGGATCGATGCCGAGCACGTTTTGCCCGCGCGCCAACAAGGCCTGACTCGCTCCTCCCGGAGCGCAGCCGATCTCGACGAAGTGCTGCTTGGGCCGCAGCGGCAACCCCGACCAATCGAGCGCTTCGGCCATCTTCAGATAAGCCCGCGAGACGGCCTCGGCGGGAAGCTCAATTTCGCACAACCCGCCCGCGAACTGCGAGGGGCCGGCCGTGGCCCGATGATAGCCAATCCACCATTCGTCCGGTTCCACCAGCGCGCAATCGAGCACCAACTGGCCCGCGGCCGCGATGCTCGGCCACGTGGCCGCCTGGCGCGCTTCGGCTGGCGCGGCCTGACGAATCGCCGCCTCGGCTTCACGAGCCGTCTCGGTCACATGCGGATCGAAGCCGCGATAGCCGCAGGCCGCCGTGTCACGCTGCCAAACGTGCAGTGTCTCGAAGGGCCGCTGGCCGGCAATGCGCCAAAACTCCGCCACCCGCGCCGATAGCTCGCTGGCCTTCACCTTGCCCAGCGAGAAGCCGTGGGCTCGGGCGAAGACAGACCGCAAATTGAAATCGTCGGGCAATTGATGGCCTTCGGACAGCTTGAACGTCAGGAACCCCGGCCGCGAGTAAGCAAAGTGCAAATCGACCCAGAGCCGCGCGACCTCGGCCTTCAAAGCCCGTTCGGCGCCCACCTGGCACACGGCAAACAAGAAACTGGACCGCTGATCGGCCGCATGAGGCGTCACTATTTGCCCCCGACAATCTGCACTTGGGCTGCCGATCCGGCCACGTCGGCGAGTTCCAACCGCAGATCATCGGCCGATTTCGCGTCCAACACAAGCGTCAGCGTGTGTACGCCGATCGGCAGATCCACCGCCACCTTGGCGCTGGCCGGCACGGGTTGGGCGTCGAGCCACATTTTTTCCACCGGCCCGGCAATCAACAGCTCCACCTGGCCAGCCGTGGCGACGTCGAGCTGGCAACGCACGACGTGTCGCGTGCCGTTGGCTCCCGTGATCGAAGGAAGTGCGGCCAGCGGCAAGCTGCCCGACACCTGGCTATAGGCGTTCGACCAAACGAACCCCTCGGCGTCACCCGGCGCTTCGTCGGTGTTATTCAACACCCGCACGGCCGGACGACTCTGGTGCAACACCTGCCAGCGCCGCACCACGCGGGCCTTGCTCGTGGCATAGGGTCCGACCTTCCCCAACTCCGACAGGAAGCGAACAAGGTCGACCAGTTCGCCCTGCGTGAGCGTGTCGGCCAAACCCAGCGGCATGATCGATCCGCTTTCCTTGCGCTCCTCGATCGAATCGACCGGCACGGTCAACTCGCGATCCTCGACGTCGCGCAACACGAGCTCCTGCGCGGTCTCGCGAACTTTGACACCGCTCAGCACGCGGCCATCGGACACCACCGTCAGACCGTGATAGTTTTCCTTGATCTTAGCGCTGGGTTGCAGAATCGACTCGATCAGATAATCCACCTGCGCGCTGGCACCGATGCTAACCAGGTCCGGTCCCACGCGTCCGCCGGAGCCGGCAATCGCATGACACTTCAGGCACGACTGCTCATTGCGGCGAAAGACCGCCTCCCCCCGCTCCGCGTTACCCTTGGCGACCACTTCGGCCACGAGCTGGCTCATTTCCGCCGTCGAGAGAGCGCGCGCGGCGCCCGCGATTCCGCCGGCGGTGTTGAAAGCCGTAACCAGCGTCGGCTCCTCGCGTGCCGACGATCGCACCGCGCGCACGGCCAACTTGGCGGCATCGGGCAGCAACTTCGCTCCGCTGAGTGCCTCGGTCAAAGCCGCCGCGCCCGCCTTGCGATCGAGTATCGCCACGATCATGGGCGCCGGATCCTCCACGGCGGGCTCCGCCTGCAACAGCGTCAGACACTCGCGGGCCGCCGCCTTGACATCCAACGCCGCCATGGCGGCGATCGCCATCGCGCGAACCTTGGCCGGCTGAGGTGCCTTGCACAGCTCGACGAGCGCCGGACCGTTGTTGCCCATCGCGGCCAAAGCCTCGAGCGCCGTTCGGCGGATTTCGTCGGTCGTGTCGCCGTCGGCGGCGAGCTTTCGCAGAGTTTCGCGACAAGGTTCAACCTTCCACAATCCGGCGGCCTCGATCGTGGCCGCGCGCAGACCAGGTTCCGCGTCATTCAGCAATGCCGCGTGCAGCCGACCCAAATCGCCTGCCGGCTGAACCTTGCGCATTCGCGTGGCACGCACCAGCGCTACCAGCAATTCGGCCCGCTGATTCGGCGCGGTGCTGGGCTCCATTGCCAGGTCAAACAGCACGCGCAGTTCCGGCGGGCCTCCCAATGAGGCGAGCAGCAGCAAGGCTCCCTCCTGTCGATCGGCTGGCAGCTTGCCATCTTTCAGCAGTTGCATCAGCGGCCGCACCACGCCCGGCGATCCGACGGATTGCAACGCAAACGTCAGGTGCGCCGCATTACCGCCAAAGCCCGCTTTCCCGCTGTCGAGCGCCGGCAGCCAGTAAGGCTCCAAATCGCGCGCCGTCAGCCACAAGGCGTAATCCAGAAACCGATCCAGCGGCTGATCGAGCGCTCGCATGGCCACCTCGGCGGCGTTTGCGGTTCGCAGCTCGGCCAAGGCCCGCACGGCTTCCAGGCGAACCTGCGGATGGGCATCGGCAACCTGTGCGGCCAACAACGACTCCGCTTGCGGCACCCGCGCGTGCCAGGCAGCCAGCACCCGCGTGGCCGCCGCGCGCACGTGATGGTCGGGCGATTGCAACAAGGCCGTCAGCAGCCGCGGCTCGACCACGTCGAACGATTGATAGGTCCACAACGCCTCGAGTCGCAAGTGCTCGAATTGCGGATCGGCCGGGTCGAGCCCCTGAGTCCACTGGGCCAGCACCGGCACAACTTCGGCGCCGCGACCCTTGAGCTGCCATTTGGCATGGAGCCGCGTGAAGTCTTCGGGCTCGCGCAGCAGCGCCAGCAGGCTTTCGATCGACGCGCCCACCAACTTGGGCCGCTCGACCAGCGGGCGCCCCTTGAACGTCACGCGCCAGATGCGACCGTGCGTGTGGTCGCGGCGTTCGTCGCGAAAATCCACTTCGCCGTGTTGAATGATCGGGTTATACCAGTCGGCGATATACAGCGCGCCGTCGGGGCCCATCTTGGCATCGATCGGACGGAACGCGGCGTGCAAGGTTTTGATGATTTCGGTTTGCTCGCGCGAAGAATAACCCGAGCCGGTCTCGCTGAGCACGAAACGGCAAACCCGATGGGCGCGAAAATCGCTCGTGACCAGGCTCCCCTGCCAGTCCTCGGGAAAATGGCGCCCGCTGATGGTCTCCAGGCCGCAATGCTTGGGGCTGCCGGGGTTGAGTCCCCGCGAAACCCTGGTCGCGCCGGCATAGGTGAACATCGTGACGCCGGGAAACACGTAGTTGATGCCCTCGCCCCCCGCGCCATCGGTGGCGAACGATTGCCCCCAGCGGTCGAAGATGTGTCCCCACGGATTGCAGAGTCCGCGAGCGAACACTTCCAATTGCATCGTCTCGGGCCGGAATTGCCAGATGCCGCCGCTGTTGAGATGACGCACGCCGTGCGGCGTTTCGATGTGGCTGTGAATATAAATCGACTGGTTGAAATAGAGCATCCCGTCGTTGCCCCAGCGCAACGTGTGCAGGATGTGATGCGTGTCTTCGGTGCCAAAGCCCGAGAGCACCACGCGGCGGACGTCGGCCTTGCCGTCGTTATCCGTGTCCTTGAAGTGCAACAACTCGGTGCTGTTGGCGACATACACGCCGCCATCGCCGGGCTCGATGCCGGTGGGAATCAGCAAGCCGCTGGCAAAAACCGTGGTCTTTTCGGCGCGGCCGTCGCCGTCGGCGTCTTCCAGCACCAGAATCTTGTCGTTGGCCTGCTGCCCCGGTTTGACGTGCGGATACACCTCACTGCTCGCCACCCACAAGCGTCCCTGGGCGTCGAAATTGATGTGGATCGGCTTGGCCAGCAGCGGATCGGCGGCATACAGATTCACTTCCAGGCCGTCGGCCACCTGGAACGATTTCAACTCGAGCGCCGGATCGGGATCGGGAATGACCTTCAATTCGCGCTGCGCCCAGGCCGGCGCGGCAAAAACTGACACCAGCGCCAGCATGACAATACCGGCGGCAGCGCCGGGGCCGATCGCGCGGGCGGCAGAGTTCTTGATCGCGGGCATGAAGTCAACGCACATTATTTCGCATCCACCTGGATGATCTGATACTCGCGAGCCACCGGCGCGCACAGCGCCCGAATCTCCGCCTCACGCTCGGCGACCAGCGGATCGAACTGCGGAATCTCAACCGCATTGTTCCCCTGCTCGTGCTTGCGGAAGCCGAATAGATAGGTCTCGTTCTGCGGGCGCCAGCGGTAAAAATACAGCTGGTTCTTGTCCACGATCGTGCGTCGCAGATTTTCCGCCTGGGCCAGGTCGGGGCCGCGGTCGATCGTCACGCCGGCGGCCCATTGCTGGGCGTTGACCTGCGCAACTTCCTCACCGACGATTTTCAGCACGTAGTTTCCCGCCGGCAGGTCGTACACGCGCAGCACGCGCTGTCCCTGCGCCGCCACGGCCGCGGGCGACGAACCGAGGGGCGCCGGGGGCAAGGGAAGCTGGCCGTCGAGGGCCTCGAAGCTGATTTGTGTGGGCGCAAAGCTGGCGTGGCTGATCGTCGTGCCGCTGGCGGAAATATTACGCTGCCGGGTGTCGATTTCGATGCGCCATCGCCGAGGGTTCAGCCCCAAGGCCTGTTCGATGGTCGGCGCTGCCAGCCAGTAGCCATAGGCGGTCAGGTGAATGCCGTTGTCGGTCAGCGGACCGCGGGCCATGGGAAACTTCGTGCCGAGCAGTTCGTAAAGATTGACAAACAGCTCGCCCCGCCTGGCAGCCACGGCGGCAATCGCGTCGCTGTACAGCTTGAGATTGCGGTTGTGCTCCTTCGGGTCGGGCAGCGGCCGGCCCAGGTCTTCGTGATAGAGCGGCGAAAGGAAGACGATGCGAGCCTTGGTCTCGTCGAGCGCGGCGAGCAGCACATCGAGGCCGGCCTGAAACGGCGCCAGCCCCGCCTTGCCAGCAAAGGACTCGTTGGCGCCATAGTTCAGCAGGATGATCGTGGGATTAACCGCCGCCAAATGGCCCTTGAGCTGGGCGAACCCATCGGCGACCGTGCCAAAGCCGGCCCGCGCTTCGCCAAACACGTTGTCGCCGCTCCAACCCAGATTGCGAAACGGGATTCCGGCCTGGTGAAACCGGCTGGTGAGCACCGTCTCCAGATATCCGTGCGTCTGATCGCGCTCGATGAACGTGCCGCCCAGCAGCACGACTCGATCGCCAGACGATAGCGAGAAAGTCGCTAGCGGCGCGGTTTTGCCGGGCGGAGCCGCGGCCGGCGCCACGGCGGGCGTCGCCAGCAACAGCGTCACCAGGAACGGGGCCGCCAGGCTCGCCGGGATCCAACAACGAGGCACGAACACGCGGAATTCCTTGGGGAAGGGGCTCGAGGCGGGAAGGACGATCCGGGCGCCCGAACGTGGGCCCGTTGCGATTCGAGTCTAATTGCCCCGCGGCCAAGACGCCAGCGAAAGCGGCCGTTTTGGCCAAAGGGGGCCCCAGAAAGCACGGGCAATTCGCGGCGTCCCCTGGAAAACGGACGCGGCGGCGGTCAACGGCAAGCGCGGCGATCAGTCGTCCTCGTCAAAATCGTCCAGCTCCGCATCGTCGTCGTCTTCGCTCTTGAAATCCGGGTCGCCGCCCGCCGCATTGAACTCCTCGTCGTCGAATTCTTCTTCGAAGTCGTCATCGAAGTCGTCATCGAAGTCGTCGTCGTCGAAATCGTCGACTTGCTCAATGGGTTCAATCGTCTCTTCGATTTCTTCGATTTCTTCCAACTCCTCTTCTTCGTCCTCGGCGCGCAGGTTACCCGCGGCGGCCAAAGTGCCCAAGAAGAAGTGTTCAGGCAAAACGAAATCAAGCGCCGATTGCATGCACAGAGTTCCTTAGCAGATTCAGAAAATCAGACGTCCTGGCCCGGGAGCCAATCCTACCGCAAATATATCGCCAAGTGGGGCGGCTTTGCCAGCCGCGATCAACCACGCAACGAAAAACCGCGCTGCCAGCCACATCTGGGGGGAAAGGGCAACGCCCTTGGCCGTCTTTCGCACACGCTAATTCTCGGCGTGCTTCGCGGCCGCGTAGGCATCAAAAAAGTCGCACTCGGCTTTCAATAGTGCCGCGCCGGTGCCGATCTTCGCGTTGCCAAATTCGAGATAAGTCTCTTTTTCAGCATCATACGCGCTCCAGGATGGCAATCCTCCGCCGTTCGGATCGCCGTTTGCAGCAAAGCAGACCCAGCAAGCCGACATTTCCTCGGCCAGGGCCTGCTCGCTCGGCGAATTGCCCCAGGGGGTCTTGCTCAGATTATTGAAGACATAGGGAATTTCGGCGGCATGATAGGCCCCCAGCTTGGCCGCGTCGGGCCGCGGGGGGACATGGGAGAAATAGTAGAGATACGACTTCGCGCCCGCCTTCTGCATCATGCGGGCCCAGGTGCGCATCTCCCAGGTAAACCGCTCATCGCGAAAACTGTGCAAGAACGCCTCCCGCACGTCGCTGTCGCTGGTCGTGGGATAAACCTTCAGAAACCGCTCGGTCAGGTCGCCAAACTTCTTCTTGGTGGCCCCCAAAAAACCGTCCATGCTCGTCGGCGCCATCGCCCCCGCCAGGCTCGTGCCTTCATCCGCGTTGGAGCCCACCAACACCGGAACCAGATTCTGCTGGCCGTCGGCATAAATCTTGGCGATCTCTTGCGGAAACACCCAGCCGTCGACGATCGCACGCATGCGGGCCTGCGCCGGATCCTTGGCGGCCGCGGCCACGAGCGCTTCGGCTGTCTTGGCGCGCATCGCCTCGAGTGGATCGGCCGCCTGGTCGCAGCCCAGGATCTTGGCCAGGCCCTCGCCGACTTCCTCGCCCGACGGCGCGCCATGGCGAGCCAATTTGAGATATTGCATCGGCGCGAAGCAGCCGCCACTCTGACCGATCGCCCGCTCGAACAATCCCTTGGCCAACGGCGAAGCCACCAGGGCGCACACGCTCCACGAGCCGGCCGACTCGCCAAAGATGGTCACGCGCTGGGGGTCGCCGCCAAACGCTCCGATATTCTTCCGCACCCACTCGAGCGCCGCGATCTGGTCGAGCACGCCATAATTGCCCGATGAGCCGTGCGCCGATTCTTTGGTCAACGCCGGGTGTGCCAAATAACCGAACGGTCCGAGCCGATAGTTGATCGACACTAGCACGACTCCTTTGCGGGCCAAGGCCTCGCCGTCATAAAACGGAATCGAAGCGGAGCCGCGCGTCAGCGCGCCGCCATGAATCCAGACCATCACCGGCCGCTTCTCGTCGGCCCCATCAGCGGTGGCTTTCTCGGCCCCGGTCCAAACGTTGAGATACAAACAATCTTCGCTTTGCGGTTGCGGCACTTGCACATAGACCGAACCGGCCGGATACGCCAGTTGCGGACAAATCGAGCTGAACGCCGTACACTCGCGAACGCCCCGCCAAGACGCCACCGGCTGCGGCGGTTGCCAACGCAGCTTGCCCACCGGCGCAGCGGCAAAGGGAATGCCCTTGTAAACGCGGATCGCCGGATCGTTGCCGACGCGTTGGCCCGAAATCGCGCCGGCGTCGACTTGCACCACGTCGTCGGCAGCCAGCGCCCAGGCCGCGTGCGCGACAACGACGAAGCATAAGGCCACGCTCAGCGACGCAACGATTGGGCGACGAAGTCTCATGGCATTTCTCTCCTTGATGCGCGCAACGAACCGGTCCGTTGAACCTATCCGCCGGCCGGGTTTCGTGCAATGTTTTTCGAGCCCAAGCCGACTGGCGAAACCGAGTGCCCGAACCAAGCAATCGAACCGGCCGCCTCCCGGTGACAAATTCATTGGTCCCACTCGCGTCGATCGGCTACCATGCCCCAAGGACACCGAAGAGGCTCACCGAGGACCGTGAATCGTGCCTGAGCATTCCGGCAGCCATGCGCTCGACGGCCAGGCCATTCGAGCCGTGGACCTGACCAAGGCCTACGGCCACGCGGATTCACCGGTCTATGCGTTGCGCGGCGTTACTTTCGAGGTTCGCTGGGGCGAACGCGTGGCGCTGTTGGGCAAATCGGGCTCGGGAAAGTCGACGCTGCTCAATCTGCTGGGCGGGCTCGATCGGCCCACCTCGGGCAGCCTCGATGTCGCCGGCCACTCGATCGCGCGGCTGACCGGCCGGCAACTGGCCCGCTTTCGTTCCGTTTCGGTGGGCATGATCTTTCAATCGTTTAATCTCATTCACTCGCGCAACGCCTGGCAAAACGTCAAGCTGCCGCTGGTCTTCGCCGGTCAACAACCGCGTGAGCGACGCGAGGTCGCCCGCCGGGCGCTCGAGGCGGTCGGCCTGGCGGCGCGGTTCGATCATCGACCGGCCGAGATGAGCGGCGGCGAGAACCAGCGCGTCGCCATCGCCCGCGCGCTGGCCAACCGTCCACAAATCCTGCTGGCCGACGAACCCACGGGCAATCTCGACAGCGCCACGGCGCGCGAAGTCGTGCGGCTGATCCGCGAGCACGTCGAGGAGCGGCAGGCCACACTGATCCTGGTCACGCACGACGAGGATCTGGCCGCGGCCTGCACCGATCGCGTGCTGCGATTAATAGACGGACAATTGGCAACCTGACAATCCGCCTGGCTTGGGAGAACGCGTCGTGCGTGTCGGTGATCTTTTTGGACTGGCTCTGGCCGCCCTCTGGCAGCAGAAGTCGCGGACCGCGATGACCACGCTCGGCGTCCTCTTCGGCAGCTTCGTGCTGGCCGCCAGCCTGTCGATCGGCCAGGGCGTGCAGGACACGATCGAGCGCGAATCACACCGCAGCGACTTTCTGCGCAAAATCACCGTGCGATCCAACCATCGCGGCGCCAATGCCGACTCCGCCGGCAAGCAAGTCGAAGTCGCCGGCGAGATGAGCGACGCCAAACGCGATCGGCTTCGCCGCGCGATTGCCGATCATTCCCCAGGCAAGCCGGTCGCCCTGACGCGCGACAAGCTCGTCAAGATGGCCACGCTCGAACACGTGGAAGCGGTCGTGCCCATGTTTTGGCTATCGGGCTTTGCGGTGCTCGATCAACAGTCGCAGCTCGCCTCGCTGGCCGGGGTCCGCCCCGAGAGCATCGATTGCCGGCGGCGGCTAATCGCCGGCGAGTTTTTCAGCTCGTCCCGGCAGCCGGTCTGCACCGTCAGCGAATATCTGCTCTACCGCTGGGGCCTGACCGACGAAGCCAGTATCGCTGGCGTGCTGGGCAAGAAGATCCGCGTCGAGCTACGCGGCCCCGGCCAGCAACGCGGGCTGCGTCTGGTGTTGGACAAGCCGGAAGGCGAGGAGCCGACGCTCGAAGAGACGATCGCGCTGGAGAAGATCAAGGAGCAACTTCCCAAGGTGCTCGATTTCTTTCCCTTGCCCCCCGATCAGTCCCGGCTGCTGCGGGGCATGATCGAGGGCAAGGACGCCAGCCCGGCGAGCGTGGTGAGCGAGGAGTTCACGATCGTCGGCGTCCTGCGGGCGGCCACGCCCGAGGAGCTCAAAGAGCCGTGGGATCCGCTGCGCGTCAGCGCCGATTTGATTTTGCCCTATGAAACGGCCGCCGACTTTTATTTTCGCCAGCAGGGAACCGAAGAGCGCGGCATCGATCACGCGGTGGTCGTCGTCGACGATGAGCGGCACACCAAGGCGATCTACCAGCAAATCCTCGACCAGGGACTGACCGCCTTCACCGTGCTGGAATTCATCGAGCAGCAGCAACTGATCTATTTGCTGATCTTTGGCGGCATGACCTGCGTGGCCGCCGTGGCCTTGCTGGTGGCCGCGTTGGGCATCGCCAACACGATGCTGATGAGCGTGCTGGAGCGAACCCGCGAGATCGGCATCATGAAAGCCGTCGGCGCCGGCAACACCGAGTTGCAACTCGTGTTCGTGATCGAAGGCGCGATCATCGGCTCGCTCGGCGGCGGCTTGGGCGTGCTGCTGGCCTGGCTGGCCTCGATGCCCGGCGACGCCTGGGTCCGTTCGATGGTAGCCCACAGCGTGCCCGTCGAGCTGAAAGACTCGCTGTTCGTCTTCCCCCTCTGGCTGATCGCCGTGACCCTGGCCTTCGCCATCACCATCACCACCCTGGCCGCCCTCTACCCCGCCCGCCGCGCCGCCAGAATCGACCCCGTGGCGGCGCTGCGGCACGAGTAGCGCAAGCGGACGCTGCGACGAATCACAAAACTCGCAGGGAGTTTTGGCGAGAAGTTCTTTCAGCCATCATCTTGACAATCGCGTTAAACTCTGAGATAAACACGCCCAGACGACCCTAGCCCCTTACGCACTGGGCTCGTCCCCGTTGCCCCACGGCATGAAAGTGCCTGCCGGGCCTGAAACGGCGTCGTAGACGCCGCGACCCCTCCCTGCCTCGTGTATGGGAGCGTGCCAGTAGGCACACGGTTGGGAGTTTGCCGCGCGCTCGGAGTGCGCGGACCAACAAATTCCCCTGTTCAAGATCGTAGGGGGTATGGCGATGAAACGTCTAAACGACGGGTCGTTGCCAGAATCCGACCATGCGGACGACCGAAGCCGAATCGCAAGAGTAATTGCGTTCTGGAACGAGTTGCGAGTGTGCGAAGAAACTGGCTGGACAACTTGGGAAGTTCTGGAACTGTTGGAGCGTGAAGTGACGGAGTGCTTAAACCGCGACCCTCCTGACATAACGTATGCGGAGGGATTAACGGCGAAGGCAAAGCTCCTAATCATCGGTTGCAACCTCTAAATTTCCCAAAACCGAAATCATAGGCTATCGCCTTGGATATATCGCTTGGTCAAACCGCCCGAGACTTGCGAGAGTCGTTGGGGCTGACGCAACGTGCGGCAGCCACAGCACTGGGCATTTCGTTCGTCCACTTGTGCAACATCGAAAAGAATCGTGCCGCCCCTTCCCAAGCCCTGATCGACAAGTTCCGCGAAGTTTGGGGGGTTGATCTTTACGTACTAGCTTGGTGTACGTTCGGCAATTCTTCAAAATTGCCGAAGCCGCTGCGAAAGGCCGCTGCGGATTTGGAGAAGGGATGGAAGGAACACGTAAAGACCCTGATCGAAAAGCATCGCCAGTCGGCGGGTCATTGATGATCGGTATCCGTCAAGTCAAGCACTTGGTGGCGATTCTTGACACGACGCCGGAAGAACTCAAAGCGGTGCTTGACTCGCCAGAATCATTCTACGAAGAATTGATTCTGCGCGACCCCAAAAAGCCTGACAAGCAGCGGATCGTCGTTGACGTTCAAGGCACAATGCGTGCCTATCAGTTGCGGCTTTACAAGCGAGTCTTGCTCCCTAAGCTGGCCCCTTCCATGCACAGCCACGGGGGCGTTAAGAATCGCAGCATAAAGACGAACGCCGAACCGCACCTTCGCTCCTCGCACGCTTTCAAAACTGATATTTCAAATTATTACCCCAGCATCCATCACTCCCGCATCTATCGCCTATTCACCAACTCGTTTGGTTGCTCGCCGGATGTTGCTCGCATTTGCACCAGAATATGTACCTATCATCACCACTTGGCGCTCGGGCTCATAACGAGCCCAATCCTAGCTGATCAAATCCTGCGAAGAGTTGATCGACGAATCGCTGGACTATGCGCAAAGAACCAGCTGGTCTACACGCGATATGTCGATGACATCACAATTTCAGGGCGATACGATCTTGAGAAAAGCGGCTTCGCTCGCCTCATCGGCGAAATACTTCAGGAGGATGGATTCAAAACCAATCCTGAAAAGAATCTCTTCGGCCTACTCGAACGAGATTTGACAATTACGAACCTGCGCATGGTTCGTGGCCATCTTGATGTTCGCTTGGAATACGTTGACGAGTTGATTCGCCAGATTGATGACGCCGCGAGCCTAGCTAGGGGGGATGAATTTGAAGGGCCGTATTACACTCCCGGACAAATTCTCGGACGTGTACGTTTTGTGTGCTGGGTCAATCCCGGGCGTCGTTTCGATTTAATTCGCCGATTCCGATCCATTCAATGGCAAGAGGTTCGTGCAAAGGCCAGAGAACGCAAATATGAGGCCGAGAGGAAAACTCTTGAACCCAAAGTTCCTAAGGCCGTAGCGGACGTGACAACCGAGGTTGGTTTGTATCTACCTGAAACTGAATCCAAGCGTGAATGACCACGCACCCTATCTCTTTCAGCTGGTGATTGCCGAGCCGAGAACGGCGCTTCGTCAGCAGCAGCCGAACGGTGACCTTGAATGGGAAGCCGACTCCCCTCTGGAAACGATAGTCTATCGAGCCGCCGCGCACACGGGCGGCGGTTTGCATTCCAAAATCGCTCGGCGCCCACAAATCTCTGCCGCCAAAACCCCAGCCCTTTAAACTCCGCCCCAAGTCGTTAAACTAGAACAACTTGTCCGCGTAGCTCAATTGGATAGAGCGTCGGCCTCCGAAGCCGAAGGTTAGAGGTTCGAGCCCTCTCGCGGATACTGAGAGCCTGGGGACAAAACGTCCGGGGAGAGGGGGACAGTCCCATTTTTCTCCCAGGGCACCGAAAAATCGGGACAGTCTCCGACGTTTTCTCCCCAGGCTCTGATGGTGACGGCGAGCGACCATCGGCGAGCACGTGGCGGCGTGCCGAAGTTGGGTGGCCCAGGGTCTGGGCTCGGCTTTTTCTGGCAGCCTGGGATGCGCACTCCGAAGTCCCTCGGCGGGTGTTTGACAAGCGATGAATGACGAAGTGGTGAGTGTGCCGTTTCCCGAGCCGCCCAGCCGCCCCAAGGCGGTCACCAAAGTTCATCATCCGGCTGACGTCTCCAAACCGATCAGCAGCCCCCACATCGATCCTCTCGAGGAGCACCATCCCGGCCACATCTCGCCCTGGCCCTGGGTGATGTGCCTGACCGGCGTCGACTACTTCAGCACGCTCGGCTATCAGCCGTCGATCGCCTTCGAGGCCGCCGGCATGCTGGCCACGGTGGTGCTGGTCATCGTCACGCTGTTCGGCGCCCTGCCGGTCTATGCGCACGTGGCCAGCGCCTCGCCGCACGGACAAGGCTCGATCGCGATGCTCGAACGGCTGGTGCGCGGCTGGACCGGCAAGGTGCTGGTGATCGCACTGCTGGGTTTCGCCGCCACCGATTTCGTGATCACCAAGACGCTCTCGGCCGCCGACGCCGCCGAGCACATGCTGCACAACCCGCTCTGGCAGGATGCCCCGCAGTGGGTGCAAGCATGGACCGAAGATCAACAGCGGCTGGGGCTGACCATGCTGCTGCTGGTCGTCCTGGGCGCCAGCTTCTTGCGCGGCTTCAAGGAAGTCATCGGACTAGCCGCCGTGATCGTGGGCGTGTACCTGGCGTTGAACCTGGTGGTCATCGGCAGCGCCCTGACGTTCCTGGTGTTTCACCCGCAGCACCTGTCCGATTGGGTCAGCAATCTTTCCGAGGGGCGTTGGCACATCGCCGAGCCGGCGCTGCCGGGCACGAGCTGGGGCGTGATCTTCGCGCTCAGCTTGCTGTATTTTCCCAAGTTGGCGCTGGGACTCAGCGGCTTCGAAACCGGCGTGGCCGTGATGCCGCTGATCAAGGGGAACGCCGACGATGACAAGCACAACCCCCTCGGCCGCATTCGCAACACCCGCAAGCTGCTGGCCACCGCGGCGATCGTGATGTCGATCTACCTGCTCTGCTCCTCGCTCGTCGTGACGACGTTGATTCCCCCCAACGACCTGCGCGAGCCCGGGCCCGCCGCCAACCGCGCCCTGGCCTTTATCGCGCACGGCGAAAGCCCGCATGCCATCAATCCCTGGCTGTTCGGCGAAGTGTTCGGCACCATCTACGACCTTTCCACGGTCATCATCCTCAGCTTCGCCGGCCTGAGCGCCATGGCCGGTCTGTTGAACCTGGTGCCGCAGTATCTGCCTCGCTACGGCATGGCTCCCGAATGGGCCCGCGCCGTGCGACCGTTGGTGCTGCTGTTCACGCTGATCAATTTGCTGGTCACCTGGCTGTTCGATGCCGACGTCGTGGCCCAGGGCGGTGCCTATGCCACGGGCGTGTTGGTGCTGATGTCCAGCGCCTGCGTGGCCACGGTCATCGATCACTGGCGCGCCGGCAGAGGCGTGTGGATCAAACGCATGCCGTGGTATTTTCTGCTGGTCGCCTGCGTGTTCATCTATACGACGGCGCTCAACATGGTCGAACGGCCCGACGGCATCAAGATCGCCAGTTGGTTCGTGCTGGCCATCATCGTGGCATCGTTTATTTCGCGCATCCTGCGCAGCACCGAGCTGCGATTCCGCTTTTTCGAATTCGTCGACCTGGAATCGAAGTTCCTTTGGGATAGTCTCAAGCACTTCGAGTTTCCGGTGCTGGTGCCCCATCGCCCTGGGCGCCGCGGTCTGGAGGCCAAGGAGGCGCAGATTCGCGACCGCCACCGCCTGGGCGCCGAAGTGCCGATCGTGTTCATCGAGGCCGAACTGGGCGACCCCAGCGAGTTTCACCAGAGCCCGCTGCTCGAGGTCAAGGACGAAGGCGGCCGCTTCATCATCAGCGTCACGCGCTGCGCCTCGACGGCCCACGCGATTGCCGTGATCGCGCTGGAGTGCTCCAAGTCAGGCACCCCGCCCGAGATCCATTTCGGCTGGTCCGACGAAAACCCCCTGGCCGCCGCCATCGGCTTCTTCCTGTTTGGCGAAGGCAACGTTCCCTGGCGCGTGCGAGAACTGCTCTGCAAAGCCGAAGCCGATCCCGACCGTCGCCCCGACGTGTTCATCGGCTGAGCGGGCGTCTCGCGCGGCCACTCTTCTCGAGCGCAGGGGATCCACGAGCTCGAGGGCGTTACGAATAGGTGCCGACCACGCTCTGGTCGAAGTCGATGATCGACCCGGTCATCAGGCCGCTGCGATCCGAGAGCAAGAACGCCACGACCCCGGCCGCCTCGCTGGGTTTGACCAGTCGGCCAAACGGCTGCGCGGCTTCGGCCTTGGCCAGCCAGTCGTCGCTGGCGCCGTGAAACCGCTTTTGAATCGCGTCCTCGCCCGGCGTGTCCATCCAACCCAGGTTCAGGCCGTTGCAACGAATGCGATACGCGAGCACCGACTGGGCGACATTCTTGGTCAACGTCACCAAAGCTCCCTTCGACATCGAATAGGGACACAAAAACGGTTGCCCGCCATGGCTCGACATGCTGATGATGTTCACGATCGAGCCCTGAACCTTCCCTTCGATCATCAGCTTGACCGACTCTTGCATCAGAAAAAACGGGGCCCGCACGTTGAGCGCCACCAGCCGGTCGAACAGCTCGGGCGTCGAGTCGAGAATCGTGCCCCGCTCGGACGTGGCGGCGCTGTTGACCAGATAGTCCACGCGTCCGAACGCCGCACGGGCCTTGGCCACGACCGCCCGGCAATCCTCCACGCGGGCGAGATCGGCCTCGACGAACTCGGTGCGGCAGCCCTGCGCCGCGAACTCGGCCGCCAGCCGGCTGCCGTTGGCCGCGTTGCGACCGCAAATCACCAACCCGCCGATCATCTTCTCATCGACCAGCCGTCGCGCGATGGCCGCGCCCAGCCCCTGCGTGCTGCCGGTGACAATCGCCACCCGTGAAATCGTCTCGGCCATGCCAGCGCCCTTGAAACCGAACCCGGAAGGAATCGCCGGGCAACCACCCCGGCAAGTTCCCAAGTATAGCGAACCCACGAGGGTCGCGATGGATGCTGCAATCTGCCGGGACCAGTCGGCCATCAGCGGGCGCCGCTGACCGTTGACGGACGCCGGGCCGTCGGACTATCTTTGGAATGCCCCCCGAATTGTGTCCTCGCCTCGATCGAGGCTGCCCGCCTGTTCCTCTAGCTAGGAAATCCCATGCTTGCGCGACTCGTGTTGCTCGTCGTCCTGTGCACTGTCAGCGTGGCTCGCGGCGGCGACACTTGGCCGCAATTTCGCGGGCCCGATGGCCAGGGACACTCCGACTCGACGGGCTTGCCCCTCCAATGGAGCGAGACCGATCACGTGGCCTGGATGACCGAGATTCCGGGTCAAGGCTGGTCGTCGCCGGTCGTTTCGGGCAACCAGGTGTGGATGACCACGGCCACGGAGAAAGGCTGCTCGCTGCGCGCCATTTGCGTCGACCGCGCCACGGGCCGCCTGATCCACGATCTCGAAATCTTCCACCGCGAGAAACCGCTCGAGATTCACGCCACGAACAGCTTTGCCTCGCCCACGCCGATCCTCGAAGGGCAGCGGGTTTACGTTCACTTCGGCACGATGGGCACGGCCTGTCTCGACACGAAGACCGGACAGGTCGTGTGGCAATCGAAGGAGTTGCAGTGGGACCATCAGGTCGGCCCCGGCAGTTCGCCCACGATTTATGAGGATCTGCTGCTGTTCAATTGCGACGGCATCGACGTGCAGTATGGCGCCGCCCTCAACAAGCACACCGGGGCCCTGGTGTGGAAGACCAATCGCTCGGGCGTGATCGACAAGGATCCGGACCGCAAGAAGGCCTTTACCACGCCGTTCGTGATCGACGACGGCCAGCGTAAACTGGCCATCATGACCGCCGCCGAATGGGTCTATGCCTGCGATCCGCGGACGGGCGAGGAAATCTGGAACGTCAAACACCCGGGTTTTTCGGTGGCCCCCCGGCCCGTTTTTGGGCATGGGCTGATCTTTGTTTGCACCGGATACATGCTGCCCGAGCTGTTCGCGATTCGCCCCGAGGGCAAAGGCGACGTCAGCGAGACCAACGTGGCCTGGAAGACCGGCAAGGGCGTGCCCGCCAAGCCCTCGCCGCTGCTGGTGGGCGACGAGCTGTATCTGCTATCAGACGCCGGCGTGATCACCTGCTATGACGCCAAGACCGGCAAGGCTCATTACCGGCAGCGCGTGGGCGGCGACTTCTCGGCCTCGCCGATCGCCGCCGACGGCCGAATCTACTGCTGCGCCGAGGACGGCCGCACGATCGTCTTCGCGCCCGGCAAGAAGTATCAGGAACTGGCCGTGAATCAATTGCCAGGGCGCTTCATGGCGTCACCCGCCGCGGCTGGTCGATCGTTGTTCCTGCGCACCGACTCGCGGCTGTACCGCATCGAAGAGTAGTGATCCCGACCAGCGACTCCGGCCTGCCAATCGCTACTTCTTCACGTCATAGCAGTACAACGCATCCTGCTCGCGCAGATACATCCGGCCGCCGACGATCACCGGGTGCGACCAACTGGGCTGTTCGACATTGGGAATCTTGAACTGCCCTTTCTCCTGATATTCCGCCGGCGTCGCGCCGATCAGGGCCATGATGCCGTTCTCGAAGCGGAAGTACATGTTGCCGTCGGCATAGGCCACGGCGGCCGAGCCCGTGCCTGGCCCGCGATTGTGTCGCCAGACGGTTTTGCCGGTTTTCCATTCCAGGCACGTCGGGGCGCCTGCGTTGTGGCCGTGGCCACAATAGATGTAATCACCGAGCATGATCATGCCGCCGTGATGGTTCTGAAATTCCTTGCCATCCAGAAAATAAACCGGCTCGGCTTGGATGCCTCCGTTGGCGGCTTGCAGCTTGAGCAGCACGGCCCCGGCCCCATAGCCCGTCGAACAAAAGACATAGTCGCCATGCACCAGCGGCGTGGGAATGTTGGCGGTCTTGTTGACTACGCGATTGAATCCCCACAGGAATTTTCCGTCGCGACTGCCGACGCCGATCACGCCGCGTCCCATCAGTTGCACGTACTGCCGCAGGCCGCCACCGTGGCTGATGACGATCGACGAATAGGCCGCCCCGTCGGTGCCAAAATCACCCTCGCCCAGCGAGGGAATCGCGGTTCGCCAGATCTCCTTGCCCGTTGACTTATCGAGCGCCACCATGGCCGCTTCGGCCCCACCGGGCGTACACACCAGGCGGTCGCCATCGATCAGCGGCGACTCGCTGTAACCCCAGCCCGAGTGCATCCGGCCGCCAAAGTCGCTCTGCATTTTGCGGTGCCAGACCTCTTTTCCCGACTCCGCTTCCAAACACACCAGGTCACCGTGCGGCCCCAGGGCATAGATTCGCTTGCCGTCGATCGTCGGCGTGGCACGCGGTCCGGCATAGCCTTGCGGTTCCCAGACGTCCCCGATGCGGGCGCTCCACAGCTCCTTGCCACTGGCCAGATCGAGCGCGATGACAAACTCGCCCGCTTCGCGGTCTCCCATCGTGAAGATCCGACCGTCGGCGATGGAGATACTCGAGAAGCCGCGGCCCAGCCCCGTGGCCTTCCAGACGAGAGGAGGTCCCTCGGCGGGCCATTCGTTGAGCAAGCCGGCATCGTGCGAAACACCGTCGCGCAGCGCGCCGCGCCACTGGGGCCAGCCATTCTGGCTGGCCGGTGGACGATTGTCGGCAGCCCTGGACGACAGCCCCAAGGCCCCCACGAGCAGGCACGAAAACACGACAGCCGATCGACGCTTCATCGAGGCAACTCCTTTACGGGGGGACAAATCAAGGCGGGGCAAAGCAGGCAGGAACGCGCCGTGGCAGGCGGCGGCTGGCACGTAAAGCTCCCCGAGTCTAACCACCGGCACCAAGGCCGGCAAGTTCGCCCTCACAGCGACGAGGGGCCCATGCGAACGCTCGCCAAGCAGCGCAGCTCCGCACCGCGACTAATTCGCGGGGGCATCGCCAGGGGCGGGAGCATCGAACGTCAGCGTGCCGGCAGTCAAAATCGGCATCGCCTTGAGATCGGGCTTGGTGTCCGGCGGCGGCGCCAGCGGATTGGGAATCAGCGGGGCATCGGCCACCGGGGGCGGCGCCGGGCCCTCGACCGACGTGGGGGCACGCCAACCAACCAACACGATGTAGTCGGTTCCGCTGTACATCCACAACTCAAAAATACCCGGCATGCTTTGCGAGACCGTCTTGTCGGCGACGCGCACCAAAAAAGGCTGGTCGCCCACGACGCGAATCTTCTTCCATTGCAGCGCCTTGCCCTCGGGCGTGGCCGCGTCGATCGGGTCCCACGCATCCGGCGCGTCCTTGAACTTTTCCTTGAGTTGTGCCTGCAGTTCGGTTGCCAACTTCTCGGCGTCCCCTGCTCGCGCGGGCAGGGCCGCCAAATAGCAATAGAACGGCACCTTACCCCACTGCGGATCCTGGCCCGTGCCTTCATAGCACAATTTGAATCCCGGCAACGGCAAAAAGGGGGGCTGCAATCGCTCGGCGCTGATCTTCGGGCCGTCCTGAGGATGGGCGCTATTCTCGACGTAGGATTTGCCGAAGGCCATCGGCACGCGAATCTTGATCGGCGTATCGGCGATTTGCGAGGGGCCGAACAGCGTGCGAAACGCCGCACTCGTGCGAACCTTGTCAACCCGATCGGCCATCAGCCGCCGATATTCCGCGGTGCCGCAACCCGGCAGAACGGCGCCGAAGCTGGCGACCGCCAACAGGATCCACAGGGCACTCCGGCGCTGACCGCGCGCCACGTTTTCGTTCCCAGGCATAGAGAGAGGCGTCATTCCATCAATTCTGCTTGCAATCGACACGATGTGTCAAGCACTGACGGCAACGCGGCTCGAGCGAGGGCAAGAAACGTCGAAAGCTAAGAGGCCGCCTGATCGTCGGCGGCCTTGTCTTTGGACTTCTTGCTGGCCTTCTCCTTCTTGGCCTTGGCCGCTTCCTTGGCTGCCCGCTTCTTCTCCTCGCGCGAGGCCAGCGCGTCCGACTTCTTCTTCGAGCTGCTCTTCTTCGTGCTCGTGGCCGGCTGCGCATTCATCGGCATCTGCTGCGGCGCTCCGCCGCCCATCATGCCATTGTTTCCCAAGGGGATATTCTGCGGAAAGCCGGTGCGCACCTGATGGCGGCCGCCGTTCTGCATGGCCCGCATCAGCATCATGCTTTGGAACTGTTGCGGCGAGAGTTGCGACGGGTTCGGCACGACCGTGCCGGGAAAAGTCTGCTGCGGCATGACAGGCTGTTGGACATTGCCGCTGAACTGCGCCGAGGCCTCAGCGGCCAGCAGCCAGCTCAGGCCAACGAACACCCCAAGTCGCAGGCAAGTAACCATGATTCTCATACCGAGCCCCTCTCCGGCGAAGCCGCAAAAACAACCCTTCTACCCCATGCTATCCAAGTCTCCAACCTTTACTCTAACGCCGTGGCGTCTGGATATCAATTGTTTTGAAGGGGGGGACGGCAGGCCTGGGGGCGATTTTGGCCCCCTTTTCGGGCCCGCTGCACCCTCACAGCGGCAGAACCGGGATTTCAACCAGCACTTGGGTCCCCTGGCCCGGACGGCTCAAAATCGAGACGGTGCCGCCAATGAGCCGGGTACGCTCTTCGATGCCCTGCAGCCCGAAATGCCCCTCGCCCACGGCTTGGCGGTCGAAGCCAACCCCAAAGTCCTGAACTTCCAGCCGCAGCAGGCCGCTGGACTGCGTGATGCCGACCCGACACCGCTTGGACTTGCTGTGTCGCTCGACATTCGCCAAGGCTTCTTGAACGATGCGGAACATCGCGGCTTCGACCTCGCCGTCCAATCGGCCCAGGTCGATCGCGTGCTGAAATTCGATCTCCATGCCGCGGCCGTTCAATTCGTTGATCAGATACTCAATGGCCCCGACAACTCCCTGCTCGTCGATCAACGGGGGCCGCAACCCACTGATCATGCGGCGGGCCTCGTCGATCGACTTGCGCAACAGCTTGCGAGCTCGTTTCAGCCGTTGGACCGTCTGCTCGGCCAGCTCGCCACGCTCCTCGTACGACGGATCGAGGTACATCAACGCGGCGATCACGCCTTGCAAGAACGTGTCGTGGATCTCGTAGGCCACCAGTTGCCGATCGCGCTCCTGAGCGCTGAGCAGCCGCTCCATGAAGCGTTGTTTTTCCTTGAGCAAGGATTCGGCGTGACGCCGTTCGGCGACTTCAAGCTCGAGTTCATGGTTCTTGCGCGAGATTTCGTCGGTGCGCGCGGCGACCCGGGCCTCGAGCTCGGCTTTGTTTCGCCGTAACGCCTGTTCGGCGGCCTTGCGCTTCGTGATGTCGGTGCCGATCGCGATGCGAGTGCCGTCCGATAGCATGATTCGTGCCGCCGAGATGTCGAGCGTGCGGCCGTCGCGCACGCGCACGCGAAAATCCTGCCAGCCTTCCTGTTCGGTTTGCAGATAATCCTGGGCCTGTCGGCGCGCCACCGGATCGGGAAAGCAGCGAATCAATAACTGGGGAATGGACAGCTCCTTTCCCCAGCCCAACACCCGAATCCATTCGCGGTTGACCAGCGTGAGCCGCCCCTCGACGTCGAAAAAGCCCACGAGTGCCGGAATGTGGTCGAAGAATTTCTTGAGAATCTCGCGTTGCTTGCGAACCTGACGCAGAGCGCGTTTGCGCTTGGTCGTGTCGCGCAAGATCTCTTGAACGCATGGCTTTCCATCGTAGAAGCACGGCAGCCCAGTGACTTCCACGTGTACCGTTCGCCCGTCGCAGCGCAATTGCAATTGCTCGGCGGGATTCGAGGTCTCGCCGGCCATCGTTCTGGCGAGACGAAGACGGGCCGCGTCGCGATGGCGCGGATGAACGAATTCCAAAATGTCACGGCCCACGAATTTGTCGCGTGACTTGCCGCGCCACAAGGCCACCGCCGCGTCGTTCACAAACACGATCTCGCCGCCGTGATGCACCACGATCGCATAAGGACTGCGCTCGACGAGGCTCCAGTAGCGTTCCTCGCTTTGTCGCAGCGCCTCTTCAATCTGCTTCGAGTGCGTGACGTCCATCAGCGTGGCAATCACGCTCAGCCACTCTCCCCCGCTCGGCTGCAACAGCGGATTCACGGTCACCGTGGTCCACAAAATCTCACCGGCCGCGAGCCGTACTCCGATGGTCGTTGGCGGTTGGGCCTGGCCGCTGCGCAAGCACTTGATGGCCGGATAGTCGTCGTAGCCGCAGGGGCTGCCATCCGGCCAGATCGTGCGCCCCTCGAACTGGCGCAAATTCATCGCGGCGAACTTCTCAAGAGGCAGCCCGAGCAACCGGCGCGCGTGTACATTGACGTGCACGAGCTCGCCTTCGGGCGAGATCTGCACCATCGCCACGCCCGCCGCATCCATGACACCGCGCGTCAGCTCCACGACGTCCGACGGCGTCACGCGTTCCACGGCCGCAAGCGTCTGCAAATCGCTGGTCGTGCTGGGGGCGGCGGTTTCTTTCACGAACTATTCCACCAAGGGTCGCTCAACCCGAAAGCCAACGCGGCGGACGGCCACACACCAGCATTATACCGCTTCGACCAGCACACGTTCGGCGCCGGCCATGACCCGATCGGGGTCAAGGCGCGCCGGCAGCAGCTGCACGACATTCTCGACGGCCGCCGCGACGCCCCAGCGCAACGCATCTTGCGGTCCCTTGCCTTGCGTGAGCCCCCATGCCAGTCCCGCCGCCAGGCAGTCTCCGGCGCCAATCGGATTCACCGCCGCGACGCGCGGCACCGTGATCCGCAACAATCCCTCGGGACCGCGTGCCCAGGCGGTGCCCGCTCCCGCGGTCACGACCACCCACGTCGCGCCACGCTCATTGATTTCGCGCATCGCGGCGTGCAGTTCCGCATCGGAGGCCAAAGGCCGCGCGAGCGTGTGGGCCAGTTCTTCGCGATTCGGCTTGACCAGAAACGGCCGGCCCGCAAGCGCGGCCAGCAGTTCGGGCCCGCGAATATCCAAGATCGTGGTACACCTGGTTTCTTGCGACAATTCGCGAAAGAACCCCGGCCCCACGCCCGCTGGCAACGAGCCCGTGACGATGGCCATTTCGGCATCCATCGCCCGATCGCGAAACAGTCGATGAAACTGCTCCAATTCGGCAGGCGTGACCGGGCCAGCATTTTCGACCAGTTCGGTCACCTGTCCGCTCTGGCGATCGATCAAGGTGGTGCAAATGCGGGTCGCGTGGTGGGTCTCGACCCAGTATCTCGCGATGCCCAACGACGTGAACTCGCGATCGATTTGTTCCCCCGGTGGGCCTCCCACCAAGGCCACGGTCTCGACGGGTGCGCCCAGATGAGCCAGCGCCACGCCGACGTTGAGCACTTTTCCCGACGCACACCAATGAACGTCCAGCGCCCGATTCACTTCGCCCGGCTTCACGCCGTCGAAGCGCATGATCTGTTGCCAGGCCGGCGTTAGTCCTGCGGCCACGATCACAAGTTCGCCTCCAAGATTTGCGTGAGCTCAGGATCCGACAAGGTGCGCGGATTGCCGTCCATGCTGTTGCCTCGTGAATCGCGCACCAGGGCCGGTATCTGCTCGGCCGTCACGCCCAACGCGCCCAGCCTCGACGGCACGCCCACGCGCCGGCAAATGGCCTCAATGCGCGCGATGAGTAAATCGGCGGCCACGTCGGCCGGCTCCGATTGGGCCAGCCCAGCCGCTTGGGCCAGTTGCGCCAATTGCGGCAGACAGACCTCGCGATTGATCCGCAGCGCAATCGGCAACATCAAGGCACAAGCCAATCCGTGAGCCGTTCGGCAGTGAACGCCCAACGCCGCCGCCACGCCATGAGCCATGCCGAGCCCTGAGTTTGCCAGGGCCATGCCCGAAAGCAGCGCCGCCTGAGCCATTGCCTCGCGTGCTCGTCGCGAACCGCCATCGTCGACAGCCTCCTCGATCGCACCCAGGGCCAGCCGCAGACCGTCGATCGCCAGCGATCGCGGAATCGGCCGGGCCTTGCGCGAAATGTAGCTCTCGATCAACTGGGTGATGGCGTCCATGCCGGTTTGGGCGGTCACTGCCGGCGGCACCGAGACGGCAAGTTGCGGATCGACGATCACGGCTCGCGGCATCATCAGGTCCGAACGCAGACTCTTCTTGAAGGGCGGATCATAACTGGAAATCACCGCGTTCTTCGTGGCTTCGCTGCCGGTGCCGGCCGTCGTGGGCATCGCAATCAGGGGCAGCGGGGGCACGCTGATTTGCAGGCCGCGTCCGACCCCCTCCAAATAATCGCGCACGCTGGAACCCGTCGCGTTGGTGGCCAGCGCCGCCACGGCTTTGGCCAGATCGATCGCCGAGCCGCCGCCAATGCCGATCACCAGGTCGCCAGCGCCGGCGCCGAGCTCCCGAACGCGTCGCACGGCGTCATCGACGTCGGGTACCTCGGGCTCATGGGCGATCGTGGCCAATCGGACTGATGTCAGCCCCCGCTCGCCCAGCGCCGCTTGCAGCCGGCCGATAAAGCCACCGGCCGCGAGGGTTCGCGATCCCTCGATCAGAAATGCCCGCCTGCCCAAGGCCGCGGCCACGGGGGCAACTTCACCCCACCGGCCCCAGCCAAACACGATCCGCCCGGGGGCAATGAATTCGTAGCTCGCAACAGCGCTCACGGAGGCGACTCACGGGGTGTCGGACGCTCGCAGGCCGGGCACGGCACGGAGATACCGCCGCCTGGCCAGAGCGTTCGACTATTCTAGCCCCAACTCGGCGAGTAGCCCATCGAGCGCGTCATCGTGCAGGTGAAATTTCGCGGCCACCTGGTCGATTGCTTGCACCACCGACGGATTGCTCGCCAGATTGTGCAACGCTTTGCTGACCGGCGGCAAACTCAAGATGCCGCGCAGGCCAGCCGTGGAAATGGCGGGCACGGTCGGCAAACTGCCGAGCAGGCTCAGACCACTGGACACCGCGCTCGCTGCGCCGGACGTGCCGACAACTGTCGGCGAAACGGCGGCCGAAGCAGCCGGCGCCGCCGCGCCGCCGCCGTTGGGGGCGAACGGGCCGGTGGGGTTGGCCAGATAGTGCAATGTGAACACGTTGCTGATAGCCGTGGTGGCATCGCTGCCGTCCA
>PLYM01000240.1 GCA_003153375.1 Planctomycetaceae bacterium
CCCGAGCCAGATAGCTCCTTGCCAGTGCCGGTACGCGTGTTGCCTTCAATCTCGATCTCACCCGTCGGCTTGATGCGAGTTCGCTCCCAGCGCATGGCTTTTTCGATCGCCGCGTCCAACTCGGCCTCGGGCGTATACATCGAGAGGTGCTGGCCCATCAGAATCACGACGGCGTTGTAACTGGAATCGTGCCCGCCGCGTTCCAGGAACACGCCCTCATCGTCACGCCGTTGCAATGCGAGCTTGATCAGCTCGTGCGACGAGGCCTTTAGCCGGTCGTCGTCGAGCAGCAATCCGCACAGACCGAACGCCTTGGCCGCGATCACCAGCCGATTGGCCGTGTGTCCGACTTTGGGCAGGATGGTCCTGTAGCCACCCTGGATAAACGCGCATGCCTTGCGCAGCTGCGGCATCACCGAGGCCATCCGGTCGTGAAACGAAGGCTCGAGCGGCGAAGCCTGCAGCACCAACAGCGCGCGGCCTAGCTCCTGCAAAAAGAAATAGACGTTCTCGACGCGGATCGCGTAGACCGTGATCGGCGAATCGCCGGGCTTCCCACCGCCCTCGAATCCGCCATCCGCCACTTGCGTGGCAAACGTGGCTTGGATCGACTTCCAGGCATCGTCGGCCCGCTCTTGGCTCCCGAGCGCCACGGCCGCGATCAGATAGCGACATCCACCGCGCCCCTTCAACACCGTGCCAACCTGCTCGGGCATCATTTCCTCGAGCATCGGGCGAGGCATTTGTTTCAACAGCTCATATTCCGCCCGGCTCGCCTCGCCGGCTTGCGCCGTCAGCGACATCAACGCCAGGCAGAGTCCAACGGCAGCGAGCGGGTAGAGCGTCCGAGCATTGCAACGGCATTTCATCGGCAGCAGCTTCTCGTCCTGGATTAATGTGCGAAAACAAGCTCGTCGTGTTGCTTTGACGACGCTGGGAATTATCGCTGGATTGAAAGTCGGCATCAAGAAACACGCTGGGCCCTCGACGAATGACTATCAGTCAGCTGCCGCACGTCGCTCTCCGACTAGTGCATCGCTTGCCGGCGTGCGAACCCCCGCGATCGGCACTCACGGCCACAGCCGCAAACGCTGCCCAGACGAACGGCACGCAAGCTGTGGGCGGCTGGTGCGGGGCGTTGGTAGAATAAGGCGATGGGCGAAGACGCGAGGCACGACCGACAACACTTCGATCAGCGACTCCAAGAGTTCCTCACGAGAGCCGAGGAGCGGCTGTCACCCGAAGAAGACCGCAAACTCGCCCGGGACTTTCATGCTTTTGTTGAAAAGCACTTGAGGGATACGCTCGACAACCTGAAAGCTACCGGCGCTTCAATGCTTGCCGTATTCTCCGCCGAACAAAACCTAGAATCGTTCACCAACGGTCTCAATCAATTCGTTTCAAAAGTCGAGTTTGCAGCGTTCGTCGAGCGATTGATGACGAGGCAGGGAACTACGATTCCGGACTTTGACGCGCTCTACAGACGGAAGGCAGAGCTAGACAGCAAGCTCTCGGGCAAATGAACACCGCCCCAAAACGCCGCTGGTTCGCGTACTCGTTGCGGACGCTATTCGTCGTGGTGTCGGTGGTGGGCCTGTGGATCGGCTACTACGTCCACTGGAGACAAGAACGGCAAGAAGCGCGGCTTTGGCTAGGGGTACACGGGGGGATGGGCCTGTACGGGTGGCATAAGGTTGAACCGCGACCTCCCCTACCTTGGATGCTGAAGCTGCTTGGCGAGAAATCTGAGGAAGAGATTCATATTACGCACAACGCGAGTGCAAATAGAGGCGAACCGCCACCAATCGAATATGATCAGCTTGTGGACAGACTTGCCAGGCTGTTCCCAGAAGCACAGGTTGTCGACGGGAGCGGGAACGTCAGTTGGGAAGACTCTGATGGCAGGGTTCATGTTGAAGCGCATCCCCGCCCCTAAACGTCGCTGGTTTGCCTTTTCGTTGCGGATATTGTTCGTGGTGGTGACGGTGTTTGCGTGCTGGTTGGGCTATGAATGGAATTGGATTCGACAGCGGCACGAGATATTGGCGCGGTGCCTTTCGGCTTCGCGGTCCTGGAATGATTCCGATCCACCCACGCGAGCGCCCCATTTCCTTTGGCTCTTTGGGGAAGCGGGATACGCGGATATATTCCTCCTATTCGAGTCCGACAGTCAACGAGAACTTACCGCCGCCGAGCATGATGAGGTTCGCCGAGCTTCGGAGTTTTTTCCCGAGGCTCAAAGAATTCTTGGGATTGTCTCGTGGCCTCCTGATCCCCCAAGTGCAACGTGGGATCAATCGCCGCTCGCGCCCTAGTTGTGTATCGCCCCCGAAGCCTCAGTCGCGGGTCCTTTCCCCGACTTTCGCAGCCGCGTGCTTGGGAACTAGTCGCGGTAAATGAGCCGTTTTCTCTCCGCCCGCCGGACGGTCTGATCATGCGGCAACTGTCTAAAGCGAGTTGCCCGGCACAGGGGTGATGGGTTCACCGTAGCGACGGCGCCCCGCTCAGGATGAGGCGGAGGGGCAGAGCCCAATGGGTGCGGATCGGGAGGTCGCGATCGTCAGTTGAGGCCAGCCGAGCGAGCGACTCGAAACGATAGTCGTTCGGGATGGACTGCATGCCGGACTCTGCCCTGAACTAGTCCGCGCCACGCCGTCTCCGTGCGACGAGCGCCGACTCCTTCTCTTGCAACCGACCCACGCCCTGCCATAATTAAGGGCGTTCCCAATCACATTTCGTGCGCCATCAATCCGTCGCTTGGAGATTCAGATGGTACGCCAATTCATTTTCGCTGCAGTCGTGATCGTCTTCTCTTCCTCAGCGATCTTCGCTGCCGAGCCGATTGCCGCAGATTTCGTTGAGCAGGGCGATCTCTCACTCAAGAAAGGCGAGCTGGACAAGGCTATCAGCGATTACACCGAGGCGATACGAATCGCACCGACGCTTGCCGAAGCCTTCCGGCACCGAGGCAGTGCCTGGGGCAAGAAAGGTGACCCGGACAACGCCATCAAGGATTGCACTGAAGCCATTCGGCTCGACCCGAAGGACGCATCGGCTTACTACACCCGGGGTCGTGCGTGGCTCGACAAAGGCGACTTGGACAATACCATCCAAGATTTGGATCAATCACTTACTATCGATCCAAAACAACCCGACGCTTGCACGATCCGGGGCGTCGCTTGGTACAAGAAGGGCAGCCTCGATAACGCCATCAAGGATTACACTGAAGCAATCCGCATCGATGCACAATACGAAATGGCTTACAACAATCGAGGCGCTGCGTGGTCTCGCAAAGGTGATCCAGAGAATGCGATCAAGGATTACACCGAAGCGATTCGGATTTGTCCCAAGAATGACGGCCCTTACTATAATCGGGGACTTGTGTGGGGCAAAAAGGGCGACTTGGATAAGGCCATCGGAGATTACACCGAGGCCATTCAAATCGATCCCAAGAACGCTACTGTTTATATCGAACGGGGGCGTGCATGGTACTGGAAAGGCGATTTAAATAACGCCATCAATGACTTCAACGTGGCGATTCAACTCGACCCGAAGAACGCTTCCGCCTTCTCCAACCGTGGGCCTACATGGATGAAAAAAGGCGATTTAGACAACGCCATCAATGACTACAACGTGGCTATTCAACTCGATCCGACAAATGCCCTGGCATACTACGGTCGGGGCTGGTCGTGGCAGAGGAAAGGTGATCTCGATATTGCCATCAGCGATTACAACGAGGCGATTCGTCTTGATCCGAAGAATGCCCAGGCGTACTACGGTCGGGGAGCTTCGTGGCACAATAAAGGCGATTTGAACAAGGCCATCACCGATTACGACGAAGCCATCCAGCTCGATCCCAAAATGGCTCAGGCTTTCACTTGCCGAGGGAAGGCGTGGTCCCAAAAAGGGGAGCCGGATCGGGCTATGGAGGATTTTGACGAGGCTATTAAGCTCGATCCGAACGATGCTGGTGTTTATACGAGCTTGGCGTGGCTATTGGGGACTTGTTCAAATCCGGACTTCCGCAATGGCGCAAAGGCCGTCGAGTTTGCAAAAAAGGCGTGCGAAATGACCGAGTGGAGAAAGGCGAGGTATCTCGCTACTCTCGCCGCCGCTCACGCCGAGGCCGGCACTTTTCCAGAGGCGGTTAAGTGGCAGGAGAAGGCTATTGAACTCACAGTGACGGCCTCAGAAAGGGAACCGTTTCGCCAACTGCTCGAACTCTACAAGCAGGGTAAGCCTTATCGAGACGAGGCGAAGAAGTAGGCGTCGATGCAACGGCTGGGGATCATTCATCCACGACGACCGCTTTACGAAGATGGCGCCGGGAAATGGGGTGCCATCGCCTTGTGCGCGATACTGATTCTATTGCTGGCTCTAGCAGCTTGCATCAAGCTGGGTCTCTGGCCATGACCACCACCCCTAATCGCCGCTGGACCTTCACGCTGCGGACGCTTTTCGTGGTGGTGACGGTGTTTGGGATTTGGTTGGGGTATGAATGGAATTGGATTCGCCAAAGGCGAGCGTTTTTGAAAGAAGTGGAGACTCAAAAGGCGAGAACGCCACCGAGCGATTTTGATTATAGTTCAGGCACTGGAGACGTGCGTGTGTTTGGCCAGCAGCGTTCTTGGGCAGAACGCCATTGTCGATGGACGTTGCGGTGCTTTGGCGAGCCGGAGGTCGTATTCCTCAATGCACAATTCATCGCCGACGGTCATACTGACCCTGATTCGCTCCGCGACGCCAAATTCTCTGAGGCGCACTCACTCTTCCCGGAAGCGATCATTTCGATGACAGTCGTTGGAAAGAAAAGCGCCATTAGTGGACCTTCCCAAACAGACCATCTTGAATCGACACGCTAATCAATCCCTGTCCGGCAACACTGAATTAAGACAGTACCCGCAGGTCCTTTCCAGAAAAAACGCGGATGCGTGCTTGGGAACTAGACACCAAACACGACTGTCTTTCTTGATTTCACAAGCCGGCAAATCGACACCGCGCCAAACCGCCCCACACGCTCACCGCCGTCTGCGACGGAAGAGCAACGCACCGGCCCCCATCGCCAGCAGCGCCCAGGTCGAGGGCTCGGGCACCGGCGTCGGGGTGAAGACGAACTCTCCCGATGTGCCGTCAGTAAAGTCGGCTACGAAGGCGATCTGTCCGTTCTCGTTGAAGCCGGTGAACTGGCCGTCCTGCAAGCCCGATTCACCCAGGCGCGTGAATAGAAACTGAATCGTCCTGGTCGCCCCGTTGACAACCATCGTTTGGCCTTCGCTGAGCACTGGCACGAGGTTGCCGCTGGGCGACGATTCCCAAATTGCGCGATGATAGTTATTGAGCGGGTCGACGTAAGTTGCAGCCAAGGCGACCCGGCCGGCCGAGTTGATGGCGTAATCAAGTGCATCGTTGAGAGTCACGCTGCCCATCTTATCGCCAGCGGGAAAACCCGGCGCTTGCATGCCTTCGCGGATCAGCATTTTCAATCCGCTGCCGTCGTACATCCATACGCTGGAATCGTTGCTGGTTGTTACGCCGGAGCCGGTCAGCGTGCTGTCAAACGCCACCTTATCGGAGCCGCTGAGTGCTGGACCGCCAATTTGACCGAAGCTTACACCCGGGCCAGCGGCCGCGGCTGGTTGCGTCGTGGCCGCCAACAGCGAAAAGCTGCCCGGTGCTCCAGACCATAGCCCGTACGATACTCCCGCAGGTCCGTCGGGGTATCCCATGAACGCGACGTGGTTCTGATTGTTGATGGAAGCCCCACCGAAGGCTGCAAAGGTGTTGCCGGGCAGCCCCGGCGCAGCATCACCGCGTTGCAAGATGAGATTCATGCCGCTGGGCCCACCCATCCAAACGCCCTCGCCCGTCGCCCCACCAGGACCTGTGGTGCGAGCGGAAATCAGAGATTGGCCGTTGCCATTAAGCGGCGCGAGATTCATGCCGCCATTGACGAATTCTGAATACACCATGCCGCTGGGCATGCCGGGAGCCTGGCTGCCGAGTTGTGCTAGTTGGGTTGTCGTCCCCCCTTGGCTCGTCCAAACGCCCCGGTTATTCGCACTGGTGATCCCAGGACCTGTGACGTATGCATTGAAGGTCACATCACCGCGCGAGTTGTAATTGAAAGCGCCCGGGCTGATGTTGCTTTGCGCCAGATAAGTCACGCCCGGGACATTGCCGGGCGCTTGATCGCCGAGGCGCATGGCAACTGTTGGCGCGCCATTGTTGAGCGACCAGACCGCATAGTCGTTTACATTCGACGTGACGCCAGTCCCAGTTAAGTAAGCGCTGAAGCCGGGCCGTCCGGCACTGTCAGGGAAAACGTTGCCGAGGAAGCTAATATTTGTGCCGCTCGGCAGGCCAGGAGCGGGACTGCCACTGGCGCTGGCAGTGGTCAAGATGCCCCCAGGCTCGGACATCGCGCGGTAGACGCCCGCATTTGGGGTGTAAGTAGTATAGGTGACCCCACCCAAACCATTGATCATCGGATCGCTGCCTTGTGCAGTGCCCAAGAACTGCACAGTGCGGAAACTGTCTGCGTGGGCCGACGCGGCGGCAGCGCCAATCAACAGCAAGGTAGATAGCAACTGACATGGATTCATTAGCCTGCTTCCCGTGCGATTCCGCGCGCAATATGGCGCCAAGAACTGCGCCCCAGAGTAAGACGCCACTGCCGCCGCGTCAAATAAATTCTATATGAGATTCGCATGCGTGGATCTTCGCTGACGCCCAGAGAAGCCGGAGGGCGCGCGTCACCTTTCCACTCTTCTCGTCTCACGCCGCTGTCGCACGAATGACAATCCAGGTGAATCGATAGGGCGCGAAGGCTCCATTGATGACCGCAATCATCCGACTGAGGCTCGCGGGCTGCGCCAGGGCTCGAAAACCGCTCCTTTTCTCGGACCGATAATCAGTCACTCTCGGCGATCAACCACGCTCGGCATCAGTAGTCCGGATTCTCATCTCGCTGCGCAAAGTCCCGAGAAGCCGTCAACTTGGGAACCGCGATTGCGAGGGCTCGACGCCGATCAGCGCGAGCATCGCGGCGAATGGGCTCAGGCAGCATGGGCGTGGCGGGCGAGGATCCGGCTGCAGCCGTGACGCCCCACGAATCACCGCCGCCTGCGGCCCAAGAGCAACGCACCGGCCCCCATCGCCAGCAGCGCCCAAGTCGAGGGCTCGGGGGATTCACACCAGAGGTCCGCTAGCCGGCCTCGAGCGCACATCGTGGCAACTCCGAAGGCGGTGTCGTACAACGGTGGTTAATTCGGAATGTTGGAAAACGCACGGGGTGATTGGACGCTCAGGCAAGTCAATCAGCTTTCCGCGAGGAACATTCCCCGGCAGTCGACAACTATCGCTGCAACTTGCGTCGAGCCTCCCCGTCGAACCGCACTTTTACTGTCTCACCCGCTGCGGGATTGATGGGCACCCAGGCAAGATTGTCTTGAGTGTATGATCCTGGAATCTTCTCGTTCGGGTGCAGTTTTCCGCACAAGGCGACATGGAAACTGCCGGCCTGAAGTCCGGTGATCTCGAATTCCGTCTGATCCGGATTAAGGTCGATCTGGCGACTTCGGAACGCTTTGAATCCCCCAGCGTTTTGATCGCCATGCACTGTCA
>PLYM01000235.1:0-133 GCA_003153375.1 Planctomycetaceae bacterium
GCGCGTTGTCGATCAGGTGCGGCCACTCCATGTTGCCCGAGGTGTAGAAGCTCTCCACGCCGGCCAGCTTTTCGGCCGCGCGCACTCCCTCGTCGGTCAGTTGCACGTTGTGCTCTTTTTCCTTGACCTCGAA
>PLYM01000235.1:210-49627 GCA_003153375.1 Planctomycetaceae bacterium
TGCCGTAGGTGATGTCGCAGGCATAAGATTTCTGGCGCTCGCCCGAGTCCATGCCCCCCTGGATGCTGCCGACCGTCATGCCCAGGCCCATGTAGAGCGGCCCCATCCACTCCATGTCGCGGCGGGCCAGGTAGTCGTTGACCGTCACGACGTGTACGCCACGACCGGCCAGCGCGTTAAGATAGGCGGGCAGCGTAGCCACCAGCGTCTTGCCTTCGCCGGTGACCATTTCGGCGATGTTGCCGGCGTGCAGGATCATGCCGCCCATCATCTGGACGTCGTAATGGCGCATATTCAGATGCCGCCGGCCGCTTTCACGCGCCGCGGCAAAGGCTTCGGGCAGCAAACTGTCGAGCGTTTCGCCGGCTGCCAGCCGCGCGCGAAACAGCGCGGTCTGCTGGTGAAGCTGCTCGTCGGTGAGCGCCTGGAATTTTGGCTCCAGGGCGTTGATCGCGGCGACCGTGGGATGTAACTTCTTGATATATCTGGCATTGGAAGATCCGAACAGCGACGTGATCGCGCGCTCGAAGCCGCTTCCCAAGGCCGTGAAGAAGCCACCAATGAATTCCCAGATTGATTCCAATACTTCCATAGTCAACAGAACCATTCGTTGTGAGTAGGCGGCCAGAGAGGCGCACTCGGCTCAGCGACGCCCCCTCGTTCCCTGCGGGCGCCCCCGCACTACCTGGGGGGCGAAAGTCGCGATGGCGCAAGATTCATAAGCACCATAATTTATAACGATTTTTACGGAGGGTCAATAACGGTTGTTCTCCCCTCCCAACCGCCACGGCCACCTGCCCTCGGGCGTGGAAGCCGGGCGTGTGCGTCAAGCTAAATCGCTAGCAGCCTTTGCCACCGGCCTAAACGGGGCCCAGGGCACCTACCAACCTTATTCGCCCCGCGGGACCGAGTCTTGAGCAAAGCCGTCCTCACTGCTGATGTCCGTGGACAGTTGGTCTTTTTGGGCACGGGCACCTCGATCGGCGTGCCGGTCATCGGCTGCGGCTGTGCCACCTGCACCAGTTCCGATCCCCATAACAATCGGATGCGCTGCGGGCTGGTGCTGGGGCTGGCCGGGGGCAACCTGCTGGTCGACACGCCCCCCGACCTGCGCAGTCAACTGCTGCGAGAGAAGATTGGCATCGTCCATGCCACGCTCTATACGCACGATCATGCCGACCATGTGTTTGGCCTCGATGACCTGCGGTTGTTCCCCTACTACCTGGGACACCCGATGCCGGTCTTTTGCGAGGAGCAAGTCGAATCGCGGATTCGAAAATCGTTTGACTATGCCTTCGCGGCCGAGTCGCAAAACTACGCCGGTGGCGTGCCGCAAATCGCCTTCCAGCGGATCGCGACCGAACCGTTCGAGGTCCTCGGCCAACACGTGATCCCGCTACGGCTCGAGCACGGCCGTTTCCGGGTGCTGGGCTTTCGCTTCGGCAACGTCGCCTATTGCACCGACACCAACGGCATACCACCGGAGAGTTGGCCGCTACTGGAAGGGCTGGACGTGCTGGTGCTCGATGCCCTGCGGCTGAAGCCGCACCCGACGCACTTCAGTCTCGACGAGGCCGTCGCCACGGCCGAGCGCATTGGAGCCAAGCGCACCTATTTCACGCACATGTCGCACGACCTGGAACACGCGGCGACGAATGCCAACTTGCCCGCCGGCATGGAACTGGCCTACGACGGGCTGCGCATTCCGCTCACCTGATGGCAAAACCTTCGCCGGGAAACGAACAAGCGAGGGCAAGTGGGCCCTCGCTTGCACGTTGAAATCAAGAATCGCTGTCTACTTCTGGCCGACCGCGGCGGCTTGCGGCGCGCCGATCATGCGGGCGTAGTCGGTCGTAATCGACAGCACTTCGTTGCCGTAGAAGTCGCGCTTGAAGACCGGACGATTGGCATCGTTCATCTCTTCCATCTCTTGCTCATCCTGCTTGTCGGCGTTCATTTCGGCCTTCTCGGCGGCGAACTTCTCCTGGTTGAGCGAGATCCGCTTCTTCTTGTTCTGCTCGTTGTACTTGGCGATTTCTCGCATCACCTTCTGAAAGTCCTTGGAGTCCTTGCGGCGCTCGGCCGAGGCGGTCTTCAGCTGCTCGACCAGCCGGTTGTCGACATAGTTGTACTTGCGATACGGCACCGGATCGACGTGGTCGAACTTCATTGCATAAGGCAAGCTCGACTCGCCCGTGTCGAACTGGCTGCTCAGCGACGGCAGGTCGACGTCGGCCAACACGCCACGATTCTGCGTGCTGTCGCCATCGGGCCGATAGAACTGCTGCATGGTGATCTTCAGCGCGCCCATCGCCGGAGCGTTGTTCAGGCCGCGAAAGATCTTCTGGCCCAGGTCGAGCAGGCTTTGCACCGTGCCCTTGCCGTGGGTCGAGACGTCGCCGACGATCAGGCCGCGTTTGTAGTCCTGAATCGCCCCGGCAAAGATCTCGCTGGCGCTGGCGCTCGACTTGCTGGTCAGCACCACCAGCGGGCCAGCCCAGGCGACGCCCCGCTCGGTGTCTTCATATTGGGTCTTCTGGCCGTCAAAGTCCTTCACCTGCACGACCGGTCCGGTGTCGATGAACAGGCCCGTGAGGTTGATCGATTCGGTGAGCGAGCCACCGCCATTGTGTCGCAGGTCGATGACCACGGCGTCGACCTTCTGGGCATTGAACTGCTTGAGCAGCTTGGCCACGTCGCGGGTGGTGCTCTTGAAGTCATCGCGGCCACTCTTGGCCCCGCTCATGTCCATGTAGAAGCTGGGCAGGTTGATCACGCCAATCTTATAGGCCGAGCCGTCCGTCTTGTGGCCGGCTTCCAGGATCACGCTGCGGGCTTCGCTGTCGGTCAGCTCGATCTGCTGACGGACGATGTTGTAGATCTTGGGCTCGGTCTCGCCCTTGGCGACCACTTGCAGACGCACGGTCGTGCCCTGGTGGCCGCGGATCAGCTTGACCACATCGTTGAGCTTCATGTCCGCGACGTTGACAATCGGGCCGTCGACCCCTTGGCCGACGCCGGTAATCTTGTCCTCAGCCTTCAGCCGGCCATCCTTGGCGGCGGCGCCGCCGGGAATCACCTTCTTGACCACGGTTTCGCCATCGGGCGCTTCGAGCGCGGCGCCGATGCCTTCCAAGTTCAAACGCATCTGAATCTCGAAGTTCTCCAGCGAGCTTTTCGACATATAGGTGGTGTGCGGATCGTACGAAGTCGTCAGAGCCGTCAGGTAGATTTCGAGCAATTCGTCGTGGTCGGTCTGCCGCATCCGCTTCGAGAGCTGATGGTAGCGCTTCGAGACTTTCTCCTGGGCGGCTTTGCCTTCGAGCTTGGTCTTGTCGTTGGCCAGGTCCAGCAGCTCATACTTGATCCGCTTGCGCCAGCGGTCGCGCATCTCAGGGCCTTCCTTGACGTAGGTGACATCGTCCGGATCGGTGGCCATCTCCATCTCTTCGTCGAGCGTGAAATCCTGGGGCAGGGCCAGCAACTCGTCGGCCAGCCGCACCCGCTCGTCAAGCCGCTCGAGGAACTTGTTGAACACGGTGTAGGCGAACGAGGTGTCGCCGCGCAGCGCCATGTCGTCCAACTGGTCGCGATAGATGCTCAGACCGTCAACGTCTTCCTTGGAGAAGAACACCTTGCGGGGGTCGAGCATCTTCAGATAGTTGCCCAGCCAGCGGCGACTGATTTCGTTATCGAGCGGGTGCCGCGTCAGGTGTTCCTTGACGATCAGGTTGGTAATGTTTCGCGTGATCTGCCGATCTTCCGGCTTCGGGCCAACCTGCTCGGCTTGGGTCAGCTGGCCGGGGACCAACAGCGCCAAGCCGAAAATCGCCGCGACAACCAGCGTGCTCAACATCACAGGCGACCGACGCAAACGGTTCGATACGGCGGTGGATCGGCTCATCGCACTCCCTCGGAGAATGGCTGGGAAATCCTAAGTTCCACAAACGACAGGGTTTAAAAGGATCGTATACGCCCAGGCCCTAGAATGCAATATCAGCATTCCTTGCCTAACCGTTAGCATCGCAACCACCCGAAAGCGGTCGCGTCGAACCGATAAGCCCGTGGGCTTTCATACGTGCCGCGAGCCTGCTTGGGTCGCGCAAAACGGTTCACCAGTGGACCATGAGTCGACGGTCCTGGGGCAAGACGGCTCGCTGCGAGTCCCTTGCCGCGAAACTTGGCGTCGCCCTCGTCAGCAAGGCCTACCTCGCCGCGCGGGACGCGATCGCTTGCGCCAGCAACGCGTGGGTGCCGAGATGTGATGCGACGACCCATTCGCAACCGCGATGCCGCCCGGCGAAGTCAGCAACGGTGGCCGCGATGCGGTCCAGCAAGACGCCGCCGAACAATAGATGCGGCTGCACAATCACGCGGGTGCAATCGTTACCGGCCAGGTCTGCGAGCACTTGCTCCAGCGGCGGTTCGGCCATGGCGACAAACGCGGTCCGCACCTCGTCGACCGGTGTCAACGCGACCCGCCGGCGGACGAACTCGTGCATTTCCGCCGTCGCGCCCGCATGGTGGCTGCCGCGCCCAACCAGCACCAAAGCCGTCTTGTCAGTGATCGGCCGGCCGGCAATGGCTTCCTGGTAGCGGATTTGAGAAAGCGCCAACAGCGCTTCGTGGCAACCCAAGTGTGCGCACTGCTCGACAACGATCGAAGGAAACTCCGCCGCCACCGCCGCGACGGCCTGCGGAATGTCGCGCTCCGCATGTCCGGCCGCGAACAGTAATACGGGCGCCACGGTGACGCGGCGCACCCCCCGGCTCGCCAGCGTCCTGAATCCCACGGCAATCGACGGCTCGGCGAATTCCAACAAGCAGCCTTCGACCGGCTGATCGTCCCGCAGTCGAGCAACGAGTCGGGCCGTCTCGTGAAACTCGCGGATGCCGATCGCCTCGCGCGTGCCGTGGCCGACGAGGAGCAAACCGTGGTCGGAAACGGCGTCCGCGGGAGCGTTTGACATAGCCAAGACCGGGACACTAGCACGGAGGGGAAACCAGCGGAAATCCGCACGCTCAGCCATTCTAGGCCGCCACTGCGGTGCCAAACAACGTGCCGCGTCGGGCCCGCGTGCGGACTTGCCCGGCCGCTCGATTATCATGGGGTGGACCAAGATACGGCGTGATATACTCGGCGGCGTTGGCGCCCCATGGCCCCCCGCCGGCTGCATCCCGCCGAGAGCCCCGAGCTACACACTCCGAGACCTTCGTGTACATCTACTTGACGATGACGGTCGGCAGCCGAGCCGGCGTCAGCTTTGTGCTCGATCCCACCGAGGCGAATCGCCTGGGTCGCGATCCCAATTGCGCGATCGAGCTGGGCGATCCGCTTTGCTCGCGGATTCACGCCGTGATCGTCAACGAGAAGCACGCCTGGCGCATCCGCGACAACGGCAGCCGCAACGGCACCTTCGTCAATGACCAGAAGATCGACGAAGCCGTGTTGGCCGATGGGCATCACGTGCGCGTGGGGTCGACCGAATTCGAATTCCATCAGAGCGATCAACCGCCGACGATCGATTCGCAAACCGATCACGGGTTGAACGAGACGTTGATCAAGAACCAGCCGGTGGGCCAGGCGGCCTTTGAGCCCGACCCCCTGGCGGCCCTGTCCGATTCGCGTCGAGCCCAAGAGTTGCTGTTGCTCTATCAGTTCAGCATCAAGCTGCTCGGTTGCCAGTCGCCGGACGAAGTCGTGCGGGCGTCGCTCGAATTGCTGCAAGAATGGACGCACGCCACGGTGGCCGGCTTCCTGTGGTTCAGTGACGAGGGAGACCTGAAGCCCCGGCTGGTCATTCCGCCCGACGCCGCGCAGCAGGTGAAACTGAGCAAGACGCTGACCGAAATGGTCTGTCGCCAGAAGCAAGCGATCTGGACTGCCGATCGTCGAGCCAAGGACCCGATGGAAAGCCTGCAGCACTATGCCGACGCCTTGTGCGTGCCCCTGGTTCATGAAGACACGGTGCTGGGAGCCATCCACGCCTATCTGGAACGAGGCGGCTTTCGGCACAGTGATTTCGATTTCGCGATCTCGCTGGCCAACATTACGACCGTGGCCCTGGTGCGAGCCCGCCGCGACCGCAGCTTGAGCACCGAGTATCAGAACCTGGTCGCCAAGCTGCCCGAACGGGGCGAGATCATTGGCCACAGCACGGCAATGACGGAGCTCAAATCGAAAATCGGCCGCATGGCCCGCACGTCGAGCTCCGTGCTGATCACCGGCGAAAGCGGCACGGGCAAGGAGTTGATCGCCCGGGCGCTGCACCAGGCCAGTTCGCGCGCCGACCGGCCGATGCTGTGCGTCAACTGCGCGGCCATTCCGGCCGACCTGATGGACAGCCAACTGTTCGGCCACAAAGCGGGGGCCTTCACCGGCGCCGATCGCGACCATATCGGCTATTTTCAGCAGGCCGACCTGGGCACGCTGTTTCTTGACGAAGTCGGCGAAATGACGCTCGAGGGCCAGGCCAAGCTGTTGCGCATCCTGGAGCGGCATCCGTTCCTGCCCGTAGGGGCCCGACAGGAAGTGACCGTCGACGTGCGCGTGATCGCGGCCACGAACCAGGACCTGCAAGCCTATGTCCGGCAGCGGAAGTTTCGCGAGGACTTGTACTATCGCTTGGCCGTGTTGCGGCTTTCGGCCCCACCGTTGCGCGAGCGTGGCGGCGACATCGAACGGTTGATCGAATTCTTTCTCGACCACTATCGCCGGCAACACGGCCGACCCGGCTTGCAACTCTCGGCCGGTGCCCGCGACAAGTTGTTGACCTACTCCTGGCCGGGCAACGTGCGACAATTGCGCAACGTGGTCGACAGCGCGGTCGTGCTGGCCGAAGATCCGGAGATCAAGGCGGCCGACCTGGGACTGCACGAGACGATGAACGGAGACCTCGAATCGCTCGATCTCAAACACTGGGAAAAACGGCTGATCGACGAGGCCCTGCGGCGCACCGCCGGCAACGTGCCCGAAGCGGCCACCCTGCTAGGGCTCGGCCGGGCCACGCTATATTATAAGATCAAACAGTACGGCCTCGCGCCCTCCTGATTTCTTGGACCCCACGCATCCTCTGGGCGAGTACACCATGAAACGTCACGCGCTCTGGGCCATGGCCTTCGCCCTCGTCGCGCTCTCCGGCGCGGCCACGGCGCAAGAGTGGACCCGTTTTCGCGGGCCCAACGGTTCGGGGCAAAGTGAGACCACCTCGATCCCTTCCGCTTGGGGCGAGGGAGAGTTTCTGTGGAAGGCCACGCTGCCGGGCAAGGGCAACTCCTCGCCCGTGCTGTGGGGCAACCGCGTGTTCCTGCTCAGCGCCAATCCGGACAACGGCACCCGGCACGTGCTCTGCTTGTCGGCCGACGACGGCAAGATGCTGTGGCAGCAGGACTTCCCGGCCAAGACCCATCCGATCCATCTGCAAAACACTTTGGCCTCGAGCACGCCAACGGTCGACGAGCATTACGTCTATTGCGCGTGGGCCACGCCCGAGGAATTCACGCTGTTGGCGCTCGACCACAACGGCGGCCCCGGTTGGCGGGTGAATCTCGGCCCGTTTGCCAGCAAGCATGGCTTCGGCACCTCGCCGATTCTTTATGAAGACTTGTTGATCATCACCGACGACCAGGACGCCGAGAGTTTTCTGATCGCCGTCGACCGTCGCACCGGCCAGACCCGCTGGAAGGTGGACCGCAAAGTGCATGCCGAGCAGAGTGCGTCGTATGCGGCCCCTTGCATCTTTCAGCCCAAGCAAGGGCCGCAAGAATTGATCGTCTGCAGTTGGGCTCACGGCGTGACGAGCCTTGACCCCAAGACCGGCGCGACCAACTGGGAAGCGGGCGTGCTCGAGCGCCGGCCGGTCGGTTCGCCGATTGTCGTCGACGGGTTGATTCTGGCCAATTGCGGCGAAGGGGGCGGCAACAACAACGTCGTCGGGCTGCGGCCGCCCGCCGTGCCGCACGGCGAAGCCGAGGTGGTCTATCGGATCGACAAGAACTCGGCCCCCTACGTGCCATCGCTGGTGGCCAAGGGACCGCTGGTGTTCTTATGGGGCGACAAGGGAATCGTGGCCTGCATCGACGGCCCAACCGGCACGCCGCATTGGCGGCAGCGGGTTGGCGGCAATTTTTCCAGCTCGCCGGTCCGCGTCGCCGATCAGGTGTTTTGCGTCTCGGCCGAGGGGGACGTAGTTTGCCTGGCCGCCGCGGACGAATATAAGTTGTTAGGCAAGAGCTCATTGGGCGAAGGAAGCCGAGCGACGCCGGCAGTGGCCCGCGGCCGCATGTTCCTGCGCACCGACTCGCATTTGTTCGCGGTGGGCCAGAAATAACGCGCGGCCTGGGGCGCGCTGGGGTTGAGGTTGCCGCGTGGCCACGATTAGCGAAGCTCTGGCGTTGGCCTTCGCGCTGCACGAGCGGGGCGAATTGGCCCAGGCTGAACAAATCTATCGCCGTATCCTCGACGTCCAGCCCGCAAATGCCGACGTGTTGCACCGGCTGGGCGTGCTCATCCTGCAATCGGGCCGTGCCGACGAAGCCGTGACGCTGCTGGAACGGGCCGTCGCTCTCGATCCGCGCGACGGCGGCATGGCCGCCAACCTGGGAGCGGCCTACACGGTCGCCAGCCGGCACGAAGACGCGCGCAGGACCCTCCAGGCCGCGGTCGAACGCGACCCCTCGAACGCCGGCGCCTTCATGAACTTGGGGAACACGCTCTACCTGCTCGGCCGCTTGGACGAAGCCGCCGCGGCGCTGCAAAGCTGCTTGCAACGCGCGCCCGAGCATGGCGCCGCCCACGGCAATCTGGGCGTCGTACTGCAAGATCTGGGACGCCTCGAAGAGGCGCAAGCCTGCTACGAACGTGCCGTCGAATTGAACCCCGAATCGGCCATGGCCCACGCCAACTTGGGCACGTTGCTGAAAGATCGCGGCCGATTGACCGATGCTCTCGATTGCTTCGCCCGGGCCCTGGCAATCCAGCCCGATTGCCAGCCGGCGCTGTGCGGCCGCGGCACCGTTTTGCTGAGCCAGGGAGATTTTTCCGCCGGCTGGGCCGATTACGAAAATCGAATCGGTTGCCAGCAGTTCAACACGCTGCAATTTCCTCAGCCCCGCTGGGACGGCTCGCCGCTCGGCGATCGCACGCTGTTGATTCATTGCGAACAGGGGCTGGGTGACACCTTCCAATTCATTCGTTACCTCAAACTGGTCGCCCAGCGTGCCAGCAAGATCGTTGTCGCCTGCGAACCGCAACTCATTCCGCTGCTGACCGACTCGGGCGTGCCGGGCTTGGTCGAACGCAAGGGACCGCTGCCGCCCTTCGACGTGCATGCGCCGCTGATGAGCTTGCCGCTGATCTTTGGCACGACCGTGGACACCATTCCGCGCGATGTGTCGTATCTGACGGTCGACCAAGGACGAATCGCGAAATGGCGCCTGGAACTCGGTCGCTATGAGGGACTGAAAGTCGGCATCGCCTGGCAAGGGGCCAAGTCGTTTGCCCGCGATCGCACGCGTTCGATTCCGCTCGAGCAATTCGCCCCGCTGGCAAAGGTGCCTGGAGTGCGGCTGTTCAGCCTGCAAAAGGGCCAGGGCAGCGAGCAGCTGGCCGCGCTCGCCGATCGTTTCCCCGTGATCGATCTGGCCCGCGATCTCGATCCTCCGGGCGAAGCGTTTCTCGACACGGCAGCCGTGATGCAGTGCCTGAATCTGGTCGTAACGTCCGACTCGGCGCCGGCCCACCTGGCCGGGGCACTGGGCGTCAACGTGTGGGTGGCCCTGGCCCGCGTGCCCGAGTGGCGCTGGATGTTCGAACGAGCCGATAGTCCCTGGTATCCGACGATGCGGCTGTTTCGCCAACGGCAGAGCGGTGACTGGCCGGCGGTGTTCGCGGAGATGGCCGCTGAGTTGGCGAAGCTTGCTGGAGGGTCATCGTGACCACGATTCCCGAAGCACTTGCGATTGCGTTCGCGCAGCACGAACGGGGCAACCTGGCAGCGGCCGAACGAATCTATCGCCAAATCGTCGAAGCCGAGCCCACGCATGCCGAAGCCTGGCACCTGTTGGGCGTCGCCGCGCACCAGGCGGGACGTCATGCCGAGGCCATCACGTCGATCGGTCATGCGCTCGCCCTGGCGGGTCCGAACGCGGCCTATCTGAACCACTTGGGCGCCGCGCACGGCGCGCTACAGAATCTCGAACAGGCCGAGGCCGCATTTCGCCAGGCCTTGCAACTGGCTCCGGCCGATTCGCAAACGCATTACAACCTGGCGGCCTTGCTCAATCTGCAAGGCCACACCGACGCGGCGATCGCCAGCTACCGTCGGGCCATCGAGTTGAATCCTCGTTTTGCCGAAGCTCAATTCAATCTCGGCAATCTGCTGCGCGACCGGCAACAACTGGCCGAAGCCGAGCGCTGCTACGCCGCGGCGCTGGCCGCGCGGCCGGGCTATTTGAAGGCCGCCACGAGCCTGGCGAACGTGTTGTCGCTGCAAGATAAGCAGCCCGAGGCCGAAGCCGCATGGCGACAAATCGTCGCGCTCGATCCAAACAGTGCTGACTCGCATTTTCGACTCGGCTCGCTGCTGCAAGCGCAAGGCCGCAATCGCGAGGCGGCCGATGAGTTGCAAGCCGCCGTCTATGCCAACCCGCGACTCGTCGAGGCTCAGAACAACCTGGGCTGCGTGCTGCGTTCGCTCGGGGAACTGGACCGGGCCGAACAATGTTTTCGACTGGCGCTGGCCGAGCAGAGCGACTTTGCCGAAGCACTGAATAACCTGGGCTCGGTGCTGCACAAAAAGAAGGACTATGACGCGGCCGTCGATTGCTTCCGCCGGGCCTTGGCCCTGCGGCCCGATTTTTCGCAGGCGCATAACAACCTGGGTGCCGTGCTCCTCGATCAAAAACAGCCCGACGCGGCGCTCGAGCACTATCGCCGGGCCTTGGAGCTCGACCCCGCGTCGAGCGAGGTGCTGATCAACATCGGATCAGCGCTACAAATGCAAGGCGACATGGCTGCGGCCGTCGACTATCATCGCCGCGCACTGGCAATCGATCCGCGGGCCCACCGCGCCCACTTCAGCCTGGGAGCGGCGGCCCATTTTGCCCAGCAGGTCGACGAGGCGCTGGCCCATTATGACGAGGCGATTCGTCTCAAGCCCGACTATGCCGAGGCCTATTACAATCGCTCGTTTGTCTGGCTCAGCCAGGGTGACTTTCCGCGCGGCTGGCGCGACTATGAGTGGCGGTTCCGCTGCGAGGACTATCAGGGCCGCCGTTTCGGTGCGCCGCGTTGGGACGGCTCGTCCCTGGCCGGCCGCACATTGCTGATCCATGCCGAACAGGGCTTGGGCGACACGTTTCATTTCATTCGTTATGCCCGCCTGGCCGAGCGGCTGGGAGGTCCGATCGTCGTCGAGGTGCAGCCGGCGCTCGTGCCGCTGCTGACGGCATCGGGCTATCGCAACCTGTTGGCGGGCGGCTCGCCGCTGCCGCCGTTTGACGTGCACGCCTCGCTGATGAGCATGCCGGGTCTGTTGGCCACGACGGTCGACACCGTGCCCGCCGACGTGCCTTATCTGTCGACCGATCCTGAGTTGGTGGCGCGATGGCGCGAGCGACTGGCCGCGACGCCCGGCTTCAAAGTCGGCATCGTCTGGCAGGGCAACCCCTCGTACACGTTCGATCGCTTTCGTTCGATTCCCTTGCTCGAGTTCGCGCCGCTGGCGGCGGTGCCCGGCGTGGAACTGCTCAGTCTGCAAAAGAACGCCGGGGTCGAGCAAATCGCGGCGCTCGAGGGACGATTTCGTGTGCGCGATCTTGGCAGCACGCTCGATGTCACGGTCGGCGCCTTCCTGGAAACGGCGGCCGTGATGGCTAACTTGGATTTGCTGGTCACCTCCGACACCGCCGCGGCCCATCTGGCCGGCGGCTTGGGCGTGCCGGTGTGGCTGGTCTTGGGCAAGGCCTGCGAATGGCGCTGGATGAACGACCGCACCGACAGCCCGTGGTATCCGACCATGCGGCTGTTTCGGCAGTCGCGACAGGGCGACTGGTCTGACGTGTTCCGTGCGATGCAGCGTGAACTGACCGAGCTGGTGCGCCGCCGGCCGCCAGCTTCCTGAGATTTCGAATCGCAAAGGTCCACATGGCCGCTTGGGAATTCTGGATCGATGTCGGTGGCACCTTTACCGATAGCTTTGCGCGAGCGCCCGACGGCCGCGTCACGCATTACAAGATTCTCAGTTCGGGCACCGTCAAGGGAGCCGTCGGCCACGGTTCGTCGCTCGATCGCATCCTCGACCCGGCGCGCACGGCCGACCCGCAAGGTTTTTGGACCGGCTATCGGTTGCGATTGCTCGACGCGGAGGGCGGCACGGTACACGACACGAAAGTCTCGCGCTTCCATCGCGAAGCCGGCGGGTTGCAACTTGCCCAACCGCTGGGCCACGTTCCGGCGGCCGGCACGCGCTACGAGCTGTCTTGCCGGTCCGAAGCTCCCCTGGTGGCAATTCGCTACCTGCTCGGTTTGCCACTCGAGCGGCCTATTCCGCAAGTCGCGGTCCGCCTGGGCACGACGCGCGGCACGAACGCCCTGATCACGCGGCGCGGCGCGCGCACGGCATTGGTCACCACGCGCGGGTTTGGCGACATCTTGCACATCGGCTATCAGAATCGCCCGCGGCTGTTCGAGCTGGCGATCCGCAAGCGCGAGCCGCTGTTTGCCGCCGTGGCCGAGATCGATGAGCGGCTGGACGCCGAGGGCCGCGTTCTGCTGGTGCCCAATTCGCGTCAGATTCGCCAGCAATTGATCGCCCTCAAAGAACAAGGCATCGAGTCACTGGCAATCTGCTTGTTGCACGCCTTTGTGCGCGGCGATCACGAGACGCTCGTCGCCGAGGTGGCGCGGGAAGTTGGGTTCGAGGAAATTAGCGTCTCGAGCCAGGTCGCGCCGCTGGTGAAGATCGTCTCGCGCGGCGACACCACGGTGATGGACGCTTACTTGAATCCGATTCTCAGGCGCTACGTCGGCAGCCTGCGCGACGAACTGCCCGACAGTTCCCTGCGACTACTCACCTCGGCCGGTGGGCTGGTCGATGCCGATCATTTTGTCGGCAAGGACAGTATTCTCTCCGGACCGGCCGGCGGCGTCGTGGGCTTTTCACGCGTCGCCGCGGCGGCAGGGTTCGCCCGCGCCATCGGCTTCGACATGGGCGGCACCAGCACCGACGTCTCGCGGTTCGACGGCCGCTATGAACGGGAATTCGAAACCGAAAAGTCGGGCGTACGCGTCGTGGCGCCGATGATGGCTATCGAGACCGTGGCCGCCGGCGGCGGATCGATCTGCCGCTTCGATGGTGTGAAGCTCGTGGTGGGGCCCGATAGCGCCGGCGCCGATCCGGGCGGGGCCTGCTATGGTCGCGGCGGGCCGCTGACGATCACCGACGTCAATTTTCTGCTGGGAAAGATTCCGCCCGAGCGGTTTCCCTTTCCGCTCGATCGCGATGCGGCCCTGGCCCGTGTCGCGGAGTTGATCGACCAGATCGTCGGCGCGGGCGGAAAGCGCTATGAGCCGCTCGAACTGGCCGAAGGATTTGTGCGGGTGGCCAACGCCAGCATGGCCAAGGCGATCGGCTCGATTTCGGTGGCCAAGGGCTACGATCCACGGGACTATGTGTTGGTGCCATTCGGCGGCGCCGCCGGACAGCACGCCTGCGCCGTGGCGGCCGAGCTGGGCATCGGCCAGATTCTGCACCATCCCCACGCCGGCTTGCTCAGCGCTTATGGCATCGGCCTGGCCGACGTCGAACGACGTGGCGTTGCGGGCGTCTACGAAACGCTGTCGCCCGAATCGTTAACCCGTTTGCAATCCGTCTTCGCGGGCTTGGAGCAGACCGCCATCGCCGGCGTACTGGCCGAAGGAATTGCCCGCGAGCGGATCGCGGTTGCGCGTTGGCTCGAACTGCGCTATCGGGGCGTCGAGGCCTCGCTGACGATTGCCTGTGCGGACGAGAACGGCGGCCAGCGCGGTTGCGCTGAACTGATCGAGGCGTTTCTCGCCGAGCATCGACAGCTTTATGGCTATGTTCACGAGGGGCGACCACTCGATATCGTGGCGGCGCATGTCGAAGCCCGTGGGCAGTCGTCATCGCCTTTGCCCTCGTCGCACCGCGTCGAGGGCAACGAGCGGACCACGAGTCGAACCACGCCGGCCTACTTTGCCGGCCAGCAAGTCGCGGCGCAGGTGTTCGACCGGCACGAGCTTGCGCCCGGCGATCGTCTGTGGGGCCCGGCGATCGTCTGCGAGGCGGCTTCGACCACGGTCATCGATCCGCACTGGCAGGGCGAAGTCCTGAGCGGCAGTGAGATACTCGTGACCGAAACCGGCCGGCCGGGGGCCGGTGCGCGCGAGGTTTCGACGGCGGTCGATCCGATCATGCTCGAAATCTTCAACAACCAGTTCGCGGCCATCGCCGAGCAGATGGGCATCACGCTGCGCAACACGTCGAGCAGCGTGAACGTGAAGGAGCGGCTCGATTTCAGTTGTGCGCTGTTCACGCCGCGGGGCGACCTGGTGGTCAACGCACCGCACATTCCGGTCCACCTGGGAGCCATGGCCGAAACGGTGCGCCACGTGATCGCCGACAATTCCCAGATGGCGGCCGGCGACGTGTTCGTGACCAACGATCCGTATCGAGGCGGTTCGCATCTGCCCGACGTGACCGTGATCACGCCCGTGCACGGCCGCGACGGGCGGCTGTTGTTCTTCACGGCCAGCCGGGCCCATCACGCCGAGCTGGGCGGCATTCGCCCCGGCTCGATGCCCCCCTTCTCGCGCAATCTGGCCGAAGAGGGCGTGCTGATCGGCAATTTCCGGCTCGTCGACCGCGGCGTGGCCCATTGGGAAGCACTCAGCGCGTTATTGTCTGCGGGCCCCTTCCCCACCCGCGCGCTCGAGGCCAACCTGGCCGACATCGCGGCGCAGGTAGCGGCCAATCATCGTGGCGCGGCCGATCTGGCACGACTTGTCGATCGCTACTCGCTGGCGGTGGTGACCGCCTACATGGATCACATTCAACGCGCGGCCGAGCAGAAAGTGCGCCGCGCCCTGGGTCGAATCGAGCCGGGCGTCTATCCGTTCGTCGACCACCTGGACGACGGCACGCCGGTGGCCGTGACCATTACGATCGCCGGCGAGCAGGCCACGATCGACTTCACCGGCACCGGGCCGGTCAGCGCCGGCAACCTCAATGCCAACCGCGCGATCACGACCGCCGCCACGATGTACGTGCTGCGTTCGCTGCTCGACGAAGACATTCCCCTGAACCAGGGCGTGCTGGCCCCGGTCAAAATCATCATCCCGCCCGGCCTGCTGAATCCGCCCGCCGCCGCGCGAGCCGAGGATTGCCCGGCCGTAGTGGGCGGCAACGTCGAGACGTCGCAGCGCGTGGTGGACGTGATGCTGGGAGCGCTCGGCGCGGCGGCGGCTAGTCAGGGGACGATGAACAACCTGCTGTTCGGCGACGCGACGTTTGGCTATTACGAGACCATCTGCGGCGGCGCGGGCGCCACGCGCGACCGGGCAGGAGCCGATGCCGTTCACACCCACATGACCAACACCCGCTTGACCGACCCCGAAGTTCTGGAGCGACGCTATCCGGTCCGCCTGCGTTCGTTCTCCATTCGCCACGGCTCGCACGGCGCCGGCAAACAGCGCGGTGGCGACGGCGTCGTGCGACGGCTCGAGTTTCTCAAACCGCTCGAAGTCTCGATCCTCTCTCAGCGCCGCGGACCTTACCCGCCCTACGGCCTGGCCGGCGGCAGCCCCGGAGCATTGGGCCGAAACACGCTGGAGCGCGCCGACGGCACGCATGAGGAACTGGCGGCACGTGCACAGTTCAATGTATCCCCCGGCGACATGCTGATCATCGAGACGCCCGGCGGCGGCGGGTTTGGAACGGAGTGAGCCTTGTGGCTTCGAACCGTTGTGCCCTCGGTTCTCAGCGCGCGAGTTGGTCTCGTGGGTGCCACTGCTGGCTTGTCCAGCAGTGGAAACTCGTGTGGCTCGCAGGCACTGTTGGACAAGCCAGCAGTGGCACCCGGCACACGGCGACTTCAAGAATCACACCCCATAGCGAGTGTGACCGTTAGGCGTCGACGGTTCCGTAGTCGTGGCCGCGGCGCGTGGCGACGAGAATCAAGATGACGCCCAGCGCCATCAAGGCGGCGGCGAAGATCGACGGCAATTGCGCGGATTTCACGCCCCAGCCTTCGGCCAGGGCCCGGTTCTCGAACAGCGGCACGCCGATCATCGGGCCGACGATGCGGGCCAGCGAGGCGATGCTCTGACCGATGCCCAGGATGCCCCCCTGCTTGGCCGGATCGCTCCACCGCGAGAGCAACGAGTTGAGTGACGGCGTGATGAACGCGAAGCCCGTGACAACCGTGGTCAACCCGGCGAATAGCAGGCCGACGGACGTGTGAGCGGCGGCCGTGGCCATCAGCATGAAGCCGAAGATCTCGAGCACCGTGCCGGTCGTGGCCATCCATTTTTCGGGCACCTTGCCAGACAGCCGGCGGACGATGCCCCCCTGCACGACCGTGAGCACCAGGCCGATGAAGGCAAAAGTAAGACAGAGCTGGCCGAAACTGAAGCCGTAGCCAACCTTGTCGTCTTTGACCGTCAGCGACAACGTCGATTCGAAGCTGGCGAACGAGACGATGCACACGAAGCTGGCCCACAGCAGCATGCCGATGCCCGGCGTGGTCAGCGCGTCGGCCAATGCCCGGCGATCGAACCAATGCCGCTCGGTGGCTTGATTGCCAGGCTTCAGGCTTTCGGGCAATTTGAAATAGGCCAGCAGCAGCGCGCCGGCAGACAGCACGGCGGCGGCGTAGCCGGGCCCCGGACCGGGGTCACCCCCTTCGGCGGGCACGGCCAGAAAACCGAACAGCGGACCGAAGGTGAATCCCAGACCAAACGCCGCGCCGACCAGGGCCATGCCCTTGGCCCGCGTCTCGAGCGTCGTGGAGTCGGCAATGTAGGCTTGGGCGGTCGAGATCGTGGCGCCGGCAATGCCCGCGCCAATACGGGCGACAAACAGCAGGGGCAAGCTCTTGAGCACCGTGGCGATGCCGAACAGCGTATAGAAGATGACCGAGCCGGCCAGGCCGACCATCAACACCGGGCGGCGGCCAATGCGATCCGACAGACGACCCCACAACGGTGCGAAGACGAATTGCATCAGCGAGAAGCTGGACATCAAGAAGCCGATCAGCAGACCGACTTTCAAATGGCCTTCTTCCAGACCCAGTTGCTCGGCAAAGTCGGTCGCATAGACCGGCAACAACGGCAATACCATGCCAAAGCCGAGCAGGTCGATGAAGACCGTGAGAAAGATGACCAGCAAGGAGCCTTTGCGAGGAGCGTCGGACATAAGGGGCGGCCGGCGGGGTGCGGAAACGGGGTGAGATCGAAGCGAGCTAGTCTAACAGATCGAATGGCCGGACCGCAGGGCATTTGGCGCCGTCGACCGACCGCTGGCCAGCGAATCCCAGGGGCTCTATGATTTGAAACATGATCAGCACCACGTTTCAAGAGCGGCGCCGGATTGAATCGCTCGACGCCCCGGCACTGGCGGCGCATCAATTAGGCCGACTCAACCGCTTGCTCAAGGCAATCCTGCCGGCCAATCATTTCTACGGCGAGAAGCTCGCGGCGATCGCGCCCGAACATCTGGCCAACGCCGACGGGCCACTTTCTTCCCTCGAACAGTTGCCTGAGCTGCCGTTTACGTTCAAGGAAGAGTTGATCGCCTCGCGGCATCCCGGGCAGCTCACGGCGAACCTGACGTTTCCTCTCGATCGCTACACCCGGTTTCACCAGACCTCGGGCACGCATGGGCGACCATTGGTCGTGCTCGACACGCCCGAGGATTGGGCCTGGTGGATGGATTGCTGGCAGTATATTTTCGACGCCGCGGAGGTGCAGCCGGGCGAGTGTGCGTTCTTTGCCTTCTCGTTCGGCCCGTTCATCGGTTTTTGGAGCGCGTTCGACGCGGCGGCGGCGCGTGGCTGCCTGGTCGTGCCCGGCGGAGGAATGACCACGCTGGGGCGGCTCGAGCTGATGCGCACCAGCAAACCAACCGTGATCTTGTGTACGCCCAGCTATGCCTTGCACATGGCCGAAGTGGGCAGCGAACATCAGCTCGACGTCGGCAACCTCGGCGTGCGCTGCCTGATTTTGGCCGGCGAGGCCGGCGGCAGCGTACCGGCGACCCGGGCACGCATCGAGGCGGCCTGGCAGGCGCGGGTGCTCGATCATGGCGGCGCCAGCGAAGTCGGGCCTTGGGGCTATGGCGACGCCGAAGGCCAGGGGCTGTACGTCAACGGCAACGACTTCGTGGCTGAGTTTCTGTCGCTGGAGAGCGGCGCGGCGGCTGCCGAAGGCGAATTGTCGGAATTGGTGCTGACGAATTTGGGACGCGTCGGCACGCCCATCGTGCGTTATCGCACCGGCGACGTCGTGCGGCCCAGTTGGCGGCACGAGGGGCCGAATCGATTCGTGTTCCTGCCCGGCGGAATTCTGAGCCGGGTCGACGACATGCTCGTCATTCGGGGCGTCAACGTGTTTCCCAGTTCGGTCGAGCAGATCATCCGCAGTTTTCCGGAGCTGATCGAATATCGCATGTTGGTCCGCAAGCAGGGCGAGATGGATCAACTGCTGGTCGAAATCGAAGACCGCCTGGACGACCCGCCGCGCGTGGCGACGGAGCTGCAACTGCGGCTGGGACTGAAAGTGGAAGTGCGCTCGGTGCCGCTGGGCAGCCTGCCGCGCGTCGAAGGCAAAGGCAAACGTTTTATCGACGAACGATGCAATCCCCAGTGATTACGGCCGACCAGCGCGCGACCGCCACCGGCGCGGCGCTGCGCGGCTGGATTCGCTCCGGCCGTTGGACAGGTACCACGGCGGGTGCGGCGCGGGGATTCGTGCAGGCCAATCTGGTGATTCTTCCAGATGTCGACGCGGCCGACTTCGGCGAGTTCTGCCGCCTCAATGCCCAAGCTTGCCCCCTGTTGGAGCAAACCGCCGCGGGCGATGCCGAGCCCCGGCGCATGGCGCCGGGCGCCGACCTGCGCACCGACGTGCCCCGTTATCGCGTGTTTCGCGACGGCCAGCCCGATCCCGAGGAGCCCACGGACATTCGCGGTTTGTGGCGCGAGGACCTGGTCGGCTTCTTGCTGGGTTGTTCGTTCACGTTCGAAAATGCCTTGCTGGCCGCGGGACTCGACGTGCGGCACATCAGCCAGGGGTGCAACGTGCCGATGTATCGCACCGCGCGGCGCTGCCAGAGCGCCGGACGATTCGTGGGCGACCTGGTCGTCAGCATGCGGCCGTTTCCGCCGGCCGCGGTCGAACGGGTGATCGCGATCACGAGCCGCTTTCCGACCATGCACGGCCCGCCGGTACACGTGGGCGATCCCGCGGCGCTGGGCATCGAGCGACTGGAACGGCCCGACTTTGGCGACGCGGTGACGATCGCCCCGGGCGAGGTGCCCGTGTTTTGGGCCTGCGGCGTGACGCCCCAATTGGCGATTGCCGAAGCGCGGCCGGAGTTGGCGATCACGCACAGCCCGGGCTGCATGTTTGTCAGCGATTGGAAAGACGCGGATCAGGAAGTTTCACCTTAAACCAAAACCGGCCGGTTGTCGGCCGCGAACACCCACGAGGCCTTGCATGTCCGTTGCGTCCACGAAGGCGTTTCCCGTCGCCTGGTGTCGTCAGCAGTTTCCGGCGCTAGCGCGGCAGGTGGACGGGCTCGAGGCGGTCTATCTCGACGGTCCGGCCGGCAGCCAGGTGCCGCGGCGCGTGATCGATGCGATCGGCCGCTACCTGATCGAGACGAACGCCAACCACGGAGGACGTTTCATCACCAGCCGCGACAGCGACGCCATGCTCGAAATGGCGCACCAGGCCGTGGCCGACTTGCTGGGCACGACCTCGCCCGAGTGTACGGTGTTTGGCGCGAACATGACCTCGCTGGCGCTGGCCTTCAGCCGCTCGCTGGCCCGCACGTGGAAGCCCGGCGACGAAGTGATCGTGACCCGGCTAGATCATGACGCCAACGTCAGCCCTTGGGTGTTGGCCGCGCGCGACGCGGGGGCGACCGTGCGGTTCGTCGGCATTCACATCGAGGATTGCACGCTCGACCTGGAACAGATGCGCCAAGCGTTGTCGCCGCGGACTCGGTTGGTGGCCGTGGGCTGCGCGTCGAACTCGGTGGGCACGATCAATCCCGTGGCCAAGATTTGCGCCTGGGCCCATGAGGCCGGCGCCGAGGTGTTTCTCGACGCCGTACACTATGCCCCGCACGGGCTGTTGGACGTCGACAGCTGGGGCTGCGATTATCTGGCTTGCTCGGCCTATAAGTTTTTCGGCCCGCACGTGGGCATCCTGTGGGGACGTCGCGAGCGGCTCGAGCGGCTGGCGGCTTACAAGGTACGCCCGGCGGCCGACACGCTGCCGGATAAGTGGATGACCGGCACACAGAACCACGAAGGCATCGCCGGCGTTCTGGCGGCGATCGAGTATCTGGCCGACCTGGGGCGGCAATTTGGCGGCGGCGACGAGCGGCGCGGGGCCATCGTCACGGCGCTGAACGAGATCGGCGCCTACGAGCAGCAACTATGTCGCGAGCTGATCGCGGGACTAGAAGAGCTGGACGAGGTGCGCGTGTGGGGCATCACCGATCCGGCCCGATTGGCCGAGCGCGTGCCGACGATCGCGATCACGCATCGCAAGTTGCCACCGGTGGCCCTGGCTGAGTATCTGGCATCGCGCGGCATCTTCGCCTGGCACGGCAATTTTTACGCCTTGGAGCTGAGCGAAACGCTCGGGCTGGAACCCACGGGGCTCGTGCGCCTGGGCCTGCTGCACTATAACACCAGCAGCGAAGTGGCGCGGCTGTTGGCCGTCTTGAAAGAATTGCGATAGCCAGATCGAGATAGCCGCTCACACGGCGTGCGAACATGGAACTCCGACCCACCAAAATTCAACTCGACGGCGACAATCGGCTGCTGATCGATTGGAGCGATGGCCAGCGACGGGCCATCAGCGTGTCCGAGCTGCGCAAGGTTTGCCCCTGCGCGACGTGTCGCGAAAAGCGGGCCCAGCCCCCCGCTGCCCCCTCGCTGGGTCTGCCGGTCCTCTCCCTGGCCGAGGCGCGGCCGCTCAAGGTGCTGGGCATGAAGCCGGTGGGCAATTACGCCTATTCGATCGAATTCAGCGACGGCCACGACACAGGCATCTTCACGCTCGATTTTCTCCACGGCCTCGGAAGTGACGTCCCGGCATAGGGCCGCGTGGTCATGTTCCTTTGATGAGCCTTTGGGTGCCATGCTTGCGAAGCGCAAGCATGGCACCGGGCATAGATCCGCGTGCTCGCTGATGGGCGCAAAGAAAAGCCCACGACTGGCGTGGGCTTGGGTGTGAAACCAAAGTGCCGACGGACCGGCGACTATTGGCCTTTGAGGCCCTTTTGCAGTTCCTGCAAGTCGCCGATGCCAGGAATGCCACCGGGTTGACCGGGGGGCTTGGCGGCGCCTTCGGCGTCCTTCTTCTTGACAATGTCGGCGCGGCCCAGGTGGATCTTCTTGTAAACATCATCGGGAATGATGAAGTACCAATCGGCAAAGCGATCGTTGAGCTCCTTGACCTTGTCTTGAGCCTTCTTCAACGCCGTGTCGTACTCTTCTTGCTTGCGTTTGTTCTCTTTTTGAATGGCGATCTTCTTCTCTTCGTCGACCGGGGCCTTCGAATCCTTCGCGTCGGCCGCCGGCGCGTCGGCCTTGGGGGCATCCGCCGGCGCAGCGTCGGACTTAGCTGCCTCGGCCTTATCAGGCTCGGCCTTGCTCTCGGCGGCCGGTGCCGCGGCTTCGGTCCCTGGGTCTTCCTTGGCGGCCGTTTGCTTGGCCTTGGCGGCTGCCTTTTTCGTTTTGCTCGTGCCCTTCTTGGCCTTGGCGGCCGGCTGCTCGTCGGCGTCGTCGGCCGCGGCCGTCTTTTGTTCGGGAGCCTTCTCTTCGGCGGCCTTTTCCTCGGGCGCCTTTTCGCCCGGTTTGTCGTCGCCCGGTTTGGCGTCGGCGGGCGCCTCGTCGGCCGGCTTGGCTTCGGCGGCGTCAGCCGGCTTTTCTTCACCGGGAACCGGTTCGAGTTGCGGCTGGGGAATCTGGGCTTCGTCGAGCTGCGCCATCACGAACAGATAGCGGTTGAGAGCCGGATTAGTCTTGTCCTTCTCGCCGGGTTTCTTGTCGTCTTTGCTGGCCGATCCGCCGGCCAGATTGCCGAACCGCAGCACGTAGCGCACGCCGTCCTTGGTGGCGCAGGTGACTTCGCCCTCGCTGGAGTAGATCTCGTTTTGCTGACCAACCGGATAAAAGCCGCGTTCGATCAGCGACACCTGGGCTTCGCGGTCCTTGACGAACTCGTCGCTGGCCCGCAGATCTTGGCTCAAGCCCTTGGGCTTGCGTTGCACGTCGACGATCGCCAGATCGTTGAGCGCGGTCTTCATCGCGTTCAGCTTCTCGGCGTTCAATTCCTCATCGGCGGCCAGTTCCGTGACGACCGGCTGGCCTTCCTTGTCGAAGGTGGTCATCGAGACGACGTTCCAGCTTGACTTGGCGTCGTCGAAGCCAAGCTTGACCAGGCTGTTCTTCTTCATCCGCAGCACCACGCCGTCGCGGGTTACGTTTTCGCTCAGCGAATAGTCGTTCAGTTCGACGCCGCGAACGTCAAAGGCGGCGATCTTGAGCAGGTTCTTCTCGATCCAGTCCTCGAACTTCGTCGAGAACTTGTCGGTTTTGACCGCCACACGATAGACCTGGTCTCGCCCCGCGCGGCGCACGTAGTGCAGCGCCGGCTGGTCCTTGACCTCTTTGCCGATGATCAAATCGGCCAGCACTTTGTCCTTGTCGTCCTTGAGCGTGATCCGCCGACCTATGCCCACGGCGCCGGGACGCAGCTTGTCGGCGTCGGGCGAAATGACGCCAAACTCTTCGTGTTCGCCCGGGCTGGTGCTGGCTACGCCCAGGATCTCGATATCGAGCAGCGCCGTGGCGGCCTGGGCCATGTGTTCGCGAGCGTCGGCCGGATAGTTGCTGTGCGAGGGAATCGACCACACCCCGTTGACTTGCGCCACGTTGAAATCCGTGATCGTGGCGTTGTCTTCGTCATAGGTGATGACGTTCAAGCTCTTGGCGGCGTTGGGGTCCGTGAAGTCGGGAAACAGCTTGGTGCCGACGTCCGGGGGCGCGCTGTTCGAAGCCGGCGCCGGCCGCCACGGCTCCCAGGCCACCATCACCGCCATCAGGGCGACGAGCACGAACACCAACGTCTTGTGTTTGTCTTGCATGGAACCAATTCCTCGCTATCTGGAGAGCACGTGGTCACGTGCAAAAGGGTCGGGGAGTGGGCCTACCGCAGCCGGGCTTTGGATACGCCCTCGCGCTCCTTGGCGCGACGGTTGAAGAACACGAAGAACGCCACCAGCAAGGGCGGAATCGGCGGCAGCAGCACGGCCCACAATTTGCGCTTGTCCTGCACTTTGCGAACCTCCTGAGCCAAATTGCGCTCGATCTTCTTAATCTCGCGATCGCGGTCTCGCTTGTGCTGCTCGAGCTTGATGGCCAATTGTCGCTGGCCGGCCTCGCGGGCTGCCATGAACTGCACCGTGGCTTGTTGCGAGTTGCCGCCACCCTGGCTCTTTTGCATCTCGGCGATCTTCTCGTCGAAATCCTTCTGCGCCTTGGCGATGGTTTCTTCATACTTCTTGGTGAACTTCTCCCGCTGCCGATCGGCCTCTTCCTTGGCCGCCTGGGTGGCCTCGTTCACGCTGGTCAACACACGGTGCGAGGGACGTCGGGTGCGGATCGCGACAAAGCGCTCATCACCGGCGAGCGTGTCGAGCACGTTGAGCACGAACGGCACGTTGTCGAAATGGAACTCGAATTCCTCGTCCGGGTCGTCGCCACGAGCTCGCAAAGCGAAGAACGCGCTGTACAGGCAGTCGATATCGCCAACCACGACGACGTTGATTTCCGGATCGGCCTTGGGCTCGGCGGCTTTGGCATCGGCTGGTTTCGCATCCGCGGGTTTCGCATCGGCTGGTTTCTCGCCGGCGGCTTTGGCATCGGCCGCGGGGGCTTCGGTTTTGGCCGCGTCCACTTCAGGAGCGGTCTTGGATTCGGCCGGCTTGGCGTCGGCGGCTGCCGCTTCGGCCGGCTTATCGCTCATCGGCACGGCCTCGGGCTTGAGCTTGCCCTTGATCTGCGCGGCCAGCACGTACTTGTCGTTGGTCGGCTTTTCCAGCAGCGGCAACTCGGGGTTCAACTGCGGCCGGCCCATGAAGTTGCGTTCCATCACCTGGTCCCAGCGAACCGTGCCGGTGCGATCGCTGGTTGAGACCAGCTCGGTGAATTTCAACTGCGACGAGTTCAAGCCCGTCACGGCGCCTGGAAAGAGAAACAGCACCTGCTGAAGCTTCGATGAGATCGAGCTGTTATTGTTGAACGGGCGGGGAGCGCCGCTGCCGTAGTCGACGAACACCCATTCGCGCGGAATGGAGCCGAACTTCGGATAAGGGTTGTAGGCCTGCCAGACGACGTTGTCGCCGCCGAAATCAACGCCCAGCATCTTCCACAGCGGACCAATGTCGCCCTTGGGCTGCGGGGGCTGGCGCTGCTGCATGAACATGTTGCCGCCGCCGGGCGGTTGCTTGGGCGCCTTGGTGCCGGGCACGTCGCCCGCCAGGTAAGGGAACGGATCCTCGAAGATCGCCGTCGGCTGACCGCCCTTGACCGCCGCGATGAAGTTATCCATCTGCGGCGGACCCAGCGACGAGGGCTGCACGGCCAGCAGAACGTCGTACTTTTCGGTGATGGGATTCGTGGGGTCGACTTGCACCACGTCGTACTGCTTTTGCAGCTCTTCGATGATCTGCTCGTTGCGACCCGGCGACATGTTTTGCATGTCGAACTGGGCAAATAGCTTGGCGTCGGTCGACAGCACGCCCAGCTTTTTGCGCTTCTGCTGGCTGACCGTGGCGATCGAGCGGATTAATTCATACTCCACCGGAATGCCACGGCCGAGGAACGGAATCACGACCTTGTCGAGACCGCAGGTAAAGGCCAGGCCCAGGAAGATTTCTTCCTGTCCCCGCGCGCCCCGCGCTCGCGACTCGACCGGCATGGCCCGAATGCCATATTGCTGCTCGGCCCGTTGAGCCTCTTCGCTAAACGGCTCGACGTCATGGCCGATGACTTGCACCTTGTCGCCGGCCGCGGCTTGCATCTCGCGAACGGCCGAGAGCAGGTTCAACCGCGTTTGCACGTAGCCCTCGGGCACGTTGGGACTGACAAAGTATTCAATGACCACGGGCCGCTTATCGGGCAGTTCTCGCAGTAGCTCCAGACTTTTAGGAGCCAGTGAGCTGAGCCCCTCGGTCGTGGTGTCGACGCGCAGCTTGTCGTGATGCGAGAGGAAAATATTGAGCGAAACGACCACGACGCACAGGGCCAGGAACCGCAATAGGTAGTGGCCGGCCACGCCCTGCCCCTCGCGTCCGCCGCGCCAATGGCGGCGACCAAGCAGCACGACGCTCAAGTAGAGCATCAGGGCCACGATGGCCAGGAAGTAGCCGAAGCTGGCTAGGCTGACCACGCCGCGAGAAAAGTCGCGGAATTGTTCGGTGACGCTGAACCGCTTGATGAACGTCAGCGGGATACTCCAATTGCCCACGTTGAAACTGTCGGGAATCGAGCCGGCAAAGGCCAATGGGGCGTTGAACAGCGCGCCCAGGATGAAACCGATGGTGAGATTACCCGTCAGGAACGAGGCCACCATGCCGATGCCCAGCATGGCCAGGCCGACGATCCAATAGCCCACATAGGTGCCAAACAGCAGCCCCAGGTCCGGATCGCCCAGCGTCCAAAGCACGAAAAAATTCGAAACGAACGAGAACCCGAGCGAGACGGTGAAGATCGCCACGGCGGCCAGATATTTGCCCATGACCACGTCGAAATCGGCGGCCGGAATCGTCAGCAACAATTCGTCGGTGCCCTGGCGGCGTTCGTCGGCCCAGATGCTCATCGTGATCGCCGGAATGAACACCAGCATGATGTAGGGCAGGTATTTATTGAGCTGGTCGAGATTGGCCAGGTTCGAATTGAAAAAGTCGTTGGGCCAAAATGCCGCGAACGAGCTGAGGAGCACGAAGACGCAGATGAAGACGTAGCCGGTGGGATTACTGAAGTAGCTGACAAAGTTCCGCTTGAAGATCGCACGGATAACGTGAGCGTTCATGGCTTCGACCTGACTGAACGGGATGGTGTGCTAAAGTTCTCTGCTTCGATCTCGCGGGCCGCCCGAGGGCGGGGCGATGGGGAGGGACGTTGGTTTGCCGCCGCTTGGCTCGTTGCGCCAGCCGCCGGCGGCGCCGGGGTGTGGCGGGTCACGAATTCTGTGTGGTCAGTTCCTGGAAATGCGTATCGAGGCCGCGCCCGTCGGCCGTCAGTCCCGAGACCGGACCGTCGTAGACCAGCCGGCCTTCGTTGATGAACAGCACGCGGCTGGCGATGGCCTCGACCTCTTGCAAGATGTGCGTTGACAGCAAGATCGTCTTGTTGCGGCCCAGCGTGCGGATCGTGTCGCGCACTTCGCGAATCTGATTCGGATCGAGCCCGGCGGTGGGCTCGTCGAGAATCAGCACATCCGGCTCGTGCAGCAATACCTGAGCCATGCCCACGCGTTGACGATAACCCTTCGATAGCTTGCCGATGGCCTTGCCGATCACGCTGCCCAGGGCACAAAGCTCGACGACAGCCTCGATGCGCTGGCGTTTGCGCTGCGCGGTCAACCCGCGGGCGTCGGCAAAAAACTCGAGCAGCGTGCGGGGCGTCATATCGGGGTAGAGCGGGCCGTTTTCGGGCAGATAGCCCAACCGGGCCGAGCCGGCCAGGCGATCCACGGCCATGTCGTGCCCCGCGATGCGGGCCACGCCGCGCGAGGGCGCCAGGTAGCCGGTCAGCACCTTCATGGTCGTGCTTTTGCCGGCCCCGTTGGGGCCGAGAAAGGCCACCACCTGCCCCTGCGGAATGCTGAAAGTGACGTCTTCAATGGCAGCAAAATCGCCATAGTACTTGGCGAGCCCGACGGCCTCGATCATGGCCGGACCTTGCTGTTGATTCATCGCTCGCAGACTCCAGAGTGTCGGAAAAAAATAGCAACGCCTTGTCAGACAATCAGTTCTGTCCGGGACACCCAATCGCGAGCACCGCGTCGACCGCAGGCCCCGAGGGCGACCATCCGAGGTCCCCCGCCGCGTGCCGGCTGACATGCTTTACGCACGCCCGCTGGCATACTGCCGGATACCGAGGGGGCTATCTTGCCCTATAAGCCGCATAAAGCGAACTAGAAGTGACTATGAACATAGCGTCCCTGTCCAGACTTACGCAAGACCGGCGGAAATGGATCGCCCCGGGGCATTTTTTTTACCCCGTCGACCCAATTCCCAGCGATCTTCGCCGGCCGTCCGCGTTTAATCACGGCTGAACGTGATTCGATGCTGCCAGTGTGCGTCGTCGAGGTCCGGGAAATCAGTGCGCAGGTGCACGCCGCGGGTTTCTTCGCGGGCGGTGGCGGCGGCGATGACAATGCGGGCCACGGTCAGCATGTTCTGCAGCTCCCAGCCATCGGTGTCGGAAAACTGCCGATCGAGCACGTAGCCGCACCAGCGATCGATCGTTTCGGCCGCTTCCAGCAAGTGCTGCCGATCGCGGCGCACGCCGGCGCTGCGCCAGACGAGGCTCTTGAGCGAATTGCGAATGTCGGCCAGGTCGAGCGCCTCGGCGGCGTCTTCGTGTGGAGGGTTGACCAGGGGCAAGGCGCGATAGTCGTCGGCCTGCCGGGCCACCTCGCGCGAGGCGCCGCGTCCTGCATGCGCGCCATAGACCAGTCCTTCGAGCAGGCTGTTGCTCGCCAGCCGATTCGCGCCGTGCAAGCCGCTGGACGTGACTTCGCCGGCGGCCCACAACCCGTCAATCGTCGTGCGGCCTTCCATGTCGACCGTCACGCCGCCGATCATGTAATGCGCTCCGGGCCGCACCGGGATCCAATCGCGCGCGATGTCGAGACCAAACTCGGCACACGTGGCGGCGATGCCCGGAAAGCGGGCCCGCACGGCGACCGGATCCAGGTGCGTCAGGTCGAGATAGACGTTCGAGTGCCGCGTGCGATCCATCTGCGAAACAATCGCGCGACTCACGATGTCGCGGGGAGCCAACTCGGCGCGCGGGTCATAGTCGGGCATGAAGCGGTGGCCGGCCCGATCGACCAGCTGGGCGCCCTCGCCGCGCATGGCTTCGGTGATCAAGCTGCGGCTGCTGCCGGCAATGTAGAGCACCGTGGGGTGAAACTGCATAAACTCCATGTCGCGCAGCTCGGCGCCGGCCCGATAGGCGATCGCCAGGCCGTCGCCGGTAGCGACCTCGGGGTTGGTGGTTTCACGATAAATTTGCCCCGTGCCGCCGGTGCAGAGAATCGTTTGCTTGGCCCAGACCAGCGTCTTGCCTTGCTCGGCGCTCCAGACCAGCGCGCCGCGGCAGCGGCCTTGGTCGGTCAGCAGGTCGAGCGTGAAGGCGTTTTCCCACGTCTCGACGTTCGGTAGCGCGCACGCGCGATCGATCACGGCGCGCATCACTTCTTTGCCCGTGGCATCGCCCAGAGCATGGACGATGCGGTGATGGCTGTGGCCGCCTTCGCGGCCCAGGGCCAGCGTGCCCGACTCCTGATCGAAATGGGTGCCCCACTGCACCAGTTCGTTGATGCGCTCGGGGGCTTCGCGCACGACCATTTCGACCACGTCGGGATCGCACAGATGTCCGCCAGCCGAGAGCGTGTCGGCGATGTGATCTTCGAAACGATCCTCGGGATCGAGCACGCCGGCGATGCCGCCCTGGGCATAGTTGCTGTTCGATTGCTGCATGGCGCTCTTGGTGATCACCAGCACCGATTGATCGGGCGCCACCGCCAGCGCGGCCCGCAGACCGGCCAGGCCGCCACCGATGATCAGCACGTCGGCAAAGCGGTGCGGCACGCGCTTCGGATGAAAGGGAACGAGGTAACGTGGGATGCGTTCGAGCATGGCAGTGGCGGGGCAACCTTGTGAAGACAGCGGCGGCGTGTGGGCAATCGGGCGAGGGTTTACTTGCCGCCGCGCGCGGTTCCCTGCGAGTAGGCTTTGGATTGATCGAGATATTCCAACGGCGGCGTCGTGCGGCGCGATTCCTTGACCCCTTGCACCTGATCGTCGCGGGTTGCTTTGCCCCGCATGCTCGTGGCCCGGGGACGCAGGCCCAGACTGCGCAGCGACTCGTCCAACTCGCGGCGAGCGGCCGTTCCTTCGGTGCCGGCCGATTGCGACTGCTTGCGCATCTGCTCCCACCGCTCGACAAAGTTCTGCAAATCCTTCTTGGTCCAGCCCAAGCGATTCAACAACTCGGGGTCGGGGCGGTCCTTCCGCAATTCATCCTTCAAATGATTGACCGCCAAATCCGTGGCCTTGCGCGCGTAATCAAGATTGGCCGCGTCGGCCTGCTCGTCGCCGCGCGTGTCGGACGGTTTATTGGGCCGCGTCGACTGCGGCGGCTTCCCGGCGCCGGGAGCGCCCGAGGACTGCGCACCGGCCGAGTCAGCCGGCTCGTCGCTGGAGCTATTCGACGATTGCGATCCGGGACCGCCCTTGGGTTGGGGTTTGCCGGCGCCGCTTTGGTCGCCAGCGGAGGAATCGGTCTTGGAACCCTCACCGGGTTTCGAGCCGCTGGAGCCGGATTTTTGCTTGGCCTGCTGATCGCGGCCCGCGCGATCCGAGGTCTCGCCGCCGCCGCTTTCGTCGGCTTGGCCGGCGCCTTCGTCCGAGGGCGTGTTTTCGCCTGGTCCGCCAGTGCCGGGCTTGTTGGCCTTCTGGCCGCCACCTTTCTTGCCCCCGCCCGATTCGTCACCGGAGTTCTGCCCCTGCGAGTCCGATTCCTTTTCACTGTTGCTCGGCGACTGCGCCTCGTCGCCGGGCTTCTCGTCCTTGTCGTCGGGCGAGGAGGACTGCGATTTGTCGCGCCCTTGATTCTGCTTCGCCGAACTCGGCGAGCCCTTCGGATCGCTGCCCTTTTGGCCGGCGCCGGCGGAGCCCTTTTCCTTTTCCGGTTCGCCGCCTTTCGCTTCATCGCCTTGCTGATCGCGTGGCTGCTTTTCCTGGGAGTTCTTGGCGTCGCCCTTGGCTTTGTCGCCCTGGCCCGGTTGGCCTTCGGTTTGTTTTTCGGCGCCGTCCGAGGCCTCGTCACCTTGCGATTCGCGGCCGCGGCCATCGCGATCCGCCGGCTGCTTGCGACCTTGGCCCGAATTCTTCTCGCTGGGCTTCACCCCATCGGACGGCTTTTCGTCTGAGCCGTCGGCCGAGTCCGACTTGCCCGCTGGCTTGTCGCCGCTCTTGGCAGGTTTGTCGGGCTGGCCCTGGGCTTGTTGGTCGTCGCCGGGCGTGCCCTGTTCGCCATCAGATTTCTTGCCGGGGGATTGCTTGCCGGGCTTCGGACTCTGTCCCGACTTTTCCCCCTCACCAGACTTTGCCGAGTCATCGCCGTCGGCACGGTCGCCCTTTGAACTATCGCCCGAGTCACCCTTGTCGTCCGCTGAAGCGCCGCCGGAGCGCGACTTGTCGCCGGCTCCCTTCTTGCCGCCTTGCGATTTCTGGCCGGCCTGGTTTTCGCCGGCCTCGCCCGGGTTCTCACCCTTGCCGGCGCCCTGGCTCGACGACTGGCCCGACTTGCCCTGCTGCCCCGGCTGCCCCTTCTCGCCATCCTGTCCGCCGCCCTGATCATTGCCTTGTCCGTTATCGCCGGCGCCGGCTCCCTTCTGCTCCGACTTGCCCTGCGACCGATCCGACGGATCGTTCTTCTTGTTCGGCGGACGTTTGGCTTGCTTGTCTTCTTTGCCCTGCGGCTCTTGGCCTGGCTGTTCCCCCGAACGCTCGCGGCTGTCGGACTTCGCACCCTCGGAGGGCGGTTGATCACCCTGCCCCTCGTGGGACTGCTGTTTGTCACCCGGCTTTTGCTTGTCGCCCGACTTTTGCTGATCGCCGCCCTGCTGCTTGTCACCCTTGTCGGATTGCTGCTTGTCGTCCGATTGTTGTTTGTCGCCGGGGCGTTGCTTGTCGCCAGCCTGTGGTTGGTCGCCGGGCTTTTGTGGGTCGCCAGATTTTTGTTGCGAGCCCGGCTGCTTTTCGGCACTTTGGCCTTGGCCAGATTTTTCTTGGGCTTGCTCTTGCTGCCGCTCAAGGATCTTTTCGATCGCGCTGCCGTCGTCGGAACCGTCGTTGGCAACGTTCTGATCGGCTGGCTGGTTGGCGGCGGACGTGTTGTCCTTGTTGTCCTTCTTGTCGCGAGACGAATCAGCCGTTGATGAACCCGCCTCGCCGGGCTTGCCGGCCTGCTGGTCGCTGTGCGGTTGATCGGCGTTGTTGGCGACCGGATCGGATTTGGCGCCGTGCTCGCCCTCGACCGGCTTACGATCCCCGGGACGAGTGGGAGGCTGGGTCGCGGCCTGGGCCGCCTTTTCCTCGGCCGCCGGGTCGTGACCATCTCCCGCCCCGTCGTCTTTGTCGCCGCGCTGGCCGGCGGGCTCTGGCTTGGCAATGCCTGGCTCGCCCTTTTGTGCCACGCGGTCGCTCTTGTTCTCTGGCTTCACTGCCGACGCGATGCGAATGCGTCGCGGGGGAGTGGTGACGCGATTGGGCAGCGGATCCTTGTTGTCTTCGGCCCAGGCTGAATACTCCACGACGTCGCCCGCCTTGAGGCCCAGCCGCCGCGGCTCGAAGCGGAACTTCCGGTCGCACTGGCCGCGCCACACTTCGTCGAGCAGCGGTTTGTCCAGAATGTTACGCCCAGCCAAGGTGGCCACGAGCTTGATGGTTCGCAGGGCAAAGTCGGGATCGTGGGCCACGATCTCCAAGTCGACCACGCCGTTGAGCGGCAGATCGAGCTCGTCGCTCTTGGGTCCGACGAATTGAATCTCCGGCGACAGGTCGCGCGTGATTTCGATCTGGTGGCGAACCGGCTGCGGGTTTTGTTGCCCCTGCTCGTTTTTGAACAGCAGTTGATAGCTGGTGTGCCGCGCGGTCTGCCGATCTTCCTTCAGTTCGAGCGTGAAAGTTCCCCGGGCCGCCTGCTGCTCGGCTTTCATGCGAACGTCGACCTTGCCGTCGCAGTCGAAATCGATGCCGGCCGACTGCATGTCTTGATTCGCCAGGGCTTCGATCGTGATCTCGGTGCCCTCGATGGCCTTGATGTCACCCTGGTATTCCACGCGCTGCGCGAGCAGCCCGGTATAGGCGGGATATTTGTAGTTCACCCGTTCCACGACGATCGTGGGCGCGGCGACCACCTCGACGTGATACGTGCGCGTCGTGGCATCTCCGGCCGCGATGCGATAGGTCAGGCTCTGCTGCAACGACGACTCGCCGGCCGGCAACAGGCAAGAGTATTTGTAACCATCGGGCGGCAGGTTCATCTCGACGGCCCGATCGACCAACTGACCGTCGTCGGTCGAGTAGTAGAGCAACACCTTGCCCTCGGCGGTCAAACCGCCGACGCGGGCCGCGACCGTCAGTTGTTGACCGCGAAACACGCGGGCGTCTCCCGGTTCGATTTCGACGATCGAAGTGCGCGTCGGCGCGCTAATCTCGGCCCAGGGCAGCACCACGCGCTCGACCGTCTGGAACAGATCCTTGGGCGAGAACAGCGCATACAACGCGCAGACCAAGACGATCGCGATCAGTGCATAGCCAATGTGGATCAGCTTCGAGCGGTCGACGGCCGTCTCGGCGCGTCCCTTGGCCAGGTTCGTGGCCGCCTGTTCCTCGATGGCTTGATAGACGACCGGCGACAAGGCGCCGGGGTGAGCGCGAAACAGCAGGAAATTGACCAGGCCATTTTTCATGCCCGGCCGGCTGCGCTCGATCGTATGGGCGGCGTAAATCGGATTGATTCGCTTGAGCAGCAGCGGCAGCACGTCGGCGGCCAGAAAATAGATCGCCGCGATCACGAAGCCAGCCAACGCCAGCAGCCGGCCGATAAAGCCCAAGCCGCCGGTAATCACCCAATGATCAATCAGTGCAACCAAAAAGAAATAGGTCACGCTGCCGGCGACGAGCAGCATCACGCTGCCCGTCAGGTCGACGCTGCGGACGTGGCTGCGCGTGCGGCGCAACTGGTCGTCGATGAACTGCTCGTACTCGACCAGACGCCCCTGAGGGGCCTGTTTCGGCGGGGGCGGAGGAACCGCCTGGGGCGCCGCTGGATCGCTGTGAGTCGCCATGACTCTCTGCTCGCATTCCGAGTGTGCCACTCCCGGCAGGCGCGCTACGGCTCTGGCACGGTGGCATTGCTTAAGTATAGCAGCCAAGGGCAGCCGACGACGCCGATTGGCACGGACGGCGGGCGGCTAAAATCGAGGATTGGACCGGCCTTTTGACAGTTGCCGCCCCAAGGGGCTCAATTGTCCGCCGGCGTCGCGTCAACGACCGCGCCCATCCGCTCCAAGGCCGCCACCGCGGCTTTGCGGACCGAGGGATCGGGGTCGCGGGTCACGGCGCGCAAGGCCTGCTCCGCGCCGCGCGCCGGCTTGCCAAGCTTTCCCAAAGCTTCGGCCGAGCCGCGACGCACCGCGGTCGTCGAACTTTGCAACCCTTGCATCAACACCGGCAGCGTGAGCCGGACCAATTGCTCGTCAACCGGCCCGATATGAACCATCGCATAGGCGCTGCTAACCCGAACCACCGGATCGGGCGATTCCAACCCCCGGCGCAACTGCGGCAGCGCCACCTTCGCCGAGGGTCCAATCTGGCCTAGAGCATAGGCCGCGGCCGCGCGGACGCGCTCATCGGGATCGTCGAGCGCTTTGATGATGGCTCCCTGAGCCGGAGTCGCGGAGCTGCCGAGACCGGCCAAGGCGAACAGCACTTCGCGACGGACGTGCGGATCCTTGTCGACCATGGCGGCCGCCAGGCCGTCGAGCGAGCCGACGGCTTTGGGGCCAAGCCGTGAGAGCATTTCGGCGGCGCGACCGCGGGTTTCAGCCCGCTTCAGCGCGGCCGTCATCGCGGGCGTCGCGGCATCGCCCAGGTGCGGCAATGCGTCCACCGCTTCCTCGGCGGCGGCCGGAGCGCCCTTGGCAATCGCCTCGGCGAGAATGGGCGCCAGCACGGCAGGTTCCAGCTCAAGGCCGATCAAGCCCTTGAGCGCGGTCAATTGCACTTGCGGGTTCTTGTTGCTCAAAGCCTTGGTCAGATACTCGATCGCTTGTTTGCGAGCTTCCGCATTCTCGGGCTCGATGCGAGCCAAGGCCCAGGCGCTGACCGTGGCCAGCAGGTCCTCGGGCTTGGTCAGCGTTTCACGCAGCACGTCGGCTGCTGGCATCGCGGCGGGTCCAATCCGACCCAGCGCAAAAGCCGCGCTGTTGCGAACGCCCGGGTCGCGGTCCGCCAGGCGCTCGCTGATGGCTGGCACGGCCGGCGCCGCTTCGGGACCGATCTTGCCCAGCGCGATCAGCGCCTCGCGGCGCACTAGCGGCCGGTCGTCTTTCAAAGCGGCGATCAGACCGTTGACCGCCTCTTTGGCATCGTTGCCCAACTCGCCCAAGGCCAAGGCGGCCCAGTAGCGCGTGGCCGGTTTCCCCAGCGCTTTATCGAGGGCCGGAACCGCGGCGGCGCCGTGATCGGTCAAGCCGCTCAGCGCGGCGATGCGCACCGCGGGATCGGAATCATCCAATGCCTTGGCGAAGGCCGCGATCTCGATAGCCGGATCGGGATGAATGGCTTCCAGGGCCGAGATCGCCACGCGGCGCACATGCGCGTCAGGGTCCTCGATCAGTTGCACCAGCGCGCCGGCCGCGGGGGCAGCGGCTGGACCAATCAATTGCAGGGCCCGCGCGGCGTGGGCACGGACGCGCGGCGAGCTGTCGGCCAACTGGCCCGTCAGATCATTGACCGCATCCTTGGCCCCGACCCCTAAGTGGCCCAGGCTATCAATCGCCGCAATGCGCACCTTTTCGTCGCTGCTCTTGAGCGAGTCGGTCAGCTTGGCCAGCGAATCTTGCGCGGCCGTGGCCGGGCGCGGACACACGAGCACGGCGGCCGTCAGGGCGAGCAGGAACCAAGCGGCGCGAGCGCGAAAGACAAGTCGCGGAGAGTCATTTTGCATGAGAGGCAGTTTTTTCGGGATGGGCGCTTTTTGCATAACCGGCGCTTTCTCGAGGGACCAAAGACTTCATGTCTGCCGGGCGGGCGCCATGCCGCCGCGTCACCCCAGGGGGCGCCACGACGAACCACGCGCAACGATCCGCGAGCTTCCTCACCGGCATTGTACCCGGACAGTTGGCAATGTATACAATTTCTTGGGGAGCACCAACGTCTCGATTTTCTCGTGGAGCCGTCGCCATGTCCGTTCACGTTCCGCCGCGCTGGTGGTTGTTTGTCGGGAGCGTAGGGTTCGCGACCGTCATCTACGCCACGGTCGCTGGCGCGCAGGTCTATTCGAGCGGAGGGTACTATGCGAAGCCGTACTACGGCGGCTATGGCGGATACGGCTATGGATACGGCGCCGGCATTGGCTCGACGGCGGCCGGCAGTTATCTGGGCGGGATGGCCCAGGCCATTCGCGCGGCCGGAGAATATAACCTCAACACCTCGGCTGCCGACATCAACGAGCAACAAGCCTTGAAGCTCGACACGGAAAACCAGGTCGAGTGGACCAAGGCCTACATCGAGATGCAGAACATGAAGCATGCCTATCACAAGGAACAAGAGGCTCCGCCGGTTCCGCCCGAAACCTGGGCCCGCTTGGCCCACGCCGCCGCCACGCCACGGCTGACGCCCAGTCAGTTGGATCCCGTGACCGGCACCATCAACTGGCCGACGATGTTGCAAGGCCCCGATTTCAAGAACGACCGGGCCCTGCTCGACAAGCTCTTCTCCGATCGGGCCAAGTCGCGCGGCGCCATCGGCGTCGCCGGCTTCAACCAGATTCGCGAAGGCACGGACCGCATGCTCGACGCGCTCAAAGCCCACATCCAGCAAGTGCCCATCCGCGAGTACAACCTGGCCCGCAACTTCCTGACCAGCCTCGGCTACGAAGCCAACTTCCCGGCGGGGTGACGTCACTTTGAGGCAGGTCTACTTCAGCAGCAGTCTTTGCCGGCTAGGTTCGTTCTGGACTAGCTTGACGAACCCGGATTCAAGGAAAGAGTTGTGACAACCGACGTGTTTGTATTCGTCGTCGACGAAATGACCACTGAGGGGCTAGACGGTCCGGTTGGACCCTGCACGGGAGACGGCACGGAGCCAATTGGTAAACGGCTCGGCTCAAAATGTACGACTCGAAAAGGGTCGCTTTCGATCGTCGCCGACGAAAGCTGCACGTCTTTCGGCGGCTGTAGTTGGACCAACTCACGGTGCGTAATCGGGGATCGCTTGCCGAGCGCTGCGACCTGATTGACCGCGGTCTTTCTCGCAGACACTAGAATTTCTGAGACCTGGGGTAACTGAACGCCGACCGCCAAAGCGAGTACAACCGCAAGCGTCTCGTACGCCTGGAGCGGCACGGCGATCACACGATAGACTTTCGAGCCCGCCTTGAGCGCGAGCAGACACAGTCCTTGAACAGTGCCTAGAAAGTCCACCTCGTCTGCGCCATCGAAGTCCTTTGCCGTGAAGTCGGAATCGACTAACGCGACCTTCGTTGGATCGAACGTCGGATGTGTGACTTGCAGCAATCGCTCGATTTGCTTATCCGTGTCGTCAAAACTTATCGGCATTTCTGCCCTCCCTTGGCTTTTGCCTGTCTCCGATTTAGCACCTCTATTTTAGCAGATTATCGGCACGCACTCAATTTTTTCATCCAGCCGCCTGGTGAATTGAACGGCCATGTCCAGCTTCACGTGCCTGTGCCTCGGTGGCGCCAATACCCAAAACCCGTTTTATCATTGGCGCACCGCGCGCTAAGCTAAGGCACACCTAAATTCGATCAAGGGGGTCAATCCATGGGCAGGCATCACGAAGACGGTTATTCGGCTGATGTCGAGGGGTTCCTCGTCGTCGATGGCCAGCGATTTCCGCTCGCCAAGACAAACGGCCAGACGTTTTATCTCGCTGAGTCCTGCGAATTGGCTCCCGGCACGCAGGGTGAGTTGTTGATCATCATCGACGGCAATGCGCGATCGAAACTCGTATCGCTTCCCGGGGGGGTCTCGCCGGGGCAAACGGTCGTCAGCTACACCGTCGCGGCCCCATTCTAAGCAAACCGCTCTGCGTCAGACACGCCCCGCCAGCCGCCCCTTAATTGCGGTCCTTGTGGCCCCCCAGTAAGCTGAAGCCGTGCCGCCGGCTAACCGCTTTCTTCTTCGGGGTCCTCGCGATGTTCAAAGCCCAGGCGATCGACCAGGTCTTTTTGCACAATAAAGACAACGTCTGCGTGTCCGCGCGCGATTTGCCGGCGGGCACGAAGCTTTCGGCGGGCGGGCATGACGTGCAACTGCCGGCCGCCGTGCGCATCGGCCACAAGATCGCGCTGGCGAAGCTGGCCGTCGGCCAGCCGGTGCTCAAATATGGACAGATCATTGGCTTTGCCACCGAGGCCATCGAACCGGGCACCTGGGTCCACACGCACAACCTGACGGCCGGACAGTTCGAGCGCGATTATGCGGCGGCCAGCGAAGTGCCGCCCGATCCGACGCCGCTCGTGGGTCGCACGTTCGAGGGCTATCGCCGGCCGAATGGCTCCGCCGGCACGCGCAACTACATCGCCGTGATCTCGACGGTCAACTGCTCGGCCTCGGTCAGCAAGTATGTCGCCGCGCGATTCAACGCCGAAGCGCTGAAGGACTATCCCAATGTCGATGGCGTGGTGGCCTTCACCCACGGCGGCGGTTGCGGCATGCAATTCGGCGGAGAGGGGCACGCGATGCTCAATCGCGTGATGGGAGGCATCGCCCGGCATCCGAACATCGGCGGCTACGTGCTGATCGGCTTGGGCTGCGAGACCGCCACGCTCGGCTACCTGCTCGACGATCAGAAGCTCGTGCAGATCGGCGGCACCAACGGCGGAAGTGTCACGCGTCCGCCGGTCCTCAGCATGCAAGACGTCGGCGGCACCACCAAAACGATCGAGGAAGCCTGCCGGCTGGTGCGCGAGATGTTGCCGCGGGCCAATGACGTGCGCCGCCAGCCGATTCCGCTCAGCGAGTTGATTCTCGGCACCAATTGCGGCGGCTCGGACGGCAACTCGGGCATCACGGCCAACCCGGCGCTGGGCGTGGCCAGCGACCTGCTGGTGGCCGCCGGCGGCACCGTGATTTTGGGCGAAACGCCGGAAATCTACGGCGCCGAACAACTGCTCACCCGCCGAGCCCGCTCGCCGCAAATCGCCCAGAAGCTGATCGACCGCATTCACTGGTGGGAGTGGTACACGGGCCTGTTCGGCTGCACGCCCGACAACAATCCATCGCCGGGCAACAAGGAAGGCGGCCTGACGACGATCTATGAAAAATCGCTCGGCGCCGTCGCCAAAGCCGGCAGCACCGCGATGACCGACGTCTATCAATACGCCGAACCGGTCACGGCCAAGGGCTTTGTGGTGATGGACACGCCGGGGCTCGACCCGGTGAGCGTCACCGGCATCGTGGCCGGCGGCGCGCAAGTGATGGTCTTCACGACCGGCCGCGGCAGTTGCTTTGGCTGCAAGCCCACGCCTTCAATCAAAATCGCCACCAACACGCCCATGTATCAGCGGATGATCGACGACATGGACCTCGACGCCGGCACCGTGCTGGTCGGCCGCAGCCTCGACGAAGTCGGCCGCGAGATCTTCGAAGAGATCATCGCCGTCGCCAGCGGCAAGCGCACCAAGAGCGAACAGCACGGCATCGGCCAGGAGGAGTTCGTGCCCTGGAACGTGGGGCCGACGTTGTGAGCCAGTGGCGTGTGATTGATGGTTAGTTGTTAGTGACGGGGAGTCTGCATTCTTCACTAACCACTAACCATCAATCACTCGCCACTGGCTCTTCCCGCGGCGCAAAACTCATCTCCAGCCGGCCGAGCCACCATGCGCCGGCTATAAAAATGCAGCGGCAAGTTGTTTGGCCCCGTTTGCATAGATCCCCCACCCCTTTGACGCTCGGGGGCGCATCGGATAGGCTGCCGTCTTTGCAGAATTGTTCATAATACGCGGTTTATGGCGGCGAAACCGGGGGGAGTTGAGCGACAGCATGGCACATGAGGTTACGTTAATTACCGGAGACGGCACCGGTCCGGAGCTGGCCGAGGCCGCTCGTCGTTGTGTCGACGCGACGGGCGTGAAGATCAACTGGGACGTGCAGGAAGCCGGCGTCGACGTGATGTTGCGACTCGGCACGCCGCTGCCCGACGCGGTGATGGAAAGCGTGCGCCGCACCAAGTGCGCGCTGAAGGCTCCGATCACGACGCCCGTTGGCACCGGCTTTCGCAGCATCAACGTCCATCTACGCCAGGCCCTGGGTCTGTATGCCTGCATCCGTCCCTGCAAGCACTACGAAGGCGTGCGCACCTTCTTCAACTCGGTCAAGGTCGACCTGGTGATCGTTCGCGAAAACACCGAAGACCTGTATGCCGGCATCGAGTTCGAACAGGGCAAGCCCGAAACCAGCCGGCTGATCAAAGTCATCAACCGACTTTCGCCCGATCGACAAATCAAAACCTCAGCGACCGAAACCGGCATTTCAATCAAGCCGATCAGCGTCAGTGGCAGCGAGCAGATCGTCAAGTGCGCCTTCGACTATGCGCGCGACAACGGCCGCAAGACCGTGACCTGCGTTCACAAGGCGAACATCATGAAGCACACCGACGGGCTGTGGCTGGCCACCGCCCGCGAAGTGGCCAAGAAGTATCCCGACATCGGTTTCGAAGACCGCATTGTCGACAACATGTGCATGCAACTGGTGCAGAAGCCCGAGTTGTACGACGTGCTGGTGCTGCCGAACCTGTATGGTGACATTCTCAGCGACCTGGCTGCCGGCCTGGTCGGCGGCCTGGGCGTGGCGCCTGGCGCCAACATCGGCCCCAACGGCGCCGTGTTCGAAGCGACGCACGGCAGTGCTCCGAAGTATAAGGGCCAGAATCGGGTCAACCCAACGGCCCTGATTCTGTCGGGCATGTTGATGCTCAAGTATCTGGGCGAGGCCAACGCGGCCAGCCGGTTGGAAAAGGCCGTGGCCGACGTGATCGCCGAAGGGAAGAACGTCACCTACGATCTCAAGCCCGACCGCAACGACCCGACCGCCGTCGGCACCCGCGAAATGGCCGAAGCGATCTGCAAGAAGTTGTAGGTTCGGCCGCGCCGATTCGATTTCAAGCGTGTTAATGCGTGCCACTGCTGGCTTGTCCAGCAGTGCAATGCGAACGCTCAACAAAGACACTGCTGGACAAGCCAGCAGTGGCACACAGATGCCGACCGGAATTGCGTGTCGCCGGCCGCGCACCGCTACGGATGGCGAACATTTTGCTCAGTCCGTCGGCATTTCGAGAGCTGGTCAGTGGTCGCCGCCAAGGAGCGGTGGCCGCCGCCACGCGCGCGGCGTTGCGACTGCTCGAAATTCCTTATACGGCCGCCGTCTCTTGGCGGAACCGGCAGTTCGACCGCGGCCGGCGCCCCATCGACAGCGTCGGCGTGCCGGTGCTCAGCGTCGGCAACATCACGCTCGGCGGCACGGGGAAGACCCCGGCCGTCGAATGGCTGGCAAATTGGTTTGCTGCGCATGGCGTGCGTGTGGGACTCGTCAGCCGCGGCTACGGTGCGAGGCCGGGCGTGGCCAACGACGAAGCGCTCGAGCTCGCGCAAAAGTTGCCCGGCGTGCCCCACGTGCTCGACGCGAATCGGGTGCGCGGAGCAACCAAGGCTATCCAGGAATTCGGCTGCCAGCTCGTGCTGCTGGACGATGGCTTTCAACATCGACGGCTGCACCGAGATTTGGACATCGTGCTGGTGGATGCCAGCGAACCGTTTGGGTTCGGCCACGTGTTTCCGCGCGGCACGCTGCGCGAACCTCTATCGGGCTGGTCGCGGGCCGGCGTGATCGTGCTGACCCGCGCGGAGCTGCTAGGCGCCGATGAGAGGGTGCAGCTTCGCAATCAGATCCTGCGCTACGCGCCGCGGGCCCTGTGGGTTGAGGCCACGCACGCTCCGCGAGCGCTCGTCTCACCGACCGGCGAGCAATTGCCGTTCGGCCACCTGGCCGGACAAAAGATCGCGGCCTTTTGCGGCATCGGCAATCCGGCCGGCTTTTGGCACTCGCTCGCCGGCTGCGGCTATCGATTGGCGGCGAAGCAAGAGTTTGCCGACCATCACGCATATTCCCCCGCCGACATCGAATCGCTGGCCTCCTGGTCGGGCGGGCTCGACGTGGCCGCGGTGGTCTGCACCGGCAAGGACCTGGTCAAAATCGGCGGTCGCTGGCCAGGGGCACGGCCGCTGTTTGCCCTCTCCAGTCAGATGCAGATTCTGGCCGGCAAGGCCGAATTCGAAGCCGTGCTCATGCCCCTTGTCCGCAGGGCCCGCGGCGAAAAGGATTCCTGAACGCCTGAAACTCTCAGCCAAGTGAGACTTACTGATCTTGGTCGATTTCGGCTGGCAAGGCTATGTTGTGCCTCATGAGCGAGCCGGAGATTGCACTTTTGTTGTCCACGTACCAGCGACCCGCGCACCTGCGCCGTGCGCTGGCGTCGATTGCATTGCAAGCAGGGGTCGCGGGGCGGATGGAGCTGATCGTGACCGACGACGGCTCAACCGACGAAACCGCCGCGATCGTCCAAGAGTTCGCCCGCACGGTCCCGTTCCCGGTGGGCTTCACGACCCATCCGCACAAGTCGTTCCAATTGTCGCGTTGCCGCAACGAAGGCGCCCGGGCCAGTCGCGCGCCCTACCTGCTGTTCATGGACGGCGATTGCATCCTGCCCCCCGATCACGCGCGGATTCACCTGGAGCACCGCAAGCCGGGCGTGGTCATGGCCGGCGATTGCGTGCGGCTCGACCAGGAAACGTCGGCGCGGATCTCGATCGACACCATCCAACGCGGCGAATTCCAAAACATCGCTTCGTCCCGCGAACTGCGGCGTTTGCAGCGACAAGCCCGGGCATCGTGGTTTTATCGCCTGCTGCGACATCCCACGAAACCGAAGTTGATCGGCAACAACGTCGGCATTTGGCGGGCCGACTTCGAGCGCATCAACGGCTACGACGAGAACTTTCAGGGCTGGGGCTGCGAGGACGACGACCTGCGCTTTCGCCTGCGCCACTCAGGCGTACACGTCGAGTCGATTCTGCCCTGGACCCACACGTTTCACCTCTGGCACCCGAACGACTCCAGCTTGCCAGCCCTTTGGAAACAGGGAGCCAACGTCAACTATCTGCTCCGCAAGGGCCGATTGACGCGGTGCCGCAACGGCCTTGAGAAACGGCCGCTAGCAGACCTCGCCATTCGCGTGATCGGCCAGCCGAATGAGCCGCACGCCGTCGCGCGGCTGTTCCGTGGTCGCTTTGGCTCGCGGCGGGCCGTCGAGCCGGAAGTCGAAATCCTCTTTCTTCCCGGCGAGGGACGCTTTAGCGGCCAGGCCGAGTGTAACGTGGTCGTCGCGCTCGATGACCATGCCGCTCGGTCTTCGCTGGCACGGCGTGCCCACCTGACCATCACGTCCCCCGCCGCCGATTCGCTCGATCAAATCGAGCAAGCATTGGCGGCCGTGGCCTGAATTGGCCCGTTCCAAATCAGGGCGTTCTAAAATCGGAACGTGCGTGACTCGCGGGCGAATCGGGTGAATCTCTATTGCCCGGCCTGGGTAGCTGGCCGATAATCACCGCTCGCTGCACCGTGCCGACGTGGCCGCCCGTGCCAGCGTCGCCCCGAAGACATCCGCTGCTCGCTCATTGGGAATGGAAGCCCGCATGAGTCCGAACGATCTCGTCCACGTACTCGAGTCCGTGCAGCATCCCAGGATCCTGGTGCTGGGCGACTTGATTCTCGATCGCTACACGTGGGGCAACGCCGAACGCATCAGTCAGGAAGCCCCCGTGATCGTGTTGCGCGCCGATCGCCGCGAGGCGCGCCTAGGCGGAGCGGCCAATGTGGGCAACATGTTGGCCGGACTCGAAGCCCGCGCGTCCTGCTGCGGCATCGTGGGGGAAGACGCGGCCGGCAACGAGCTGCGTGGCCTGCTCGTCGATGCCGGCGTCGATTGCGAGCTGGTGCTGGCGGATCTACGGCGTCCCACTTCTGTGAAAGAGCGCTTCATCGGCCGCGCGAGCAGCCGCCATCCCAACCAGATCCTGCGCGTCGACCATGAAGACTGCGAACCCCTGTGCTCGCCGCTCGAAAACGAACTGATCCTCAAAATCGCCGCGCGCATTGCCGACTTCGACGCGGTGCTGATTTCCGACTATGGCAAAGGCGTCTGTACGCCCCGCGTGCTCAGGGCGGTGATCGAAGCGGCCCAGCAGGCGGGCGTGATTTCGATCGTCGACCCGGCCCGCGGCTGTCCGCTGGAGCACTATCGTGGCGTGACCGTGATCAAGCCGAATCGCATCGAGACCGAACAAGCCGTCGGCCGCAAGATCGCCGATTCTGGCGATGCCCTGGCGGCGGGCCGGGAGCTTTGCCGCGAGTTGGATGCCGAGATGGCACTCGTCACGCTCGATCGCGATGGCATGATGCTCGTCGAGCGCAACGGCGACGGCGAGATTTTTCCGACGCACGCCCGCGCGATTTACGACATTGCCGGAGCTGGTGACATGGTGCTGGCCACGGTGGGCCTGTGCATGGCCGGCGGCGCCAGCGGCGCCAATGCCGCGCGGCTGGGCAACGTCGCGGCCGGCCTGGAAGTCGAACGCGAGGGCGTGGCGGTCATTTATCGCGACGAGATTCGCGCCGCGCTGCTCTCGGCCCAGGGCGGGCCACCGCGAAAGATCATCACGCTGGCCGAGGCCGCAGTGCTGGCCGCCGGACATCGTCATCGCGGCCAACGCGTGGTCTTCACCAATGGCTGCTTCGATCTCTTGCACGTCGGCCATGTCACCTACCTGGCCGAAGCGGCGGCACTAGGTCATGTGCTGATCGTGGGCGTCAACAGCGATGCCAGCGTGCGCAAGCTCAAGGGCCCGGAACGGCCCGTCATCGGCGAGAGTGACCGCGCGGCCATGCTGGCGGCGCTGGCCTGCGTGCAGCACGTCATCGTGTTCGACGACGACACGCCGCACGAGATGCTGCGGGCCATCCGCCCGGACGTGCTGGTCAAAGGCGGCACCTACACCACCGAACAGGTCGTGGGCCATGAGGTCGTCGAAGCCTACGGCGGCTCGGTTTGCGTGACCGGCGTCGTCGACGGCATTTCGACCACGAACATCCTGGCCTCGCTCGCCCGCGGCGAGACGGCCCCTTCGCTCACTCCCACACCACCCCGCTCCGGCCAGCCGTTGCGCCGCGCCGGTTGACCCCATTGCAGGCCGCCCCGCCCTGCCCGACTTAGACGCCCGCGTCATGAAACAAAAACTCACCGTCGTCATCCCCTGCAAGAACGAACGGAAAAATATCCGCGCGTGCATCGAGTCGGCGAAGCGCGTCGCCGACGAGGTGCTGGTGGCCGATTCCGGTTCGACCGACGGCACGCTCGAGATCATCGACGATGCCGGCGGTTGCCGCGTGATCGAGCGCGAGTATCTCAATTCCGGCAACTTCAAGAACTGGGCCATCCCGCAAGCCCGTCATCCCTGGGTGCTGATCCTCGACTCCGACGAACGCGTGACGCCCGACTTGGCGACGGAAATCAACATACTATTGAGCGGCGCTCCCCCGCGCGACGGCTACCACATTTATCGCGCAAACTATTTTTTGGGACACCGTATTCGCCACGCCGGCTGGGGCGCCGACAAGGTGATGCGGCTGTTTCGCCGCGACTTGGGGCGCTACGTGGGCGAGAGCGACCACGCCGAGATCCACGTCAGCTCGGGCAACGTCGGCCATCTGCGCCAGCGGCTCGAGCACTACACCTATTGGACGTACGACCAATACTTTCAGAAGCTCTCGCGCTACACCGTGCAAGGGGCCCGCAACTATTACGCGGCCGGCAAGCGGGTCAGCTATTGGCGCATGCTGCTGAGCCCACCACTGCGGTTCCTGCACTGCTACTTCATCCGCCTTGGCTTTCTGGACGGGCTGGTCGGTCTGCAAATCAGCGCGCTGACGGGCATGTCGTCGTTCGTCAAGCAGATTCGGCTTTGGGAATTGGAGCACGCGCGGCCGCAAGGCGATCCAGAGCAGGAGCGGGCCGAACGGCATCAGGCCATGGCGGCGCGCGAGGCGGCCTGAGCGGGGCCTGCGTCACTGGCCCAAGAAACCAAAACAGCGTACGTGACAAGACCGACCGAGAGTGCGTAACTTCGACGCGTGAGGGGGTGTGACTTGGTGTGGAGCAAAACAACAAAACCGCGGCGCATCGTGCTGGTGCGAAACGACGGGATCGGCGATTTGGTGCTGACGTTGCCAGCGATGGCGGCGATTCGTCGCCAATTTCCGGATGCCCACTTGACCGCCCTGCTCGGTCCTGGCGCGGCGGGCTTGCTGGACGGCAGCCATCTGATCGACGGCACAATTGTCGACGACCCGAGCCACGGCCATTTTCAATTGGCGGCCCGCTTGCGGCAGGGACGCTTTGACACGGCCGTGGTGTTCAACAGCAAGTCGCGCAACTGCCGGGCGATATGGCTGGCCGGAATTCCGACGCGGGTCTGCTGGGGCTATACGCCGCTGGGAATGTTGCTGGGCAACCGACGGATCTTCGTCCACCGCAGCCGACCACCGATTCACGAGTCGGCCTTTTGCCTGGAATTCGCCCGCCGCTTGGAGGCCCAGCCGCAGTCGACCGACTTCGCACCACAACTGGCGATCGACACGCCCCTGCGCGCACAAATCGCCTCGCGGATTGCCGGCGAACTCGGCACCTCCGGCCCTCTGTTCGGCGTGCATCCCGGCGACAAAGGCAGCGCGTACAACTGGCCGGCCTCGCAGTATGCCGAGTTGGCCATTCGCCTGGCCCGCGTGGGCCGCGTGATCGTCACCGGCAAGCAATTGGAGCGCCCGCTGCTGGAGCAAATTCGTTCGCAGCTCAGCGATGAGACGCGCAAGCGCGTCGGCCTCTTATGGAATCTCGATTTGCTCGAGCTGGCCGCCGTCATCGAACAGCAGACGTCCCTGACGGTCGGCAGCACCGGGCCGATGCACGTCGCGGGCATCGTGGGCACCAAGGTCGTTGCGCTGTTCAGTCCCCACCCCTGCCACTCGCCGAAGAAGTGGGCACCGCTGGGAGACGGCCACACGCTGCTCGTCGCGCCGCTGGAAGCTGGAGAAGACCCGTACGTGCCCCGCGCCAAGTCAGCCGCCGTCATGGCCAGAATCAGCGTCGAACAAGTGCTGGAAGCCAATTTGCGGATCGCGCGCGACTCGCTCGGCCCAGCCGCCGCGCGTGTGCACGCCCCCGGTGACATCGCTCAACAAGCCGCCTAAGGAGCCCCGAGTCCATGAGCCGTTATGAATTGTTCGACCGTGGCCGCATCGCCCTGCAGGATCTCTCCGAGCGGGGTCACGACCTGTTGGCCAAGGATTGCCAGCCACTGTCGGCCCGGTTTCCCGTTTATTCGCATCCCGAGTTCGCCTCGCTGGTTTCGCGCCTGGTAGCCGCGCGACAACAGGGACGCAACGTGGTGCTGATGATGGGCGGCCATGCGATCAAGCTCGGCCTGTCGCGCTACCTGGTCGACCTGGTCGAACGGGGCCTCGTGACCCACCTGGCCACGAATGGGGCGGGCATCATTCATGACTTCGAATTGGCCGCCGGCGGGGGCACGAGCGAAAATGTTTCGAAGTGGATTCAACGCGGGCAGTTTGGTCTCTGGCAGCAGACGAGCCGGCTGAACGACATCATCTTTCAGGCCGCCAATCGGGGCGAAGGACTGGGCGAGGCCGTCGGCCGCGTGATCGAAGAAGAGCAATTGCCCTTTCGCCACCTGAGCATCGCCGCCGCCGGCTGGCGGATGGGAGTGCCGGTCACGTCGCACGTCGGCGTCGGCAGCGACATCATTCACGCGCACGCCAATTGCGACGGCGCGGCCCTGGGCGCGGCCAGCTACACCGATTTTCTGATTTTCGCCCAGAGCATCGCCGGACTCGAAGGGGGCGTGTTTCTCAACATCGGCTCGGCGGTGACCGGGCCGGAAGTCTATCTCAAGGCGCTCTCGATGGCCCGCAATGTGGCGGCCCAGCGACGCGAGCACATCAGCAACTTCACCACGGCCGTGTTCGACCTGGTCGAGTTGCCGGCCGATTTTCGCAAGGGCCCGCCATCGAAGAGCCACCCGCAGTATTACTACCGCCCCTGGAAAACGATCCTGGTGCGCACCGTGGCCGACGGCGGACGCAGTTACTTTTTCTCGGGCGATCTCAGCTCGACGATCCCCACGCTGTGGCGCGACGCGGTCGCCGCGCAATCGGCCGATAGCCTGCGAGCCGCCTGAACAACCCCACCACCCCCAGCGAGGCCAGCCGTGAAACAACGGGCCGTATTTCTCGATCGTGATGGCACGCTGATTCGCGACATTCCCTACGCGCATCGCGTCACCGATTTGCACCTACTCAACAATGCCGTCGCGGGGCTGCGCGGCTTCATGGCGCTGGGCTTCAAGTTGATCGTCGTCACTAACCAGTCGGGCATCGGGCGGGGATACTTCACCGAAGAAGACATGCGGCACTTTCACGAGGCGCTCGAGGGCCAACTGCGCGCCGAGGGGGTGGAACTCACCGCGATCTACTATTGCCCCTACCATCCGACCGAAGGCATCGGCCCCTATCGTCGGCCGTCGGAGCTGCGCAAGCCGCGGCCCGGCATGCTGCTGCGAGCCGAGCGACACCACGATTTGGACCTGGGCGCCAGCTATATGATCGGCGACCGCGAACGGGACATCGTGGCCGGCCAGGCGGCGGGCTGCCACACGATTCTGGTACGCGACGCCAGCGGCGCGATCCCGGCAGACCTGAAGGCTCGACCCGACTTCATCGCGCCCGATCTGCTGGCGGCGGCGCGGTTCGTCGAGCGTAACGAGCGGCCCGTCAGCGCCGTCCCCCGGCCGGCGCATCGTGGCTTCCTGCCCCTGACCCCGACACTCGAGGAAGCGTGACCTTGAAAATCGGCGTGTTTGTTCCCAATTGGATCGGCGACGTGGCGATGGCCACGCCAACGCTGCGCGCGCTGCGACGACACTATGGTCCTCAAGCGGAAATTATCGGCATCCTGCGCCCTTACGTCGCCGAGGTGCTGGCCGGCACGCGCTGGCTCGACCGGCAGATCCTGTTTCATCCCAAGTCGGCCAACCCGGCTGAAAAAACCTGGGGCGTGCTCGAACAACTGCGCCGCGAGCGCTGCGATACGTTCCTGCTGCTGACCAACTCGCTGCGCAGCGCGGCGCTGGCTTGGGCCGCCGGAGGAAGCCAGCGCGTCGGCTATGTGCGCAATGCGCGCGGCCCGTTGTTGACGCATCGGCTCTATCATCCGCGCAAGGGTCGCGCCTGGCTGCCCACGCCGGCGATCGACGTCTATCTGCAATTGGCCTACGCGGTCGGTTGCGAGTTGGAATCACCACGGCTCGAGCTGGCGACCTTGCCCGCGCACGAGGCGGCCGCCGACCGGGTTTGGAATCAACATCGTCTGCCGCACGGCGAACGTGTCGTGGTGCTCAACTCAGGCGGGGCCTATGGCGCGGCCAAGCTCTGGCCGACGGAATACTTCGCCGAACTGGCCCGGCGAATCGCCAGCGAACATGACCTGGCGGTGTTGGTCAATTGTGGACCGGCCGAACGGGCCGTGGCCGAGCAAATCGTGGCGGCGGCCCATCATCCGCGCGTCGTCAGCCTGGCTGACCAGCCGCCGTCGATCGGCCTCAGCAAGGCGTGCATCCGCCGCAGCCGTCTGCTGGTGACCACCGACAGCGGGCCGCGCTTCTTCGGAATTGCTTTCGGCGTGCCGATGGTGTCGTTGTTTGGCCCGACCGATCCGGCTTGGACGCGCACGCACGAGCCGAGCGAGATCTGCCTGCAACACGCCGTGCCCTGTGGCCCCTGCGCAAAGCGGAGCTGCCCCCTGGGACATCATGAGTGCATGCGGTTGCTCACAGTCGAGCGTGTGCATGCCGCCGTGGCTGCTCAACTGACGAAAAGCCGCATCGGACAGGCGGCCTAATACCAATCCCAACATTTAAC
>PLYM01000036.1 GCA_003153375.1 Planctomycetaceae bacterium
TTCTGCTCGCGACGGTCGGCCCTGCAGCGTAGCGCTCGCCGCCCTGGCCATCGTTGGCTTCGTCGCTTGGGGTTGGTGACTGCGGCGCGCCTAACCGACTGCGCGAGCATCGCGCGGCGGATTGGCTCAGGCAGCCTGGGCCAAGCGGCGACGATTCACGGGGCCGGGTTGCGACTTGCGACGACAAAACAGACAGCAAGCGCCGTCGCGGCCAACAGTAATCCGCTCGGCTCGGGCACGGCGACCAGCGTCAGGGCCACGTCATTGCCATCGCCCACGCGTCCCAGCACATCGGTGCCGGTGTAGGCGTAGTCGATCGTCGTAATGAAACCGGGAACGTCGATCGCGCCGAACGTGCCGATCACTGGATCGGCGCCGTCGTTGGCGATGAGCAAGAACGTCTCGGGTGTTGTTGGCACTGCGGGCGTGTTCAGCAGGGTCACATCCAATCGCGCGCCGCCCAGCGTAATGGTGCCCGTGAGATTCAGCAGATCGGCCCGGAGTACCGCGCCCAAGTCAATCTCCGGCCGCAAGATGCTCGTGGCCGCAGCGAAGACGAGGTTCCCGGTCGTCAGCGTCCCGATCGAAGTGCCGGGATCGATCTCGGAGCCGGCCGCGACGCCCAAGGCGCCGACAACCGTGCCGTCGCCCTTAAGTGTTTGTCCGGCGGCGAGGGAAAACCGATGGCCGTCGTAGTTTAGTCCTGCGGTGACGCCCGAACCGTCGAGCTTGGCTCCGCTCGCAACGGATATCGTCGGACTGTTGGCGACCGAACCAGAACCGGCAAGTTTCAGGGTCCCGCCGCTCACGTTCGTAGCACCGCCATACGTTTCGGCACGCTGGAGCTGCAGGGTACCGGCGCCGGTCTTGGTCAATCCGTCGACGCCGCTAATCAAGCCGGAGGGGGTAAACGTAGATCCGACTGTGGGAACATCAAGGGTACCGCCGCCCGCCTGCAGGTTCATCGCGGTCGTTGCAGAACCGGTCGCGATGATTCGCAGTGCTCCGCCGCCGAAATTGAGGTTGGGCGAGCCACTTCCCGTGACAAGCGATGACGCACTAACCAAACCGCCCGAGTTGATGTTCAGGGTTCCGGTGGAGCTTAATGTTAAAGAACCTGAATTGATCCAAGTCGCGGCGCCGGTGCCACCGCCAACCGTAACGCTACCCGTGCCGGAACTGCTTGTAATTGTGCCCGCGGTGTCCGTCACGCTGCCACCGCCGAGGATGTTGAGCGTCGCGTTGCCTGAGCTCCCGAAACTCAGGGGCAAGGAATTGGTCCACGTGGAGCCGGCCCCGGTAACTGTCACTGTACTTGGCCCGGCTCCCGGGGGACTGAGCATGATGCATTGCCCGGAGTTCACGGCACTGCCGCCGTTGATCGTCAAGTGGCCCGCCCCAAATGCGTTGCCGACCATCAAACTGGCGGGAGCCCAGGGATCGTCTGATCCGTTGTAAGCGGGACTTGATCCGCTGACGATAATCGTTGCCCAAGCCGTCGAAGCGGTGAGCAATGCGACCAGGGCGATCACGACCCCGACGAGGCGCTGAGTCGAGGCCATGAGCATTAGCGCTTCCTCAATTGAATGCCGCGATGTAATCCAGTCGGATTCTAGCCGCTCAGTCAGGGCATTCAATTAAAAAGACCGAAGAAGTCGCGAATAATCGGCAGTGTCGAGCGGCCTCACGCCTAAGACCTACCGAGAACCCCGGAATCAGGCCGCGGCCCAACCGATGAGGGCCAGGATGGCCTTGCGGATATGTTTGGGTATTACTGGGTTCGATCGGCAAGCGATCGCGCCCGCGACTCTGACTGTTGCTCCTTTTCCAAAAACGGACTTCCACCTACACCTGCCGGCTCAGCTCATCCTCGACCGCTCGCCGGCAGGCCGCATATGCCTTCTGGACTCGACGCTGGGCGTCATGCTGGGCGGGACGACGTATGCCTTGAACCCGACAGGAGACGGCGTCTTGTAACCTAGGTTGCCGCATGCAAGGTAGCCGCGTGCTCGACGCAAAATCCCATCGTCCTCACCGTGGCCACTGATGAACCAATCGGGTTGTCGGCGGACGGCTTCGCTTTCGAACAAGCCGGGCAATAGGTTGCTCAACCTCATCAACGAGCCACAAGTAAATTCGCTGCTGGTTGTATGGCAACTTGGTTTCGTCGACTTCATGCAGGACTGCAAGCGTCACCCGCAATGAAGCCAGGTCGGATTCGTGGAACACAGGCGGGCCTTAGATCAATGTGCGAAGGGCTGGCTTCCATATTACTAGGCCCCGAAACTGGAGAAAGCGGACGGAATGACTGGTCGCCGGAGAGGGCGTACTGCGTAGTGCGGCACACTTGTGTCACCAGCTCACTGTTCTCAGATGGCGACTGCGGGGGTGCACTTGGGGGCCTTGGTCCGGACTCGGCCCGGAGTGGAATGGCTTGCTAGCACCGCTGCTGCCGCCCGATCGGATCAGCATATGTTGAGCCATGCTGGCGCCAGCACTATCCGCGCCTTGTCCTTGGTTTCGCCTCGATCAATGCTATCACTGCTGACAGCTCGCGGCTTGCCGCTAGCGACGCCGATGGCGTCAGACCGGATTGGGGACGGTCCGCCCCCATGCGAAGCTCAGGCGGGTGTTACTGAAGCCCACAGCCGGCCAGGACGCCGCCGGTGGAGAATGCTGCCGGTGCTAGCACCTACTTGGGTCGCTTGCCGGGCCGCCAGGAAGACTGGGGGCTTTCGATCGGCCAAGGGATGATTGCACCGGATCTCAACTCCTGCCGCCACGTCGTTTTTGAAAACGGACGAGCAGGCGTGGCCGCGCTACCAACGGCAATCAGCTCCATGCCCGGAGCCCGAGCATGCGCACGCACGGCCTCGGCCAGTCCGCTTGTCACGCCATCTTTCTCAGTAACGTCGGTCATCGTGAGTTTCACGGCAAGCAGTGTCGCCCAGTACGTCCGTAGTCGCTGGGTCGCTACCGGGGAAAGCGGTTGAGAGACCGTAGCGCAGCGACGCGGTCGCAGGGACCACTGGCATTTTCTGTTGGCCAATAAGCTTGCTGCAGCAATTCGGGAATGTCTTGTGGAATAACGCCGGGACTCGAACTGAGGAAGTCCGTTCTACCTCAGCATTTGAAAAACGCACTCGCGCGCAAACAATCTCGATCAGGGCTACATACGGGGAGTCTCATCGATTTCTAAGTTCTTCTAGGGAAATTTGAATCGCCTCGGCCGCCGCCGGCTTCAACATTGCGACGCCAATAGCCGGCTTGCCCTTGATGTTTCCATCCTGATAGGTCGGAAAGCCGCCGACAAATCCGCTCCTGCGCGCGTATTCCTGAATAGATTGTAGTCGTGCCCGAGCCGTCGACAAATCACCAAGCATCGCCGCACGAACTGTAGTTACTTCGACTGCTGCAGAGCTAAGTATGATCGCGCCATACACAGTGCGATCATTCACCGATCTTTGTTGAAAGGTTGGCAACGCTGCCGCGCCCGCATGTGCCTGAGCCCAACGGTTTACGCCTCGAAATACGACCTCATCGTTACGGTCGGAGTTCGGGATTCCGTCAAATAGTTCCAGCTCGGTGACGGCTTCTCGGGACTTTGAATTGCGAGATGAGAATATCGGACTGCGGTTCCCGAGCGTCGTTGATCGCCGGGCGCGACTGGATGTCGCTCCGAGAAAAGGAACTTTTGTTGGGCCTGGCGATACATCGCTATTCTTCGACTGCGCGCTGTAAAATAACGGTCCACGTGCCGCTGGTCGCAACCTCGCGCGAGACCTGAACAATGGCTTCGGAGAAGCCGCGTCGCCACAATCGTACCTTATAGGCATCGGCGATCTTCATTCCACGCAACGCGAATTGCCCGTCGATGTCTGAGAAGCCGTAACGGTGCGGTCCCGCCTCAAACCGCACATCGTCCCAGGGCTTCCCTTGCGCGTCGACCACTCGGCCCTTGAGCGTAATGCCCTCAGGCAGTTCGACCTTGGTCTGGAGCAACTGGCGCTCGGGTTCAGGTGGATTGTTTTCAATCTTCGATTGCGTAATGGGAAAATCGTTGGTGATCGTCGTTAATTCAAAGAAGCGACTGCTGGCGGGGAGCCGAACGAATTCGAATCGTCCCATTTCGTCGCTGATCGCTTGATCGATTTTGGCTAAGTATTCGAAGATGCGTTGGTCAAACGGCCCAGGGGTAACGCGAATGCTCGCTAAGATCAGCGCGTTCGGCACTGGCGCGCCGAGGTGATTGACTATTTGGCCACACAGGCGTACCCCTTCATTTACAACATCCGCTTCGCCCATTACCGAAATCGTGAACGGCTCTGCTTCGAGTCGACCAGTCCACGAGCCGAGTCCGGTGGGACGAGTTTCGCCCGTCTCGAAGTCAAGAATCTCTGTGGTCGTGACAAACAGACTTGGCTTCAGGCAATACTTGCCGGGACGCCGAAAGTATGTTTCCTGGCCATTGGCGCCGATAAAAGGCGCGAGTGCGATCTCGTACTTGACTGACTTGTCAGGTTCAATGGTAACCATGTGCCGTGCTTCCGCTGAACGCGGCAGCCAATCGTTGGGAAACCCTCGCGTGGTCGGCAATCGGCAGCCAGATTCGTGCGTGATGTCGAAATGATACATTTTGGGATAGGCGTAATCGCCCCAAAACACCGTGACCGGCTCGCGACCCGAGTTACGTAATTCGGCAATTACCCAGAGCTTGCCACCCAGTTCAATTTCGCTCGTTTCCGGAGTGACTGTGTAGTGCAAAGTTCCATGTGATGTCTTCTGCGCTACTTCGGGTTGTGCCGTTTGGGTCGTACAATCGTCGGCGAGCCCGTGCGTTGCTGGCCACATGAAAAGAATTCCGAACGCCAGACAGCAAGTTACTCGGCGCCAGCCCGTGGGGGTCAGGTATGGGCGGTCGCGAACAGCCTCGAACGAGCTGATCCAGCGAATCTTTGCCAACTTGACAAAGCTCTCCGTCAGGCAAGTCGCCACTCTTGATCCCATGAGCACCGAAATGACTAACATCATTTGGGAACCTCCTAATGTTTCCAGCAATTCGGCAATATCACATCGTCTCCTAATATGGCAAGGTCCGGCAATCTCAATCGTTTGCCTGGCGTCCTAAAAATCGACCCATTAATGAGACCTGCCGCCTTCGGCTTCGCCGGCCGTCGTCCGCACATTCGGACAATTGAAACGGCAGCACCTCTTGCTGGCTTCTTCACTACGACTTTCACGTTTTCACCCTCTCCTGGCCCGTTTCTGCAATCTCCTTGCTGTACAATGAAGGCTACACTCGGAGGGAATAGATGAACGTCCACAAGAAACCGATTCCGCTGCCATGTTTCCCGCCCACTGCCAAACGGTCTGCCCGTCTGCGGAACAGCGTCATATTCCGCCACAGGTGTTCATCCGCAATGTTCCCAAGCAAAGAACTCGCCGAAGCCGCCTAAGAAGGAAGTCCCGCTTAGAACGTCGCCCTGGCGAGCGACTCCGCCCGTGACTTGACTCAATTTAAAGCCCCGCGTCGGCGCGTTTCCTTCCCGCTCCGCACGACCAGTATTCCGGTGGCCGTTAGGCCCCGTTCTGCTGGACGCACGCTTGCGAGATCTGTGGCCACCGGAAGGGTGACGGCTCAATCCTTGTCGCCCACCTGCCCCTTGCAGCCGGCGTAATGGACCGCCATTGCCAACTCTTGAACCGCGTCCCTGGCCTTGGCTGTGAGCTTTAACAGCGGGTCGTCGGGCGTGAATCCGACTTTCTCCATACGCTTCTGCTGGGTTATGCTTGGCTCACCAAGAGCGTGTTCGAACCCTCGGAGAGAATCACGCTGCATTTCAGGGCGGAGACGGTGAAGCTCACCGGCCGGAACCTCAATAGCGGGGTTCGGCCGAACCTGCGGCTCTTCGCCGCGATTGTCCGTCACCGCGTTTTGTGGATTTAGGAGGCAGACGGGGCGACGGCCATCCAGGCACCCAAGGACGCGACGGTGATTGTGGAAATAGAATGAACGTGACCGACAACCGCAGTCGCCTGCAGGCAATCGCCCGGGGGTTGCATGCGCCCAGATGGTTAAGGACCCGAGTGGCTGATTCGTCCGGCGGCTGGGAGCTTTCGATGCTTGTTGCCAGGGGCGCCTTGCTCAGTTTGCTCTTGCTCGCGCCGGCCTCGCTGTGTCAGGCAATGGATCGCAACGTAATTCTTGACGATCTGCTGGAACATGGTATTTCGATCGGCAATAGGCGCGTTCGTCTGCCGGCCGCCACATTGGCCGACCGGCTGACTGCTCAGCAGCAACAACAGGCCCTGTCGTCGATTACCGACGACAACCATTCGCTCGACGTCCTCTTGCGCAAGTCAGTGGTCGCGCCGTTTGTGTTGCGCATCACCAATGAGCCCAATGCGGGCCAAGGACGGCCGCGGCGAGTCGATTTGTGGTTTGTCGCACACGGTGATTTTGATGTCTTAAAGGATGAAGATTTCTTCAATCAACAAGTGAACGCCGAGACGCAATCAAAACGGGGCGGCTCTCTGAGTCAAGGGGTGATGTTGAGCGAAGACCAACTGCACGCGCGGAACATTGAGATCGTCCCCAACGAGCGATGCTTGGCCATAAGTTTCGAGTTGTTCGATCGGGTCAACGTGCGCGCCACGATGCAAACGAGGCTCAGCCGTGGCACCGAGTCGGTCCTATTGGCAGCGACACTGGACCCGCGGTTCGCGCACGATGCGGAGTTCCCGAACACTTGGCGCTCTCTGAAGGTCAATGATGCGGGACGCGTCGTTATCGGGCCAGCCCAACCCTATGTCGGAGCAGCCTGGTATTGCAAAGCCACGAAGCTGAAGCAACCGCAGGGCGCCGTGCTCTTCGAATACCACATCGTGTTCGATGAGCCGGAAGGCTGGTTCAATGGAGCCAATTTGTTGCGTTCGAAGTTACCGTTGATTGTGCAGGATGGCGTTCGCAGATTTCGCCGTCGATTCGGCACTAATTCCAGCCAGCGCCCGCCGACCGCCGCCGATTAGCGCCGACAACGGGCTGGGAATGGGCAAAGGCTTGACAGCCGGCGCGGAGGATAGGAGTCTACGAGCACACCATCACGGTCCTGAAGTAGCAAAGCCGGCCAGGACACCAGAGCACACGAACGGTTGAGTCGATGCCATTTTTTGTCGTCCCCTTGAAGAACCTCTTGCGGCGCAAGTTTCGCTCGCTGCTCACGGCTTTGGGCATTGCCCTGTCGGTGGCCACAGTCGTTTCGTTGGTTGGTTTTGCCCTGGGCCTGGAACAATCGTCGGTCGAGGTCTACCGCGGGCATGGCATCGATCTTGTTGTGTTGCGTTCGGGTGTGACTGAACGGCTTACAAGCAACTTGGACGAAAAGATTGCCGGTCTGCTGACCGAATTGCCCGGCATCGCGGCGGTGAATCCAAGCCTGACCGATCTGGTTTCGTTCGGTGACGGAAGCCTGATCGGTATCCCCGTGCATGGCTGGCCAGCAAACGGTTTTGCCGTTGAAACGTTGCAAATCATCAGTGGTCGGCGATTGTCCACGGACGATCGGGATGCGGTTATGTTGGGCAATGCGCTGGCCGACAGCCTCCGCAAGCGAGTCGGTGATACGGTAGAAATCGAGAGCCAGGCATTCCGGGTGGTCGGAACTTTTCATGGAGCGAATCTATTCGAAGATACCACCGCGGTCGTGCCATTGGCTCACCTGCAGCGGCTGATGGATCGTCCCGCGCAGGTGACGGAATTTCAACTCAAACTCGATGATCAGGCCGACGATCCGGCGACCGGCCAGCGCCCAACAATCGCAGCCTTGCGGCAGCAGATTACCCAATTGCGCAACGCCCAAGGCAAACGTCTGGGCCTGATCGCCCTCCCCACCCAGGAATACATCACCGCGAGCAGCGAGACTAAATTGGTGCGCGCCATGGCCGCCGTGACTTCGCTCATCGCCTTTGTCATCGGCTCAATCGGCATGCTCAATACAATGATCATGTCGGTTTGGGAACGCACCCAAGAGATTGGCGCGCTGCGGGCCATTGGCTGGCGCAAGAGCCGAGTGTTGCGGATGATCCTCGGCGAATCCTTGTTGCTGAGCATAACGGGCGGTCTCGTGGGCATCATTTTAGCGTGGATGCTCATGCAGTTGCTCAGCCATTCGTCGAGTATCCAGGGTTTAATTCGCCCGGAGTTGTCGCTTTCTGTCGTTTGGCAAGGACTGCTGTTGGCCACGGTTGCGGGAGTAATCGGTGGAATTTACCCGGCTTATCGGGCAACGCGACTGACCCCCAGCAAGGCGCTGCGCTATGAGTGATGTCACGGCAACCAGTACCGCAGCCGACTACTTGGTGCGCGCGGAAAACGTCAGCCGAATGTATCCCGACGGACACGTGACCGCGCTGGTCGACGTGTCGCTGGCAGTTCGCCGTGGCCAATACACGGCGATCGTCGGGCCCAGCGGCGGCGGGAAGTCGACCTTGCTGAACCTGCTCGGTGCTCTTGATGTGCCTACCAGCGGCCGAGTCCTATTTGAGGAACAGCCCCTTTCGGCGACCGCCGATCTGGATCGTCTGCGGGCTCGCAAGATTGGCTTCGTGTTTCAATCGTTCCACCTGCTACCGACTTTGACTGCCCTGGAAAATGTACAGATTCCCATGTTCGAGGGTCCGCGGTTGTCGGCCAGCCAGCGCGCGTCGAAAGCCGGGCAATTGCTCGTCGCGGTCGGTCTTAGTCACCGTGCGACGCATTTGCCGAAGCAGATGTCTGTCGGAGAACGGCAACGCACCGCCATCGCTCGGGCCCTGGCCAACGATCCGATGCTCTTGCTGGCCGACGAGCCGACAGGCAACCTCGACTCGCAAGTGGGCGGAGAGATTCTCGACTTGTTCGACCGCCTCCATCGCGATCGGTCCATGACCCTGATCGTGATCACGCATAGTGCCGAGATCGCCCGGCGAGCGCAGCAAATCATCACCCTGCGCGACGGCCGCATCGTCTCCAACGAATCGGTGGCCGACTTCCTGTCGGACGCTGATGCGACGACCGTCGAGTAGAGTGTGGTTGACTCCGGCTCGAGTCATGATCAAGAAGGAGGCAACCGATGCGATTCATAACAATCGCCTGGAAAAATCTGGCAGGCCGACCGCTACGATCATCGTTGACAGTGATGGGACTGGCAATCGCTGTCGCCGCGGCCATGGTGTTAATCGGCGTTTCGCAAGGCTTCGAGCGCTCGTTCTTAAATCTTTACAACGAGCGTGGCGACCTGGTCGTGCAACATGCCGGTGGCGTGATGCAGCTCAGCAGCAGTATTGACGAGAAATTGGGTCCCCGTATTCAAGGCTTGCCCGGAGTGCGACAAGTCATCGGCGGCTTGGCGGATCTGGTGGCCTTGGAGCAATTCGATCTGTTTGCCGTTATCGTCAACGGATGGGATCCCGATTGTCCGGTGCTGACCGACGTGACGATCGTTTCCGGCCGGAGGCTGCGCCAGGGCGACCGCGGACGGGTCATGATCGGCAAATTGTTGGCTGATAATACGGGCCGACAGGTCGGCGACAAAATCGAGATTTACGCGCAGGAATTTGAAATCATCGGCATCTTCGAGAGCTCCAGCATCTACGACAGTGGTGCGATTTTCATGCTACTCGAAGAGCTGCAGCGGTTGATGGATCGGCCCGGACAGGTTACCGGCTATCTGGTCCGGGCTACGGGCTTGGACGACCCGCGAGCCGTTAACGAACTGAAGCAACGCATCGAGCTTCTCGATCCCCACATTTCCGCCGTCACGGTGCCAGAATTCGTGCACAACTACGCTCATATTCGTGTCGGCCGCGCCAGCGCCTGGATCATCTCGACCATCGCGGTCACGCTGAGCGTGATCGGGATGCTCAACACCATGATCATGTCCGTCCTTGAGCGGAGCGGTGAGATCGGCACGCTCCGGGCAATTGGCTGGCGTAAGAGTCGAGTCATGTGGCTGGTGTTGTGTGAATCGGTTCTGCTGAGCATCGGCGCGGCCATTGTTGGCGTGACGCTGGCAATCCTGGGCGTGCGGATGTTGCGGTACTGGCCGCCAGTGACCGGCTTTGTGGAGGGGAACATTCCGATGTCGGTGATCGTGAGCGCCTTCATGGCGGCTCTGCTAATCGGAATTTTGGGTGCCCTGCTCCCCGCGTATCGGGCTGCCCAGCTACGGCCGGTCGAAGCGATGCGCCACCAATAGCGGCTCTTGGAATGGCGCGCCGACGAGGATCGTGCTTTCTTAGGCGTAAAAACGACCGCCTACCATCCGCTGGTGATGACGCTGGCCAATACGGGCGAGGTGCTGAGCGTGGTCAATCGTCCGGGCAACCGGCCCAGCCACGAGGGCTGATGCTAGCACTGCTGACAGCTCGCAGCGGACCGCTAGCGACGCCGATGGCGTCAGACCGGATTTGGGATAGTGCGCCCCCGTGCGAAGCTCCGGTGGATCCCGTGGAAGCCCACGGCCGGCCAAGAGGCCGCCGGTGGAGAGTGCTGGCCCTGCCAACACCCACTTGGGTCACTTGCCGAGCCGCTAGGGAGACTAGGGGCTTTGGGAAGGCCAGAAGATGCTTGCATGCTGATTTCAGCTCGTTCCGCCATGTCGTTTTCGAAAACGGTGGGACGCGACGCTGCGGTCGGCGATACCGGTCCTAGGCAGGACGTTGCGCGGTCGTGAGGAAATCGCCAGCGATCGAGAGCGAGGCCATCTACGGAGCGAATCCACAGCGAAGTCTTCAGGTGCCTGAGCAGGCAACCGGCAAGCAGGTGCATCTTGGGAAGCGAGCGGATGGCCGAATCAACTTAATGGAGCGGCATCAGCGGATGGAAGATGATTGCCGACACATTGAGCGGCGGTGAAGTGCCACTGCCATGATGGCGATACCGCACGATAGCAGAATAATGCTGCTCGGCTCGGGAACGACAACAACCATATCGCCCCAGAACAAATTTGGGCCACTCCCGAGTCCGTCGCCTGAAATTAGCGTTCGCGCCCCGGTGGTGGGGTCGATCGAAAAAATCGCGTTCAAGCTGGGGACTGAGCCGAGCAGTTGTCCGTTGGCTCCTAGCGCAAGGCGTTCATATTCGTTGTCCGGGTATGGACCTGTCGATATGAGTGTTCGATTTCCGGTGATTGAATCGATTCGAAAGAGCTCATTGACTGCTGGACTTACCGTGAAGTCACGTCCCTCAGCAATGATTTGACCGCTGGGCAAAGCAGCGACATCCATGATGTTGGAGAGCGATGGCCCGCTTCCGTGGCCCGATCCAGAAAGTATCGAGCGAGCGCCAGTCGTGAGATTGATGTCATAGACCGCCGACGAGCCATAGCTCCCTACGATTACGTCGCCGTTGGCGCCGAGTACGGCGCCGCCCGCGCCACCAAATGAGAACTGCGGCCCGGAACCGACATTTTGGCCGGAGATTAATGTCTTTACGCCCGTGCTTATATTCACGCGATACACGGATCCGTCGCCGACAAGAATTGGATTGCCTCCATCCAGCAATACTGTCTGGAATTCTCCTGTGGTAATGTCTGTGCGGTTACCGGTAGTCCCGTTGATGAGTGTGAGCGCTGGATGAGTGAATGTGTCGGTGACAAGAAAGCCACCATTTGGAAGCGCTGCGATACTGGTCGGGCGACTCATTTGCGGCCCGGTACCAATGCTGGGATATAGCGAAAAGACCTCTCGATTACCTGTGTTGGGATGAATGACGAAAATTGTTCCATTGTTGTCAGACTGCGGCGCCACGATATCACCCGAGTGAATCTCGACACCAAAGCCGACGCGTGACATCATCATCAATGCAATAACTGCGAAAATATTGGGCTTCATTAGTTCTACTGTCCGAAGCCGCATA
>PLYM01000273.1 GCA_003153375.1 Planctomycetaceae bacterium
TGGAAAACCTTTGCCGGCAAGAGCAGCGTGATCTCGGTGACGCCCGAGGGGGCGCTCAATATCAAGAACGGCCCTGGCCAGGCCGAGTCGGAGGCCCTGTTTGGCGACTTCGTCTTCCAAGGCGAGATCATCTCGAACGGCAAAGAGCTCAACTCGGGCATCTTCTTTCGCAACATTCCCGGTTCGTTGGCCCAGGGTTATGAGAGCCAAATCCAGAACGGCTATAAGAATGGCGACCGCACCCAGCCCAAGGACTGCGGCACGGGCGGCTTTTATCGGCGGCAAAACGCACGCAAGGTAGTGTCCAACGACTTCGAGTGGTTCCACAAGACGCTGGTCGTCTCGGGTCCGCACATGGCCACCTGGATCAACGGCTATCAGGTGAGCGACTGGACCGACGAGCGAAAGCCCTCGGAAAACCCGCGGGAAGGGCTGCGGGTGGCGCCGGGCAGCCTCACCATTCAGGGGCATGACCCAACCACCAATTTGTCGTTCCGGCACCTGCAGGCGGCCGAACTGCCGGCGCGTTAGAAATTTCTTTGACAATTGCGTGGTCGAATAATTATGCTGTCTGTGCTGCGGTTCAGCAGAGAGCAGGTGTGCACTCCTTTCACTTCCCGTGCAAACCAAGCCAAAGACAGGTGATGACGATGACCCTTCAGGAAATTCTCAACGCCAAGGGCCGAGCGGTTCATACCATCGGCTGGAACGCCACGCTCGAAGACGTGGTGCAAACGCTCGTTCGACACAATTGCGGTTCGCTGATCGTCTGCGACGTTTCCGACGATCGCGATAAGCGCCATGACGACGCCGGTCCGCCAGGACACATGGTCGGCATCATCACCGAGCGCGACATTCTGCGGGCCTGTGCCCGGCACCAAGGCCCGCTGGCGTCGCTCAAGGTTGCCGACGCCATGACGACCGACGTGGTCACCGGCTCGCCGAACGACTCGGTCGAAGCCACGATGGGCCTGATGACCGAGATGCGCATTCGCCACTTGCCCGTCGTCGAAGGCGGCCAACTGCAAGGTCTCGTCTCGATCGGCGACGTCGTGAAACTCCAGTACGACCGCCTGTCGATGGAGAATCACTACCTGAAGAGCTATATCCAGGGGTAGTGAGTAGGGGTTGGGGAGCAAGGGTTGGGGGCTAGGGACTAGGGGTTAGTGACGAAGAATTCATTTCCTAATCCCTAACCCCTAATCTCCAATCCCTACCCCCTAATCCCCAATCCCTACGCCCTATCCCCCCTTCACCTCATACCACTCGATCTTGTCGCGATCGACTTCGACGCCAAGGCCGGGGCCCGAGGGGACGGCGAGCATGCCGTCGGCGATGCGCAGCGGTTCGGCGAGGATGTCGTCGTGCAGGAGTGGATAGGAACACTCGTGCCCGCTGATAAAGCTGGGCGTGGCGGCGGCCAGTTGCAGCGTGGCGGCCAGAGCCAGCCCCGAAGTGCCTTCGATGCGCAGGCTGGCCGCCAGACCGGCGGCATCAGCGACCACGGCGCACTGGCGCGCTCGGGCGATGCCGCCCACTTGCACCGGATCGACCATCACGTACGAGGCCGCGCCCGTGCGGGCCAGTTGCACGATGTCGGAAGGAGCTTGCAGGGCCTCGAAGACGCCAAGCGCCACCCGCGACTGGGCCCGCAACATCGCGATGCGCGCGGCGTGGCCCCCGGCAAACGGATCGAGCACGAACTGCACGCTGTCGGGTTCTAGTTCGTTGCAAAGTTGCAGTGCGCCGCCAAAGTCGTAGCGGCCCCGGCCATCGAAGCGAAACTGCACCCGGTCGCCACAGGCTTCGCGAAGCGTGCTAACGAGCTTCAGGTCGGCGGCCAGCGAGCCGGCGGAACTGATCATCTGCGAGTTGATGGCCTGAGCCGAAAAGGCCCGGGCCCAATGCGCCACCGTTTCGGGCGGCCCGGCCGGCAGACGGACCGAAAGCGGCACGCTGTGCCGATAGCCGCCGCCCAGCAAATGGCACAGCGGCTGGCGGGCCGAACGGGCGATCAAATCCCAGAGCGCCATCTCGATGCCGCAGGCCACGGCCCGATCGGCCAACGCGTCGAGCGCCAGAATGGTCTCGACGTCGTATACCTCGCGCCCGGCCAGCACGGCCAGCAGTCCCTTGCGCCGGCCGGCCAGTTCGCCGGCGCGCCACCATTTGCGGGTCTCTCCCCAGCCTTCGCTGCCCGAGTCGCTGGCCAGGCGCACCAAAAGCGAGCGTACGGCGCCGCCGCTGGCCGGCAACTCGATCAGGAAGAATTCAAGGTCGCTGATGTTCATCGTGATGCGCGTGCCGGACGCTCGAGCGCGAGTCGGCGCGCCTCTTAACACTCAACGGTGCTTCGCCCGGATGGGACCCGCTCGAATGGAACCAGGGCCCGCGAGGCGAAATGGGTCACGAATGGAGCTGCGCCATTTGGCGAAACTCCTTGGGAAGCGGGAAATAAACCTCTTCCTCGCGGATCGCGCGCGACTCGGTCGTGGCGCCAAATCGCTCTTCGAGCAGCTTGACGCATTGCTCGACGACGTTCTCCGGCGCGCTGGCGCCGGCCGTAATCAGCACCGTGTCTTGCGGGCCGAACCAGGCGAGGTCAATGTCGGCCGGGCCGTCGATCAGATGGGCGGCCACGCCGGCTTCGGTCGCCAATTCGGCCAGCCGCTGGCTGTTCGAGCTGTTCTGACTGCCCAGCACCAGCACCACGTTGGCCTCGCGGGTCAGCAGGCGCACGGCTTCCTGGCGATTTTGCGTGGCATAGCAGATGTCTTCTTTCGGCGGCCCGACGATGTGCGGAAACCGCTGCTTGAGTCGGGCGATGATGCGATTGGCATCGTCGACCGAGAGCGTCGTTTGCGTCAGATAGGCCAGCTTGTCGGTCGACAGTTCGAGCCGATCGACGTCCTCGGGCGATTCGACCAGGATGATGGCCTCGGGCGCTTCGCCCATGGTGCCGATCACTTCGTCGTGCCCCTCGTGGCCGATCAACACGATCGTGTAGCCGTCTTTGGCATAGCGGACAGCTTCGAGATGCACCTTGATCACCAGCGGGCAGGTGGCGTCGATGGTCTTGAGGTTCCGCTCGGCGGAAATGCGGCGAATCTCGGGCGAGACGCCGTGGGCCGAGTAGAGCAACTGGGCTCCCTCGGGCACTTCATCGAGCGTTTCGACGAACACGGCTCCCTGAGCGCGAAACCGCTCGACAACGTGCTTGTTGTGGACGATCTCGTGATAGACGTAGATCGGCACGCCAAAGAGCTTGATGGCCAACTCCAGCGTTTCGATGGCCATGTTCACGCCCGCGCAGAAGCCGCGGGGACTGGCGAGAATGATCTTCATACCTTGCGATCTGGTGTTGGCACGGCGTGCTGACCACGATGGCACGGCGTCGCTGGCGTGCATTGGGGGGCGTTTCGAGACTTTGCAATTGGCCGGCCATTCATCATAATGCACCCGCCGGGGTTGTGAATAGACGGATCGCACGATCGTGAAGCCCAACTCCGAACCACCCCACCAGACCCTGCACGGATCGGTCGGACTCGATGGCGCAGCTCTCGGTAGTCGCGGACCTTGCCAGATACGGACCGCAAGCGCACGATCTCGGCCGCGCTTCGGGCGCCGAGGCCTTGGCCTATTGCCGGCGCTTGGCGCGGCGCCACTATGAGAATTTCACCGTCGTCAGCTTTCTGCTGCCGCGCCGGTTGCAGCCGCACTTTCACGCGATCTATGCCTACTGCCGCTGGGCCGACGACCTGGCCGACGAAACGCGCCGCGAAGACAGCTTGATGCTCTTGGACTGGTGGCAGCGCGAGCTCGACGCCTGCTATGCCGGCCGGCCGCGGCATCCGGTGTTCGTCGCCCTGCGATCCACGATCGACGAGTTTTCGATTCCGCGCGAGCCGTTTGAGCGTCTGTTGATCGCGTTTCGTGCCGATCAGCACGTGGCCCGCTATGCCACGGGCGAGGACGTGCTGGCCTATGCCGAGAACTCGGCCAATCCGGTGGGCCGCTTGATTCTGTACCTGGGCCGCTGCCACGACGCCGAGCGCGGAGAGCTGTCCGACTCGATTTGCACCGGCCTGCAACTGGCAAACTTTTGTCAGGACGTGGCCCGCGACTGGCACCGCGGCCGCGTGTACCTTCCGCAAGAAACGCTGAGGAAATTCGGCTGCGACGAAGCGACCTTCGAGCACGGCGAGTGCAGCCAGGCCTTTCGCCAGGCCCTGCGCGAAGAAGTCGAGCGGGCCGAGGGGCTGCTGCGGGCCGGCGAGCCGCTGGTCGAAAAGATGCCGCGCGAGTTGCGGCTGGAGGTGGCGCTGTTCGTGGCCGGTGGGCTGCGCATTCTGCAAGCGATTCGCGATCTCGATTACAACGTTTGGCGGCGTCGACCGACGGTCTCGCGGATGTCGAAGCTGGGTTTGTTCGTGAGCTGTTGGTGGCGGACCCGTCGAAGCATCGCCGCGGACGCGTCAACCCGGAAGGAGCCGCGGACATGAATCGCGACCTTGCGGCCAGCTTTGCGCATTGCCGGCAGATTGCCCGGCGGTCGGCTTCGAGTTTTTACTACTCTTTCCTGCTGCTGCCCAAGCACAAGCGGCTGGCGATGTTCGCGCTTTATGCCTTCCTGCGGCGGACCGACGATTTGAGTGACAGCCATGAGTCGGTCAGCCAACGGCGCGCGGCGCTCGAGGATTGGCGGCGTTCGTTCGATCGGGCGGTGCAGGGCACATTCGACGACCCCCTGTTGCCGGCCGTGGCCAGCACGATCGAGACCTTTGGCATTCCGCACGTCCATCTGCACGACGCGATCGACGGCGCGGAAATGGATCTGGAGACGCGCCGCTACGAGAACTTCGCCCAGTTGGACGAATACTGCTATCGCGTGGCCTCGTCCGTGGGCCTGGCCTGCCTGCGCATCTGGGGCTGCACGAGCGACCGGGCCTGGCACCCGGCGCGCCAGTGTGGCACGGCGTTTCAGATGACCAATATCCTGCGCGACCTGAAAGAAGACGCGGCCCGCGGGCGGATTTACCTGCCGCAAGAGGATTTTGACCGGTTCGGCTACACGGCGGACAATCTGCGGGCTGGCGTGCGCGACGAGCGATTTCGCTCGCTGATGCGCTTCGAAATTGAACGCACCGAAGGGTTGTATGCCGAGGCAGCGCCGCTCGAACAGTGGCTGGAGCCCGATGCCCAGCGAGTGTTCGGCAGCATGGTGGCCGTTTATCGGGCGTTGTTGGGCGAGATCAAGCGGCTCGACGGCGACGTGCTGACGACGCGCGTGCGTTTGAGCCGCTGGCGCAAGATGCGAATCGCGACGCGCTGGTACTTGTTTCCCGCGCCAGCCGACCGTGCGGCCGGAGTCGTCTTGCCATGACGTCTGGCGCTGCCGGCGCCGCGCCGACCGTGGCCGTCGTGGGTGGTGGCCTCGCCGGCTTGGCTGCCGCCGTGGCCTTGGCCAGCGCCGAGTGCCGGGTCGAGCTGTTCGAAGCCCGTCGCTGGCTCGGCGGACGCGCCGCGTCGTTTCACGATCCGAAGACCGATGAACTGGTCGACCATTGCCAGCACGTCAGCATGGGCTGCTGCACGAACCTGGCCGACTTTTGCCGCCGCACGGCCATCGACGCATTCTTTCGTCGTGACCGCACGCTGCACTTCATTGGTCCCGATGGCCGTTGCTATCCGCTGGCCGCCTCAGCCTGGCTGCCGGCACCGTTGCACCTGGCCAGCGGGTTTTGGGGGTTGAAGTATCTTTCGATCGGCGAACGAATCGGCATCGCCCGGGCGATGTGGCGGTTGATGCGGATGCGCGGCGCGGATGACCAGCGGCTGCCCACGGTTGGCCGCTGGCTGCGCGAGCAAGGACAATCGGAGCGGGCGATCGAATGGTTCTGGGGCGTGGTGCTGATTAGCGCGCTGGGCGAAGATCTGGATCGCGCGTCGCTGTCGGCGGCGCGCAAAGTGATCGTCGACGGTTTTCTGGCAGCTCGCGAAGCGTATACGGTCGAGGTTCCGCAAGCACCGCTTTCCACGCTCTACGGCGTGCGACTGCAAGCATGGTTCGCCCGTCACGGCGTCGCACTGCACGTGAACGCGCCGGTTCGCCAGGTGAAGCTCGAGGGGCAGCCCGCGGTCGTTTTGGCGGATGGCGCGACGCGGCGATTCGACAAGGTGGTCGTGGCGCTGCCGTGGTCGAAAGTGCGCGACGTGCTGTCAGACGAGATCGCGGCCGCGTGGCCGCTGGTCGAACAACTGGGCTCGATCGAGGCGGCGCCGATCTCGGGCGTTCACCTGTGGTTCGATCGGTCGGTGATGGAGTTGCCTCATGCCGTGCTGGTGGGCCGGCTGGGCCAATGGATCTTCAAGCGTGACCGGCAAGGGGATGGGGCCCACGAGGGACACTACTATCAAGTCGTGATCAGCGCGTCGCGCAATTTGGCGGGCCGCGATCGCCAACAAATCGTGGCCGAGGTTTGCGCCGAATTGGCGGCCATCTGGCCCGCCGTCGGCGCGGCCCAACTGCTGCACGCCCGCGTGGTGACGGAGCACGCAGCCGTCTTCTCCGTGCGGCCGGGCTTGGATCACGCTCGGCCGCTCCAGCAAACGCCGATCGCGGGGCTGTTCGTGGCGGGCGATTGGACCGCGACCGGTTGGCCGTCGACGATGGAGAGTGCGGTTCGCAGTGGTTATCTGGCGGCCGAAGCGGTGCTCCGATCGCTCGGTCGTGAACAACGCTTCCTGGCGCCCGATCTGCCGCGCGGGTGGCTGGCGCGAACGTTGATCGCCGATTGACGATGGCGCCGGCTTACGACGCCATTTTCGATTCGCGCCGCAGTTTGCGACGATCGGCTCGCGACAGCGCACCCTGGCTGTCGGGATCGACCCGACCGACGACGGCGGCCGGGGCGACGAATTTATCGGCCGTGGGCTTGGACTGCGAGCCGGCCACGGACGTCGCCGCCTGCGACTTCTCGACGGGATCCAAATCGCTTCGCCCCTTCGTCGCGGTCTTGGGCGTTGCGGCCACGGCCAGCTTCTCCGTGGCTTTGGCGGCACGTTTGGCCTTCTTGCGTTTGGGCTTCGAAGGTTTTACGGCCACGCGGCCTTCGATCTCGAGCACCACGTGGCGTGCATAGAGCAACAAGGTCGCCAGCAAGAACACGTAGCCCACGAGGCAACTGGCTCGCGCCACGAGCGGCCGCCAAACTTCGGACACCGCCGGCAGCCAATCCAGCGCGACGGCCGCCGCCAGCAGGAAACTGCCGATACTTGATAGCAGCACCAACACGGTCAAACGCGAGCGCCGCACTTCGATCAGCAGTCGCAAGCCCATCGCGCCGAGCACGACGCCCGTGCCGATGGGCCAGACGACGGAATCGTCCAGCGAGCTCAGCCCGGCCAGGTGGCGGCAGAGGCCATGGGCCAGGTCGGCCAGACCGGCTGTTTCGGCGCAACTGGCCACGAGACACGCCAATGCCGCCCAAATCCACAGGCGGTAGCGACCGTGATAGTCGTCGACCCGATGGCGGCGCAGGGAGTAAATCAAAAGCGACGTCAGGCTCGCGACCAGCAACAGCGTCGAGGCCAGCCAGTTTCCCAGGTTGTGCGAACTGCTGAGACCGAGTGGCAAGAGTTCCTCGGCGCTGACGACCTCGGCGAGCGTGGCAGACCAGATTGAGAGCGCCGCGACGATTCCCACCGTCGACAAGGCGCCGGCCACGACCAGGCCAATCATCGTCAACCGCGACGGCACGAAATCGTGAACCGGTCGTTGGCGAGCGAGCTTCGCCGCGGTGGCATAGGCGGCCGCACCGGGTCCGGTTTCGCCGGCCGGTCCCGCAGCCAGGCGAATCGGCGAGCTTTCATCATCCGCTGCGCCGGCGAGCGAGTCGTCGGCAAGCAATCGGCGGCGGCGTTCGTTGCGAAGACTCATGCCTGGGCGCAGCTCAATTCTTAGTCGACCGTGCTCGAGAAAACGGACGGCGGAGCCTGGGCGAGCACAAAGGAGAGATTTTGAAACCTCGAACGCCTGTCCCGTTTGTTTCGGATTCGGCATTTCCGAGCAGCCGACTCTAGTCTGGCCCCGCCCGAATTCGCATGCCGGACAGCGTCGAACCGCGGCGGCAAGCTGGCGAAGCTTTCCGACGCGCTCGCGAGCAGCGGGGGTCGACAATGTGCCACGGTTTTGTGCGGCCAAACGGCACCGCGGTGCGTTTGGCAAAGCGTGAGGCCGGCACTCTCGGCGCATCCGGCAGAGGCCGAACAACCGTTACGCTCTCCGGCGCACCCCCTCGCGGATGGCGGGCGGCGTTTTTGACCTGATCTCGCGGCGACGTAGAGTTTTGCGAGGCTTGCCAGATGGCAAAGGAATCTTGCAGACGCCGCCTGGGATCTACCAACCCGGGGGGGCCGTCGTTCCTTGGCTAGCCGTCTCTATTTGTCAGCATCTTGAACGACCTACTGCCACGACCGCCGCGCGGCGTGAGAGAGAATAGAGCACTCGGCACCATGGAACAGACCGTCGCGGAAATCAGCTCGCTGTTGCAACAATTCGACTTGGGAATGGTCGACGGCCAGACGTCGAAGGATCACGGCGCGAAGGACCCCGTTTCGATGCGGGTGCAGTCGGCGCGGAGCCTGTTCGCGGCCCTGCGCAATAAGCACTCACCGACGGCCGCCCACGGGCTGCGCGTGGCGTTGGGATGCTCGTCCTGGGCCGTGGCCTTGGGGCTGGAGCGGCCTTTTCGCGATGAGTTGGAAATCGCGGCGCTGCTGCACGATATCGGCAAACTGGGCGCGCCCGATCGATTGCTGCACAAGCCGGGAGTGTTGGCGCCGGACGAAGCCAAGGTGATGGACCAGTACCGGCTGGCCGGGCTCGAGATTCTGGCCGATTGCGGCATGTCGCGAACCATTCTGGAAATCAATCGCCACTCGGCCGGTTGGTACAACGGCAGCCGCCCCAACTATCCGCTTGTGGCCGACACGATTCCCGCGGGCTCGCGCATTCTGGCCATCGTCGACGCGTTCGACTCGATGACCTCGGAACAAGTCTATCGCCGTGCGATGTCGCGCGAGCGGGCGTTGCACGAGTTGTATAGCCATGCCGGCACGCAGTTCGATCCCGACTTGGTCCAGCTGTTCAGCGAGATGCAGGTCGCGGTGCAATCGCCCTTGATGACCGTGGGACATTGGCTGCTATCGCTGGATCCCAACCCGGCGACGCGTCAGGGGCGCAGTCTGGCCGCCGCGGCACAACTGGCCGATGCGGCTCCGCCCGAGCTGTTGTTTCAGCAAAAGCTGCTCGACAACATGTACGACGCGGTGATCTTTGTCGACTCGAACATGAACATCATCCAGTGGAACCGCGGGACCGAACGCCTGACGGGCATCGCCGCGTCGAGCGTGATCCATCGCAGCTGGTCGCCGGCCCTGATCGGCATGCGTGATCAACAGACGGGGGCCTTGAACGCCATCGAATGCCCGGTCGCCTACTGCATCAATACCGGCGTGCAGTCGCTACGGCGGCTGCTGGTGGCCAATCGCAATAATCGTCCGATCGCGGTCGACGTTCACATGATTCCGGTCGTATCGCAGGACGGCGCCACGCACGGCGCCACGATGATTCTGCACGACGCGTCGCCCGAGGCCAGCCTCGAGGAGCGCTGCCAGAACCTGCACGAGCGGGCCACGAAGGACCCGCTGACGCAGGTGGCCAACCGGGCCGAGTTCGATCGCACGCACGACCTGTTCATCAACGCGCATCTGGATCGCCAGTTGCCGTGCAGCTTGATCATGTGCGACATCGATCATTTCAAGAGCATCAACGACACTTACGGGCACCAGGCCGGCGATGAGGTGTTGCGGTTCTTCGGTCACTTCCTGGCCAGCGAGTGCCGCCCCGGCGATTTGGTGGCCCGTTACGGCGGCGAGGAGTTCGTCATGCTGTGCGCCGACTGCAACAACGCCGGCGCCGCACGCCGCGCGGAGCAGATGCGAAAGACGATTAGCGAGCTATCGCATGCCGTGCTGAATCAAAGCGCGATGACGGTGAGCTTTGGCGTCACCGAGATTCAACCGGGCGACACGCCCGACTCGATGTTGCGCCGAGCCGACCGGGCGCTGTTGGAAGCCAAACGGATGGGCCGCAACCTGGTCGTGCAACTGGGCGACGGCCTGGGCGACTTTGCCGAAATCGCGACGCGCGAGGCGATGCCGGTCTCGGACAAGAGCGAGTTATTCATCGAAAAGTCGGTGGTCACGGCGGTGCCGTTGAACCTGGCCATCGAGAAGCTGCGCGGCTTCGTGCTCGACCACAACGCCGAGATCCTGGCGATCAAGGCCGATCGGCTGGAATTGCTGATCGCGGCCGATCGCGACCGACCGGGACGACGTCGCTCCGACCGGCCGATTCCGTTCCTGGTCGAGTTGAGTCTCTCGGAACATCGCGTTCCGGCGGCCGCGGCCGAGGGTCGCACGCCCGCCCAGATCGCGCGCACGCGCGTGATGGTTGCCATCCGTCTGAAGCGCGCCCGCGATCGGCGCAACGCCGACGTGCTGGAGCAAGCCGGCGGCATCCTGGCCGCCATCAAATCCTACTTGATGGCCGTTGACGAAACGGAGCCGTTGAAGGCCTCGAACGGCCGACGCGCCGCCAATCTCTCGACGTTATGGCTGAAAAGCCGCTAGTCGGTTTGATGCTCACAGCCGTGGCGTGGCAAGTCTTCATCGCCCGCTGGCGGTCTCGACTGACAACGCACATCGCCTCGTGCGCCGCGATGTGCGGCCAATTGTCAGTTTTCCGGTAATCGGGTATGCTGCACGCCGATTCGCCGTATTGCGGTTCGTTCCGTCGACATGCTCGATCCACGGTCGCACCGGACGACCAGCGGTGCCACTCTCGCCGATTCAACAACCAGGCGCCGAGTCAACAACCAGGAGAACATAACCATGCCCTATCAACTTCCACCGCTGCCCTACGCTTTCAATGCCTTGGAACCCCACATCGACGCGCGCACGATGGAGATCCATCACGACAAGCACCATCAGGCGTATGTCACGAACGTGAACAAGGCGATTGAGAACACCGAGTGGGACAATCGGCCAATCGAAGAGTTGCTGCGCAGTCTCGACAAGATCCCCGAGAAAATTCGCGGCGCGGTTCGCAATCATGGCGGCGGCCATGCCAACCATTCGATGTTCTGGACCACGATCGGTCCGGGCAAGGGTGGCGAGCCAACGGGCAAACTGGCCGATGCGATCAAAGCCGACCTCGGCGGGTTCGACGCCTTCAAGACGGCTTTCACCGCCAAAGCGATGGGGCGATTCGGCAGCGGCTGGGCTTGGTTGAGCCTGGACAAGAGCAAGAAGCTGATCGTCGAGGACACGCTGAATCAGGACAGCCCATTGAGCCATGGCAATACGCCGCTGTTGGGTATCGACGTCTGGGAGCATGCCTACTACCTGCTCTATCAGAACCGCCGTCCCGACTACGTCGCCGCGTTCTACAACGTCATCGACTGGCCCGCCGTGGCCAAGCTCTATGACGGCGCCAAATAACGGGGCCCAACGGAAGCGAAACCGCCAGCAGTCTTGGCTGAGTTATTAGCAGTCGGTGGCTAGCAGCTTTGGAGCTGGTAGCAGCCGATGGCTGACAGCAGAGATGCGGGCACTGGCAATCAAAAACCCGCTTCGCTGGCTTATCAACTCGCAGCGATCCGGCGCAGCTTTCCACAAACGGCCTCGCATGGGGCCGCTGGTGAGCAGTGCCGGGTCGCTGTTTGCGTTTTTGCTGTTGACCGTCTGAAGCGGCCTTCTATAATCCCCGCCCTGCGTGCCCGAGATGGTGTGCGCATTTGGCGGCAAACTTTCCGGATTCGTATGGGGCGATCGCCCGAAGGAATCCGAATAACCAATAGTGATGGTGTAAATACCCCACATGGCAAGTCTCGAGCGAGCGATCGTCTCAAGCCGTGCCATGGTAGTCGGACGAGTCTTCAGGGAAGAGGACGCCGAGCACGACACGGATGTCGTTCGTCTCGCCGCCGCCCTTCCAGTTTTTCTCCAGAAGGCATGCGCGATGCGAGCTTCAATTGCTCAATGTGCGGTGATGGTCGCAATGACCGTGGCTCTTGTCGGCTGTCGCACCGGCGCCGGCAACAACGGTTCGGCCTGGAACTGGGGAAAGAGCAGCTCGAACCAGCTCGCATCGGGCGCAGGCGCTAATCCGACGCTGCCGTCGGCCAACGCCACGGCGAGTAATCCGACCAGCCCGGCCGCTCGTCCCGGCGCGGCAGCGGGCTATCCCGATCAATCGGTCGCGGCGGCCAATGGCGCGAGTGCTTATGGCGCGCAACCGGCCGGCGGCTATGGCGCTCCGCCCGCGGGTGCCTATGGTAATCAACCGGCCACTTATGGCAGCCCGACCGCGGCCACCGGCGCCCCGGCTGGTGCCTATCAAGGCCCGCCCGGACAAGCCTACGCTGCCGCGGGGGCCGCGGTTGCTCCGCAGGCCGGACCGTACAACGAGAACACAAGCCAGGCCGCGGCCGGCGGACAGCCGTATCCTTCGACCGGATATGGCAGCCCAGCCGCGGGCGGTTATCAGGCCGCACCGACGCAACCGCCGGCAGACGCGGGCCAGGCGCAGGCCTATCCGCCCAGCACGGGCGGTGCCTATGCCAACACGGCGCCTCCCGCCGCTACTGCGGCCGACGCCTATCAAGCTGCGCCGCAATCGCCGGCCGCCCAAGCGCCCGCGGCGAACAATGGAGCTTATGGCAGCACGCCGGAAGCAGCCGCTCAGATGGCTGACAACCAACCCCCAGCCGATCGCTATGCCCAAAACGCCGCGCCACCGGCTCAAGGCGAACAGGCCGCGGCCGATCGCTATGCCACGGCCAACGCCGGTGCGGCTCCGCCCGCCGATGGAGCCTATGGCGGCGCCGGTGCGGGAGATCGCTATTCGACCGGCGGCGCACAGCCCTACGTCCCGGGACAAACCGGCTACTCGCCCCCTGGCACTCCGGCTTATCAGATGCCGGGCCAACCGAACGTGGTCTCGACGCCGCGCCGCGATCCCTACTATCGGCCCGGCGGCACCAGCGACTATGTGGCTGGCAACGCCAACACGCCGGCTGCCGCGGTAGCCAGCGATCGCTACACTTCGCCCGCGGGGGCCGCTCCGCCGGCTGGCGTTGCTCCGCCCGATCAATACGCACCGCCGGGTGGCTATCAGTCGGCCAATCAGCCCACGGTTCGCTAAGCGCAGCGTGAGCTAGGCGAGCACGTCTTGAATGACGCGGCCGTGCACGAACGTGAGCCGCTGCTCGGTGCCGTTGTGGAAGTAGCTCAGCCGCTGGTGATCGAGCCCCAGCAAGTGCAGAATCGTGGCGTGTAGTTCATACACGCTGCTGGGGTTCTCGACGGCCTGATAACCGAACTCGTCGGTTTGGCCATAGCTATGGGCTCGCTTGACGCCCGCGCCCGCCAGCCACACCGTGAAGCCTTTGGGGTTGTGGTCGCGGCCATTCGCCCCCGCCTGAAACGTAGGCATGCGGCCAAACTCGGTGGTCCAGACGACGAGGGTGTCGTCGAGAAGCCCGCGGGCCTTCAGATCCTTGAGCAAGGCCGCCGCGGGCTGGTCCAGAATCGGCGCATGGACCTCGTATTGGGTCTTGAGCGTCTTGTGGCCGTCCCAGTTGCCGACGCCTTCTCCCATCGCGTACGCGCCGTTGAAGAGTTGCACGAAGCGCACGCCCCGTTCGAGCAGTCGTCGCGCGAGCAGGCAGTTGCGGGCAAAGCCGGCCTTGATCGTATTCGAGTCGTTGGTGCCATAGCTGGCGTGCATGGCGGTCGTCTCGCGTGACAGGTCGCCCACCTCGGGCGCGCTCAGTTGCAGCCGGGCGGCCAGCTCATAGCTGGCGATGCGCGCGCTCAGCTCACTGTCGCCCGGATTGCGGGCCAGGTGTTTGTCGTTGAGCAGCTTGAGAAAGTCGTGCGTCGAACGTTCGGCTGCGGCGCTCAGTTCGCGCGGCGTGGCCAGGTTGGCGATGGGCTCCTGGGCATTGAACGACGTGCCCTGAAACACGGCCGGCAAAAAGCCGCTCGACCAATTGCTGGGGCCGGCTTGAGGTTGGCCGCGCGGATCGGGTATGGCCACGAATGCGGGCAAGTTGTCGCACTCGCTGCCCAAAGCGTACGAGATCCACGCGCCGGCGCTCGGATAGCCTTCGACCGTGAAGCCGGTGCTCATGAAGTTCTCACCCGGGCCGTGGGTGTTGATTTTCGAAGTCATCGAGTGGATGAAGCACATCTCGTCGGACAATTCGGCCAGGTTCGGCAACAGGTCGGAAACCATCTTGCCGCTTTGGCCACGCGGCTTGAATTTCCACGGGCTCTTGATCAGATTGCCGCTCTTGCCCTGAAAGGTGACCAGCTTGTCGGAGCCCGGCATCGGCGTGTTGTGCCGCTTGATCAGCTCGGGCTTGTAGTCCCAGGTATCCAAATGGCTGCACGCGCCGGAGCAAAAGATCATCAGCACCCGCTTGGCCCGCGCCGGAAAGTGGGCCGCGCGAGCCCGTAGCGGCGCCTCGGGCGCAATCGCCGGACGGATCGGCCCCGCTTCGGCAGCCAGCAATCCCTCTTGCGCCAACAAGCCGGCCAGCGCAATGCCGCTCAGCCCGCCGGCGGCGTGTGAGAGAAAATTGCGCCGATCGAGTAAGCGCAGGCCAGCGGGTGAGAGTGGGTTGTCTGGGGGCATGGTGGGACAACTTATTCCAATCTGAAAGCACCGCGTGGCACACAATCAAGCGGCATCCACTGCCGCGTAAACCTTGCCTCGCTGAGCCAGCCAGGCCACATCGCCGCGCTCGGCATGCTCTTTCACCTCTCGCAGCAACTGAACAGTCTCCGACTCATAGCAGGGCTCGTCGGTGTCGTCGATCGGAACGACCATTTCGACTTCGATCGCAACCACATACTTTTCAGTTTGAATCAGCCGGGTTCGTTTGATTCGTTGTCCAGGAATTTTCATGGTTAACTCTGATCGAAAAAGTGCACGGTTACCAGTTTGGCGACACCGCTTTTCCGCAAATGAGACCAAACAGCCTTAAACTCCGTGCCGTCGGGTAACGATTCTCGAACTTCAACAACTGGATTTGGAAGCGCGTCGGCCCGTTCACAAATCAATTCAGCGCCGTCAAATCCGACGACCGCCTGCCACTCCAAAAATACCACGCTCTTCCAATCGCTCGGCAACGTGCTCGCCAACGATATATTTGTCCTCGGCCACAAGCCGCTGAATCGTGTCGTACAGCGATCCCCTTGGCATCGTCGAAGTGCGGGGTCTGCTTACCACCCCAATCTTAACACGCGGCTTGACGGCACGAAGCCCTATCACGGCCAAGTCGAGGGACTCCAGGTCGCTCGCACGTGGATACTTTGCCGGGCACCTTGCAGGAACCTTCCCGGGTAGCGCGTCCTGGGGTGGTTCGTCTTTTTGGTGGGCGATTCGTCCGCCACAAGCACCACATCGTTCTGAGCTAATTCAGATACAAAAACTCATTCGCGTTGTATAACGCCCTGCAAAATACCGGCAGACCCTGCTCGCCGATCAGCGCCCGCGCCGCGGCCAATTCATCGCTCTCGGGCGGGCGTCCAAAGGCCAGCCAGAAGGCGAGGCGGATTTGCGATTCGACGTCGCCGGGGGCTTCGCGCTCCAGACGCCCGGCAAACAAACCGGCCTGTTGCAGCATGAAGGGGCCATTGAGCAGGTTGAGAGCCTGCAAGGCCGTGGTTGAAATGTTTCGCCGGGCCATGGTCTGGCTGGAATCGGGACAGTCGAATTCGCCGAACGTGGCGTCCTGTCGCATCCGCGGCTTGTTCTGGTACACCATGCGCCGCCACTCGGCCGGACCGAACGATTTCTTGGGAGTATAGACCTTTACGTAGTTCGTATTCGGCTCGAAAACGTCGTACCCCGGTCCGCCCATCCGCAGATCGAGCGCGCCGCTGGTCCACAGCACGGCATCGCGAATCGCTTCGGCCTCGAGCCGGCGCGGCGCAAACCGCCACAACAGTCGATTGCCGGTGTCGATCGCCGCACAGCGCGCATTCGGCTGACTCGACTGACGATACGTGGCCGAGAGCATGATCATGCGATGCAGCGCTTTGGGGCGCCAACCGGCGGCCATGAATTCGCTGGCCAGCCAATCGAGCAGCTCGGGGTGCGACGGGCGGCCGCCGTTGAATCCAAAATCGCTCGGCGTCTTCAGCAATCCTTGGCCAAAGTGGTAGTGCCAGATGCGGTTGACGAACACGCGAGCCGTCAGCGGGTTCAGCGGGCTGCCGATCCATTGGGCCAACGCCAGACGGCGCTCGGCTTCCGGCGCGTCGGCGGCCAGTGGAAGCGGAGCCCCGACCGCCACGATGGCGCCAGGATTCACCACGTCGCGTTTTTGCAGGGGCTCGCCACGATAGAGCAAGTGCGTTGGTTCGGGCTTGGCGAACGTGCCGGCATAAATGTCCTGCGGCGTCAGCTGTTCGAGTCGAGCCGATAGAGACTCGGCCTGATGGCGGAAGCCGGCCACGCGCTCGGCAACGTCAGGGGGCAGGCTGTCGGCAGGCGTTAAGCTCACGGCGGCCACGGCTGGGTCGTACGCCTGCCGGTCTTCGCTGTCGGCAACCCGTTGCCAGGCCTCGCCGTTGACACTGACTTCGATCCGGTAGCGAGTCGGCAGACGGTCGCGAAACGTGCCTTCGCGGTCGCGAGCCCAGCAGACACAATCGATTGTTGTCGGCTGCGGCAGTTCGATCCGCACCCAGCCCGCGCCGGCCTCGGCCGAAATCCAACTATGGCTGTTGCCATAGCGGCCGTCGTTGATGTGGTCCAACTTGTGCAAACTCGAGGTGCCGTTGGAGAACACGCTCGATGCCGCCGACCTGGCACCCAAGCTGGCCAGGGCTACGTTTCGCGAGGGCTCCTCGGCCGAAAATACTTCCAGCTCGTCGATGCAGGGCTCGCTTTGGCTGGTGGCCAACACGGTCAACCGCACGAATCGCGCGCGTACGGGCTCAAAACGATCGACGTTCATCCGCGGACTGACCGCCGAACGCCGGGCCGTTGGCGGCGCGGGGCCGACATGCGCCAGCGGCTGCTGCGCTCGGGTCAGTTCCTGCGCTTCGCGCTCGATGGTCGCCAGTTGCTGGCGCAGCTCGGTCTCCTGTTGCTTTCGCTGCTCAGAATCCCCCGTGCGCCACGCCCGCTGGCCGTGCTGCACGCCCGCGAAAATGGCCTGCAGCGCGTAATAGTCGTGCTGCGAAATCGGGTCGAATTTGTGGTCATGGCACTTGGCGCAATTGGCCGACAGGCCCAGGAAGGCGCTCGAGGCCGTCGAGACCATGTCGTCTAGGTCGTTCAGCCGCTGCTGAAGAGTCAACTCGATGTCGGGGCTGCCAACGGCGTCGTGAGCTCCGCCCACCAGAAAGCCCGTGGCCGCGTCGACGCCCAACTGGTCACCGGCCAACTGCTGGAGCACGAACTGGGGATAGGGCAAATCGTCGTTGATGGCCTGAATGACCCAATCGCGATACGGCCAGGCATTGGGCCGGGCGGTGTTGGTCTCATAGCCGTTGCTCTCGCCGAAACGGACCACGTCGAGCCAGTGCCGCGCCCAGCGCTCGCCATAGCGGGGCGAGGCGAGCAGCCGGTCGACGAGCTTTTCATAGGCGTCCGGCGAGCCGTCGCCGACAAACGCGTCAATCTCTTGTCGCGTGGGAGGCAGCCCGAGCAAATCGAGCGAAGCGCGGCGAATGAACGTGGCGCGGTCGGCTTCGGCGGCCGGCGACAAGTCGAGTTCTTCGAGCCGGGCCAGCACAAAGGCATCCAGCGGCGTCCGCACGCGCTGGGGCTGGCGAATGGTTGGCACCGGGGGACGATTGGGCTTCGAGAGCGACCACCAGTCGCGTCCGGCGCGGACATCGGTCGTGAACTCGGCCGCGCTCAGTGTTCGCCCAGCTGGCCAAACGGCGCCGGAGGCGATCCAGGTCGTGAGTTGAGCGATTTGGGCTTGGGACAGGCGTTGCCCTTTGCCCTCCGGCGGCATCTCGCTGGCCGTGATGCGGGCGAGAAGTTGGCTGGCCGTGGCGTCGCCGGCCACGATCGCCGGCTGCTGGCTCTCGCCGCCCTTGGCTGCCGTGGCGGCCTGGGTCAGGTCGAGGCCGCCGGCCAGGTCCGAAGCGTTGTGGCATCCGGCGCAGTGGCGCACCAATACCGGGGCCACGTCGTGCTCGAAGTCCACGGCATCGGCCGCGCCCAAGGGCGCCGCCATGGCCGCGCAGCAGATCCAAGCCAAAGCCAGCAGAGTGGCGCGCAACGTCTGCACCCCCGGAGAAAACGCCGATGTCGGTCGCAGAGGGTACGATAGACTGCCCGCCGAGGGGCTGTCAAATTGCCGCCAGAACTCTTGCCGGGGCCGCGTGAAGACACAACTAGCCCGAGGCACGAGCGCGACATTCGCAGGTCGCGCTGGCGCGTCGGGCTAGTGAATGGACTGCCTGGCGTTCGAAACGGTGTCACGTCAAAAACGGTGCCGCGTCAAAACGAGACCACGTCAGCAACAGTGCTGTACCGCAGGTCGTGACGCGGCGGCTGGCGCTACCAGCCCATGACCATGTTGGACTCGATCACCTTCCGAGCGCGCTCCAGGTCTGAGCCGGTCTCGTGCATATAGAGCCGAATCGCGTGTACCTTGTCGCCGGCGGCCTTCGACAGGCAATCGCGGGCGGTCGAGCAGGGGTCGGACGGCTTGGCGGCGATGCCTAGGGCCGACTTGGAAATCACCCACGTGTCGCGGGGTCGCTTGGTGAGTCGAATCACCCGATCACCTGGATAGGCTTCGTTGACGACCGTCGAGGCGGCATCTTCGTCGCTGGCCCAGGTGATAATGATATGACAATCAGTCTCCACTTCGAACAACGGCATGTGCGTACCCTCCTTCAGCGTGTCATGGAGTCGAAATGACCCATTCCCAGCAGCCTTGGCCCCTGAGCAGGGAGCTTGCGCAAGGGTCCGCCGCATACTTGATTATCGTAAAACTTGGCTGCCGTTTCGTCAACGTGCCGCGAACCGTGGTCTCGCGGTTGCCAACGTCCGGCCGCATGGGGCGGCAGCGCAGGCGGCAGTGGGAAAACGTCGAGGAATCTCGGCAGACAGCCTAGGTCGCTCAGACCGCGACTTCGTCGGCAACCCGCGTTTCGATCGGTTCGATGTCGGTGCCCGTGTGGCGGTAGACCCGATTGCGTCCGGCGGCTTTGCCGCTATACAGAGCCGAGTCGGCCCGCGACAGCAGGCTTTGCACGTTGTCGCCGTCCAGCGCCGTGGCCACCCCACCGCTGATGGTCAGCCCGAGGCCGGTTTCGACCAGGCTGCGAACCCGCTCCGCGAACAGGCAGGCGCTTTGCAGCGTGGTTTTGGGCAACACGACCACGAACTCTTCGCCGCCGTAACGGGCCACGATGTCGGTGTCGCGCACGCTCTCGTCGAGGATGCGGGCCACGGCCTGCAACGTGCGATCGCCGTGCAAGTGGCCTTTCTTGTCGTTCACCTGCTTGAAGTGATCGATGTCAAAAATGGCCAGCGAAAACGGCTCCTCGTAGCGCTCCATCAAGGCAAACATCGAGTCGAGCGTCTCGTCGAGACCGCGGCGATTGCTGACCCGCGTCAACGGATCGGTGCGAATTTCGCTGAAGGTCATCAATTGATTGGTTTGCTGACGAATTTCGTCATACGACTGGGCGATCTGCTCGGCCAACCGCAGCGTCGGCTTCAAGATCTGCTCGGCCTCGCCACACAATTCCTGCCAGGCGGCTTCCTTGTCCTGCGTGCCCAGTTCGCTGACGCGGTCCTTGAAGCGGGCCACGTTCGAATGGTGCGCGGCCAGGTTCTTGCGAACGTTCTCGGCGATTTGTTCGAGCTCCTTGGCGATCACCTTGGCGCGGCGCAGCTCGCGGCGGGCCTTGTCGGCCTCGTAAACCGCCCGGGCGCGCGATCCGCGACCCGCCAGGTAGCCCAACACCGCGATGATCGACAACGCCACAGGCAGGGGAATTTCGTAGGGGAAGTCCATGACTTAGCTCTTTGCGGGTTTCAAACGAGTTTTTTGAGGCGAGCGCGGCGCGCACGTTTCCACTCGAAGCGTCGCCATGCGCGGGCGTTAGTAATTCTTACGCGATCCAAATCCTTGCAGGAGCACGAAGCCGACCACGCAGATCACGACCATCAGGACGCCAATCTGGTAATAGTCGTACCGTGCGAGGTGCAGCATGACCGATCGGTATAGGCTGCTAAACGACATCTTTTTGCCAAGGGGGCCGATTGATTGCTCTTTGGTAAATCTAGGTTACGAACGGTGCCACAGGCTGAAGTAGGACAAAAACCGCGTCGCCATATTGCTCGATAGCGAAGTGTCTGGCTGCGATCGTAACTCCGAATCGATTCGTCCGAACCAGCCGGCACAATCACTACGATTGGGCTTTCTCGTGAGGACCATTTTCCGCGTCGCCAACCGGAGGCGCGGAAGAGACGTATTGGTTGAGCAGGAGCAAACTCGTGTCTCTGGAACTGCCTGGAACTGCGCGCATGCGGTGTCTGATCTTGGTTTGGATCGTGATCAGCGTGACGATCGCCGCCGCAGACCGAGCGATCGCCGCCGAGAGCAAAACGATTGTCGGCTGTCGTGTCGCGATGGGCCAGGAGTTTCGATTCGACGCCCTGGCCGAAAGCCCCCTGGTCGTCGTGGCGTTTCTGGGGCTCGAGTGCCCTTTGGCACGCCTCTATTCGCAGCGACTCAATGAACTGCGCGAGGAATTTGGCCCACGCGGAGTGGCGTTTGTCGCGCTGAGCGCGAATCGTCACGACACTTTCGAGGCGACGAGGGAGTTCGCCAAGGGTTTGAACTTCCCCATGCTGCACGACGACGCCGGGCGCATGGTCGAGGAATTTGGCGCGACGCGATCGCCCGAAGTGTTTCTGCTCGACGAACAGCGCGAGGTGATCTACCGGGGGCGGATCGACGATCAGTATGCCCCGGGCGTTCACGGTCGCACGGCGCCCGCGCGGCGCGACCTGGCCGAGGCGATTCGCCAAGCGCTGGCACGCCAGCCGATCGAGGTTGCCGAAACCGAGCCGGTCGGCTGCCACCTCGACCGCGGTCCGGCCATCGCGGTGGACGAAGGAATCACCTATTCACGCGACATTGCCGTGATTCTGGATGCCCGTTGCGTCGAATGTCATCGACCGGGCGAGGCCGCTGGGTTCTCGCTGGTTGAATATGAAGACGCCGTCATCTGGCGCGAGACGATTCGCGACGTGGTCGCCGCGAAACGCATGCCGCCGTGGGGAGCTCGGGGAGGACATTTTTCCAACGACCGTTCTTTGTCCGACGAGCAGCGGCGACTGATCCTGGCTTGGATCGACGCCGGAGCGCCCGAGGGCGATCCGACCGAGCGGCTGCGGATGCCGAGGTTCCAGGACGGTTGGCAGATTCGGGCCGATCGGGTGTTGTCGATGCCCACGGCGTTCGAAGTTCCGCGCGAGGGCGTTCTCGATTATCAAGAGTTCGTGATCGACCCCGGATTCACCAGCGACACCTGGGTGCAGGCCGTGGAGATTCGACCTGGCAATCGCGCCGTCGTACACCACATCAACGTCTATGTGAAGCCCAAGGGAGCCGACAAGGACCGGCTGTACGTCAACAGCCTGGGTGACTACTACCTGGCCGTGGCCGTGCCGGGTAACTCGGTGACCCAGTTCCCGCCAGGCACCGCCAAGTTGATTCCCGCCGGCTGGACGATCGTGATGTCGGTTCACTACACGCCCAACGGCAGCGCGCAACGCGACATCAGCAGCCTGGCGCTGGAATTGGCCGATCCGCGACAAGTCCACAAGCAGATCGCCACGCGGGCGATCCTGGACGACTATCTGGTGATCGAGCCCGAGTCGCTCCAGACCGTCACGCATCGCTGGACGGTGGAGGACGACTACACGCTCCATGCCCTCTATCCGCACATGCACTGGCGCGGCAAGTCGATGCGGTTCGACGCGCGTTATCCGAACGGCGAGACGGAACTTCTGCTCGACGTGCCGGCCTATGATTTCGCCTGGCAGTTTCGCTACGTGCTCAGCACGCCGCGCGAGCTGCCGCGCGGCACCGCGATCACCGTTACGGCCGTGTACGACAACTCGACCGCAAACCCCAACAATCCCGACCCCCGAGCCACGGTGCGCTCCGGCCGCCAGTCAACCGACGAGATGTTCCAAGCCTGCTTTGAGATTTGCCGCACGCACGAGGACCTGGTGGCCGCCAGGCAACATCGCGCATGGACAATCGCCTGGGTGGGCCTCGTCTTGGCCACCGCCGGATACGTGTGGCACCGGCTGAGCGCGGGTCGGGAGAAGACGGGCCGTTTGCGGCCTGAACTGGTCGAACCCGTGGGAATGGCCCGGTTCCCTTGACCAGCGACCTAGGGTTTGTGATATTGGTCGTGGTTCTGAATTCGTCCGCTCGTTGGGCTCTCATTGTTCAACGAGGACCAACAGCCGGATCAGAATCGTGCAACTTTCGATGCGGCCGTGACTTACGCCGCCAGATCAAAAGCCGTTTTTTCGCACAGTAGGTGAACGCCCGGCGAACCTGACATCGTCGCCGTCGATCAATCAATAACCTGGGGGTGTAGCTCAGTTGGTTAGAGCGCTAGCCTGTCACGCTAGAGGCCGAGGGTTCGAGTCCCTTCACCCTCGCTCATTCTAAGTCTCGCCGAAATCTTCACTTAGATTACCTGCCAACGGTTGGCAGCAGCGGCCTGTTTTCTGGGAAAGCGCGTATTTACACGCGCGGCTCTTAGAGGAAAGGTTCGCTATGTCAACCATCCGCAAGCGCAGGGTCCCCGGTTACTGCTTCCACAAGGCCTCGGGGCAGGCCATCGTCCGACTGTGGGGCAAGTTTCTGTACCTGGGAGAATACGGGTCGCCGGAAAGCTACGCGAAGTACGCTCAACTGATCGCCGATTGGAGCAACGGTCAGCCAGAGCCCGCGAGGCCGCAGGGCGAGATCACGATCATCGAACTGGTCGCAGCCTGGCGACGCCACGCCCTGCGCCACTATCAAAAGGACGGCCAGCCAACAGGCGAGGTCTGCAACTTCGACCACGCAGCCAGGCCGCTGGTCGCGCTGTGCGGCGACGAGCTGGCCAGGAACTTCGGCCCGCTCAAGCTCCAAACCGTCCGCAACATGATGATCACCGGTTTCACCAGCCGGCTCGGAACGCCGGTCAACGGAGTCTGCCGAGGCCAGGTCAACGCCCGGATCGGCCGCATCAAACGGATCTTTCGCTGGGCTGAGTCTCAAGAATTGGTACCGGCCAGCCTATCCCACGCGCTAGCAACCGTGAGGGGACTACAACGCGGCCGAACCGAGGCCCGCGAAACCGAGCCCATTGGCCCGGTCAACGATGAACACGTCGAGGCCACCCTGCCCTACCTGCCGGCGATCGTCGCCGACATGGTCCGCGTGCAACGGCTCACCGGCTGCCGGCCGGGGGAAATCTGCTTGATGCGCCCGCGCGACGTGGACCGCCGGGCCACGCCCTGGCAGTATCGCCCGGCCAGTCACAAGACCCAGCACCACGGCCGGGCCCGCGTCATTTTCATCGGCCCAAGGGCGCAGCAGATCCTGCTGCCGTACCTGCTGCGCGATGGGGACGCCCGCTGCTTCACGCCGACCGAGAGCGAACGCAAACGGAAGGAGCACTTGCGGGAGCATCGGAAAACTCCGGTCCAACCGTCCCAAGTCGATCGAAGTAAAAGCCGCCCGCGGGTACGGCCTACGGATCGCTATACAAAGGACGTCTACGCGCGAGCCGTCCGCCGCGCCTGCGACGCAGCCAACGAAAAAGCCATGCAGGACAATGGGACCGCAAGAGAAGAGAAACGAGCAGTCCCCCGATGGACACCGAACCAGCTGCGCCACACGGCCGCTACGGAGATCCGCCGACGCTTCGGCCTGGAGGCCGCGCAAGTTTGCCTGGGGCACTCGGCCGCGAACGTCACCCAGATCTATGCCGAGCGCGACAGCTCGCTCGGTTTGGAAGTCATGCGACAAATAGGCTAGATTCTCAACTGCCCGGGGCGCGGCCGTACACCGCTCACAACCGGCTGCCACGCGTTTCATTCACCTGGACGCGCGGCGGCCTGGTTGGCCCGGCTAACAAAGGTGAACCATGGAACCGCGGAACGTTGGCGCCGAGCAACCGCGCCAGACCCTCGAGAGTTTCGCCGCCGAGTTCGTGATCGAGCGCGGCTACCTGCCTGACTCGGCCAAGCCGATCCACGCCGCCGCGAGGGTTTTCTCGAGGTTTTGTCGCGAGATACGCCGACCAGGCGAACCTGCGGACCTGTCCGAGAACCGAATCAACAACTGCCTCGCGATGTTGCACAAGGCGCAATACGCCGCGGCAACCGTGAACAGTCGCCGCGACGCGCTAGTGGAACTCGGAAACCAGGCCGCAAAATGCGGGCTTCTCGTCGCTCCGCTCGACAACCAGAAAATCATCCTCTTCGCGGAGCGAGCTGACTCCCCGGCCGATACCTTTCGATCGAGCCGCCGCTGGGCGCCACCCCGTGCACGAGGGAAATTCCGCCACCAAGACGGGAAGAGAGTGAGCCCTCCGGATGGACGTGCCTACCGAGCAACCGTTGTTCTCGATTCGGCCGCGGTCGCTCGAGTGCTGAAGCGCGATCGCTGGCGCCCCGCCATGAAAAAGCCGCCGAGCGCCAGCGCCCTCGAGGCCCTGGTCGCCGCGTATTTGAAGAAACACCGTCTCGGGGACGACAGCTCGCCAAACCTCCGGAAAGCGGCGCGAGCATTCGACAAGTGGCACCAGGCGAAACACGGAACGCCGTTCGAACTGCGGGACTTTTCCGAGGCGCTGGCCAACGATTTCGTCGCCTCGCTGCGCAACGAAGGCCTCGCAAGCGCCACGCTGGCCGAGAGGCAAAGCTGCATTGTCAGGCTCTACTATTACGCCGCAAGTAGACGACTCGTCGGCCAACCAGACCGAAACAAAATCGAGTGGGTGCAGCGCCCGCAACCCGCGGGAAACAGGATCGAGCCGGAAGGCTGGGAACGGTTGCTGGCAGTCGTCGACCGCGAAGAAACGGGGCCAGCTGCGCCAGGGTTCGGCCCCCTCGAGCATCGTATTTTGCTGCTCATCATTCGTGATACGGGCTTGCCGCTGGCCACGTGCACACAACTTAAAGCCGCGGATGTGGACGAAGACGGCTGGATCAGCCCCGAGGCGACCAGGAGCAAGGCAACGCAAAGGATACCCCACCGCCTGCGCGCCGACACAATGGACGCCATTCGCCGACGCGGAACAGGATCCAGCGACCGCCTCGCGCCGTGGCCCTACACCGAGGAAGTCTACCGCAAACGCCTGAAACTCTTCTTCAAGCTCGCAGGCCTGCCGTGCAGCGACCCCATTAGAACGCTCCGCCGAAGCTCGACGAGCATCCTCGAAACCGTCGGGGCACAGTTGGGCCACGCCTATTACGGGTCGCGACGAGCTGCCAACTCCCACGGCCTCCGGTACATCGACCCCAGCATCGCGCAGCGCCGGCCCCAAACGTCCAACGCGGACCGAAATCGATACTGCCACCAGCAGCGTGAGATAGGGAAAACGTTCGAAGAAATTCGAATCGCCGCCAATGAAAGCCCGGACGGATGGGAAAAACTTAAAACGCCGCAGGATGTGATGAACGCCATCGAGCGCCACCTCGCCCGGATGCGGATCAAACCGGCCACGCAAGCCAAGGCGCGACGCAACGCCGAAAACCAAATTAACGATCGGCCACGCCGCGCAACTTCTGTCCCCGTGGCCTTCCGCCAGGAAGAGATCGAAAGCTTGCTCGCAGCGATCCGCATCTTTCACCCGAAACGACCGCCTCCCGGTTGGGACAACCGCCACGACATGGCACTGGTGCTGTTTATCCTCGATACCGGATTCGGGCTCGGGAAGTGCCTGGCGCTAACGAAAGCGAACCTCAGCGACAAGGTGCTAACGTTCGAAGGACGCGCCCGAGAACTCAGCCCGGACACGCTAGACGCGATCCAGGCCGCGCCTTCGCCGCCAACCGAGCCGCGGCTCTTCGCCTGGCCGAGATCTCAAAACGCTTACCTGCACCGGCTGAGAATACTCGGTCGCGAATCCGGGCTGCCGGTCTCGGGCCTCATCCAGAAATTGCGCCGGACCTGGGCCACCAGCCTAGTGGGGCGCGAGTACCGAGCCCCGCGCCAACCCGCGAAGGCCGCCCAGGGCCAGACCAAAGATCCACGCCGCGAGTTTTGCTACTTGGAGTGCACGAAAGCACGGCCGGACCCCTATAAACAGATCATCAAGCTCTGCGCCGAGAAACTGCCGGGATCCAAACCCATCAAAAGCCTCAGCGGGGTCGCATTCTTAGCCAATCAGTTCGCCGAGGAAAACGGACTCGATCCAGTGCCACCGCGCCAACGACCGCGCGCGAAAAAACGCCCCGCTCGGGGCCGTTCTCAAAATCGCTCGTCAAAAGCGCGCCTCAGCTGACGCGCGCAGGGCCCCACGAAGACACTGCCGCCAACGGACTTACGGCACTGTAACTCTGCAACATTTCCAACGGTCTCCCCCTCGCACACATTCAATGCGTGTGTCGAACGCTCGCTTTCGCTTGCAAGCCACAGGGGAACTATCGATGGCCAAGAAAATAAGCACCGCGCCCGGTGCGCAAGAGCCGGACGCAACGAGAAAGCTAGCCGGGGAGAAGCTATACCGGCTACACAAGCTCGCCAAAATGGTGCCTTCCTGCAGGAGCGGCAGGCCCCGCTCCGTCAGTACGATTTTTCGTTGGATGACGGATGGCCTACGGGGCTCGGCCGGCGAACTCGTGTTCCTCGAATGCGTCCGCCGAGGCACCGTCCGGATGTCGTCTCGAGAGGCGCTCGGTCGTTTCTACGAAGCCTTGAACGCGCAGGACACCGCGAAACGGCCAGCCGCACCTGAAACAACGCGCGAGCGTAAGGCGCGAACGCAGCGAGCCGAGTCCGAGCTCGCACACACGCCGAACTGCTAGGGCACCCAAACAAACCGCGTCGCGGCCAATAAAAAAGGCCGCGCGGGCCGGCAAGCCCGATCGCGGCAAAGAAAGCAACCCATGCATCTTCGCTTCGGCCCTCAGCCGAATCAAGCCCCCCAGCAAACGGCACAGGATGTGCGCGCCGCCGGGGGCTTCGTGATCGGGCAAACTGGCTGCCAAGAATCCCAGCCTCAAACCCGATGGAGTCGACGTCATGGATGAAAAAAGCGCTGAGTGGACGGTCAACAATTGGCCCGGACTGCGAGGCGAGGCAAAGCGCTCGTTTCACCTGTGCTGGAAGAAAAACGGCCACCAGCCTGGTGAACTTTGGATCAGCGACATCGAACTTATGGAGCTCAACGGGACCAGCGGTCGAGCCGTAAGAAGATACCTCGAAACCTTGTCCCAAAAACGCCTCATCAGAATTCTCGAACGCTTGCCGGGGCGAACGCGAATCTACCTATGCGAGCCGCGCGAGGTATGCAATGACGGGAAGCAGGAAGCGGAGCGCCCGCTGCTTGAACCTTTCGCCGAACTGGCCGGAGCGAGCAACCGTCGCGCCGACAGCGCAACCTACCGGGCGGTTCTGGCGACAGATGTGACGCCAGAACCGCCGCGCCTTAGGGATCCTTTGGGGTATGGGTATGCGCATCGACCTTTACCCTTGGACCCTTTGGAACCTTTGTTACCTGAAGGTAGGGGCCCGCAAGCATTACCGGAACCGGCGCCAGATGCAGCGCCGCATCCGACCGACAAAGCGTCGCCGCCTGCGCAGCGATCCAGCCAGCAGCCCGACCGCGAAACAGCAGCGCTCGCAGACATCGAGCGCCGAGCGAGAGCAGGCGCAGCCGCGGGGTTTCGACCGAGCCAGCCAGCCGCCGCCCCGCCACGCGTGGACTTCCGCGGGGCCGCCGCACGAGCCGAGTACGCCTTGCCAGGCAACCCGGCGCGCTCCGCGAGAATCGAGCAAATCGTGGAAAGGATCCGCACCAGAGTCGCCGATCCGGAAATCCGCGAAACGCCGATGCTTCGATTCGCCACGGCCATCGTCGACAACCTGGTGCCAGAGCGCGAGCTCGACTCGGTGCTCCTGAGCATTGATCGGGCCCGCCGCGACAAAACGCTCATGGGCTCGCCCTGGTGGTATTTCGTCGGGGCCGGCCGAAAAATCTTCAAGCGACACGGCATAGAAGATCGCTGGCCTACCGAGGCACCGGAGGGACGGAAGTGAACGCCTCTCCCACCTGTCGCAATTGCGGCTCGACCGAGTTCTGCGAGATTCCCGTCCACCAGGGCCGCAGCGTCCGGCGCGACTGCGCCCGATGCGGCAGAACCTTCAATTTCCCCGTCTGGAACGGAGAGCAAAACGAGACGAGCGCCGCCAAAGCGGCGACCAGCACCGCGGGCGAAGAGTTGGCCATCAACCATCGAAAGGAAAACCGGCAATGACATCGACAGCGCCACCAAAATCACCGAGGAGACGAGGAAGCGCCAAGCCGCTGACGTTCACCCGCCGCAAACGGATCCGCGGACGGAACGCCCGAACGCACCGCGAGTGGCAGGACGAGACAGGCAGCTACCTCATCATCTGGCGCAAACAAGCCTACGGGGTCAGCCTGCCGCCCCAATTTTTCGCGCTCACTATGCCGCCCGGCTTCAGCTCCGAGGAGTACCGGATCACGCTCGACGGTCGACCGCCGAAGCCATTTCGAACATTCAACGCCGCCGCAACGGCCTGCCAGAATCACGCAGACCAAACGGGGGCCGCACAATGATCGCTCGATCGACTCAGCTGAGCGAAGCCCACTCCCCCGCGGCAATTTCGCTTGCCGATTTTTTCGAACGCTGTTTCGCACCCGAACGACTCAAGGGCGCGAGCAGCCCTCGCCGTTACACCCACGCGATCTTTTGGCTCGGCAAGGCCCTCGGACGCGCGCCATCGTTGGCCGACGTGACCACGAACAACGTGCGCGCCGTCGAACGGCTCATCCGCAAGAACGGCTTCAGCGCGGAGCGGGCCCGAAGCCTGAAAACTCGCCTGTTCGCGATTAGTCGCTTTGCCTCGCGGCTGGGCCTGGTGGAAACCTGCGCGCTAGCGCCAGCCGTTCGCCAGGCCGCAGTGCCCGCGTTTCTCAAGACGACACCCGCGCCGGGAACGCTGGCCGCCACCCTCGAGCGCTTCAATGCCGAGGGGGCGGAGTCAAAGCACCCGGCCGCAATCGCCGCCCGCGCGGCCGCGGTTCGCGCCTTCGACGTGTTCCTGGGCCGCTACGCCACACCCGCGGAGCTGACCACGGAGCAGCTCACGAAGTTTCGTCACGAAATCCTGTCTATGGGGCGGGCTGAGTCGCTGCACCGCGTGTACTGCAAGCGGCTCAAATCAATCGGCCGAATGCTCACACCCGAGCAATTCCCGCTGCCGCAGACGACGAGCAGAAAACTACCGCCGCCAGAGCACGGAACAATCCGCGAGTTTTACGAAGAGACATACCGGCCGGAGCGGCTGATCGCGTGCAGCGCTAAAACAGCGCGAGACTACCGTTACACGTTCCGGTTACTTTTCGAGTTCGCTGGCCGAGACCTTACGACGGCCGAGCTATCGGACAGGATCGCGGGCGACTTTCTAACCTGGCTGCTCGCCGGGGGGATGAGCGCCATCACGGTGAACGGTCACCGTCGCAGGCTGTTCGCGCCATGGAGGCTCGCGGCAGAGCGCGGGCAAACCGCTAGCGCCCCGAGAGTGCGCAAGATCCCCGAGTCGACTGATGCTCCCGATGCGTGGAACGCGGAGGAGGTGGCGCGGATCATCCAGGCTCCGCTGAGCATTCAATGGCAACGGCCGATCGACGGCATCCCGGCCGGCGCATGGTGGCACGCGTTCTTGTTGGTGGGTTATTACACCGCGCTACGCCGTGGGTCGCTGCTCAAACTCCGCCGCCAGGATGTGAACCTGGAAAACGGCTGGATCAACGTCGGGGGCGACAAAATGAAAAACCGCCGCGGCCAGCGCCTCCGCATCGGCCCCGATGCGGTCGCCGCCGTCGCCGCAATCTGGGGCCCTGAACGCGAGCTGCTATTTCCATGGCCGCTCCTCCGAAACGCGGCCTTTAACCATTTCCGCCGAATCGTCGCCGCAGCCGGAGTAGCGCCGAGCACGCGCAAAGCGATGTCAGGGATCCATAAGCTCCGCAGGACCGTGGCCACGATCACAACCGTTAAGCGAGGCCTCGCCGCGGCCGCTGCGCTGCTCGGGCATAGCGGAACCGAAATCACGAAGCGGTATGTCGACCCGAGCAAGGAGGCAGGCCAAGACGCTACGGAATACCTGCCCCAAATCTCGCGCGGCTCGAGGCCACAGACCCCGCCCGCCGCTCTCAATCCCGCCGAAGCGCTTCTCGAGGCCAGGGCGCTTCTAGAGCGCGGCAACGCCACGGCCGCGGCCATGACAGCGAGAGCCGCGCTAGAACGCTGGCTCAAAATCGAGAGCCAGCGCCACGGCCTACGACCGCCGAAGGGTTTCGGGGGACTGGCCGGCCGAGCCCGCCACCTGGTGCGCGCGGGCCGCCTGGTCGAATCGACCTACCGCCAAATCCGCCGCGCCGCCAAGGCCGGCAATCGCGCCGCTCACGGCCACCAGGTCGCCCCCGGCAAGGTTGCCGCAATGGTCGAGCTCGTCGAGCAGATCTTCTCTGCGAGCGTGTCCGAGACGCCGGGCACAGCCAGTATTTCGCGCGGCATAAGCGGCACCGAGAGAACGAAGCGCGGAAGCTGAGCAGGCTCGCGCACCAAGAATGGAAACCGGAAAACTCAAACCGAGGCGACGGGATTATTTCGCGCGAAATTGCATCGCCGCCGCCCCAACCATCACCACCGTTAGAAGAGAGGTTCGACCATGGCCACCGTAGCCCGAAACCAACATAGCGATCGCCGCCAGCTCGATCGCGACCAGCTCCGCCAGATCCCAATCGAGTTGATCGATCCCAACCCGAACAACCCTCGCGAAGATTGGGAGACCCAGCAAATCGACCGTTTGATCCCCAGCGTTCGGCGCTTCGGGCTGATCGAGCCGGCCATCGTGCGAGCGCTCATCACCGAAGCGGGCGAGCGCTTCGAGCTGATCGCCGGCGAGCGACGGTTCCGAGCCGCGAAGGCCGCAGGGGAAAAGACCATCAGCTGCATCGTGCGAAACATCTCGGGCGAAGACGCGCTGGCGCAAATGCTAATTGAAAACCTCGAGCGCAAGGCCCTCTCGCCGCTCGAGAAAGCTCGATTCCTCAAAAGGCTCTGCACGCCCTGCAGGCTTGGAGGCGCCGGCCTCAAGCAGAAAGACGCCGCGCGATTGTTCGGCAAAACGCAGCCGTGGGCCGCCAGCCTATTGGGCCTCTTGGAACTGCCCGAGGCCTGGCAACAAAGGTTAGCGCGCGGAGAGATCGAGCTGACGCAGGCAAGATCGCTGATTGCCCACCGCGACCGCCCAGAACTCTTGAAGGCCATCGAACTCGACATGAAACGTAACGCCTTCGCCTGGAGGACGCAGGTAGACTTCGACCGCAGTTTAAAACTGCTGCTGGCCGATCAGACAGCGGGCAGCGTCTCGCCGCCACGCAGCCCTCGAGCCGCCAAATCGGTCGCACCCGGTCCGCGGCAGCCGAGCCGCGAGGCCAACCAGGCTGTCGCCGGCCGATCCCGCCAGGCTAGCGCCGAGATCGCCGGCGATCGTTCGGAGCCAAGCGCGCCGGCCGCCGAAGACGTCGCCGCGGTGTGCGCAGCCATCGCGAGACTTTCAGACCAGGAGCTCAGCCAGGTCGAGGCCGCCGCCAGAGACCGCCGAGAGCAATTGCGCAAGCAACGCTGAGCCACCAGAGTCCGTTTTCTTAATCCCCTTATCACCGCCCGCGGAGTCCAAAACGTGAGAACGATTCAAACACTCGACCAGCCCTTCGAACGCAGCAAAAAAACCAAGGCTCTGGAGGACAAACTCAACCGCCGCGCTGAAAGCCACAACGCTGCCTGGGAAAAGCACGAAGCCGAAAGGGAGAAACTGAAGGCCACTGAGATAACGCCTTCGAATTCCCGCAGCATCGCCGAGGCCTCGTCGGCTCTCGGGCATGAGAAACTAAAACTGCTCGCGGAGGAGAAGATCATCCGCGAAGAAATCGACTCGCTGTACAACGATTACGAGCGAGACATGCATGCCGCTCGAACCGCCGCGTACGAGGCGCACGCGGCACAAGAAACCGAGGTCCGGGCCAAGCTCGTGGAGATCGGCTACGTCGATGGAATTATTCCGGGAGGCGACAGGTTGTCGATCACGCCGGGACTGATCGCGGCCCACCCTTCAGTCTTCGGGGCCCGTCGCAAGAAAGACGCCATTGAAAGCGTATCGCTCTACGCAAATAGAGGCTTAAACACCGCAGCCCTCGAGGAGCTCGCCGCGGAGATCGAAAAGATCAGAGCCGAGCTGCTGGGGCCCGCCGGCCGGTGACAATCCAGAATTGCGAAAGGGGCGCGCTGTCCCACGACATGGCGGCAGCGTTCCCCGATCGCGATCGCCTGGCCGCGGTACCCGCGCACCTCATCGACCTGTGCGCGACGCGGCCGGCGCCAAACAACCTCGGGGGGGGGGCCGCGCTGCCAGCGTGCACGCGAGGGGCCGTGCCGCGAACATTCCCGGGGCGCCGCTCGTATCCTCACACGTCTCAGGTAGGTGACCGGTCCGGTCCGCAGCCACACGCGCGGTTTTCTTCGTGCCCGCGTAAAGTCGTGGTGCGGGCCGGCCGGGCTTCATCCGCCTAACCGGGATGCTCCCAGCGTCTCACGCAGCCGGCTGCCCGCCGGCGTCGCCCTCGGCACTCCCTACCACACCAACCCGCGTCCGCGTCAGGCTTTAGGGTCGGCGCCGCCATGCCTGCCAACCTGGCAGGCGCCCCGCGCGGGGGGACGCCACCTGTCGCGCGCGCCTCTTGGGTCCTTACCGGGCCATCGCGCGTCCCGGCCCCAACGGGAACAGCCGAATAACACAACACAGTTACGAACGCAGTCGAATTGCCAGCGCCGCTGCCAAACAAACGGCGAGATCGGACCGCCTGCCGGCGCCCGGCCGCAGTGCACGGCCGAACCCCGCGCCCCGTTCCAAGCGCGCAAAAAAAACAAATGGGAAACCCATTAACCTGACCCGCGCCGGATGAGCGCGAGAGCGCTGACCACGTAGTATCTGCTAGAGCCCACCAAGCTCGGCGCCCTGAACCGAGCCCCGCCTTCTTAAGGGCCCGCGCCGCGAGGCAACGGCCCCACTTCTAGGCCGCTCGCGCCAAGCGAAGCGAGCATCGGGCTTCGAACACTGCCGACAAGCGAAACGGACACGAACCTCCGGGAGAATGGGCCCGCACGGGCCCCCACGCCATGGGCGCAAATGAAATCAGAGCGGGCCGCGCCGCCGTCGAGATCAGCGGCAAGGACAAGCTCAGCGGATCGTTGACCCGCATCTCCGCCCGCTTCAAGGGCTGGGCCGAGAGCATCAAGGCCACGGGCAGCAAATTGGCCACCAGCAAGCTCGGCCTGGGCTCTATCCTCGCCGAGGCCTTCACCACCACCGGGATCGCCGGCGCTGTGAAGGCGTACGGCTCCGCGGGCTCAACACTGCTCACGCTCTCGAAAAAAACCGGGGTCACCGTCGAGCAGCTCTCCAAACTCAAATACGCCGCCGCCGCAACGGGCGGAGAATTCGAAGACGTCGAGGTCGGGCTGCGCGGGATGGACAAGTTTATGGGCAAGGTCGCCAAGGGGGGCGAAGAGGCCGCGGACACGCTGCGCCGGCTTGGCCTCAATGCCGGGATCCTCAAGTCCCTGAGCCCCGACCAGCTCTTCGATACGCTCGCCAAAGCAGTCGGGCGCGTCTCAGATCCCACACAACGCGCCGCCCTCGCGATGCAAGTGTTTGGCAAAGGCGGAGCAAACTTGCTCCCGGTAATCAACAATCTCGCCTCCCTGCAGAAGGAGGCCGAGGAACTCGGCGTGGTGATGAGCACCGAGGCCGCAGAAAAGGCCCACGGGATGGAGAAGGCGCTCACGCGCCTCGGCATCGGGGCGAAGGGGATATTTTCCGCGATCGGCTCGATCTTCGTGGAGGACGTCACCCGACTCGCCGAGCGTATTCTGCGCGTAATAATCACCGTGCGCGACTGGATCCGCGAAAACAAAGCGCTCGTCGGCACGGTACTGCGCACGGCGGCTGCCGTGGCCGCCGTCGGGTCCGCCGTGGTCGCTACGGGGCTACTTTTTGGAGTCGCCGCCAGCGCCTTTGGAGGATTAGCGAGCGCGGCCGCGTTCGTGGGCGCCGGCCTGGGAGTGGTGACCACCGTAGCCGGGGCCATCTTATCACCGATCGGCCTGGTGATCGGCGCCGTGGTCGGCCTCGCCGGTTACTTCTCCTACGCCAGCGGGGCCGCCGGCGCCGCCTTCGAAATGATCCGCTCCGCCCTGGGCCCGCTCGCGGAGGACGTCAAAAGCGCCTTCGAAGCCATCCGCAACGCGATGGCCGCCGGGGACCTCGGCGCCGCCGCGAAAGTACTCTGGGCCCTGATCCGCGTCGAGTGGCTTGCGGGCACGCAATGGATCTCCGCCAAGTGGCAGGCCTTCACCGATTTTTTCGTCGACACCTGGCGCGCGGCCGTGTACGGCACCGCGTCGATTCTGACCTCCGCCTGGTCGGGCCTGCAGGCCATTTGGGACAACCTCACAACGGGGGTACTGGCCGGCTGGGAAATGGTCGCAAACGGGATCGAAGCGAGCTGGGAATTTGTCATTCAGAGCCTACGCAAGGGACTCTCGGTGGTCATCTTCGCCATCGAGACCATTGAGGACACCTTCCGCAACGTCATCAATGCAGTTGCGGACATCTGGGATGCGATGATTGTCGGCATCAAAAAGGGGATCGACTCTATCGGCGCTGCGCTGGGCTTCGGCAGCTCCGCGGACACGATCGACTTTAACGCCGACCGCCGCAAGAAAGATCGCCACAAGGACGACAAGGGCGACCGGCGCACAGAGTTGGCCGACCGCAACGCGAAGATCGACGCCGAGACCGAAGCCCAGGGGGCCGACCGCCGCGGCCGCCATGGGGCGGCCATCGCCAACTTGGCCACAGGCAGCGCCAACAGTCAAACAGAACTCCAACAGCAGAACGCCGCCGCCCAGAAAAACCTCGCCGACGCCGCGGCCGCGGAGAAGCAGGCGCGCGACGCCGGTCGCGATGCCGCCAACCAGGGCGATCGGGACGCCGCCGACAAAGCGCTCAAGGAAGCCCAGGACGCGTTCGCCGCGGCCAAGGATTTGGCCATGGCTCTCACGCCGATCGAGGGCGGCAAAGTGGACGACGGGGACGAGGAAGACCCAGAAAAGAAAAACAAGGAGCTCGAGGCCCAGGGAAAGAGCTCGGGAACGTTCAGCGCCTCCGCCGCCGTGCGCATGGGGGGCGGCGACGACTACGCCCAGCGCACCATGGTCGCGACCGAGGGGACCTACCAAGAAATGAAACAACGCCGCAAGCAGGGACAGGGCGGGGGAGAACCGGTCTACCGCTAACGGCGATCGCTGCAGCGAAGGAAGTAGACACCCCAAAAGCTTTGCCCGCCGGGTAAACCAAACCCGCCCCCGCCCGCGCAAATCCTTTACCGAACAGAGGCCCCGCTATGACACTGCTTTGCATGCCAGACGCCGACGACACCGCGACCCTGCCCGCAGCCGCGGGCTCGACCTTCTCCGCCGGGATCGACATGAACCCATCGGGGGCACCGTTCGGCCTCCGCGGGATGTGCTTGTGGGCCGGAGCGCCAGCGCTCACCACCACGCAGCTACCGAACGGGCAAACGATGGTCTATGACCTGCAGGTCGCCACGGACGCGGCCTTCACGACGCCGGTCACCCAGGCCGCCGCCGTGATCGCCCAAACGGGCGCGGGGGGAGTCGGATCCGCCGGAGCCACCGGCAAAGCGGAGATCGCGCCCCAATCGTCCTATCGCTTCGCGCGGCTCAAAGCCACCGGCTCGGCGTCGATCGGGGACTGTAGCGCCCTGCTCGCCACGCTGCACGCCCGCGAGTAACCACCGAAAACGAAGCGCTCCGCCGAGTGTCCATTTTCAGCCAAGCCCTCAAGACCTCGCCGCGCTAAGCAGAGAAAACCATGCGCAACCGTCGACGCAAGGGCGATGCCGACCAGCAGGATTGGTACAGCGACTTCATCGGCGCAACCAGGCTCGAGAAACAACGCGATTGCGTGGACGCAGGTTTCCGGTCGTGTGCGCCACGCCAAGGCCGTGCGCAGAGCCCGCGAGCGCGACGCCGGAGCTCAAAAGAAGGCGCCCGACAGACAGCGGCCGCGTTCGTGGGCGCGGGCCTGGGCCTGGTGGCCACCGTGGCCGGGGCCATCATCTCGCCGGTCGGCCTGGTGGCCGCGGCAACCGTCGGACTGGCAGGCTATTTCATCTACACCAGCGGAGCCGCTGGCGCCCGCCTTCGAAGCGCGCCGCCGAAACAAAAGGAGAGCGAACAATGCACATGAGTCAACGCAAAAAAGCCACCGTCGCCTACCCGCATTTTGTTAACAGCACTGGAAAGTGGGTATATCCGGACGCACTGCCCACGGAGGCGGCGCCCGAGCGCAACGAAGACGACCGCCAGAAAGCAGAACTGGCCGCCCGGGCCGCGGAGGGCAAACGGTTTGTCGAAACCTTCGGCGAGCTGGGCGCCACGTGGTTCGCCGAGGGGAAAACCTTCGACGAGGCGAAGGCGAGCTTCGCGGGCATCGACGAACGCAAGGCCGCGCTCCAGGCGATCTTCGCGGACCAAGCCAAAGAAAAACGTAGGGCCGAACTCACGGCAGCGCACGGCCCAGGCATGGCCCGGATTATTGCCGGCCTGGAAATGCCAGCCAGCAACTGAGCCCAGGTAGATCCGCCGGCCGGTCCGACCGCGGGTAACGGGAAGCCGGCCGGCGAGATACCGGGACCAACAGAAAAACGGGCGCGAGCGAAGGCACAGGGAAATCGAGCCGCGGCAGACCCGGCAACGAGCCAACCGCGGACCGGGCCCCAGATCCGAAACCTAGGCCGCGGGTTATTTCGCGCGCAATGATGATCGACGCCAGAGACTCGCCGCTTAAGACTCGAGCAGAGGTCGCCGCCCTGCTCGGGATCTCGAGCAAGCGGACCGGCGAAATCGAAAGGCGCGCGCTAAAGAAGGTGCGCAGGGCAATCGAGCATGAAGCCGAGCTCGCCGGCCTCAGCGTCCGCGAGTGGCTGTTCGCGGAGCGCTGACCAGGCGACCCAAACCAGAAAGATCGGAGGCACGGCAGCCGCGGACGATCCCGCACGGGCGCAGCGAGCAGCAAATCGGGCGCGACCCCGAGTCGTCATCCTTCCCCACCGAGCCATTCGGGGACACTCAGGCCAGCGGTCCGGGCCTCGGCCGCGAACGCCGCGCGGATCTTCCGCAGCGCGCGGTGCTCGATCTGATAAACGCGCGTGCGCGAGATTCCCAGCAGCTGCGCAACCTCGAGCTGAGTCTTGGGCTCGGCAACATGCGAGGTCGCCGGGCCAGGTCGGGCTGTTACCACCTGCAACTCCACCAATGCCCACCTCCGCCGCCGGCCACGCTACCGCCCGCGCCGCCGACACCGCCGCGGCCCGCGCCCCTGAATAGCCGCAGCCCTCGAGACCAAGGCCCGCAGCGTGGCCAGGACACAGCGGAAGCACGATCGGCCATCAACTTCGCCGCTGCACCGTGGGCAACGCTCCACGCGTCCTCTCCGGGCCGTGCGATCGAACAAAGGGACGACAGCGCAGCCACCTCAACTTGCCCGCCGTGGGCCGCGCTGCCTGATGCTAACTAGCGCTATCCTGTCGAGCTAGCGCGCTTAAGCCACATCGACGCACCATCGAAGCAGCGCGAGCGCGGAAAAAAGAGAATAGGCAGACCTGCACCAGTACGCAGAACAACGCGCGCTGCTACGCGCGTGCGCTTCTGATACGCGAGACTCTCGCAAATCGCCGCTTCCGTTTGCGAGTTCTTGCAAACGCAGCCGCAGACGCTAGACTCAACAAAAGCCCCAGAAAACTAGGGTCTTTTAATGAGTGCGTGAAAATCGGCCGAGAAATAGGGCACGGCCTGGATCGACTGTCACGCTAGAGGCCGAGGGTTCGAGTCCCTTCACCCTCGCTCATTCTAAGTCCCGCCGAAATCTCACGTTAGATTACCTGCCGGCGTTCGGCAGCGCGGCCTTTTTCACGAGTGGCAAAACGGTAATTACCGTTTTGCGCTTTTTCGAAAGGAACCGCACAATGCCCCGTCTCAAGAACGCCTTTCCCAAGTACCGCCATCACAAGGCCTCTGGCCAAGCAGTGGTCACGCTCAATGGCGCGGATATCTACCTTGGCCCTCATGGATCGACCGCCAGCCGGCTCGAGTATGACCGGTTGATCGGCGAGTGGCTTGCCGGCGGACGACGCCTGCCCGGAACATCAACAGGCGACAACACGACCATCGTCGAGATGCTGGCGCGCTACTGGGTCTTCGCCACCCACCACTACCGGACCCGGGACGGTAAGCCATCCAAAGAGCTCGACAACATCCGATACGCGGTTCGACCGTTGAAACGACTCTACGGCCACACGCTGGTCAGTGAGTTCGGACCGCTGGCCCTGAAGGCCCTTCAACAGCGAATGGTCGACGACGGCCTGTGTCGGCCGGTCGTCAATTCCCGGATTGGTAGGATCAAGCGCGTCTTTCGGTGGGCCGTATCTGAACAGGTCTGCCCGCCTGCGGTGTTGCAAGGCTTGGAATCCGTGATGGGACTCCAGCGGGGGCGAACGGATGCCAGGGAGCCGGGCCCGGTCCTGCCTGTTGATGAAGCAAAGGTCGATGCCACCCTGCCCCATCTTCCAGCGGTCGTGGCCGATATGGTCCGGTTTCAGCGGCTTGTGGGATGTCGACCCGGCGAAGTCTGCTGCCTCCGGCCGGCCGATGTCGACCGGTCCAAGGAAATTTGGAGCTATCGACCACTGAAACACAAGACCGAGCACCATGGTCACCAACGTGTGATCTTCATTGGTCCTCGAGCCCAGGGGATTCTGCGTCCATACCTGCTGAGAAATACCGAGTCGTTTTGTTTTTCTCCGGCCGAGAGCGAGCAGCAGCGGAAACGGGAAATGCGTGAGGAACGGAAAAGCAAGGTCCAGCCCTCGCAATTCGATCGAAGCACGCGACGGCCTGAGGTCAAGCCGGGCAAACGCTACCGGAAGGACGCCTATGCGAGGGCGATTCGACGTGGCTGCGACAAGGCTTTCCCTACGCCAGAAGGGGTGACGGAGGAAGAGCAGGCAGAGTGGCAGAAGGATCACCGCTGGTCGCCGAACCAGCTAAGGCATGCGGCCGCGACTGAGATTCGTCAGCGATTCGGCCTCGAGGCGGCGCAAGTCGTGTTGGGCCATAGTCGAGCCGATGTCACGCAAGTTTATGCAGAGCGGGATAATGGGTTAGCCGCGAAAATCATGAGCGAAGTGGGATGACGGACCGCACAAAGCCGGTTCGCCAGGATCGCTCGTGCTGAGCTTAAGCGGCAGTCAGCGAGTTCCAGGTCGTTGGCCATTGGCGTGCGTCTGTGAACCGCTCTCGCGTTCGGTCGAATCCTTGCACTTTGGTAATGTTGGCGCGTCTGCCGCGATGCAGTGCATAATGTAGGTAGTGTAGACCCCGCATGAAAGTGCGAGGCTTGCTGTAGCTAAGGGGGCCTGCTTCTTCGAACCAGGAGGGCAGGCCTTTTTTCTTTCGCCCATCACCGCACTCCGACAAATCGGTGCGATTTGGTCAGCGTCGCTGGCCGCGGTTATGCCTCCGGTCAACGTGCGCGAATGCGTAATCAGCGACTAGGCATGTGCTGAGCAGGGTCACTAGTCGCCTAACTCGGCTGCACACGCAAACGGCCTGAACCAGACCGGCTGCTGGTGATTGTCGGGATTCCCGAGCTTCACTGTAGGTGGCAGTCGATGCAATCGACTTTGGACAGCGAACGGGCGGGACAGCGCTACACTGATGACTGGACCGATGAGTCTTTGTCGGCAGCTTCGAGCCCTAATGCCTCGGCAAATCGATTCCAGTCCAGGACGCGATAGTGGCTGAACGATTGAAAGGGCTTATGCGGCTTGTCCTGGCCAACGAATTCAATCGTCGGCTTGATCTTCAGGAAAACGTCATCCTGCCAATAGTCGCGGGGCGGACCATTCTCGCGAGGCGGAATCGACCAGGAATGCAAATGAACCGGCGCTTCTGAATACCTAGCGGAGCCTGGCTTGTAAAGCAGAGCGCAATTCTTGCCCAGCGGCTGTGGCTGATAGAGCGTGACGTACTGGTCTGTCTCTGATCCTTTCTGCCGTTCGTTCCTGGCGACAAGTGCCTGATAGACCGTCAAGTAATCCCAATCCATGGCTTCGCCCCCGAGCTTCGATTTAGACTCGTTCGTGCGAATTCATCTTGTGTGGTCGGCCGGCCATGCAGCGTAATGCTCAAGCGGCGGCTGGATGGATGGAATTCTCGGCGCGCATTGACCCTTGTTGTATAGATCAACAAGCGAGCCTGGAGCCCGCCAACCGCTCGGCCCATTTCCGCAAAAGTTTTAGCAGTTACGCTGAATCGCCACGATACGCGTCGTGGGTCTGAACCGGGTGTTCAGTGTCATTTGTTCCCCCGGCATCGCTTACAACGAAGGGGGCCAGCGAGTGCCGGAAATGGGTGGTTTAACCGCAGATCCGAAATGCGGATAGGTTCATGCGATTGAAGTGCGTCGGGGCGAAAAGACACCTGCCGGAGGCTGGATCATGACTACCAAGATCACAAGCGATGTGCTGGAAGGCTACGTGTATTGCAAATTCAAGGGCCGTCTGAAGCTCTCTGCGGAGTTGGCGAATAAATGCGATTTCGAGGCAATGCTCACGGAGCTACGAGCCGAGGTCCGGCTCAAAGCGATCGACGCGATCCTCGTCCAGCACACAGGGGATCAGGTCGTCAGGAACACTCGCCTCACGACCGCCGGCCTGAAGCGGGGTCCGGAATTCATCCTCGACGGAACCTTTGAGGATGATTCGCTGTCGCTCCATTTTGACGGGCTGAAAAGAACGGAGGGGGAGTCGAAGTTGGGAGATTTCCACTACCTGCCGGTGCTCTTTCACGAGGGCCGGCATGTCAAGAAAGAGCAGAAGCTACTTCTCGACGTGTATGGGATAATCCTGTTCGGCTTACAAGGAAGGGCTCCAGCTTACGGGGCCATCTGGCACGACCGGGAGTGCAAGGCGACGAAGGTGAAGTTGAATCCCGATCACCGGAAGGCCGAGCACGTCCTGCGAGAGTTGAAGGACATGGCGACTTCAGGTTCGGTGCCAAGGCTCCTTCTCAACGACCACTGCACGGTGTGCGAGTTCCGCCAGCGGTGCCACGAGCAGGCGGTACGAGAGGACAACATCACCCTACTACGAGGTATGGGGGAGAAGGAGGTCAATCGCTATGCCCGCAAGGGCATCTCGACGGTGACCCAGCTGTCATGCACCTTCCGCATGCGGAGGAGAGGGAAAAGGGTCAAAATGCAACAGCGGCCTCATTACCTTGCCCTCCGGGCGCTGGCCTTCCGGGAAAAGAAGATCTACATCCTCGGGACTCCGACAATTCCGCTAACGCCAGTGCGCCTGTTTATGGATTGCGAAGGCGACCCGGAGCGGGGGTTCGTCTACCTCATCGGCCTAACGGTCGTTGGGAACGGGGAGGAGAGGCACTACTTCTTCTGGGCCGACAAGGAGTCGGAGGAGAGGTCGATCTTTCAGCAGTTCCTCGACGTAGTGGGGAGGTATCCCGGTTCCACCCTTTTTTACTACGGCAATTACGAACGGGCGTTCCTCCGGAGGATGCGGAAGATTGCGGTAGGGAAGAAGTTGGTCGACCGTTTGCTGGCCGACTCCTGCAACATCGTCTCGGTCATCTACGCCACCATCTACTTTCCGACCTACTCGAACGGTCTGAAGGACGTAGGCGCGTACCTGGGCTGCACCTGGTCCGAGGGCAACGCATCCGGGTCACAGAGTGTGGTGTGGCGACGGGCGTGGGAGGCGAGCGGCGAGAATTCCGTCAAGCAGAAACTCATCACCTACAACGCAGAGGACTGCGCCGCCCTGCGGCACGTGACGGAGTTAATTGCCGCGATCGTCCAAGGGGCAGGAGAGGGCGGAAGCCAAGCCGGTGGCGCTGCCGGGCTGCCGCAAGTGGCCCGGGCGGAGGACATCCCAGCTTCCACGCTCCCCTGGGAATTCGGCCGACAGCATTTCGCCTTCCCGGAACTCGAATACGTCAACAGCTGTGCATACTTCGACTACCAACGGGACAAGATATTCGTCCGAACCAACGAGACGCTGAGCAAAGTACACGCCCGCAAGCTGCGGCGGCGCACGAGGAAACTCAGGGCCAACCGGAGGATCGTGGTCCGGAGCCTGCGATGTCCGTTCTGTCGGGGAAGAGCCATTCAGCGCTACCCGGACAAGATGCACGTCAAGCTGGCCTATGATTTGCGGATCACCGGGAGCGGGATTAGGCGGCAGGTCATCGAGTGCGCCGCTGCACTCCACCGCTGCCTGGAGTGTCACCGAAAATTCCTTCCACGCCGATACAAAAGGCGGGACAAGCACTTTCACGCCTTGAAGAGTTGGGCCATGTACCAGCACATCGCCCACTGTGTGAGTTTTCAACGGATCGAGGAGATGCTCCGCGAGTTCTTCGGCCTGCACGTATGAACGGTGCTCGAATAGTGC
>PLYM01000203.1 GCA_003153375.1 Planctomycetaceae bacterium
GCTCGGCCGCTGATTTCAATCTTCCGCGCGGAGGGGGACGCGCATCGTCGCAAACATCGTGTTCCCCCCGGGGGGCTGCGCCGTGAAGTTTCCGGCCCGGCCCCCTTTTCTTGACGCCTTCCGAGGTTTCCGTGCCTTACTGAATAGGCGGCCCAAAGATTGCGCGCGCCCACGGCTCCGCCACTATGATGCTAGACCTCGGTACGCTTCGATTGCTTATCTACCTTTTCGTCGCGTTGCTGATCGCGTCGTCCGTCGCTGCCCTGGTTGTCTGGCTCAGGGATCGGCAGTAACGAAACAGCCCCCGCGGGGCGCCTGCGATGCGGAACGGCCAATGGCCTCGGTTAGGTCGGCCAATCGTTAATAACCCGTAATGTTTAGGGTTCGATGCTTCGCTGTGCTACGCTGACGGCGGGAAACGGCGCTCCTGTGCGGCTTGCGAGGCTCCGCGGGATTTTCCATCGGGGCCTGCCTCATCGGGCCAGGGGGGGCAGGCCCTTTTTCTCGCTCATCGCTGGCGATTAGCGGCGCAATGCGGTCCCCGCGACGTATCCTTGTGTTATGAGAGAAACCCATTGTCGTAACTGTTGGCAGGAGACACCAAGTCGGACGGCTCAATGCGAGCATTGCTGTGATTCCGACTCCGGACGCGCCCGCGATGCAACCGGCAGGCTTTGGCTGTGCTTGAGTGCTGGCCTCTTCGCTGTTGGGTTGGCTATTTGGTCGTCGGTTCGATGACCTTGGGCTTTCTCGAATCCTTGCACTTTCGTAACGAACGCGCTTTCGTGCGTGCCATCGTCAATAATGTGCGCAGTGTAACTTCGTACTCCATGTGCGAGGCTTGCAGTAGCTAGGGGACTTGCGTCATGACAAGTGGCGCAGGTCCTTTTTTTGCGCATCCGTCGGATTTGACTCACGCTGGTTCGATTCGGACCGACTCGCGCACCTGCGCTGTACAGGTTTCTTCCGCGATAGCTGCGATAGTCCCGTTTCTCGTCGGCGCACGCTTTGCACTTAGAGTCGAGCGTCTGCATCTATCTATTTGGCGAAGGCAGCTTGTTTGGCGCCCCTTCGTGGTCGCAACGATGCTTGGCGGCTAGTTGACTTCCTCGTGTGGGGCGCGCGTCGGTAGCACGTCGCGTTCCCCGTGGGGGCTGCGCCGTGATGTTTCCGGCCGGCCCCCTTTTTTGATGTGTGTTAAAAACGCCCCGCCCGCCCGGCTGATCGGCGGCCTCGATCATGAAGCGACGCGCTTCGTCGCCGTCCGCGACATGGCATGACGTGACCTTGCTTGACCGGCGCCCCGCGGCGGTTCCCAAGTTGACGGCTTCTCGGGACTTTGAATTGCGAGATGAGAATATCGGACTGCGGTTCCCGAGCGTCGTTGATCGCCGGGCGCGACTGGATGTCGCTCCGAGAAAAGGAACCCTTTCTGGCTTCGCCTCACTGTGCCAATTGCCGGGCCGGCCCTCTCATCGCCAACAGGCAAGAGTCTTGGCAATCATCGGACGAAATTGATCCAAGTAGAAGTTCTGGCGGAGGCGTAGTTCGGCGGTTTAGGCTGGATCGTGATGCCGCTGGCATGTCCCCCGTGGTATTTCGTTGCGCAGTGACCCTGGCTAAATACCGCCAATACCTTCACAATGCAGCAGACTTGCTATCGAAGCCAATTTCTGCACGCACCGTCGAGCGCCAAGGCAACTCACCTGTTCATGTCTTTTGAGGTGACGTATATGTTGAAGGGATTTCGATTCCAAGCCCTAGCGTTCGTGGCGATGGGGGCAGGGCTCGGCTATGTGGCTGCAAACGGCGCGTTGGGTATCACCGAATGGGCGCGCGCCGATAGCGCCGCTCAGAGCACTCCCTCAGCCTCCAGTACTACCGGACTGGCCAACACTAACACAGTGCCAACATGCTGCTTGAACGGCAGGAATGAAGAACTGCTACTAGCGCAAGCGGACTTTGAGATTGCTCAGGCAGGGGCTCAAAAGAGGCCCACTCCAGCGCAGGGCAAGAAGCCTAACGTCGTCATCATCTGGGGCGACGACGTCGGCCAGTCCGACATCAGCGCTTACTCGATGGGGCTGATGGGCTTCAAAACGCCGAATATCGACCGTGTCGCAAAGGAAGGGATGATCTTCACGGACTACTACGCGGAGCAGAGCTGCACTGCCGGCCGGGCATCGTTCGTCACCGGCCAGCACGGCTTGCGCACTGGGTTGACGAAGGTCGGCCTCCCCGCCGCAACGCTCGGTCTGCAAAAGGAAGATCCGACGATTGCCGAGCTACTCAAACCGCTCGGTTACGCGACCGGCCAGTTCGGCAAGAACCACCTCGGCGACCGGAACGAGTTCTTGCCGACTGTTCACGGGTTCGACGAGTTCTATGGCAACCTATATCACCTGAATGCCGAAGAGGAGCCGGAGCTGCCGGACTATCCGAAGGACCCGGCGTTCCGTGCGAAATATGGCCCACGCGGCGTGATGGACTGCAAAGCCACCGACACGAATGACGTGACCGTGGACCCACGTTTCGGCAAAGTCGGCAAGCAGATCATCAAAGACACCGGCCCACTGAACAAGAAACGTATGGAGACGATCGACGACGATGTCGCGGACCGGGCGGTGGACTTCATCAAACGACAGAAAGCTGCCGGCAAACCGATCTTCCTATGGGTGAACTTCACACATATGCACCTCCGCACCCACGTCAAACCGGCGAGCAAAGGCCAGTCCGGTCGCTGGCAGAGCGAGTACCACGACGCGATGATCGACCACGACAAGAACGTCGGTACGGTTCTGAAGGCTCTGGACGACGCGGGGATCGCGGACAACACCTTCGTCATGTACGGCACGGACAACGGTCCGCACATGAATAGCTGGCCGGATGCCGCGATGACGCCGTTCCGCAGCGAAAAGAACACGAATTGGGAAGGTGCCTACCGCGTGCCAGCGATGGTTCGTTGGCCGGGCAAGATCAAGCCGGGCACGGTATCCAATCAGATTGTCAGCCACCACGACTGGCTGCCGACCATTCTGGCGATGGCTGGCGACACCGAGGTGACCGACAAACTCCTCAAGGGCTACAAGGTCGGGGATATGACCTACAAGGTTCATCTCGACGGTTACAACCTCGTCCCGTACCTGACCGGCCAGGTTGATAAGAGCCCACGTGAGTCGTTCCTCTACTGCAACGATGACCAGCAGCTGACGGCTCTGCGCTACGACAACTGGAAATTTGTGTTCATGGAACAGCGGGCGCCCGGAACCCTGCTACTCTGGGCCAATCCTTTCACCTCGTTGCGTGTGCCGAAGATATTCAACCTTCGGACGGACCCCTATGAACGTGCTGACATCACGTCGAATACCTACTACGACTGGCTAATGGATCATGTCTTCTTGTTGGTCCCGGCCCAGGATTACGTAGCCGACTTCCTGATGACGTTCAAGGACTACCCACAGCGGCAGAAGGCCGCCAGCTTCAACCTGGATGAGGTGCTGGAGAAGCTGAAGGAAGTCCCGTCCAAGTAGACACGCTTGATCTCCCGGCGCGCGGTCGGAAAGGGCCGCCCGCCGGAGTCGTAATACAAATGAACAACTTCAAGCCAAACCACCGGCAGTGAAAACCACCCGCACACAAAAGCTCATCACGACTGCGTTTGTTGGCGCGGTGGCATTAGCAACAACGATCGCTCATGGCGCAGACCCACTTTCTACGTGGAATGACGGGCCGGCCAAACAGGCCATCGTTGGCTTCGTTGAAAAGGTGACCAAGGAAGGTTCGCCGGACTTCGTTCCGGTCGCCGAGCGCATCGCCGTGTTCGACAACGACGGCACGCTCTGGTGCGAGCAGCCGGTGCCTGTGCAGTTGTTCTTCACACTCGATCGTGTGAAGGCGCTCGCGCCGCAACATCCCGAATGCAAGAACAAGGAACCGTTCGACTCGCTGCTCAAGGGTGACATTACTACCGCACTGGCGGGTGGCGACCATGCACTTCTCGAAATCATGATGGCCACGCACGCGGGCATGAGCACGGTAGAATTTGAACGGATCGTCAAGGATTGGATCGCGACCGCGAAACATCCGAAGACTGGCAAGCCGTTCACCAAGATGGCCTATCAGCCGATGCTCGAACTACTCGCGTACCTGCGAGCGAACAGCTTCAAGAACTTTATCGTCTCCGGTGGCGGCATCGAGTTCATGCGCCCGTGGGCGGAGCACGTTTATGGCATCCCGCCGGAACAGGTCGTCGGCAGCAGCATCAAGACGAAGTTCGAGATGCGCGCCGGCAAGCCCGTCCTCTTGCGTCTGCCAGAGCTGAACTTCAATGATGATAAAGGCGGCAAACCCGTCGCCATCAACCAGCATATTGGTCGACGTCCCATCGCCGCGTTCGGGAATTCCGCTGGCGACCGAGAGATGTTGGAGTACACCCAGGGCGGAAGCGGCGCGCGATTCGAGCTGTTGGTGTTGCATGATGATGCATCACGCGAATACGCCTACGGCCCGGCGCGCGGATTGCCGGACGTGAAACTCGGCGCCTTCCCGCCTGTGCTCGACGAACAGGCGAAAAAAGAGAGTTGGACTGTGGTCAGCATGAAGAATGATTGGAAGACCGTCTTCCCCGCAGCGCAGTCCGAGGTCACCGCGATTGACATCCTGCTGCAGCCGGATGCCACAATGCTCAAGCAGGCCGAGGCTGTCAATGCGCGGCTGCTCAAGGCATACCCGCAAGGTTTCGCCTTGGACGCCACGCACCGCCCGCACATCACGATGCTCCAGTGTTTCGTCCGCACCGCCGACCTGGACAAAGTCTATGCCGCCGAAGAAAAGGTGCTCGCCGCCGCCAACGTGAACGCGATGAAGCTGGAGGCGTTCAAGTTCTACTATGCCCCGGCCGGCGCGACGGGCGTCGCGGGCATTTGCGCAAGACCAACACCGGAAATTCTACGGCTGCAAGCGGACATCATCGCTGCCGTGAAGCCGTTCATGCTGGACACGGGCCCCATGGGTGCGTTCACCGCTCCACACGACGATCCCGCCACCGACGCGGCCATCATCGAATACGTTTCGACATTTGTGCCGAAGATGAGCGGCGAGCATTTCAATCCGCACGTCAGCACTGGCGTCGCGTCGCGCGACTACCTCGACAAGATGCTTGCCGAATCGTATGCACCGTTCACCTTCTCGCCGGCTGGTGCGGCGGTGTACCAACTCGGCCCATTTGGCACGGCATCGAAGAAACTCAAAGAATGGACTTTGAAGCCCTGAGGCAATGTCCGAGTTGAATGCGCGTGCTGCTGTCGCATCAACTCAACCGTTTCTTCGGATTCCCGAGAATCGACCCATTAAAATGAGACCTGCCGCCTTCGGCTTCGCCGGCCGTCGTCCGCACATTCGGACAATTGAAACGGCAGCACCTCTTGCTGGCTTCTTCACTACGACTTTCACGTTTTCACCCTCTCCTGGCCCGTTTCTGCAATCTCCTTGCTGTACAATGAAGGCTACACTCGGAGGGAATAGATGAACGTCCACAAGAAACCGATTCCGCTGCCATGTTTCCCGCCCACTGCCAAACGGTCTGCCCCGTCTGCGGAACAGCGTCATATTCCGCCACAGGTGTTCATCCGCAATGTTCCCAAGCAAAGAACTCGCCGAAGCCGCCTAAGAACAAGTCTTCAATCGCGTGATT
>PLYM01000089.1 GCA_003153375.1 Planctomycetaceae bacterium
CGACTTGCGCCGCCTGGGCGTCGACGTCGGCCAGCTTTTCCAGCGATTCATCAACTGCCAGCACGTCATCCGGCGGCACCGCAACGGCCAGATCTAAATCATTTGTCGAATGACGATGCAGATTCGCGCCATGCTTGAGTCGGCGCTTTCGCCGAGCGCTTTCGACCAGGATTCGCCGCATCGCCTCCGCCGCGGCCGCAAAAAAGTGTGCACGACCGTCCCAGTGCTGTTTTTGCCCGGCAGCACGGTCAGGCGGCATGAGCCGTAGATAGGCTTCGTGGACCAGACCTGTCGCGTCTAAAGTCAGTCCGGGACGCTCCTTAGAAAGCCTTTGCCTCGCCAAACAGCGCAGCTCAGCGTACACGAGCGGCAAGAGTTCCTCGGCGGCGCTCGGGTTTCCAGCATCGGCAGCGGACAAAATACGAGTGATGTCAGTCATGCGAAGGACAAAAAATTTTGCCCGGCTGAACCATCTCCAACAAGCCAAGAATAGAGAACTTAAGTGTGATTGATGCCAGCGCGCCGAGCAACCGATTTCAAACCGGCGGGACCGCACTTTCTGGTACTGACGGGAATCGAATGGGAATGCGAAATTCCTCAACGATTTTATCCCAATCGAGCTGCATTCAGTCGCCTAGATGTCGCCACTCGAAGCCGCAGGAGGCCTTGTGCGATGCAAGAAATGCTCCAACTCAATCAGCGAGGCCGTGGCCGTTGAAACAATGAATCTAAAGAGCTTCGATCGGGTGATGCGAATTATAGCGCCTTGCGATGCCGGGAAGCTAATCCTCGGCGTCAAACCGTCAGCGAAATAGCGCGGAACAGGCGGGGCCCGTCGTCAATGTGGTCCGCCTCCGATTCGACCGCTATACTGGCCGGCAGAGGCGGTTTCGATTTGGCGGCGCGCTGCGGGAGGTCGGTTCGATGCCCACGCACGAGGTTCAAAACCAGGTTCCCCCGTTGGTGGGCTACAATTTGTTCGCGACCGACCGGGTGTTGGGCGAGGCCCTCAGCCGTGAAGGGGGCGATTGGGTTGCCGATCAGGCCCATCAGTTGGGCGAAATTCTGGGCCGCGAAGAGGTCGTGCAGTGGGGCTTTGACGCCAACAACAACCCGCCGGTGCTCCACACGCACGATGCTCGCGGCGAACGCATCGACGAAGTGCGGTTTCACCCGTCCTGGCACTCGTTGATGCGGCTGTCGGTCTCATTCGGGCTGCACAGCCTGCCCTGGGGCGAGCCGCGGCCGGGAGCTCACGTCGCCCGGGGGGCCTTATTCTTCCTCTCGGCCCAAAACGAAGGGGGACACGGTTGCCCGATCTCGATGACTTATGCCGGCGTGCCAGCGCTTCGGCGCGAAGCGAAGGTGGCGCGCGAGTGGGTGCCGCGGATCACGACTTCCGAGTACGACCAACGATTCATCCCGGCCGATCAGAAGACCGGTGTGCTGCTGGGCATGGCCATGACCGAGAAGCAAGGCGGCTCCGACGTGCGGGCCAACACCTCGCGAGCGACTCCGGCCGGTCCGAGCGGCTCGGGCGAAGAATATCGGCTTACGGGCCATAAGTGGTTTTGCTCGGCGCCGATGTGCGACGCCTTTCTGATGCTGGCTCACGCCCCAGGCGGGCTGTCGTGCTTTTTGGTGCCGCGTTGGAAGCCCGACGGTCGCCGCAACAACTTCTTTCTGCAGCGCCTGAAGAACAAGCTGGGCAACCGCTCGAACGCTTCGAGTGAAATCGAGTTCGAAAACGCCTTTGGCACCCTGATCGGCGACGAAGGCCGCGGGGTGCGAACGATTTTGGAGATGGTCAACCACACGCGGCTCGATTGTGCGCTTGGTTCGGCGGCGGCCATGCGGCAGGCCGTGGTGCAGGCTGCGCACCACACGCGCCACCGCGCTGCCTTTGGCCGCAAGCTGATCGATCAGCCATTGATGCGCAACGTGCTGGCCGATTTGTGCCTTGAGTCGGAAGCGGCCACGGTGTTGGCGATGCGGCTGGCCCGCAGCTGTGACCGAGACGACGAGCGCGAAGCCCGCTTCCGGCGCATTGCCACGGCGGTGGCAAAATACTGGGTCTGCAGACGGTCCGCCGCGTGCGTCGCCGAGGCGCTCGAGTGCCATGGCGGCAACGGATTCGTCGAAGACTCGATCATGCCACGGCTCTATCGCGAATCGCCGCTGAACTCGATTTGGGAAGGCTCTGGCAACGTGATCTGCCTCGACGTTTTGCGTGCGATTGGCCATGAGCCGGGTACGATCGAGGCCCTGTTGGACGAGATCGATTTGGGCCGCGGTGGCGACCGGCGGCTCGACGAGTTCGCCAGGGATCTACGAGCGAGCTGGAAGTCGTTGGCCAGCGAGCAACAAGCCCGGCGGCTGGTCGAGCGTCTGGCATTGGCCCTCCAAGGCTCCCTGGTCGTGCGGCACTCGCCCGCCGCGGTCGCCGACGCGTTTTGCGAGTCTCGACTGGCCGGCGACTGGGGACGCGTGTTCGGCACGCTGCCCTCCGGCGTCGACGTCGCTCCTATCATCGAGCGGGCCTGGGCCTAAAAAGCCACCGGCGGGAATTCTCGACAGTCGCCGCCCTGCGGGCTAATCTGAGTACCCTCGCCGATCGCGCGGGAAAGTTGGCATCGCCCCTTCATCGTCCGAGCTTTCACCAGGAGCGCACTTGTGATTCGCTTGATCGCCTCATCGGCAGTTGGCATGGTCCTGCTCACGGCCTTCGCGGCTTGGGCCGCCGAACCAAAGGATGACATCCGCGAATTGAAGTTGCGCGACTGGCCGCCGCAGTCGATGTTGGTGGCGAAAGCCACGGCGGTCGATCGGCCCAAGTTTCCGGCGATCGACGTACACAACCACTTGGGCAGCGGCAAGCAGACCCTTACGCCCGATCGCGTGAGCGGCTATCTGGCCGAGATGAAATGAAGAAGATTAAGGCGATTTACCGAGCTGTTGGAATGTCGTCAGAAAAAGCAGACAGGCTGGCCAATAAAAAGGGGCCACGATGCCAGGAGTGCATGGCCATTGCAGTGCCGGCGAAGACGATCTCGCGCGCCCAGAATCATTGACGGTTGGCCCCTGCTAGACAAAATGGTTGGACCAGTCGCTCACGTAGTCGTCCCTGATAAATGGTCTTGCGGCGTGAGTCGGCGAGATTTTCAGGTGCTCGCTGGGGTGAATTGGA
>PLYM01000023.1 GCA_003153375.1 Planctomycetaceae bacterium
ATTGGCGTCGGCCGGGACGATCGAGGCAACCGTCGGCGCTGTTTTGTCGATGGTATAGACCGGTGTGCCGGTGAAGTTACCGTTGCCCGCGCCGGTTCCGCCCAACGGATTGCTGGCGGCATCGACGATCGAGTCGTCATCCACTAGGTTCAATCCGAGCGTGCCGTCGCCGGTGCCCGTTGCGACCGTGACGGTATAAACACTGCCGCTGCCGGAGACACTCGTAATGGAAGCCCCGGCGATGGTGCCCGTCGGAACCAGCGTGAAATCCGTAGTGTCAACTCCCGTGACGCTCTTGCTGAAAGTGACGGTGTATTGCACGCTGGCGGCGTTCGTTGGATTGGAGTTGGTCGGCGCGATCGAACTGACCGTCGGCGCTGTTTTGTCGATGGTGTAAACGGGGGTGCCGGTGAAGTTACCGTTGCCCGCGCCGGTTCCGCCCAATGGATTGCTGGCGGCATCGACGATCGAGTCGTCGTCCACCAGGTTCAGACCGAGTGTGCCGTCGCCGGTGCCGGTCGCGACTGTCACGGTATAGACGCTGCCACTACCGGAGACACTGGTAATCGAAGCCCCGGCAATCGTTCCCGTCGGGACCAGCGTGAAATCGGTGACATCGACGCCGGTGACGCTCTCACTAAACGTGGCTGTGAACTGCACGCTCGCCGCGTTGCTCGGATTCGTGCTCGCCGGGACAATGGAATTGACCACTGGCGGTTTGGCGATGGTGTAAACCGGCGTGCCCGTAAAGTTCCCGTTGCCAGCCCCCGTGCCGCCCAAAGGATTGCTGGCCTGGTCGACGATCGAATCGTCATCCACCAGATTCAGACCGAGTGTGCCGTTACCGGTGCCAGTATTGGCCGTCACCGTATACACGCTCCCAGAGCCGGTGACGCTCGTAATCGAAGCGCCGGTCACTCCGCTGCCGGGGACCAAAACGAAATCGGTGGTGTCGACCCCCGTGACGGCCTCGCTGAACGTGACCGTATAGGTAACGCTCGCGAGCGTCGTCGGATTGGCGTCGGCCGGGACGATCGAGCTCACGGTGGGCATCTTTTCGATCGTATAGACTGGTGTGCCGGTGAAGTTGCCGTTGCCGGCACCAGTTCCGCCCAGCGGATTGTTCACCGCATCCTTTATCGAGTCGTCGTCCACCAGGTTGAGACCGAGCGTGCCGTTACCCGTTCCGGTGTTCACCGTGACGGTGTACGTGGTACCGCTGCCGGTGACGCTTGTGATCGAAGCCCCGGTGATTCCGCCGGTGGGAACCAGGACGAAATCCGCGGTGACAACTCCAGTCACAACCTTGCTGAAAGTGACGGTGTATTGCACGCTGGCGGCGTTCGTTGGATTGGCGTTGGTCGGCGCGATCGAGCTGACCGTCGGCGCTGTTTTGTCGATGGTGTAAACGGGGGTGCCGGTGAAGTTACCGTTGCCCGCGCCGGTTCCGCCCAACGGATTGTTCGCGGTATCCTTGATCGAATCGTTGTCAACCAGGTTGAGCCCAAGCGTGCCACTGCCCGTGCCGGTGGTGACCGTGACCGTGTAAACGGAGCCACTGCCCGAGACGCTGCTGATCAAGGCGCCTGTGATTCCGCTGCCGACGGCCAACGCAAAGTCTTGCGTGTCGACGCCGGTGACGGCCTCGCTAAAAGTCACGGTGAACTGCACGCTGGCCGCACTGGTGGGATTCGTATTGGCCGGCACGATCGAGCTGACCGTCGGGGACGTCTTGTCGATGGTATAGGCCGGGGTTCCGGTGAAGTTGCCGTTGCCGGTGCCCGTTCCGCCGAGCGGAGTGCCAACCGAGTTGGTAATCGTGTCGTTGTCGACGAGGTTGAGCGCCAACGTGCCGTCGCCGGTGCCGGTATTGACCGCGACCGTGTAAACGCTGCCACTGCCCGTGACGCTGGTGACCGTTGCACCGGTGACGCCTGTTCCAGTCACCGTAAAGTCGCTGACGTCAACATTGCTTACCGACTGGTTGAACGTGACGGTGTACGAAACGCTGGTGCCGTTGTTCGGGTTCCCGTTGACCGGAACGATCGAACTGACGGCCGGGCTCGTCTTGGTGATGGTATAGATCGGGCCTACGAAGTTGCCGTTGCCGCTGCCGGTGCCGCCTAGTGCCGTGCCGCTGGAATCCTTGATCGTATCATCGTCAACCAGGTTCAGTCCGAGCGTGCCGTCGCCGCTGCCGGTGTTGACCGTCACAGTATATGTCGTACCGCTGCCTGTAACGCTCGCGACCGAGGCGCCAGTGACTCCGCTGCTGGGGACCAGCGTAAAATCTGCCGCGTTGACGCCCGTGACGCTTTCGTTGAACGTCACCAGGTAGTGCACGGTGCTCGCACTGGTCGGATCCGTGTCAACTTTGGCGATCGAACTAACAACCGGCGCGGTAGATGTCGAACCGGTGACCAGTCCGTTGTAGTAGTCCTGGGCCGATGGCGTGGAAGCCAGGAAGAAATTGATCGACAACTGCGCCGAAGTAACGCCGAGCTCAAAGAAGTTGTAGTCCGTGCCCGTCGCATTCGCTCCGACGACAATGTTCGAGATGACGTCCTGTGCGGTGGTGCCCCCCAGGCTGCCGACGGTGCTGTTGCCGTCATTGACCTTGCTGGGTTGGGATTCCGTGATCGAATAGGTGGCCGACGGCGTGTTGGTAAATTGGTAGGATCCGTCGCTGCCGGTCGTCGTGGTCTGCGTCGGAAACGTACCGTCCGAGCTCTTCAGGGTCAGCAACACGCCCTGCAACGGTACGTCGGTGGCGTCCTTGGCGCTATTGGTATTCAGATCGACATAGACAAATCCCGAGATGGTCAACAGTTGTCGGGATTCCAACGGTTCCAACTTGAGCAGGCGTCGTGATCGGGCACTCTTGGGCCGGTCGGTGGTGTGCCAGCGGTGCAAAGACTTGAGAGCAGCCGAGCCAAAATGCCATAATCTCATTGCTGTTGGTCCCGTAGTGTTAGTCGAGAGGTGAGTTTCGAAACGCAGTCATGCGAGCATCGGACTCCGAGCATTCCGCGTCGCCAACCAACGTTTCGCGGGCCGTGTTCCGGGCGTCCCGCGATATGAGAAGTTCATCCTAATCGCCAAGCTTTCGCCAATCAACCTAAACAGGGCCGTTTCACCGGTCCCGGCGGTCAGTCTCTAAGTGTGGGCGCAGCTCTATGCCGATGAAGCTGATTCGCGCGATTGGTCCGAAAGTATTGCCGGTTCGTCGCTTCAGAACCCACTTCGAAGCCCACAGGACGAGGAGGTCGCAGGTTCAAATCCTGNNAGTCAAGTTCACCTCCTGCGCGAAGGCGTCCGCCAGGAGGGTGAGCGCTTGGTCGATGTTGCGGTGGTCGCAGTTGTCCAAGCATATATAACCAGGCGAGCGAGATGTCTGCATGTTGGTGCAAATGTTGCCCGACTTGCCGCTCATCTGCTCCCAGGCTCTCTGGGCGATGGGATGTTTCTTCGCATGCGTCAAACCTTCGGGGGCCACGACATCTTCGACCTCCGTTCCGTGTTTGAAGGGAATCAGACAATGCGGCTGAATCGATCAGAGTATTCCTCCGGCAGCCCTTATTGATTCCGAGAAAAACAAAGGAAACCGGTTGCGGTGTTGGCCTCATCATCTCTAGGCAATCACTGGCTTTGAGCTGGTTGTGGCTGACGTCTGGCGAAAACTTGAGCCAGACCTACGCGGCTGGGGCATGGATGGTTGAATGGCCGTCCTTCGGCAACTACAATGCGGCGGCTGGAATCGTAGCGCTTTCCCACCGGCCCCTCCCCACCTTTGGCCATGCCGCGAGTCTGCCTTCTCTTTTTGTTGTTCTGGTGCATGCCGGCCACGCTGTCGGCCTGTCAGGTGGACGACACCGTACACTTCGAGACCCATGTTCGCCCGATTCTGAAGGCGCACTGCTGGCGCTGTCACGGTGAGGAAGATGAGCTCAAGGGCTCGCTCGACACTCGCACTGCGCGATTGCTGTTCCAAGGGGGCGACTCCGGCGCGGCAATCGTGACGGGCGACCATGCCAAGAGCTTATTGTACGTTCGCGCGTCGGCCGGCGAGATGCCCCCCGACGCGAAGAAACTGACGCCGGCCCAAATCGACATCCTGGCTCGCTGGATCGACTCGGGCGCGAAGACATTGCGAGACGAGCCGACCACGCTGGCCGCGGGGGATACGTTTACTGCCGAGGAGCGCGCCCATTGGTCGTTCCAGCCGATACGGCGGCCTCCGCTCCCCAATTTGCAAAACCCGCGGTTGGCGCATACCTCGATCGACGCGTTTCTGCTGGCGCGCCTGGAAGCAAAGGGGGAGAGTTTTGGTCCCCAGGCCGATCGTTCGGCATTGATGCGTCGCCTGAGCTTCGATCTGACCGGCTTACCGCCAACGCCCCAGGCCGTGGAAGCGTTCCTGGCCGATTCAACCCCTTATGCGTACGAACGCCTGGTCGACGTGCTGTTGGCGTCGCCGCAATTCGGCGAACGCTGGGCGCGTCACTGGCTCGACGTGGTGGGCTACGCCGACAGCAATGGCTATACCGACCGGGACGCTGAGCGTAAGTGGGCTTTTAAGTATCGCGATTATGTGATTCGAGCATTCAACGACGATAAGCCGTGGGATCAGTTTTTAATCGAGCAGCTCGCCGGCGACGAGTTATTGACACCTCCATACGCTAACCAGACGGCGCGGCAAGCCGACATGTTGATCGCTACGGGCATGCTGCGGATGGGGCCTGACGGCACGGGCGACGGCGCCGCCGATCAGAATGTGGCTCGCAATGATGTGATGGCCGACACGATCAAGATCGTATCGACGTCGGTGCTGGGACTTACGGTTGGCTGCGCCCAGTGTCACGCGCATCGCTACGATCCGATTTCGCATGCTGACTATCATCGCGTGCGGGCGCTGTTCGAGCCGGCGTACGACTGGCGGAATTGGCGAATGCCAGAGGCGCGTCTGGTGTCGCTTTGGACCGAGGAGATCCGCCAGCAAGCCGACGCGGCGGAAGCTGAGTTGAAAGACGTCACGCAGCGTCGCAACGAAGCGCTCGACAAGATTGTCGATGAGACGTTGGAGCACGAGTTGGCAAAGCTGCCCGAGACCATTCAGCCCCTGGCCAGGGCGGCCCGCGTGACGCCAGATAAAGAAAGAACTGCCGAGCAGCAACTACTGATCAAGGAATACCCGTTTCTCAATGTCAACCGAGGATCGGTCTATCTCTATGTTGCGGATCGCCTGACCGAGTTCAACAAGAAGTGGGACGAGCTGACCGAAGCAACTCGTAAAAAACGTCCTGAAGATGATTACGTGCTCTGCTTGACGGAGACGCCCGGGCAGGTTCCACCGACGAAACTATTCGCGCGCGGCGACTTCAATCAACCGCGGCAAGAAGTCGCGCCCGGCGAATTGGCCGTGCTGAACTCGAGCGGGTTCACGATCGGGGCGGATCCAACGCGCCCCACGAGCGGCCGGCGCTTGGCCTATGCCCGTCACCTGACGGATGGGCGGCACCCACTGGTGGCACGGGTGCTCGTCAACCGTTTTTGGTTACACTTATTCGGCCGAGGATTGGTGGCGACGCCCGGCAACTTCGGCACACTGGGAGAACCGCCTTCCCATCCCGAGCTGCTCGACTGGTTGGCCGATGATTTCATGCAACGGGGCTGGAAGCTAAAACCGTTGGTGCGGGCGATCGTCACTTCGGCGGTCTATCGTCAGTCCTCCGAGCGGCGGGATTCACTCGACGCCATCGACCCGGAGAATCGCCTGCTGGGCCGCATGAACGTGCGGCGTCTGGAGGCAGAGAGCATTCGCGACTCCCTCCTGGCAATCAACGGACGACTATCGAGCAAGATGTTTGGTCCGGCCGTCCCGGTCACGCCCGATGACACCGGTCAGATCGTGGTTGGCGTCGATACGCGAGATTCAGCTGGCCGGCCGTCTGGCAAGATCGTCCCGCTGGGCGAAGACGAATTCCGCCGAACGATCTACGTGCAGGTGCGCCGGTCTCGACCGCTGGGAATGCTGGAGCCATTCGACGCGCCGCTGATGAAGCCCAACTGCGAGCTGCGCACGTCGTCGACCGTGGCCCCGCAGTCGCTGCTAATGATGAACAGCGCTTTCGTGGTCGAGCAAAGCGAGGCGATGGCGGAACGCGTCGAGCGCGAGGCGGGTTCTGACCCGCTGGCGCAATTCCAGCGAGCCTGGCTGCTGGCATATTCTCGCATGCCGACAGAAGTTGCCTCACGCGCCGGCGTGGCCTTCCTGATGGAACAGGTCGCTTTGGTCAGCCAGGCGGCCGCTGCCGTACCGGCCGATCCTAAGAAAACGCCCGCGCCGCCAGGGCGCGTCGCTTTGGCGCACCTCTGCCACGCTCTGATAAGCTCCAACGAATTTCTGTATGTGGATTGAGGACGGTAGTTATGTCGCATTTCACACGTCGCCATTTTGTAAAGCAGCAAGCCTTTGGGCTGGGTGGAATGGCACTTTCCTGGCTGCTAGGTCAGGACGAATTGCGCGCCTCGCCCGCCAAGCCCCTTTTGGAGCCTGCCACCTTCGATCTCAAGCCGCGTCCGCCTGCTCACGCGCCGCAAGCGAAGGCCATGATCTCGATGTTCATGCAAGGCGNNTTCGATCCCAAGCCGGAGCTGACCAAGCGGCACCTGCAAAATTTCACGGGCGACATCAAGTACGACAATGTCGCGGAAGCCAGCACCAAACTGTTTGGAAGTCCGTGGAAATTCTCGAAGCATGGCCAATGCGGCATGGAACTCAGCGAATTGTTGCCCAATTTGGGCCGTGCGGCTGACGATATCTGCCTCATTCGCTCGATGCACACGGACGTCAACAATCACGTGCAGTCGATTTCCGCGCTCAACACGGGANNACGGCTGGCTGCCATCGCTCTACCAAGGGACCGTCGTCCGTCCCCAGGAACCGCGATTTTTGAATCTTGATCCGCCGCCACAGTTGCGCGGTCCGGCGCAAAAGCGTTTTCTGAGTTATCTCGAAGAACTCAACCGCGAGCACTTGAATCGGCATCCACGCGAACAAGACCTGGCGGCACGGATTCACAGCTACGAGTTGGCAGCGAGAATGCAAGGGGCCGCCAAGGAGGCCTTGGACATTTCGGCCGAAAGCCCAGCCACCCACAAGTTATATGGCCTCGACGAACCGGAAACCAAAGAATATGGCACGCGCTGCTTGATCGCCCGACGACTGGTCGAGCGCGGCGTGC
>PLYM01000275.1 GCA_003153375.1 Planctomycetaceae bacterium
GTTCATGATGCCCACGCCGCCGACGGCCAGCGAAATCAGGGCCACGATCAACAGCAGTGCGCCCATCATCGAGGTCATCGAGCTGAGCGCCTTGATGATCTCGCTCATGTCACGAATGTTGAAGTCGTCTTCCTCGTCCGGCTGAATGTGATGGCGATCGTGCAGCAGCCGCGAGATCTCGGCCATCGCGGCCGGAATGGTCTCGGGCGTGGCGGCCTTGGCAAAAATCTGGTCCACGTTGGCAAACCGCACCGGCAGCGGGTTGTTGGCCGCCTGCGATTCCGACTGTTGCGGGTAAAGAGCCGTAGTGCCGGGATAGAGGTTGTTCAAGCTGTTGGGCTTGGTGTTGATGGACGAGCCGGCTGTGCCGCTGGTCGAGGTCGTCCCTCGGCTGGCGCCGCCGCTGCTGTTGCCCGAAACGCGAAACTTGATGGTCGTCCACGGCGCCAGCACGATGTCATCCTGGTCCATGCCCATCATGTTGGCTCCCTTGCGGCTCAACACGCCCACCACGCGGAGGGCCACGTTTTGCACGCGGATGTCCTGGCCGATCGGCGAGCGGCCTTCGAACAGCTCGCGGGCGATCGTGGTGCCGATGACGCAGCACTTGATCGCCCCGCGCACGTCTTGCTTGGTGAACATGTCGCCCGCATCCATGCCGACCCAGTCGCGCACCTTGAGATAGTCGGGCGTGGTGCCATAGATGGCCATCGGCACCCAGTTGCGGTTCCCGTGCACGACCTGTCCCATGACCTGCACGATCGGCGCCGAGGCCAGCACGTTGTCGCACTGCAGGCGAATCTCGTCGGCGTCGCCGGGCGTGAGGGTCTTCTCGCTGCCAAAGCCCCAACTGATGCCGCCGCTCGAGGCGGCGCCCGATTGGACCAGCAGGTTGTTGGCGCCCATCGTGGCCATGGTCTGCATCAGCGCGGTTTTGGAGCCGCTCGAGATCTCGACCATCGCGATTACGGCCGACACGCCGATCACGATGCCCAGCGTGGTCAGGGCCGAACGCAGCTTGTTGCGGCGCAGCGCGTTGATTGCCGTGCGGAACGTGGGCGGCATGAAGGCCGCCGCCAGGCTGGGACGCAGGTGCGGGTGCTCCGCGGGCTTGGCGTCTGCGGCCGGCCTGCGGACTTGGATCGGTCGAGTGATGACCGGGGCGCCAGCCATCATGCCGGCGCCCTCGTACTTGGCCATTTGTGCGCCATCGCCGGCCAACACGGCCGCGGCGCTGACCGGCACCCGCGCGAGCCGCGGGACCGCCGCGACGGCGCCGGAACGCGCCGGACGGCCATGCGGATGGTCATGGCGGAAGTTGCCGTTCGGTTCATGCGGGCCGTTGTGATCAGTGCCGTCATGATCAGTGCCGTTGTGATCGTGGGCGTCGTTCTCGGCCGAGTCCTCTTCGATCAGACCATCGGTGACGCGAATCGTGCGATGCGCGAAGCTGGCCACCTTGGGATCGTGCGTGACGAGCACCACGGTAATGCCCGCGGCGTTCAATTCCTGAAACATCTCGAGGATTTCGACGCTGGTGTGCGAATCGAGATTGCCCGTCGGCTCGTCGGCCAACAGCAGCGCGGGTTGGTTGATCAACGCTCGGGCGATGGCCACGCGCTGTTGCTGACCGCCCGACATTTTCGAGGGAATGTGATCCAGCCGTTCCTCGAGGCCGACGCGCACCAGCAGCTCGTGGGCCCTCTGGAGCGAAGCCCGCGGCGTGGGCGGATCTTGCGAATAATCGAGCGGCATCAGCACGTTGTTGATGGCCGTGGTGCGTGGCAGCAGATTGAAGCTTTGAAAGACGAACCCCAACTTAGCCGTGCGCACTAGCGCCCGCTCGTCGGCCGCCAGATGCCCGACTTCCTGGCCATCGAGCCAATACTCGCCCGAGCTGGGGCGATCGAGACAACCCAGGATGTTCATCAGGGTTGTCTTGCCCGAACCCGAGGCGCCCATCAGGGCCACCAACTCTCCGCGGCGAATCGTGAACGACACGCCCTTGAGCACGGGCACGTCGACCTCACCGAGGTGATAGGTCTTGTGAATGTTTTCGACTCGGATCAGATCCATACGTTCGTCCGCCGTGAGTTTGCCTGGTGCCTGCGTCGGAAGGATGTGCCGCGCCGCCGCGCGGGATTACTTGCCTTTGTCTTTGCGCGGCGTGCCGCGAAACTTGGGCGGACCGAGCGGATTGATGACGTCGCCGGCCGCCGTTCCGCGGGTCTCGCCCAGCACGACCTCACTACCGTCGGCCAGTTCGTCGCCAATCACCTCGGTGAACGAGCCGTCGGTCAGACCGGTGTGAACGTTGACGGGATAAAGGAACTCGCCTGCTGCTTTCGGCAGCCAGACCGTGCCCTCGTTCGGCTCACGATCATCCTGAGCGTCGTTCGACTTCGTTTCCGCGGCGCTGGCCAAGACCGTGGCCCGCGCCTCGGGGTCGACTTGTTCGGGCTTGGGCTGAAAGCGCAGCGCGGCGTTGGGAATCAACAGCGCGTCATCGCGTCGATTGACTTCGAACTTGACGTTGGCGGTCAGGTAGGGGAGCAGCCGCAAGCTCGAATTGTCGGCGCTGATCACGACGATATACGTGACGACGTTTTGCGTCATCGACGCATTCAGCCGGATCTGGAATACCTCGCCTCGAAAGACTTCGCCCGGAAAAGCATCCACGCGAAAATTCACTTGCGTGCCCACCTTCAGGCGGCCGATGTCGGCCTCGTTCACCGTGGCCCAAATCTGCATGCGGCGCAGGTCGCGGGCGATGAGAAACAGGCTCTGCGCGGTCAGGTTGGCGACGCAAGTCTGGCCGATGTTCATGCGGCGATCGATGATCGTGCCGTTGACGGGCGACTTGATGGTCGTGTAGCCCAGGTTCGTCTTGGCCAACTCCAGGGCGGCCGCCATTTGCAGCACGGTGCCCTTGGCCGCGGCCAGATTGGCATCGGCCGCCTTGCAGTTGGCCTCGGCCAGAATGAAGTCGGCGTCGGAAATGCCCTTGATCGGCAGTTGCGACGCGGCTGTCGGCGATCCGGTAGGCGAACGGCTGACGAGTTTCAGGGCCCGTAATCGCTGCGCACGCTTCCATTCGGCATCCGCCTGCATCAGCTTGGCTTCCATTTGCAGCACGTTCGCCTTGGCCTGCACCAGCGACGCATCAGCCTGGTCATACTGCGCCTTGTAGATCGAAGGATCGAGCTGCGCCAGCAGCATGCCTTCCTCGACGGGCGACCCATAGTCGATCCGCTTGTTGGCGAATGCCGAGTCGGTCCGCCCGCGCGGATCGAGCCCCATTTCCTTGATGCGGCCGGTCACCTGCGCGCCGACGTCGACCACTTCCTCGGGCTCGAGCGTTCCAGTGGCGCTGACTGTGACCATCAGGTCTCCGCGTTTGGCCTTGGCCGTGCGAAACGGCGGCGCCTTGGGTTCGTCGGTGCGCAACTTGGCATACAGTGCCGTGCCGCCCACGGCCGCGACAATGACGAAAATGAGAATCGAGATCTTCTTCATGACACGGGGTCCGCCTGAGTAGTCCGGAAATTCGCCGGGTCGATTGAAAAGTTTTGAAAAGGCCGTGAGTTAGTCGGTGGCTTCCTGCCGGTTGGGTTGCGATGCCTGGACCAGGACCTTCAGCGCGTCGAGCGCCTCGCGTGCCTGGCTCTTCGTCAACCGCTCGAGCAGATTGGCCATCCGGGCCAACTGCGTTTCCTGATGACCGCGCATGAGCTGCCGCCCGCGCTCGGTGAGTTGCAAGTGCCGCACGCGGCGATCGGTGCCTTGAAACACGCGCTCGACGAGTCCGGCCCGTTCCAACCGATCGGCGACTTGGGTCATGGCGCTCAGCGAGATGCCAACCTCGCGGCTGATCTCCGACATCGAGCCGCTGTGCGCGCTGAGCACCAGGCAGATTCGCAATTGGCGAATCGGTAAATCCAAAGTCAGATCGTCGACACTTAAAAGATTTCGACCAAGGGCCATCAAAATGCCGCGCAGCTCGGTGGCCTGCTCGCTCGCTCGCTCGGTCGAATTCGTGCCGGTTTCAACCGGCTCCATCAGCTTGTTCATGGACGCTCCGCGATTCTAAGGACTAAGTACTTTAGGCGTGTATACTATTTATGCCCGTAAACCACGTCAAGCGAAATTGCCGCACAATGCCGAGACGCGCAGCAGGAAACTCGCTGGCGGCTTAGCCAGCAGTGGGGCAGAGCGCGTGCTTAGAGTTGCGGACCGGGCGCTGCCGCCGGCGGCATGGCCGGTGGCGCGATGGGCGGCGCAATCGCGGGGGCATTCGCCGCTGGAGGAGCCGGCGCCGCTGGTGCCGCGGCCGGAGGAGCGTTCCGGGGCGGGGCCGGAAGCGGCTCGCCATTGGGATTCACCGGTGGCGGGATCTGCATCGGGGCTGGCGGCCGCACCTCCTCGGTCGGTGGCGGCAGGCGTGATAGCACGCCGCGCTGGTCGGGTGGCGGACCGAGCCGTATTTGCCAACCGCCGCCCAGGCCGCGGTAGACCTGGATCAGGCCCTGGCCGATTTGTCCGCGTGACTGGGCCCACAGATCCTGCTGGTTGACCAGCGTCTGTTGGATCGTGGCATAGCGATTGAAGTCGATGCCGGCCAACCCGGCTTCATATTGGGCCACGATCACTTCCAGGGCGATCCAGGCCTCGTCGACGCTCTCGCGCAGGTTCACGGCGCGCTCTTGCGCTTGCAGGAAGGTAATGATGCCGTTTTCGACGTCCAGGTCGGCTTGCAGCACGGTGTTCTGATAGGCCACGACCAACTGCTGGAACGTCGCGTCTTGCAGCTTGACGTTGTTCAAGATGCGGCCGTAGTTCAACAAGTTCCACTGAAACCCCGGAGCGACGAAGCTGTTGAGCGCATGCGATGAGAACAGATTCGAGAACGACGCGGCCTGCCAACCCAGCGTGCCGGTGATGGAAAACGCGGGATACCAATCCGACATCGCGATGCCGATTTGTTCGGCTTGCGCGGCCGCTTGCCGTTCGGCACGGCGCACGTCGGGGCGGCGCCGCAGCAGGTCGGCCGGCACGCCGACCACGACATAATCGGGCGTGGTGGGAATCGACGTGTTGGGCGCCGAGGCGAGCATCTGCGCCAGATTTTGCACGGGCATGCCCAGCAGGATGCAAATCTGGTTTTGCGACGTTTGCAGGTCGATCAGCAACTGGTTGCGCTGCGAGAGACTCTGCTTCAAGTTGCTGCGAGCCTGTGCGCGATCGAGCTCCGTGGCGGCCTTGCCCGCGGCCAAGCGCTCTTCGATGAACTTCAGCACGTCCTCTTGCACGCGGATGATGTTATCGAGCAGCCGGATCCGTTCCTGTGTGGTGCGCACTTGCACATAGGAACTGGCCACGTCTCCCAGCAGGGTGACCAGCACGTCGTCGTAGTCGAAGACCGAGGCTTGCAACGCGTCGTCGGCCGAAATGATGGCGCGGCGAAAGCGGCCCCAGAAGTCCAGTTCCCAGGCCAGGTTAAAGCCAAAGTTGTATTGACTGAAATACGTGTCGGCGATGCCGAACCGCGTGTAGTTTCCGCTGGCCGTTTGTTGCTGCGGAAAGAATTGGCCGGTGACGATGCCCAACTGGGCCCGCGCGGCGAGAATTCGATAGCCCGCTTCGCGCAGCGTCAGGTTCTGACGATAGGCGTTGACCATCAGGTTGTTGAGCAGTGGATCGTTCAGCACCGTCCACCAGCCGGCCGGGTCGTCCTGGGCCGAGTGTATCCGCTTGTCGTTGTACTCAATCCAATGAGCCGCGACCGGCGCCGCGGGCGTCTGGTAGTTTGGGCCGACTTTGAAGCCGTTGTGTACGTAATCGCGAAAGCTTGTGCAGCCTGCGGCATTGCCTGCCAGCAGGAGCAGCGCGACGATCAAGGTTCGCGAAAGAAGCTTGTGCATGGGCCGGGAATCGTGCCTGCCGGTTGGCTTTGCGCGCAGAAGGGTTTCCGCCAGCGCGAGCGCGCGTAACGAATCTGTCGACACGCCAGGCATAATGCCGACATTCGGAATGGCGCATCGGGCATAACCGTTACGACCGCGCAAACTCGCCGTTTTGATGGCCGTCGAAATCGCGCGGCTGCCAGCATCGCGCCGGCGGCCATTCGCTTCCACTTATGACAATTCCGCAAGCTGTGCCGGGTTTGTGCGGATTGGCCGCGGCGCCGGGGTCGATGAAAGACGTATCCCATCCCTGCCGTCCTTCCTTTCCCGCCACGGCAACCCGCTATGAATCCCCCGATCGTTCGTCGACCGGTGCGCTTGTGTTTGCTCGTTGCTCTGATGTTCGCACTGGCTGCAAGGGCAGGTGCCGCGCCGCCGGGCGAAGGTCGGGCGACGATGCCCAGCGCAGCGCCGAATGCGGTGCCCGCGAGCTTCATGGCGTCGCGAACTCTGGCCGGCCCCGCGCAGCCAGAGCCCGTGCAGGGCCAGTTGACCGAGGGAGCGCTGGATGCGAGTCCGCCGATTCTGAGGGCCGAGGGCACGCCGATCGACCTGGAGACCGCGTTCCGCTTGGGGGGAGTCGAAAACCCCGAGATTCGCATCGCCAGTCAGCGCGTGGCCCAGGCGCTGGCCGATCGACAATTCGCCGCGGCTCAGATCCTGCCGACGATGAACGCGGGCTCGAACTATTACAACCACAACGGCAACTTGCAGCAGTCGGACGGCACGATCCTGTCGGTCAACCGCTCGGGCCTGTATGCCGGCGCGGGTGCTTTCGCCGTCGGGTCGGGCACGGTCAACGTTCCGGGCGTGGTGTGGAACATGAACGTCTCGGTGGCGGCGTTCAACGCGCTTAAAGCCCGGCAGACCGTGATCGAACGGCAGGCCGGCACGCGGACCATGAGCAACGACATCCTGTTGCAGATCGCCCTGGCATATCTGAACCTGATGCGCGCCGAGCAGGGTCGCGAGATCGCCCTGCAAATTCGCGCGGAAGCCCACGAGGTGGCGCGGGTGACGGCCAACTATGCCGCGAGCGGCCAGGGTCGCAAAGCCGACGCCGACCGAGCCGCGACTGAGTTTCGACAGCGCGACGCCGACGTGCTGTCGATGGAGAGCGACATCCTGACGGCCTCGGCACGGCTGGCTCAACTGCTCAATCTCGATTCGGCGATCCGCCTGCGCACGACCGATCCCTGGTGCATTCCGCGGGGCATCGTGCCCGATTCGATTGGGCTGCCCGAGTTGGTGGCCATGGCGTTGTTGCAGCGGCCGGAACTGGCCGAGCGGCGGGCGGCGATTCAGCGCGCCCTGCTCGATTTGAACGGCGCCAAGCTTTTGCCGTTTTCGCCGAACGTGGTGGTTGGGTTCAGCGCCGGCACCTTTGGCGGCGGCAGCAACCTGGTGACGCCGGTGTTCGGCGATTTCGGCAACCGCACCGATTTCGACGCGATCGCCTATTGGACGCTGCAGAACATGGCGGTCGGCAATAGAGCGATTATCAACGCCGCGTCGGCGCGCTACGACATCAGCAATCTCGAACAATTGGCGGTGCTCAATCGGGTGCGCAGCGAAGTGGCCTCGGCCCACGCGCGGACGCTGGCCCGCTTTGCGCAGATCGGAATCAACGAAAAGGCTGTGCGCACGGGCCAGGACGGCTTTCGCGAGGACTTCGAACGCATTCGCGGCCGCGAAGGTTTGCCGATCGAAGTGTTGAACAACCTGCAACTGTTGGCCCGCGCCCGGATGGAATATCTGGCGGCCATCATCGACTACAACCGGGCCGAATTCGAATTGTACGTGGCGCTGGGTCAGCCCCCGGCCAGTGCGCTGGCCCGTTCGATCCCTTTACCCCCCACCCATCCCCAGCCCAAGTTCGACAAACCGTAAGCGTCGCTGGCGCGATCACCCGTTGCGATTCCTTGCCGCTCGGATTCGATCGTGGCGACGTTGGACTTAGCCCCGTTTCGCACCCTTCATGACGCTATCCCGCTTAGCGCACATCTGCCGCTGGATGCGCGGGCTTTTGAGCCTCGCTGTGCTGGCGTGCGCGCCGGCGTGGGCGCAACAAAGCGGCTTCGAGCGACTGCCGCTACCGCCCGAGCTGTCGCCCGAAGCCATGAATCCGGAAGCGGTCGCGCCCAACGTGATGGCCGATCCGTCGGGCGCGGATCGTTTTTTGATTGATCTGACCACGGCCTTGCGGCTGGCGGACCGGGCGAATCCCGAGATCGGCATTTCGCGGCAGGAGATCGAAGTCAGCCTGGCGTTGCTCCAGCGGGCGCGGGTGATTCTGTTGCCGAGCTTGACGGCCGGATCGAACTATCACAACCACACCGGCAACCTGCAGCGATCGGGCGGCACCATCTTGAGCGTCGATTCGCAATTGCTCTACTATGGCGGCGGCGCCCAGGCCATCGGCGCCAACACGGTGATGGTGCCGGCCATTCGTATCTTCGCGCACGTGGGCGATGCCTACTTCGAACCGCTGGCGGCGCGGCAGCAAACCGTCGTGCGCCGCTTCGATGCGGGCGCGACGTTCAACACGATCTTGCTGAACGTCAGCATGCGCTACGTTGAGCTGATGGCGGCCGAGGCGCAACTCGAACTCTTGCGCCGCTCGCAGCAGGATGCCGCCGAATCGGTGCGAATCACCAGCGATTTCGCCCGTGTCGGACAAGGCCGGGCGGCGGACGCCAATCGCATGCTGACCGCGGCCGCCTTGATCGATTCGGAAGTGCAGCGGTGGCTCGAGCAAAAGGCGGTGGCCGCGGCCGAGTTGGCGCGGCTGCTCAGTCTCGATCCTTCGGCGGGTCTGGCGACCGTCGGCGGGCCGATGCCGCTCTTGCAATTGGTCGACCCCGCTTGCCGGCTCGATCAGTTGCTCGACGTGGCCTTGCGGCAACGGCCCGACCTGGCCGCGCGAACCGCGATGATTGCCGAAACCGAGACGCGCTATCGCCAGGAGCGGATGCGACCGCTGCTGCCGACGATTTCGGTTTCGGCCAGTGCGGGCGAGTTCGGGGGCGGCAGCAACCTGGTCGTGCCCACGTTCGGCTCGTTCAGCGGCCGAACCGATTTCGACGCGTTCGCTTATTGGTCGCTGCAAAACGCGGGCGTGGGAAATCTCGCGCTGTGGCGCAACCGGCGGGCCCTGGCCGATCAGGCGATTTCGGACCGCACTCGCGTCGTCAATCTGGTGCGGCGTCAGGTGGCCGAAGCGTACGCCGAGGCGACCGCCGGCCGCGAAACAGTCGACACGAACGAAAAGCGACTGCAACTCGCCGAGGCGGGCTTTGCCGAAGAGCTGCGGAGGATTCGTGGCGGCGAAGGCTTGCCGATTGAACTGCTCGACAATCTGAATCGCCTTGTCAATGCCCGGCAGGCCTTGGTCGCGTCGATCTCGAGCTACGATCAGGCCGAGTTTCGACTTTTCGTCGCGCTAGGCCAGGCGCCCCCGGCGATGTTGCCGGCGGGCCAGGCCGTGCTGGGCCGGTAGTAAAATTGTCGCGCAGCCGACGCGCGATTTTCTGGTGGCGGTGGTTTCCAGCCTTACAAGTCCGTAAGGAACGCCCTCAATTCCGTCGAAAGTCACTGGGCAGCGGGTGCGGATCCGACCTACAATTGAGGGTCGTCCCACCTATGGTATGAGCCATGCCCAGCCGAATCTTTACGTCGATTGCGCTATCACTCGCTGCGGTGTTATTCGTCGCTCCGATGGTTTCCAGGACGGCGGCCGCGCGCAATCCCAATCTTCGAATTCCTAAGATTCGACGCGTCTGCGAGCTTGCCGTCGAATTGGAATCCGCCAGCTCGACGTTGGCTCCCGGCAATGATTCGTTGGTCGGCGTGAAGGAATCGAGTTTCTTCGTCGCGGTCGTGAACGAAATCCGGCTCGCTCAGGCGATGCTCGCTGGGGCACGACCGATTGCCGTGCCGGCGCCGGCTTTTGCTTTCGATGGGGCAACTGCCACCTCGTTGCCCGCCTGGCAATTCTCTGCCGGCTCAAGTCCGCTGCGGTGCTGAGCTGACCGCGCGAGAGGGCATCGTTTTTGCCCTGCGTCGACGATGCTCGCGCCTGCTGCCGCTCAAGGAGTCTGCTAGGACCGCGCTGGTCCCTTGCGAGCCGTGACGGCTGAGTGATTTTTGAGTTTCCCCACCGCCCTTTGGACTCGGCACTATGAGCATTGTTTTCAAACGACCTTATCTGACGGGTGGCATCGGCCTTGCGGCGGTCTTGTTGTTGGGCTGGTTGGTGCTCGGCAATCGGACGCGATCCGTGGCCTCGGACACGCGCAACCCGGCGCCCGCCGCCGAGAAGTCGGCGAACGATGCCGAACTGTCCAGCGTTCGGGTGCGTGTCGACGTGGTGAAGCCCGCGAAGGGCGGCCTGGAGCGAACGACGACCCAGCCCGGCACGGTGATCGCCTTCGAGTCGGCCCAGTTGTTCGCCAAAGTGTCGGGCTACCTCAAGTCACAGGAAGTCGACATCGGCTCGCACGTCGAGCGCAACCAGGTGTTGGCTGAGATCGATTCGCCCGAGTTGCTGAAGGCCGTTGAGCAGGCCAAGGCGGCGGTGTCTCAGGCTCAGGCACAGTTCGCCCAAGCGCAGGCCCGCATTCTCACGGCCGCGGCCGACAGCGAGGCGGCCGCGGCACACATCAAGCAGTCACAGGCCGAGACGGTGCGCACGGCGGCGAATCTGAAGTTCCGCACCAAGCAGTCGATTCGCATCAACGAACTGGCCAGATCGCAGTCGGTCGATCAGCGCTTGGCTGATGAGAAAGAGGATGAGATGGAGGCGGCACGCGGGGCCGACGAGCTCGCCCAGGCGGGGGTGGTTAACTCGATCGCGCTGGCCAAAGCGGCCGAAGCCCGCGTCACGCAGGCGCGGGCCGACGCCGACGAAGCCAAATCGAAAGTTGATGTAGCCTTGGCGGCGCTGGCCAAGGCCCAGGTGTTTGCCGATTATCTGAAGATCGTGTCGCCCTATGACGGCGTGGTGACGCATCGTAACTTCTTTCGCGGCGATTTCATTCAGTCGGCCGACCAGGACGTTCGCACGCCGTTGTTGGCGGTCGATCGCACCGATCTGATGCGCGTGGTGGTGCAAGTGCCCGACCGCGACGTGCCGTTCACGCACGTGGGCGATCCGGCCACCGTGGAAATCGACGCGCTGCCAGGCGAGCAATTCAACGCCAAGGTCTCGCGCGTGGCCGACGCCGAAGACACGCAAACCCGTACCATGCGCACCGAGATCGACGTGCCGAATCCCGACAAGCTCTTGCGGCAGGGCATGTATGGCCGGGTGACCATTCACCTGGGCACGCCCACCGGCGCGATGCACCTTCCGTCTTCGGCGGTCGTGGGCGGCGGCAAGGAAGGCAAGGGAACCGTGTTTGTCTGTCGGCAAAACGTCGCCCACCTGGTGCCCGTGCGGTTGGGACGAGACGACGGCACGAACATCGAAGTGCTCGGCGGAATCAAGCCCGACGACGAGATCGTTCGCCAGCCCGGCACCAACCTGTTTGACGGCGCCACGGTGACGATCGCTCCGCCGGAAAGCACTCCGAAAAAGAACACGGCGTCCTGATGAATCGCGCTCTCTGACATGCCAGCCGAAAGTCATCCGTGAACGGTCTGATTCGCGCATCGCTGAAGAACCCTTATGCCGTGACCGTGGCGGTGCTCACGATCGTGGTGTTTGGCGTGATCTCGGCGAGCATGATTCCGATCGACATTCTGCCGGTGTTCAAGAGCCCGGCCGTGCAGGTTTTGACCTTCTATCGCGGCATGCCGGCCGACAATATGGGCCGGTCGATCACGTTTCCGATGGAGCGTTGGACCGGCCAGGCCGCCGGCACCTCGCGGCAGGAATCGCGGACGATTTTGGGCGCCAGCATCGTGCGCAATTACTATCGCAGCGACACCGATCCCAACGGCGCGTTGACGCAGGTCAATTCGCTGGCTTCCGCCGCCATTCCCCAGCTGCCGCCGGGCACTCTGCCGCCCGTGATTTTGCCGTTTGACCCCACGACCACGATGCCGGTCTGCATCATCGCGGTCGACAGCCCGACGCAGACCGAGTCGATCCTGTTCGACACGGCGCGCTACGAAGTGCGCAACATGGTGATGGGCATTCGTGGCGCCGTGGCGCCGGTGGTCTATGGCGGCAAGCTGCGGGCGATCCTGGCCTACCTCGACCGCGCCAAGCTGCAGGCCCGCGACCTGTCGCCGCTGGATGTGATGAACGCGATCGACAACTACAACATCTTTCTGCCCACGGGCGACGCCAAGTTCGGCGAAACCGATTATGCGATCGATTCGAACTCGATGTACAAGTTCGTCGACCTGATGGGCGACATCCCGATTCGCACCGAGCATGGCAACGCCACGTTCCTGAAAGACGTGGCTCAGCCGAAGGACGCGAGCTTCATCCAGACCAACGTCGTACGCATCAACGGCCGCCGCGAGGTTTATATTCCGGTCTATCGCCAGCAAGGCGCCAGCACGCTCAGCGTGGTCGACGGATTGAAGAGGGACGTGCCCGACATGGTGTCGCGGCTCACCCGGCCAAACATCGACCTGAAGGTCGTGATGGATCAGTCGGTCTACGTGCGACATTCGATCGAGAGCCTGATCGAAGAAGGCGTGTTGGGCGCCGTGCTGTGCTCGATCGTGATTCTGCTCTTTCTGGGCGAATGGCGAATGACGTTGATCGCCATCATGACGATTCCGATTTCGGTGCTGGCCGCCTGCGTGGGGCTTTACTACACGGGCAATTCGATCAACGTGATGACGCTGGCCGGGCTGTCGCTGGCGATTGGCCCGCTGGTCGATAGCGCGATCATCTGCCTGGAGAACACGCATCGGCACCTGGGACTGGGCAACTCGCCGCACAAGGCCGCCTATCTGGGCGCCAGCGAAGTGGCGATGCCCGAGCTGGTCGCCAGCTGCTGCACGCTGCTGGTGCTCGCCCCCTTGGCCTTGATGCCGGGCATGGGCGAGTTCTTGTTCCGGCCGATGGCGATGGCCGTGGCCTTTGCGATGATCGCGGCCTATGTGCTGTCGCGCTCGTTCGTGCCGGCCCGCTGCGCCGCGTGGCTCACGTCGCACGGCATCGAGCATCCGATTCCCAGCCCCTTGCCCACGGGCGAAGACCACGAGCATCGCAAAGTACACGAGCAGCCGCCCCTGTTGAAGCAGCTGTCGATTTGGTTTGCCCGCTGGGAAAACCTGATCGATCGCGCCATCGGTCGCTATGTGAAGTTGCTCGGCCTGGTCATGCAGCGCCGCAAGCTGACGGTCTGCTCGGCGATCGTGCTGCTGGTGTGCGTGGTGGCCGTGCTGGGCACACGCTTGCGCCGCGAGTTCTTTCCGGAGGTCGACGCCGGCGCGTTCGAGATTTACGTTCGCGGAGCGACCGGCACGCGCATCGAGGCCACCGAGGAAAAGATCGCCAAGGTCGAAAAGTTCGTGCGCGAGACGCTGGGCGAGGATTTGCAGATCATTATCAGCGAGTTGGGCGTGACGGCCGATTGGTCGGCTGCCTATACGCCGAACGCCGGCCCCATGGATGCCGTGGTCAAGGTGCAATTGGAGCAGGAGCGCGAGCACTCGGCGCAGGAATATGTGACGATGTTGCGCGACGGCTTGGGCAAGGCTCCCGAGTTCGCCTCGCTCGAGTTCGCCTTCGATGCCGGCGGCATGATCCGCGGAGCCATGAACGAGGGCAAGAGCACGCCGATCAACGTCCGCATCCGCGCCAAGAACCTGGCGCTAGCCCACAAGGTGGCCGAGAACATTCAGCACACCGTGAGCGCGATCGACGGCGTGGTCGATTGCCGCATCCTGCAGCGGCTCGACTATCCGGAGTACATCATCGACGTCGATCGCACCAAGGCCGCCGACCTGGGCTTGGACCAATCGATCGTGATGAAGAACGTCGTGGCGGCGATCAACTCCAGCATCCAGTTCAACAAGCGCAACTTCTGGATCGATCCCGTCAGTCAGAATCAGTACTTCGTCGGGGTGCAGTATCCCGAAGGCGATATCAAATCGGTCGAAACGCTACTCGACGTGCCGATCACCAGTCCCGTGCAGAACCGGCCGATCCCGCTGCGCAACCTGGCCTCGCTGCGGCGGGCCAGTGTGCCGGCCGAAGTGACGCATGTGAATCTGCAAGCGACCATCGATCTGACGATGGGCGTGGCCGGGCGCGATCTGGGGCACGTGGCCGACGACGTCAGCAAGGCCATGGACGCCTTTGGCAATCGGATCGACTCGGCCACCTGGGATCCGTTTGACCCCACCGACCCCGCTGCCAAGAAGCCGCTGGTCGGCTCGAAGATCGAACTGACCGGTGAGTATGCCCGCATGCAGGACACATTTCGCAACCTGGGCATCGGGTTGGTGCTGGCTTCGCTGTTGATTTATTTCTTGATGGTGGCGCTGTTTAAGTCGTATATCACGCCGATCGTGGTCCTGGCCGCGGTGCCGATCGGCATCGTGGGGGTCGTGCTGATGCTCTGGGTGACCGGCACGGCCATCAACGTGCAGTCGCTGCTGGGCGTGATCTTCATGGTCGGCATCGTGGTCTCGAACACGGTGCTGTTGACCGACTTCGCCCAGAAGGTGCGCATTGAGGAAGGGCTGACGCCCACCGAAGCGATTCAAAAAGCCGCGGCCATTCGCGTCCGGCCCGTGGTGATGACGGCCTTGGCGGCTTTCTTCGCGCTGCTGCCGATGGCGCTGGGGCTGGGCCGCGGTAGCGAAGCCAACACCCCGTTGGGCCGTGCCGTCGTCGGCGGCTTGCTGGCTGGCCTGGTGACCACCCTGTTTGTCGTGCCCGCTTTGTATTCCCTGCTGGTTCGCGATCCGAGCGGGGCAGGGGAGAGTGAGCCGAACATCGACGAGCTGTTGGCGTAGTCGCGCTGTTGGCTCAGCCGAGCTGTTGGTGTGGTCGACTTGGCGCCGCTAGCCCATCAAGAACGCATTCTGCGCGAGACGGGCCAGCACATAGGGCACGAGTGCGGCGAAGATTTGCGCGGCGCGGTCGGTGGTGACTACGCGCTGTTGCCGTTCGAACACGGACAGCCGGCCTTCGGCGGTCCATTCGGCCAACTGCTCGATCACCTGGCCACGGTCGCGGGTACCGTCGAGCAATTGCAAGACGAAGGGATCGAAATCGGGCAATCGAATCGCGCGGTGCTGACAATTGATCGCCCGATCGCCGTGCTGGACCTGCCAACGGGCCAGTGGATGGACCCGCGGGCGTGGTGAAAGCTGGGTTGTGAACGACTGCATCTGACTGTCGAGTTCCAGGATGCCGCCCTGGGCACAGAGCAGCAGGTTCTCTTTCAGCCGCTCGACTTCGCCGGCGGCAGTCGGCTGCGAAGAAGTCGCGGTCACGGCGGCACTGGCCGTGGCGATCAACTCCTCGCAGGAGACAAAGTTCGGCCAGCGACGTCCCAGGTGCACGAGCGCCGCTTTGATCAGGGGCACCGCCGTCGAAATCTGCAGACCTTGGGGCGTAACGAAACGTTCGACGGCCGTCGAGGCGACATGCGAGTGGCTCTCGCGCGGCTGCACGGGCGCCGCCAGATAGAGTCCGTCGAGCAGCGCGGGCGCGGGCTCGGCGTTCAGCGTCACATCGGCGTGGCAGAGCACCGCTTCGCGGTGGTGGCGATTGCGGATCATGTCGCGGTAGAGCTCCTTCTTGACCGGATCGGACGTCAGTTCGTCGAGCCGTCGCTCGGCTTCGGCGCCGAGATCGTCGGTCGCGCGCAGGCCCAGCGCGGCGTCGCCCACGAGTTGCAAGGCGTGGCGCCGGGCGTGAGCCACGAAGCGCGTGACGTACTCGGGGTGGTTGGCCGGTTGCAGATAGTCGTGCTCGATCGCGGCATTGCTGCGTTGCAATACGGCTTGCAGCTCGCCGCGCACGTTTTTGTCGTACGGCTCGTCGGCCAACAGCGTCGAGTCAAGAAACTCGGCCAAGGCCCGAGCGGTCGTCGCGCGCTGCCGGCTGGTCGTGGCCCCGCGCCCGTCGTAGAGCATCATGGCGCGCAGCATGTCGTGTACGTGCCAACCGGGATACGTCTTGTAGCCCAGGTAGACCAAGCCGTTGGGCGCCAACAGCTCGCGGCACCCGGCCAGCAGGGATTCGCGCTCATCCGCCGTGCTCGTCGAGTAGGCTTCGCGGGCGATGATGTAGTCGAACGTGCCCAAGTCGCGCGGCCGTTCGCCGAGATCCTGACTGCGAAAGACGTCCTGATGGCGAAACTCGACGTTCGCCAGGGCCAGTTCGCCGGCGATTCGCCGCGCCATGGCGACCGCGCGTGGAGAACGGTCGAGTCCCAGGAAGGTGCCGCGGGGACTGCGCAGGGCCAGCGAGATCAGATTTTGCCCGCCGCCGCAACCGACCTCGAGCACTCGGGCCTGGTCGGCATCCGCCGGTTGCACGCCGCGGAGTCGCCCGATCACGGCCAGATAGCCGGGTCGCGAGCGCGCGGCGATCCGCTCGCCAAAGGCAACCCGTTCGTCCGTTTCGGCAGGCTCAGGGGACATTGCGCAGGCACTCAACCAATCAGCAGGGCATTGATCGCGAGACTAGCCAGACACTTATCGAGACGCTGCTCGAGCACGCCGAGCACGTCGTTGCCACGCGTCGCGGGGACTCCGTCGACGAGGATCGTCATGCTTCCCCGACCGAATCGACAAAGACCTTGAGCAGCGCCGCGCGATCGTGGAGGCCGTCGAGGTGCTGCAGGATGTCGCGGGCCGGCTCGTCGAAGGTAAGCGACTCGTGCCGGCCACTGGTAACTTGCCAACCGTGACGGGCCTGCCAACGCGCCATCGGCATGGTCACGGGGCGGTCGCTCACCCTGCCGACGAACGAATCGGGCCCGCCGCGAATATCGAGAACCCCTTGCTTGAGACACTGCACGAGATCGCGCCCAAGCGTAGCTTGAACGTCGGCCGGCAGCGGACGGCCCCCCTGTCCCAATCGGTTGGCGACGGCCGCGAACAGAGCTTCCAGCAAGACGCCCCGCGGAAACTGCCGCCCCAGTTCCTCGAAGGCCGCCTTGAGCGGCGCCGAGGGGCTCCACATCTCGCTGCCCCGCAGGGTGACGAATTTCACCAGTTCGGACGAGGTGATGTTGGCCGACGGTGGATCGGGCCGCATGTTGCCAACCAGGTAGAGACCCGCGAGCGTGCCGCCGTCGAGCGCGCGCGAGAGAGGCACGTCGGCGCGACAGAGAATCGACTGCCGGAACGCACGGTTGCGCAGAACATCCAGGTGCTGCTCGACGGCGATGTCGTCGTCGGCCAGCCGCGGCAGTTCGGCGGTTACGGTTTGACCCATGTTCTCGACAAACATCGTCGCCAGGTCCGAATCGGCCACGTACTGCAAGCCGTGGCGCTCGAGGCGCGCGATCAGCTCGTGAAGATAGAGCGGGTTGTTGTCGTGCTCTAACTGCTCGTGCAGCAGATAGCCGTCGGGCTGAGCCTGCACGACCTCGAGCTCGCCCTTGAGCAACTGGCCATAGGGCGTCGGGTCGTCGTGAAAGGCCCAGCAAAAAAAATCGAGCAGCTTGCGAGCTTCGGCGACGCGATGCGCGGGCGGATCGGTGGCGGGCGTACACTCGCAAACCAACTCGCGAACCAGGTTTCGCAGGTGCCAGCCCGGATAGATGTTGTAGCTGAGAAAGACCAGGCCCTGCGGATTCAGATGGGCGTGGCAAAGCTGGAGCACGGTTTCTTGCAACGGGGGGCTGACCCACGAGAAGACGCCATGGCAAATGATGTAGTCGAACGTGCCCAAGTCGTCGCCGCCGTCGCGAGAGACGTCGCGAAAATCGACCGCCTGGAACTCGACGTTCGTCAGGCCCAGGCTCGCGGCGTCCTGGCGCGCCAGGGCGATCTGGCCTTGCAAGTAGTCGATGCCGACGAACGTGCCGCGCGGATGGCGCGCGGCCAGCGGAGTGAGGTTGCCACCAGTCGCACAGCCCAACTCCAGCACGCGGCAGTTGTCGAGCGGCGCTGGCCGCATGCCAAACAGCGCGCCGGTCGCCGCCAGGCGGCTGGGGTCGCTGGCCGCCAACGACTGTCGCGGAAACGGGTTTTCATCGTAAGGATTGACGCTTTCCGACGGCGGGGGCATGCGCGATGGCGATCCGAAACGATTGAGGAACGAAAACAGCGCCCGCGATTGTAGCAGCCGGTAGGTCGAACGCTGGAGGCGGCGGACCGGGAACGAATCGCGACGGGAAACCCCCGGAAAAGCCGCCATTTTCCGCCGAGTGTACCCGGAGGAATCGCGAAAAATCCAAGCTATAATAGTCGTGGTGTCAGAAACTTCGTGCCTCGCCGCGCGCAGGGACGCAGCCGGTCACATTGCGAAAGGCGCGTTGCCCCGAAGCGGGACGTGCAACGCGAGAATTTCGGTTTCTGCATGAGACGACGCAAATTCGTGTTCTGGGTCGGTCTCGGGCTGTTTAATCTGGCCGAGACATTACGGGCCGAGGCCCTCGATGACCTGGCGGCCGGCATGATGCGGGCCACCGAGTCGGCCTCGTCGAAAACTCCCCAAGCGCTGCCCGAACATTGGACGGCCTCGGAAAATAACACCTGGCGCTGGTTCGAACGCGAGCACCTCGTCGACGGTCGCTGGAAGCTGACCGGCATCACGCGGCCGACGAACAAGCAAACCGGCAAGCCCTATGCCGAGCAGACCGGGTATCTCGATGAGAGCCTGGTGCCTGCCGCGGTGCGACGCGGCGAATCGGCGAGCGAGCCCGCGGTCGACAAAGACGCGCCGCTCGAAACCGACTCGGGCAAACCGAGCCCGATGCGCCGCGCTCGACACGGACGCCCGCCCAGCCGCTGGCTGCGCAGCCTGCACGCCGACGAGTTGCACACCTGGCTAAGAACGATCGACGTGCCCGAGGCCGGGGTCGAGGGAATGACCTTCTGGGAACATTTGACGCGCGATCATTACTTCGATGCCGGCCACATCGCTGGCCTGTCGATCGACGATCAGGCCAAGCTGCACGCCGCCGCCCACTTCGGCTACTGATGCGCTTGGGCCGTTGTCACGCGGTGACGCTTTCGCGGTCGACGCAGGCCGTTGATTCTTCGCATGCTTATTAGCCGCTTGGAAATCTTAGTCGATCGCGCACGCCACTCCAGCGTAGGCCACTATGCGTGGTGGAGTTTATCGGTCCCAAGCTCCAGACGAACGGTAAGGCTGCCGCTTTCAAAAACGAGAGATACGCATTCAGCCTAATCTTCCCATAGCGTGCAATATTGCTGGCCTTATAATCTTTCGTAATCTGCTGAGCGCATTCTTATCCTTGACTAACTGCCGACGTGTGAAGCGTTTAACTTCGTCAGGAAGTCGGGATCGCAGCGCGTACCCCCCAAACGAGTTGGGGCACAAAACCTCGATTTCTTCGCGTGCTGACCTGAACTAGGGTCGAACGGCTGCGGATTTCGTGTTCAGTCGCTTGGCGCACCACTACAAGTGACCCACAGCAAGTTCGGCCCCATTTAGTCAGTTATTAAACCCACGGCC
>PLYM01000038.1 GCA_003153375.1 Planctomycetaceae bacterium
ACATCTCTGCCGAGTACGATAGCGCGGCCGGAGTGCTCACGCTCAGTGGCGTCGACAGCCTCGCGCACTATCAGCAGGTCTTGGGCAGCGTTACCTATGACAACACGAACGGGAATCCCGGCGTGAACTTTCAGACAATTCGGGTGACCGCTAACGACGGAACCTTTGCGAGCAGCGACGCCGTGGCCTCGGTCCACGTTGTGCTGCTGCCGGTCATAACCGCTGCGCTCACGGACGATAGCGGAGTTGACCCCACGGATGGCATTACAAACGACGACCTGATTTCAGGCGTCGTCGGTTCGGCACTTTCAACCATCGTGTCACTGCAAGCACAAGTGGATTCAGGAACTGTCCAGGTCGTGCCGTTCGATTCGGCGACCGGTCATTTTGTCTTCGATCCGCAACTGGCCACGAACGGTTCGGCCGACGGCCACCATACGGTCAGCTTCGAGGCGATTGATGCCAATGGCGATATGGGCTCCTCGGTGGTGTCGTTCGTCTTCAGCACGATTTCGCTGACAGTCACCGTAGCACTGCAAAACGACACCGGCCTTCAAGCGGATCAAATCACATCCGATCCGACGATCACCGGCGCGGTCAGCGGTCCAACACAGATGGCCGTTCTGCTGGCGGGCATGGACGATAGCCCGGAGTCGTCATTTATGGACGAATCGAGCCTGGTTAACCCAGATGGAATCTTCATGCTCTCCGCGAGCATGATGGCCCAAATTGCGGGCGGCCAGCTTTCCGATGGGCCACACGTGTTGCACCTCGTCGCGATCGATACAGTTGGCAATCGCACCGTGCAGAGTTTCTCGTTCACGTTGTTGACCAAGCCGCCGACCGTTCCCGATTTTCACCTCTCGCCCGATTCACTCGATCCGAATATTACCGCGCCCGATACAACGGACGCCACCGAAGTAACGCTGATCGGGACGACGGATCCCTTTGAGACCGTTTTTCTCTACGAAATCGGCCAAGCAGTTCTAGCCAATGGCAGCGGATATTTTCAGTTCTCCGGAGTGATGCTTTCCCCCGGAGAGAATCTCTTCACGATGGTCGCCATTGATGTCGCCGGCAATTTGGCCTACTTCCAGCGGACGATCATTTGCACGGCGACTTCGGACCCAACGCCCCCATAGCCCCATAGGTTCCCTGAAGTCGGCTCCGCCCCCTGTTACGGTAAGGCTTCTTTCGCTTCTCACTTCCCCAATTCGGTGAGCAACATGTCGAACCGATCGGCAGCAATCGCCTTAGTTGTACTGGTAATCGCGCTTTCGATCAGTGATGTGCAAGCCGCGGAGGCGCCGAGCGCGATCTACGTGATGCGGACCGATGGAAGTCAGTTGCGAAAACTGGTGCATGTCGAAGGGTATGTCAATCACGCGTCACCACGCTGGTCGCATAGCGGCAAGTTTGTGGCATTCGAGGCTGCCCCGGCTGACGGTGGCTCTCGAAGGTGCTTCGTAGTCGCTGCCGATGGCACCGACGTGCGAGAGATTGGTCTCGGGATGATGCCGGCCTGGTCGCCTGACGACAAGCAATTGGCCTTTCACGAGTATCCCGATGCCGGGGGGCCGCCGAGAGTTGTGGTGCAAAATGTCGATGGAAAAGGGCGCGAGGAAATTGCTCCAGGCATGAGCCCGCGCTGGTCGCCCGATGGCCGGAAGCTGGCCATCGCCGACGGCGAAATGGTGCGTGTGATGGATCTGGTGACCGGCGAAGACATGGCACTGTTCGAAGAGCCGTACTTCGAATTGTTTCACGGTTTCAGCTGGTCGCCGGATGGCAAATGGCTGGCGGTCGGCGTTCGCGCGGTTGCTGGCCAGTCGCGGCAGCTCATTCTGGTGAACGCCGAAGGCGCCTCGGCGGGCATCTCGCTAAGGAGAAAGTGCAGCCTCGGCGGATACATTTCCTATTCGCCGGACAGCAAACGGCTCGTGTACTCCGCCGACAACCAAATCCAGATTCTCGAAGTCGCAGGCACGGCCGGCGCACGCGTGCTTCCGGGGCAGGTTGAAAAGAGTCGTTGTCCCGATTGGTCTCCCGATGGAAGCTGGATCGTCTTCGAAAGCGAACGCGACAACGCCGAGGCCAAATAAGAGTCCTTCGATTGAGCCACTCTCGCTAGCAATCGCATCGTCATGCAGTCACGGAAACTGCGAAAGCAAGGCGGATGGGGAGGGATTCGAACCCCCGGTACGGTTTCCCGTACAGCAGTTTTCAAGACTGCCGCCTTAGACCACTCGGCCACCCATCCGATACGGTATTTTACGGACTTTTACTCATCTCCACTCGTTTCTGTCCCGCTCGTTGACACCCATTTTGACACCTGGTAGGCTGCACTCGTCGCAAGCCAACCACCGGGAAGAACCGGGCAGGTGTCTCGTGACACCACCCGCAGGGCCCCGGAACATGAAGTCTAACACCGGCCAGCCAGCCAGCAAACCGACGAAACCTCGGCCAGACTTCCCTCTCTTTCCCCATGCGACTGGCCGCTGGGCCAAGAAGGTTCGCGGCCGGTTCGAGTATTTCGGCAAGATCGCGGATGACCCGCGAGGCGAGCAGGCAATCCAGTTCTGGCTGGACCAAAAGGACGACCTACTTGCCGGCCGGCGGCCGCGGACCCGGACCGGGGCCGCCACGGTCGCCTATGTGGCCAATCATTTCTTGACCCATAAGCGAGATCTCCTCACAGCAGGCGAGTTGGCGCAACGGACGTTCGACAGGTACTATTCCACAGCCAGCCTGATTGTCGCCACGTTCGGCAAGAATCGCTCTGCCGATGATCTTGGGCCCGATGACTTTCAGGGCTTACGAGCCATCATGGCGCGACGGTGGGGCCCGGTAGCGCTGGCTAACGAGGTGCAGATCGTCCGCTCGATTTTCAAGCATGCGGTCGACGCGGGGGTACTGGCCGTGCCGATTCGATTCGGACCGGGTTTCAAAAAGCCTTCCGCCAAGACGTTGCGGATTGCGCGATCGGCCAAAGGGTCGAAGGCGTTCTCAGCCGCTGACCTTCGTGCGACCCTTGAGAAGGCAGACACCAACATGCGAGCCATGTTGTTGTTAGGCATCAATGCTGCTCTGGGCAACACCGACCTAGCACTGTTGCCTATCAAGGCGATCAACCTCGCTGGCGGCTGGCTCGACTATCCGCGGCCCAAAACGGGCATCCCGCGCCGGATCAAATTGTGGCCAGAGACCGTGGCGGCCATCCGCACCTGCCTGGACGAGCGGAAACAACCGATCGACCCGGCTGACGAAGGTTTGCTTTTCATCAGCCCGCACCGCCGCTTGAACTATATTGGCAAGCACAAGGGATATCGCGTCACCGCAGCCATGACGCGACTGATGAAACTAGCGAAGCTTCAGGGTCCGCGGACATTCTACGACCTGCGACGGACATTTCAGACGGTGGCCGAAGGTGCCCGCGATTTGACCGCGGTTCAATCTGTGATGGGGCATGCCCCCGGCAGCGGCGACATGAGCGCCCTTTATCGGCAGAGCGTTGATGATGACCGGCTGCAGGCAGTATCCGAGCATGTGCGTGGTTGGCTGTTTCCGACGAAGAAAAGCAAAACGCGTCGCAAGGCGAAGTGACCCGCTGTCAATTGGCCGTCGGCTGAGAATACTTTGATGGGCCGGCCTGTTGGAAGGGTCGCACCTGGCGAGAATGCAATGAGCCAGCGAGCTCAGAGGCACCCTATCCGGCAGGCAGCCGGGCAGCTCCAGTGGTCAAGCCGGTACGGGCACCTCGAAACACGCCGGGCGGCGCGCCACCGTTCTGCCGCGGAACTTCGGGAGACCGATCGATGGCCGCTCTGTCGACGTACGTAAGCAGCCGCGCCATCATGGATCACAACCGCAAACCACAGCGCCAATGGTGAGGGTTGACAAGGGTGTTAGGCTGGATGGATATCGAGGCCGCATCGCTCATCCATACAAAACGAGGCCATCATGACAGAATTTACGAATCCCGAGGACGAACTCTTCGACGATTTGCGGCAACTGCAGCAGGAGTTCAACGAAAGCGAAACGCTGTACGACGATCCCGACCCGCCAATTATAAGGCGGGCTGCTGACTGGGCAGCATTGACGCGTCTGGAACCGGATTTTCAACCTTTTTCCGCGCACACGACCTTTGCCGAAGCATGGCATAATTCCGTTGTGTCGATTCATCAGTTGTTCGCCTGGCGTTTCCCGACCCTGGCAGCTCGGATTATCCAACGATTTGGTCGGCAGCATTTTCCCGACGATCCGGGGCTGCCGCCTTTCTTGGAGCCGTGGGAGGCACAGCGTCGCCCCCAAAACTTTATGCGGTTGCTGACACGTTGCGATGTCGCCCTTGATGCTGGCTTGCGTATCATCGACTGGGCTGCTTCTGCCCATTTTGAATTGCGTAGCGGCCGCAGTTTTACATACCAGCCCGCGATTGACTCTTGGGTCCCCAATCTCATCGAAATCGGTTTTGGGAGATGCCGGCCGCACCAGGAACCGCTGACTTGGGTCTGGCAAGCCGCCGTGCATCTGGCGTCTTGTGTAAACGGCTCGGAGGAGTCACGCGAGCTTAGCCCGCAAAGATTGGCTCATATGTTTGGCATTCATCGCGACACCATGGTTAAACGACTAAAGGATCAAGTGATCAGAAACAGGAAGATCACCACGAAGAGCTACCGGGTTCACCTCGACGATTTGCCTGCCGGATATAGGAATTCCGCACTCGTCGTCTCCCCGCCTTCCACTCAGTAAGCCTGACCAAGTCGACCAAGTCGGTTTTCGTCCGAAAGTGGTCGGATACGGGCGTGTTTGATTTCTCCGCGCGCATGCCTGCGGTACTATCCAGGCATGAATTTACTCAATTCATACGAAGCAGCCGAATGGCTGCGTATGCGCCAAGCCCTCCTCTTGCGTCTCGCGAGAGCCGGCGTGATTCCCCATATTGCGCTGCCTGACGGCGAGCTCCGATTTCATGTCGGCGAGCTTGACGAGTGGATGGCGAATAGTCGTCGTAGCGTCTCAACTCCGCCGCAACTGGCAGCCCGTTGGGGTCTCAGTCCAACCAAGGTGTTGGCCTGGATCCGTGCCGGTGAATTGGTGGCGTTCGACGCATCGACGAAACGCGGAGGTCGACCTCGGTTTTTGATCGACGAAACCGCTATCAAGGATTTCGAGGCGCAACGTTCGACTGCTGTCAAACCCCAACGAACTGCATCCTCCGGGCGCGGGCTACGCCGGAAAGATCCGAACGTCATCGAGTTTTTTTAAACGACTTTAGCCAATCCAAATGAACCCGCGTCTGGGCGTCACCATGGTCGCATTACAAGTACCCGTTTTTAAAAACGAGAAATGTCGGCCGATTCGATGGCGAACCAACGCCTGCCCCCGATTGGTTAATGAGCGAAATGAAAAAAGAAAATGGCACCGTGAGCGTGGACCGCTCCGGTGCCAAGAACAAATCCAAACCACGGAAGTGTTCAGATGTGCATATTATCGCGCCCTGGCCCTCACGACAATAGGGGAACAGCTTCCCCAATTGAACGCTTGATTGGCCGACTGAATGGTGTCAACAAGAATGGCAATGGTTGGTCGGCCCGCTGTCCCGCCCATGACGATCAACGGGCGAGCCTGTCGATCGCGGAAGGGGACGACCGGCGGGCGCTAGTCTGCTGCCACGCTGGCTGCGACGTCAAAGCCATTTGCGCTGCCGTCGACATGACGCCGGCCGATCTATTCCCAACGTTGATACCTACAGTCCGCCCAACATCAATACCGGCGACTCGTAGCGACGTCAAAGGGACAAGGCCGGCTAAGATTTTCGCAACGTCCTCTGACGCCGTTGCACAGCTGCAACGTCGCCACGGTCCTCCTTCGGCCCAGTGGACCTACCAAAACGCCCTTGGCGAACCGGTTGGCGTAATGGTCCGTTGGGACCATCAAGGCGGCAAGAAAGACATCCGCCCAGTGAGCCGGCACGGCGATACCTGGCAGATTCGTGGGATGCCGCACCCACGCCCGCTGTACGCACTGCCGGAACTACCGGCTGCTAGTCGCATTTACGTTTGCGAGGGCGAAAAGGCCGCCGATGCGGTCCGCTCGATCGGGCTTGCCGCTACGACTTCGGCCCACGGTTCGAAGGGTGCTACAAAGGCCGATTGGGGCTCCCTGGCAGGAAAAGAAGTCGTCGTGCTTCCTGATAACGACCAGCCGGGTCGGGAGTACGCAGAGGCGGTGGCGTCGATTCTGGTCAGACTGAAGCCGGCACCGACGGTCAAGTTGATCAACCTGCCCGGCCTGCCTCCGCGTGGCGATTTTGTCGAGTGGCTCGAAGCTGGCGGCACGTTCGAGAAGCTCTCTGAGTTACTCGCTGCCACCGAGACATACGCCCCGAAACGCAATCAGAAAATCGCTAAGGCTCGCACAAGCAGTCCGAGCGACCGTCCGCGGATCGTGATCACGACCGACGAGCCTACAGTCATCGATCAAGCAATTGAATCGCTCGGATCCGACACGACGATTTTCAAGCGTGGTAACGTGTTGGCGAACGTCATGCGCGACGAACATAAGAGCAGCGGAATCATCCGTCCACCGAGCGCCCCGCGCATCCAATCGTTGCCTTTAGCGACGCTGCGCGAGCACATGGCCGGAGCGGCCAAGTGGATCAAGATTCAAAAAAAGGGCGACGAAATCGAACAAGTAGCCGCGCATCCGCCCGACTGGTGCGTTAAGGCAGTCGCGGCCCGTGGGAAGTGGTCGGCAATACTGCCAATAGAAGGCATTGTTGAGACACCGATTCTTCGACCGGATGGAACACTCTTGACGCGGCCCGGATATGACCCTGAAACCGCCTTACTTTACGAACCGCGAGGAACGTTCCCGACAATTCCAGCCGAGCCAACGCTGGCCGATGCCCAGCGAGCCCGTGATGAGCTCTTAGAAATTGTCGCAGACTTTCCCTTTGCTCATGATGCACACCGTTCGGGCTGGTTCGCCGGGCTGCTAACGCCGCTTGCCCGGTACTCGTTTTATGGCCCCGTGCCGATGTTTGTCATTGATGCGAACACTCGTGGCGTCGGCAAAAGCTTGGCCGTGGATGCCATTGCGATGCTTGTTTCGGGTTTACCCATGCCCCGCATGATTAACCCCGAGTCTGACGACGAAATGCGTAAACGCATCACAACGCTTGCGCTCGAGGGCGAGCGGCTCGTGCTGTTGGACAACCTCGGCAACACGCTCGGCTCGCCAAGTCTCGATGCGGCTTTGACAGCAACGACCTGGAAAGACCGTATCCTCGGGGTGAATCGCAGCACTGCAAGCCTGCCGTTAAACGCCACGTGGTATGCAACTGGCAACAATGTCGTTTTCAACGGCGACACGATCCGCCGCGTGGTTCCCATCCGGCTCGAATCCAACATGGAGCGTCCCGAGGAGCGACAAGGCTTCCGGCACCCAGACCTACTCAGGTGGATCCGCGAGGAGCGGCCCCGGCTGATCGCTGCCGCGTTGACGATCTTACGTGCCTTTCACGTAGCCGGCCGCCCCGATCAAGGGCTCGCGAGCTGGGGGAGCTACGAAGCCTGGTCGGATGCGATCCGCCAGCCACTGGTCTGGGTTGGACTCGGCGACCCGGCCGACGCCCGCGACGAGCTGGTCGAACAATCCGATCGCGACGCTGGGTCGCTCCGGACGCTGCTGGCGTCGTGGCATGAGATCGCCGGCGATGAAGGGATGACCGTCGCTGAGGTCTTCCGTAGGTTGGATGTGAACTCGGATGCGAGCCGCCTCGAGCCGCTCAAGTGGCCTGACTTGCGTGCCGCCATCGCGGAGATATCTGGTAAGGCCCTAGGCCACCTGCCGAGCCCCCGGAGTTTCGGAATGCGTCTGACGCAGCTGCGGGGCCGTGTAGTTGCTGGGCGGCGGATAATAGGCAAACCAGATCGGACGGGGGCGACTCTTTGGAGGGTCGAATGTGCGGGGAGTGCTGGGACTGCAGACACTGCTGGGACTATTCCAGCCGTAACCCCAGCGTGTACGCGGGCGCACGGGCGAGCACCTGAGAGCGGTCCAATTAGTCCCGTCAGTCCCAGCAGTCCCAGCAGCACGCCCTCTGCAACCGTGCACAACGCCTCCCCAGACAATGCCTCCGGACGCCAGCGAAGCACCCTCAACGGCTCGTCAGTTTCTGTGGTTGAACCGGAAGCAACCGCGGCACCCACCACCCGCGCTGAGGCCCATCCGAGCTGTGTGGCTCCTCCTGGAGGTGATGAATCCGGCACCGACAAGTCACTCGGCAACGGCGAGGAATGGTAGCGGGCGCATTTGCAGGCTTATCTGTGAACGCCGTTTTTAGAAACGGGGCCGGCATTCGCGAGCCTCGTCACGACAAGGGCAACGAGCGACCGGAAGCAAACGTCATGCGACTCTCTCTCGGCGACAATTTGGCAGACTTCCGACCCTGGCGGCCTGAGCACGGCCGCGTCTTCCACTCAAGCTTCGCCATCGATTGCGAGACGACACGGATCGACGACCAGTCACCATGGCTCACGCCTGAGCTCGTGCTGGCGGCTGCGTTTGATGGTCACGAAGGGTACTTCATTCAGCGCCAGCACATCGCCGACTTCCTCACGGCCCACGTTGGCGTACCGTTGGTCATGCACAACGCAGCCTTTGACCTGGCCGTTATCAATCGAGCGGTCCGTGAGGTGCTCAGGAGCGACCTGGACATCTACGCCGCCGTCGACGACGACCGGGTCTGGGATACCCAACTGCTTCATCGCTTGTTGACTCTCGGCACCGAGGGCCATACCGCCTCCAGACAAGGACAGTCAACGCTGGAATCATGTGCCGAATATTATCTCGGCATCGAGTTGCCCAAGGACCTCCGCGACCACGACGGTGATGAAGTGCGGCTCTCCTATGGTAAATGGCTCAACCGGCCGCCACACGAGATCGATCCCATCTATCTCGAATACGCGGGCAAGGACGTGATGGTCACGTTTTGGCTGGACGGTGAGTTGAGGCAACGGTTAACTGCGCTGTTGGAGACAAGCGATCACGCCTTTGGCTATGTGTCACCCGAGTGGTTGACTGCTCAAGGCAAACGCTGGGGGCCGCAAACGCACCACATCCAGCTCAAGGCCTCGATCGTTCTTAAGGCGATCAGGGCGAACGGCCTGCACGTTGACCTAGCGGCTCGCCAAGAGCTCATTGAGCGGCTCGGGGATACTGAAGAGGAACTACGGCAGAGGCTACAACGCCATGGTTATGCACCTGGCCAAAAGGGCTGTGATAACGCGATCCAACAGATTCTCTTCCGCCTGGAGGGTGCTCATCCGGAAGTCAGACTCCTTCGCACCCAGACGGGGAAATATGCCACGACACACGAGGCTCTGGACGACCTCGCTAATCTCGAGCCCTTCATCCGCGATCTACTGGAGTTCAA
>PLYM01000116.1 GCA_003153375.1 Planctomycetaceae bacterium
CAGCACGAACGGTAACCAATTACGACGGCCCGAGCCCAGGGACTCCCGTTCATGTGCCGCTTGGCATTACGGGTCCCGTGCTCGTTCTGCGCATTACTGAAGGTGAGTTTAAAGCTGATTATTGCGTCGAGGTCGGCGACACACCAACGATCTCCGTACCGGGTGTCGGCCTTTGGCGCTGGGCAATTCCGGTGGCGCGTGAACTGGGAGCGACAACGGTTCGTTTCGCGTATGACGCCGACGCCCTAATCAATCCTGATGTGGCGCGCCACCTTCTTGCCGGCCTCAAAGGCTTTGTAGACGCCGGATTCTCGGTCGAGCTTGAGCGGTGGTCGATTGCCGACGGCAAGGGCATCGACGACCTACTGCGTGCTGGCAAGCGGCCAGAGGTCTTGGTGGGGGATGCCGCACTGGCAGCCGCGGAGGAGTTCTGCGCGGCCGCGATCGCCGCGAATCCGCCGGCCCAGACTTCCTCTGGCCTTGTGATTCAGCGCCTTAACGACGCGGTCGAACAGGGAAAGGAAGTGCTTTTTACCGACACCAGTCTATTACGCGATCTCGCTGACTTGTCTGTTCTTGAACCGCCAGTATGGGCACAGGCAAAGACTATAGTTCGTGATGCGGGCATTCTCATTCGGGATTTTGAACATGCCACGAAGCGATTTGTTGACGATGCGATCGACCGGTATCCGGCCAAAATCGTTCGAAACGAAAAGTGTGGCTATTTCCGCGAAGACGATCAGTACTGTCGTCGGAAACGGACCCCCCTTGGCCCGGAAACTATTTCACTCGGTAATTTCATCGCGATCGTTTCCGAAGAGACGACCTACGACGACGGGGCGGAAACACGAATCACGTTTGGCATCTCTGGTAAACTTTGCTCCGGTGAGCAACTTCGCCGCGTCGAAATCGCGGCTAATGACTTTCTCGAGGGAAAATGGGTGACCAAAGCCTGGGGTAGCCGCCCGGTCATTTGGCCAAACGAAACGCAAGCAATGCTCGCCGCGATTCGCGTCTTCTCAGAAGACACAAAACGACAGTTCGTTTACGAACACACGGGCTGGCGCAAGATCGACAACCAGTGGGTCTACTTGCACAACGGTGGAGCGATTGCCGGCGAAGACTGCCAGTTGGATGTCACTGTAGCCCTTCCTGCACCCCTCAATAATTACTCTCTCCCCGAGCCGCCGGCTGGTCCTGAGCTTGTGGCTGCGGTTCGGGCAACACTGGGTTTGCTGGAGCTGGGCCCGCGTACATTGATGGTTCCTCTGATTGCTGCCATATTCCGTTCCGTGCTTGGGCTCACTGATCTCTCCTTGTTGCTTGTCGGAAAAACCGGTACGGGCAAGACGGAATTAGCCGCGCTCGCCCAACAACACTTCGGGGCGGCGATGGATGCCAGGCGACTGCCTGGAAGCTGGTCGTCTACGGCAAACTCCTTGGAGCAGCTTGCGTTTCGGGCGAAGGACGCCTTGCTTGTAGTCGACGACTTTATTCCAAGCGGATCGTCAGCTGACGTCCAGAGAAGTCATCGCGACGCCGATCGACTGTTACGCGCACAGGGCAACAATTCAGGACGCCAGCGCATGCGTCCTGACGGAACTCTCCAGCCCGTGAAGCCTCCCCGTGGGCTGATCTTGAACACCGGCGAAGAAATCCCCCGCGGGCAGTCGCTGCAGGCCCGGATGCTCACCGTCGAAGTGACCAAAGATCACAATATTCCGCCTCAGCTGACACCATTCCAATCCGACGCAGCCGCCGGAAAGTACGCCCAGACCATGGCGGGCTTCCTGCGGTGGATAGCTCCGAACTTCGGCGAGATCCGGGCCGCATGGTCGTCACAGTTGAACCTAGTGCGAACCGAAGCGGCGGGGGCCGGCGAACACGCGAGGACACCCAGCATCGTCGCGGAACTCGCGCTTGGCTTCCGCTTCTTTCTGTGCTTTGCATTCAAGGTCGGCGCGATCACGAAAGCGCGTCAGCTCGAGCTAAAAAGCGAGGCGTGGCAGGCATTGATGGATATCGCCTCCGCGCAAAAAGACCGCCAGCGGGACAGTAATCCAGCGGTTCGCTATATGCAATTATTGCTGGCAGTCCTTGTATCCGGCCGCGGCCACGTTGCCGGCAAGGATGGTGATGCGCCAACAGGTGCGGCGGAACGGTGGGGATGGCGCCGTGTTGAGTTCCGCGGCCCCCACGGTGTCCCCGATTATCGCTGGCAGCCGCAAGGCAAGCAGATCGGCTGGCTTGATGGAACGGTCGTATGCCTTGAGCCAGACAGCGCTCGAGCAGCCATCCAGCAGCTCGCCACTGATCAGGGCGAGCCGTTCTCCATGTCACCCGTGGCCCTTAATAGGCACCTCCTCGACCACGGCCTGTTGGCGGATACCGAAATTGAGACTCGGGGAACCCTAACGGTTCGGAAAACCCTGGCGGGGCAACGTCGCAACGTGCTGGCGGTCCGACTCAATTGCTTCGATGAGGCTGAAGACGACGCCGACGACGGCGCCGGCGACAAAGCACCGCCGCCCACACCGGAACCGCCAAACCCTTCCCAATCGACAGACTACGCAGAGATCGATCATGGCCGAGTGGATGTCACAGCGGACCCGGCCGAGATGGAAGAAGAACCCTACGACACGTGGGCATGACTCCCAGGAATGCAATTGGTCGGGTTGAAAAGCCAGTTTGGTCACGGTTGGTCAGCCAAAAAGGCCGCGAGTGACCAGCGTAAGTCCTTGACCACCTTAGAGAAGCGACGATTTGGTCAGTTTGGTCAGGTAATTGGCGACGAGAGAGACCCAGACTCGAAGAAATCAACTCCACGCAACGAGCGCACTAAGCGTTCCAAAGACACCGAGAGAAAGAAACATCGCGTGGGGGCTCTTATATATATATGACCAATCTGACCAAACTGACCAATCAATAGTTAAGTACTTGTTAGTTAATGGCTTGCGTCTGGTCGGGTTGCGAGAATTCGATTTTTCTGAACTGACCAAACTGACCAAAAACCTGCCCAGAACCCGACCAGCGGGCGTGAAAACCAATGAAGACAATCGCCGGCGACGTCGTTTCCGGCGCCATGAGCTGGGCACGCCGACGCCGCAGGGCGCAGACGGCCGCCCGCATGTGTTGGCTGCTGAACGAACCCAATTGATCGCCTCCGCCGTTGCCGGCACGCAGTAGGCGGCCGGCCCTGAACCTTGAGCACCCCATTAGTCGGAAGTCACCCCAAGAGATAATCATGGATGATTCAAACGGGCTTCCAGATCCGCCGACCGATCCGAGTCACGTTCACCCGTCGGCCGGCCCCGCGGTCCCCCAGCCTTCGGCCGCCGATGTAGGTGCAGCTGCTTCGGAGGCCGGTGCCCTCGAGTCGCCGGCTAGCGTCTCTCCCAACCGAGATGACCACACGGCCAGCCTGGCCGCCGCTGCCAGCTCAGCCGACGGTCCCCTCGAACCGTGGATGTGTGGCGCCAAACGGCGACGAGGTGGCTTCTGCCACGCGGCGGCCATGCCCAACGGCCGCTGCAGAGTCCACGGTGGGACGTCACTGGCCGGCACTGCATCGGCGACGTTCAAGCATGGTCGATACTCGAAGAGCCTGGCTGCCTCCCTCCCAACTCGCCTCCGCGAGCGGTTCGAAGCGGCGATGTCAGACCCCGAACTGCTGTCCCTCCGCAAGTACGTGGCCCTGTTTGACGTGCGAGCGGCAGAGGCCGCCGAGAAGCTTGCTGCCCTCGACACCGGCAGCTATCGGACGACGTTACTCCGCCTCTGGGACGAATTCGCTCGAGCCAATTCCGAGCGGATAGACCCCGACGATCCACGCGCCGAGGAACGGAGAGCCGCCAAGGGGACAAAGATCACCGAGCTGCTGACTGATATTGGCAAGACGATTCTGGATGGCGCGCAAGAAGAAGAGGTTTGGCAAGAAGTGTTTGCCGCGGTCAAAGACCGAATGGCGGCAACACGCGAGGAGCACCGTCGTCTCGTCGACCTCGAGCAGACTTTGACCGTCGAGCAGGCCTTCGCGCTGGCGGCCCGATTGGGCGATGCCGTCAGAATGGTCGTTCAGGACCGGGACACGTTGAGCCGGATCAGTGCTGCGATTGAGCGTACTTTGGTTGTGGATCAAGTTCGAAGTCTCCCGCCGGCGTTGGCGGGCAAGTAACGCGGCCGACGAAACAAGTCAGCCCTACCAAATGCGAAGGAGTTCAAATGGTTTCTCGAAATCAGTGGGGCCGTGTTATGAGCCAAGAAGAAATCGACAAATATGCGTTTACGTTCAATGAACTTTGGGCCAAGGTGAAGGCGCATGGCGAGTCGTGCGACGATTGGGATGAGGAATTCGCCTTCAGGCTTTGTGTGTGTTTTTTTAAGGGCTGTTGTGTGCCGGTGCTCGATCTGACGGCGCTTTGTTCATAAAGCAGTTCGCATGTTCGATGCACCCTGGCAGGTTTTTGCGGGCACTCCCGACATCCCAACCGTCGCGATCTTTGTCAGGAATCGGGGGTCGGCGGCCCATAAATCCTCGGAAGCTTTTTGCCGCGGATCGCGAGCGAAGACCGACTCAGCATCGCGGCTTGGTTTTGCCGCTATGCCTCGTAACATCGTTATCCACCCCGCGTCTCAGCAACCCGGCCCAATGCACCACTCGGACGCATCCATAGGCAATCGCACCCGCGTGTCGCTGACCCACCCCAGCAGACCCACACCCACGACCTTGCACATTGGGAGATTCATCATGCCCGCGACGGACCCCTTCCTCGCACGCCCTCCCTTCACGTCAGCCTCACCATCGCGGCTGCTCCTCACTTCTCTCAGCCTCGTTACCTTCCTTGCCCTCGCCGGGCAGACCACGTCGTCCAAGGCCGCCCTATCCGACGCCGTCACGGTCACCATTACCCCCAATCCGAACACCGTCCCGGTGGTCCCGGCATACAGCCCGAACTCTGTTCTAGTTGACGAGGGAGATCGCCCGGGGCCTTACACCCTCCTATCTCTCAGCGATTACCAATTTTTCCACAAAGACGAAGGCGGTCCCCTGGATTTGTTGCCGAAAGCGGGCTACGTCCTTTTCCTCGACCCGAACGGTAGGACACAGAGTGATTGGCTCGCGTGGGATGGCGTTACCGAACAGTTTAGTTTTGCCTCTGCCGAGAGACCAGGTCTACCCACACCCCCCACCGGACTCAATCAACTCGGCACAGTCGTCGAGGGCAGCGCGCCGGCGGAGGTAAGTGGATTTTTCTGGAGTTCGGACGCCGTCACCAAGTACGGCCTTAGCATCCTCGTAACAAGCGCCGAGGAGGCGGCCGTCCCCGAACCCGCCTCCTTCGTTGTCTGGTCGCTGCTCGGAGTTGTCGGTCTCAGCGTCGGCTGGTGGCGACGGCGGCGTGCGGCGTAATGCGGGAATCATTTTTGTGGATCTCTCAGGCCGTCCTTCGGGGCGGCCTTTTTTTGTGAACTGCTGCCAATTTGAAGGGACTCAAGCCGCCTTCGGGCCGCTTTTTCATGCGCCCCCGCCCCCTGCTACAATGCCGGAATGAGCGATCGACCAGACCAGCTGCCAGAACCGCCATCAGTGACTGATCAGGCTGCCAAGCTGCCGCTGTGGCGCCGAATTCTCTCTTTAATTGTTTTGTCGATTGCGTGTGCTGTGGTGCTCTCCCCGCTTTGGTCCACTGTTGAATCAGAGCAGCCGTGGTGGCGGACGCAGAGTTTCGATCGTTTCTGGATAATGTCTGACGCTAGGATCGGCATCCCTCTCTTTTTGGGATTTCCATTCTTGTTCCTTGCCGTGTTTTTCTTACGGCACCAGCGTAACAGGCCGATCCGACGCCGCGACCCTCCACCCTAAACGCCATCCCTTAAGTAAGTGCCATTCGCCCCTAAACGCCGCTGG
>PLYM01000001.1 GCA_003153375.1 Planctomycetaceae bacterium
GTAATGGTACCGTCACTTAGCGTCCCCACATCGACGGTGGCCGACCACGTTCCGTCGGCGGCTACGGCTGCAGTGCTGGGTTTCGTGGACTGTGTCCCGTCACTGGCGACAACTGAAATGTTGGCGCCAGCCTTCCCGCTGCCCTGGGCTGTCGTCGCCTGTTGGCTGGCGAAAGTGATCGGATCGGTCACCGTTGCGATTACCGGGGGCGCGACCGGCCACAACATGATTGCCAGGATCACTGCGCCAACAAGCATGGAGATACCGATGATTACTGCGGCGATCCGCAGGAGCCAACTTGCAGCGGGTCGAGTGGGAAGTCTCGTAATCGCATCAAGCGGGCGGAGCTGTGCGGCCCCTTTCCTGGTGCATCCCCAAAGCACCAGGACGCGGTCCTTGCGGCCTTCGCGGAAGACGCGATACATTTCGGGCGAGTCTGTTGGATCGGCGAGCCGGAGGGACTCGATAAATAATCTGGCCTCCTCGGTCGCTTTGGAATCGTTGCCCATCGCTCGAAAGTTCTCGAAGGCTTCTTGCAACTCTTGCTTGAGCGCCGCCGGAATGCCGCGTGTAGGATTGATCGGCACGCTCGTCGACGCAATTTCGCGGCCATTACGCCGCATTTCAAAAACGGCAGCCTTATCATCTTTCCTGACGAATCGTGCAAAAAACGGCTTCAGCGGACTCTGCTCACCGAACAACAGGTTGTCGCGATTCGCTTCGTCGGTCCAAAGCGTCTTGTCACCGCCTGCAATACGAATCTCGTCGAAGACATCCAGATCCACGAACAAACCTTGACCCGGAACTGATTGGACGGCATGCATCAGAGCGACTCCTCAATCAAGAAACCTCGGCCTTTGAGGCCGTAATTGCCTTCGCATTGTTGACCGACCAGTTGTTAACTCGCGACACCGACTGGATTCCAGGCGTGGTGGACTGCATTTGAGCGGAGTTAAAGGGGCCGCCAACCAACGGCACCCCCACGGTGAAGCGTCCGCGGGACGCTTGATTCAATGTCTTGGCCCAGTGTGTCATGCAGTCGGCTGAGTCTTGCGGGGAAACGCCCTGTTCGGCTAGCAGCGAGGACAAAAAGCGACCAATTTCACGCACCGTTGCCCAAAGGTAGTTGAATTCTCGATTGGTCGATGGATGATTCTCGATGGCGCGAAATACCGCCAGGTAAGAAAGGAGCAAAGCTGCGTTGGCACTTCCGCAGCCGGATAAGTGTTCGATGTCCGCGATCGATGGTTGGAGGGAATCCTCCGAAATCCACGTGGGCCACAGGCTGTGCCGCAGGGTTTCCAGATTGCTCTCGGCGGTAACTGTCTCCTGCCGGACGGCTTCTGCGGCGTCGCGGGCCGCTTGGGCGGCTGCTAGATCGAGCTTGCCTCGCTCCGACAACTCCTTCACCTCGGCATCTTTTACCGTCACAGCCCTTTCGCGTTGCTGCAGTTCGTGTTCCCGTTTTTCAAGCTCTTGTTTCTTTTGCTCAAGTCGCTCTGCTTGTTCTCGACACTTGGCTTCTCGGTTCGAAGCAGCTATAAGGAGATCGGCGGCCTCCTTTTCTTTTCTAGCCGCCTTGGCATGCAATTCTTCGGCATGACGCCGTTTGTTCTCGGCTTGGCCGCGTTCGGTTTCTGCCTTTAGCCGATCGTTATCGATTTGTTCTCTAATGCTGTTCCACGTTACGAGCCTTTGTCGTGCTTCCACGATTTCATCCTGGACTATTTCGCTTTTGTATCTCTGCTCCTTGAGTTCGGTTTTGGTAATTTCAAGTTGGCCTTCGAGGGATTCTAGCTTCACCTTGCAGACCGCTAGGTTACGATCGCGGTCTATCAATGGTGCCTCCTTCTTCCGAACGCCAGCAATCGCTAGTGCAACCAATATCAAAACCAACAGAATGGTCAGCACGATCTGTACCGACTGAAGGCCAGTCAGGGCGACAGACCAAATGAGCCACAATTCAAGCAGCACTATCAGCAACGTGACAAAGAGGATCGAAAGTTGCAATCGGCTCATTTGTCCAACTCGTCCGGCCATTGGACCTCAAACCGGCCCGTATCCAGCCAATACTGCTCGCCTTGTTGTAGAGTGCAGAGTTTTAATTCAACGTCGTCCTCCGTGACTGGAATCGCCCGCGCGCGCCCGTCGGCATCAAGCATTTCCAAAACACCCCGAGCCCGGATGATCTCAAGCGACTCGCCTTCCCCCGGGGTGGGCGGCGCAACTCGACGCAGGGTGACCTCGAGAGTGGCTGGGTGACCATGCCGGCGTGACTTGTCTCGCCACCGCAGCAGATACACCGGTTCCGGGACCGTGTCCCCCGGCAGCAATTTGCGGCCAATCGTCGCCCCAACCATCATGCGCGTAGTGTTTTGCTCATCGCCTGGCTTGAGAAGCACGGGCTTGAACCGATGGCCGGCAGGTATTCCCCACCAATTTTGTGTCAACATTCGCGCATCTGGCAGAACTCGGATCGACCAGCCGCTTATTCGACTACACGAGATGGCTTGGTACAGGGCGGCACCGACCACCGTCACAAACTTTGCATCATGCACCCGACCATCAGCACTCAATGGCCAATTCGCCGCTCCCGCTCGAAAACCATGTGCGAAGATCAGGCGACTTGGTAGCAGGGGCAGCAATTCGCGTAGCATATTGCGAATTGGTGGCAACTCCGAGGGTTTTCCCGACACGATCACGAGGTCGCAGTCAAACGCTGCCACATGTTTGGCAAGTGCTTGAAACGGGTGGCTGAAGCACTCTATCACACATCGCTCGACGGCGCTCTTGGGAAGGCCTAGCTGAGCCATTCTGTCAAGCAGCTGCTCTACATCGACGATCGGCTTCGCTTCGAGATTGAAGTCGTCAAGGACTTTTCCGTCTTCATCCGTTTGGAATAAGTCGGATATCGTAAAGGGCTCTTGACGATTCGCGGCTAGATCAGCTAACCAGCGGTTTACGATCGGCAGAAACAAGAGGCGAGTGTAGCGCGCCCATGTTGCAAATGCGGTTATGCTACTCTGGACACCAGCGAACAGCACATCAAACTTCTTGCGATCAATCCCTTGCCTGTCGCCCAAGACGACCGGAAGTAAAACCCTTTCAATGAGCATTTTGCGAAGCTGATCACCAGCGACGGTGCTGGTGTCTTTAAATAGCACCCGAGCGTACAGATCCGCGCCCTTACCAGGCAGTTGGTCCTGGTACTCGACGACCGAAACGTCCGTTGTGCCGCCACCGATGTCGATCGTCATGACGCGGACCTTGGCATCGACACCACGCCCTCGCCCAACCACCTCGATCCAACTACCGCCGTCGTCTCCCATCCGGCGTATTTCAGCGATAATGACAGGCAATTGAGATGCTACTGCTTCGTCAAGTGGCATGACGAGCTTGGGAATGTCGCGTTGGGGGTCTTCTAAATGGGTGATGGCGAAAATATTAATTGCCATTTGCCACTTTAACCGATAAGCCTTGACTTCGCTGGCCGTCCATCCGGACGGATAGGTTACGAGAATGTGGCGTAGCTTTCGCCGACCGTAGGGGCGCGTTTGGCGGCGCCACGCTTCACAGTTGATCGTGCGAAAAGCGTTCTCAATCACAGCGACCGCAGTCCAAGTCAGGCTATCACTGCGCGGATACCTCGGATTGGCCGGATTGCGGCTCGGGCGCTGTTGGGGCGGCCACGCGGTCGGCGGGCTGTCGAGTTCCCAATCGCTCCCATCGGCGGGCATGAATCGAAGTAGCTCCCCCTGAAGGTTGGGAATCCGCGCAAACTTGCCGATAGTGAGCAAGCCTTCGTGCGTTACCATGTGCCAATTGGAACTGCCAGGGCCGTCGCATGGGTCGGTGTCCCACGCATAACGCTTTGGAGAACTCAAGAAGCAGTTTGCGCCGTGCTCGAGATCAAGACGGAGTAACTCGTTTCGAGCAGATGGTCCTAGGAGAGCCGGGGATAGTTCAACGAACATTTGGGGCATCCGGTAGTTCACCTGTTCCAAAAGCGTTACAGGGTTCTCACGCTTGAATGGACCCCAGCCAACCGTTTCGCGACTATTCACGAATTGCCAATCCGCAACTTCTCCCTTCGCGGTATCTGGATTCGAAAACCGTGGTTGGCGCAGCAAAAACCACGAGTCAAACAGAATCGTTGATTCGTCGAACGTAAGTCCCTCGTGACCTTCGAACACCGCGTCGCTGGCATGAAAGGGAATCGGCTTGCAGATTGGCGCAAAAGCCAGGCTGGGAGCCTCAAGGTGCTCCAAAGCCAACACAGCGCTGCGAGTATTGCCAAAGTCGATGACTAAATCGACTTCGATCGGCTCTTTGCCGTCAGGCTGGACCCACTGGAAGGGAAATTGGCATAACTGAACTTTTTCGGCACCGCTATCGCCGTTAAGTATTAAGTTGAAATTATTGTGACCTTTATCCAGATCGATGTCTTCGAGCCTTTCATAGGCATACGGAGTTGCAGACGACCTTGAGGAATGGCACTGCTCCAATTCGGACTGCGTTGGTGGCGTGCTGACACGGGTAACATAGCCGCGGCTCCTTGAACCCAGATTACTTTCGACAGCAATCCAAACGCCCATTAGCTTAGCGCGCATGTCGCCCTCGTCCTTGCCGGGCTCGCCCTTGACGACCCGTTCTTGCACCCCGAACCAGTATCGGATCCAAGGATGTGTCGCGCTGGCTGAGTTGTGCGATTGTACGGACGGCTTCTTACACTCTTGTTCCAATCGCTTGCGAGTCGTCGCGTCAAATTGTTCGGAACGGTCCTTCAAATGTGGCATCCGCGCGTACACTTGGTCCGCATGTTCGTCGGGGTAAGCCAGCAGCGGAACAAATTTGATGTGATGCCCGCTGTTGGGAAACACCCGTATCGCTTCTAGTTTAATGGGCAGGGCCGTCGACATCACTGGCGGGCCTCCACGACGGTCGAGCAATCGGCAAGGATGTGAAACAACTGAGTATTCACCTTAACCTTAAATGGTTTGTCGCTCATCGGCTTTTGTCTCGCAATGTCACGGCTTCGAAGCTTCGGCTGCGGGTAATCCTGTGAATCGCTCGAGCAGCGCACGAATTTGGCTATCACCGGGCTGCGGCGGGCGCACAGCATTGTGGCCTTTTGCCAAATCATCGAGCAATGCAAGCGCGGGTTCAATTATAGACGCATAATGCGGCGAGTTGCCCCAGTCAGGAGAACCGCCTTGTTCTTCGGACTCAGCCCAACGACAAATTGTCGCCACAACGCCGTTCGGGCCATCGAGTGGTGGGTGCACGCGTGCCTGTCCGTCGCATCTATTCAACGCGTTCGATAACACAATCGCAAGTACTCGGCGCAGTTCATCAGCATCCTCCTTGGACCGCGCACGAGGCAACTCGTCTTTCATCCATATGGCAATATCACCGGGTCGAATTCGCTCTGCCAGATAGCCCAGCACCCTTACTTTCAACGCGGGATCATCGAGGCCGAGTTCATGCAAATTCGTTATCGATTCCTTGCTGTCGATCCACTTGCCGACTTGGGCTTCTATGTAGGCTTCGTAATTCCGAATGCCTGATGCCGCCGCGGGCAACGGATCAAGTGTTTCCGGATTAACGTCGAAAAGCAAACGCAGCCGATAACTCAACCAAGCTGCCGGATCGCGCACGGAACGATCGTGACGCTTTTCTTCGAGCGCGTCGTGCAGGCTTTGCTGCACAGCTTTAATGTCCTGCCGACGGCGATCGCTTTCGCTCCCCGCTCCTAGGCCAACAATATGACTTTGAACATCTTTTAGCGCTTCGGCGCGGCGGTCATTTAAGAGATGCTGGCGCGCTGACGAGGATACAGTTCCAGCCAGAACGTCGAAAAGATGGCCTACCCCCCCGTCTTGTTCCAGAGCCATCTTGAAAAGTGAATCCCGGCTGGCGGGAGTCGCAAAGCGCGGTCCAAAACTGTGATCCGCCAGGATCTCCTGAACCGCTTTCTCAACGGCCTCTCTGTCATCCTTCAAATGCACCTTCCCGGCCTCAAATTGAGGATACGTCGTGGCTAATAGCGTGCAGACTCGCGAATCCGCCAACGGACCGAGTTGCTTGACCATTTCTAACAAGGGGCGCAATCCAAGGGCGGCCGCGCCTTCCGCAACCTTGTCGACGATTGCGCCAAAAAACGTCAAATTCAAAAACAACGGCAACGGCGGCTTGCGACCCCCGCGATCGTACACGTCGTAGGAAGGATCAAAAAACGTCCACCAAGCCCTGATGCTTGCATCCAATTGCGTCGGCTTGGCGGCGAATTGACCAGCCCGAACTAGCAACACAAAAGCATCCAGCGCCAACGATCGGCTGTAGTCATTGATCAACGAGGCGACCTTACCGCGTTTTAGGACTTCAGTAAGCAATCTTGGATCGTCAACGTCTGCCAAGTGCTCCAAGTCCAAACGCATGTCCTTGATGTTTACGTCTCGCAATGGTACGCCGGGGAAATCGACTAGTTCGGCTTTATCCAGGAAACTTAAGGGGGGCACTGAGCGTTCGCCATCGTTTTCCCGCTGTCTCTCACGCAAGGGAATAATTAACTCGCATACCAAGCCTTGGAACAAGCCAAAATCGTCGTCCCGCTCAAGCAACCGGTTACTAAACTGCGCACCGACGACAATTTTGTCTTCCCGTTTTTCCCACGTTAAGTGACGAATTGTCTCTTTGATGCGCCGAACGGCTGAAAGTGAGTCGTCTTGACTGTCGCTCTTGAATATCCGGTATGCGTCAATGTTGACCAGCGTCGCGGCGATATTCATGCCGCAATACATCGGACCGCGAGGTAGCTGGGCTCGGAAATGAATTAGTCGCTCATAAAGCCGATTCAGAGGCGACATGCCGTGCCACAATAGGGCACAAGCAAATTTATCCGTGTTTTTAAAGTTGACTAGCAACCCTTTCGTCTGAAGAATTCGACCGCGTAGCGATGACTTCCATTTCCCGTTACTGTCCAATCCCGTAAACCGGGGATTTTTTGCGCCGATTAACAAGTCGACCACATTAAGTACGTCATGCAAATGCTCGAAAGCCTTGCGGTCGACGGCGGTGGATGTTGAATTAGCGGCGTAGCTGTCCGCCAATTCTTCCAATGTCTCGGGCGTCCATGGCCGGTCCTCCCCCGTCTTGCACTCTGTCGTATAGCCGGCGGCAATTGCGTGAAGCAATTGAGCGGGTGTGAGAAGGCGAACCTCCACCGGACAGTCGTGAAATTTGACACTTGCATCGCTCCCCAGCACGAAACGCGACACGCAGCCCGATGCGTCCGAACCCATGTTATGAGGGTTGAAGACGACGACATCCGGCGGCAAATCACGGCGGCTGGAAAAAACTGCAGGAATGTCCCAATGTAGCGCGCCTCCTTTGCCGTTTTGATCTGCCCTGTGATCGGCGAATTGGGAAATCAGCGTCGATTTTCCACTCTGAGACGGTCCCCAAAGCCCGACGCTCGCCTTGGGATGGCTAGCGCTCTCCTTGATCGCGCTTAAGGTATCTCTCCGTTGATAAACCGTGTCCAACCAGGTCGGCGAAAGAGCGAAGGCCCCTTGTCGCTTTGCGCCGAATTCCCAGTACCATTCGATGATGGCATCTGTTAATGCTTGTCCTGTGGAGTCCAAAAAACTATCCGAACTGGACATTTCCCTTCCTCGGTTTTGGCACATCGGTCGTTTTGATCGGGGCGGATATATTCGAGTGCAGATGAATTACCTCGTAATGACTTAGCCCCGTTTGCTCGTCCCACGCTCCAGCGACATCCTCACGAACACCGGCGAACCGGCACAATGCGGGCGGCGGTTAGCTGCATTTGACTTGAACGATGCACCATAGTCAATTGTCGTCCGAAAGCAAGAAAAAGTGAACGGTCGCTTGCTGTTCCGCTGGCCAGCGCAACGCCCGGTCGATGCCGGCAAAGGGATTTCTTAAAGGCGTAATCGGATGCATTGATGCCGCCGTGGACGACGCGTATCGCAATATTCAATCGACCGGGCGCGAGGCATTCAAGCAAACATTGACGAAGGACTTCGAGTGTTGGGCCAAATGCGAAGATCGTTGCGGTGGGGCCGGAATACCGTAATGCTATCCGCGATATGACCGACGGAGAGTTTACTCGTGACGTTTTGAATCGAGGTCCCAAAGTTAGTAGTGGTGATGCTCGAAAACGAGTCGGCGGAGATCGTAAAGTTGATGGAAGGTCTGTTGGACGAGAAGGAGCTAAACACCGGCGCGCGACGTGTTGACCGCTTGGACTCGAAGGAACACCCGAATAGCGAGCAGGACTCCCACCCTTGTTCGGGAAAATGTAACGTGGATCGACTTGCCGGTTCAGCTGAAGGTCACTTCCCGTGGCATTTGGAAGTCATCGCTCGGGATGTATGCCAAGGGAATCTGATTGATGCGCAAGAACTGGGCCAACAGTTGAGCGTCCAGCCGGTCGGTCTTGCTGCGGCGCTGAAGCATGGCACGCAGCCGCAGGGGATGTGCGACCAGAATCGCGCCCATTGGTGACAGCAAATGCAACAGCGAGCGGTAAGTACGCATTGCCTCGATTACGGAGCGAAACCGCCGCAGGTGCTCGAACGCTGATGCAAAGTCGGTCATCTGTGAGCAAGCAAGTCTGACCGGCGGACGTAACTCAATGGAATCGCTGTGGACTCCGTTGACGGCAAAATCTATTGGGCGACACACCTCACCATCCAACGAGCCAATCTTGACGGTACGAACGTGGAGACCGTGCTGTCGGGTCTTGCTAGATCAATTGACATCGCCCTTGATCTTTCTCCAGTACCAGAGACAGGGCCAAGATTTCTGCAGCTTGCGTCGATGTACTGCACGAACTCTTCCAGCAGCTTCGGAGGATAGCCAAATCGGTCCGACCAACTGACGCCACTCAAGGCTCGAAACCGTCAACTTAATAATCGTCAAGAATCTGGCATATCCTGTGAGCGTCCGCGTTAGTCATCAACGCTGCCGCCATCTCTATCGATTTGCTTCTGGTGCCGCCGCCCTTGATCCGACGCCTCTTCGCATCAACACGAATCCATTTCATCAAACGAAGGAGACCGCGTATTGAACGCCATTTTTCTCGTGGGCAGCATGTCGCTGGCCATCACGTTTTGGTTCTGGCGCTGGTTCGTGACTTACGCTTGCGGCGCGGACTCGAGCAAATGCTCGTCAAATTTCTGGACCGTTGGAGGAAACACGATGCCACAAAGCACATGTCGGACTAGATCCGGCCCCCCTTGTATTCCTGGTTTTGGCCGTCGCCAGCTGTGTGCAACCGACGATCGGAGTCGGCCGAACTCGTGCTGCAAAATCCGCTGCACGTCTTTGCCGCGTAACGCGGATACGCCATCGTCCGGCAACGGACCGGCGTCGAGGCGTTGTCTCAATTGCTCCGCCTCCTGGGGCGTCAATAGCGGCTTGCGGCCGCGTCCCGCTTTGGTTTCCAACCCGGACAGTCCTGCGCGGTTGTAACGGGCCACCGGTATGCGCGACTGTTCGAACTACAACACTATGTCCG
>PLYM01000198.1 GCA_003153375.1 Planctomycetaceae bacterium
AAATGTTTGTGACAGAACACTAGCGGTAAATGTCGTCGCTCGATGACGAGGACGTGAGCTCATATTCGAGCCGTGCTTGATCGACGATTTTCAGAATTGCGCCAAAGCATCCAGGTGCCAGTTCGGGCAGACCGTCTACGGTCCAGTTCGGCCCTCCGCCTTCCTTTGACCTCGTTAGTCGCGGCGTAGGAGCGCCCGACCGGCAGCAACTTCCATCACGATCAGCACACAGCTCGATACGCCGTTGCAGTTCAGCCCGAATCTCAGCAGCGGTCGCCTGCTTCTTTGCCATGAATATTCCTCCCATCCTGCTTTGGTGAGCACCGACGGCACACAATTCAGTTTCGGCACCGTCGTGAGCCGTGACGTTGCGTGGAGCCGAGCTTCCCGGCATTGGGCTCGTCCCCATTACCGTGTGGCCGTCGGATGCCGTGGGCTTGATGTTTCACAGCCCCCTGCCACTGTCGCCGTGCCTGGTGCACCATGGCCGATCGCTCCAACCGGAGCGCTAAAACCGGCAAGACCGACGGCGGCGAAAGCGAGCAAAAGTACAAGGTAAAGATGGCGGCTCCGTAATCGGGCGGCCCATCTAATTTGAAGCACCAGCGGCTGTGTCATCCGCGACTGTCCGGTGCTGCGTCTCAATTACTTTGGGGAGCCTGTGCGCCGGTCGACGAGCTCCCCGGGCTGCTGCCATGACGGCGGTGGCCGTGCTCGGTCTTTGTCTGTGTCGCGGCCGGGTTGCTGGAAGTGTCAGGGCTGGCCGCCGGGGCGCTATGCAGCGGCGACGGGGCGGGGGTGTCTCCGGGTTGTGCGAAAGCTGGTTGTACGGTGATTGCAAGAGCGAACAGCGAAATGCTAACGAGGGTCTTGGTCACGGCCACCTCAGTGATGCTGATTGTCGGCCGGATGAGTCTCGGCCCTAGTTTCCAATACGCGGGGCCAAGTTGGTTCATCCCCGGCCTTAAGACCGCCAACATTTGGTCACAATCACGCGCGTGATCGCAGGACGCCTGCGTTTGCCGCCTGATTTTTTCATTTGAGGGATGTTCGCGCCAGGCTGACCGTATCCGTCCTAGAGAGCGCCCTCCCGCGCGCGCTTCTTCCTGCACGCCCGTCACCACATGCCCCCGGTGACGGGCGTGTTCTCTTGAGCCGGTTGGAGCAATCGGCCGCAAGCCGGGGATGATAATCTCCGACAATGGCACCAAACTCGCCGCTCATGTTGGGCTGAGCTCAGTGGTCGAACATTTTCTTGAATTTATTCCCCGGTTTGATGGGCACGTTCGGTACGGACGGGTCGTATTGCTTGTAGCAGAGCCTTCCGTCGGAGGGCGCGCTGCGCTGTTGGGGGATCCAAAATGCTGTTTCGGCTTCCGTTTTTGGTTGTCGCGACCTCTATCGTGGCAGCGGCTGGCCTCGCTTGGCTGACCTCTGCAGGTGCGACCGACGGCGGGCTCGACGCGCCGCAGATTGCCCAGGCGGCCCCGCCAGCCGCCGCGCCCCCGGCGGCCGGCGGTGATACAGATCGTACGCGCCCCCTGCGCACCTTCTCGCCGCAGAACATGTGCAAAGTACGGGTCGCCCGTCGCATCGGCTATCGCGCCTACCTCAAGGCGCGGCTCGACCTGAAACCAGAGCAGATAGCCCGTTGGAATGCCTTCGAAAAGGCCGCCGACGAGGTAAGTGCCAAGGACAAGGCGCGTTGCGCCACCCTACCGACAGAACGGAAGGAACGCCCGACCTTCACCGAACGCATGAACAGGCAGGAAGACATGATGAAGGCGACGCTGGCTTCGCTTGAGGCCGTGAAGCCTTCGGTACTCGCTCTATATGCGGCGCTCACGCCGGAGCAGAAGGCGGTATTCGACCGGCCGATGGGCGGACCTGGTCGTCATCGGTGGCGCGGTCAGACACGTCGATAGCTAAAGTCTCAATTGCCGCAAGCAGCTCGCCAGCTGCTGAGGTTTTCTTGGCGTTCGACCCGCCGAGGCAACTATAGAGCCGATGCGGTATAGTTCTTGCTAAGACTGCCCCGATGGGTTGTGGTCGGTGTGCACTCTCGAGGAAAGATTAAGTACAATGAAATACAATGTCGTGGTCGCCACCCATCACAAGACTGGCACGGTCTGGATGGATGGGGTGTTCAAGGCGATCGCCGACGACGTTGGCGCCAAATACGTAGACTTCAAGTCGCAGTATGGGCAACTGACGCAAGCGCTCCAGCCGCCGTTCGTGCTCTTCAACCACGATTCCAATTTCCGAGACTATTCGCACATACTGACCCGCGACGATGTGCGAGTTCTCCATCTCATTCGCGACCCCCGTGACGTGCTCATCTCGGCCATGCACTACCACAAGAAATCCAGTGAGGGCTGGTTGCACGATCCGGTGCCGGGCTACGACAACGTCACCTATCAGCGCAGGCTCAAGGCTCAGGCGACGAAGTTTCGCCGGTATGTGTTCGAGATGGACCACTCGACCTCCGGCACATTGCAAGACATGTTGAAGTGGCAGTATGGCCGGGCCAATTGTTTCGAGGCCCGATACGAGGACCTTAGGCAGGACACGCAGATGTCCTATTGGCGCGAGATCTCGGCTTTCCTGGGGTTCGACGAGGCCGAACAGCAGATCTCCAGCCGGCGCTTCTGGCAGAACAGCCTTTTCGGTGGTCTTTCCCGGCTTGGCAACAAACACGTCCGCTCTGGCGATGTTGAGCAGTGGAAGCGTGAGTTCACACCGATATTGGCGTTCGCATTCCTTTCGAGATTCCCGAGCGCTTTGCAATCTTTGGCATACGAGACCGATCATAGGTGGATCGTTGAGTTGGGGCGGACACACTCGGACAAGGTGACCTCTGTCCTCAGGCAGCTTGTTGCCAGCCGGTGGGAGCCCTTCAAGGAGCTGGGCCGAAGTTTGTCGGCGCCCCTGAAGCAATATCGAGAATTAGACTGGCGACTTGAATGTCAGCCAGTTTTGCGAAGAGGACCGATGGCCGACGATGGCGGCATTATGGGAATCAGCGATCCTGCAGAATGACATGAGGATGGCTGTTAGGGAGAAGCAATGAGAAAGAAGATTCTAATTCTGGGTCTTCCAGGGACCGGCAAGACGACTCTATCAAAGGCCTTGGCGCCGCGCCTCAATGCTGTTCACTTCAATGCAGACGAGGTACGCGCCAACATTAATAAGGACCTCGGTTTCGCTGAAGCCGACCGCATTGAGCATGCGCGCCGAATGGGTTGGTTGTGCGACCGTGTCGTTGAGGTCGGGGGCTATGCCATCGCTGATTTCGTATGTCCGACCAAGAACACACGCATCGCCTTCATGGGCGACACGGGAGCCTTCATCATCTGGGTAGATCGCATAAAGTTTGGTCGCTTCGAAGACACTAACCGTATGTTCGAGCCGCCGCCGCAGTTTGACCTGCGTGTTACACCAGAAGGGACGCCGGAATACTGGGCGGATGAAGCAGCGAAGCTCCTGCGTCCGGTGTTTGATTCCAAGAAGCCAACGGCACTTATGATTGGCCGGTATCAGCCCTTCCATGATGGCCACAAGGCGCTGATCGTCGAGGGCATCAACCGGGTCGGTCAAGTCTGCGTTGTTGTGCGTGACACAAGTGGCACAGATGATAAAAACCCGTTCTCCTTTGAATATGTGCGCTCACGAATAGAGCACGGATTGCGCGCCCACGAAGGTAGGTTCATCGTCGTTTCGCTGCCGAACATTACCAACGTCTTCTACGGCCGCGATGTTGGCTACCAGATCGAGCGCATCGATATTGACCAAAGGTTGCAAGATATCTCGGCCACTAATGAGCGGGCTAAGCTCGTTGTTAGCAACTGAAGATATTGGTACCGTTAAGACAAGCCAATGGGCACCGGGAATGTCTGTATATTGACAGTCTCGCCAGTTCATCGAAACAAAGTGTATACTTGTATGCAACGAGAGGCTCGATATGCAAATCGTAGGGATCACGCCCCATGGATGGGATGGGCTGGACTCATCACTGGGGCATCAAAACTCCGTAGTTGATTCCAACCATCTGGTATCGAGCGCAGCTTCTAGTTATGCGCTCCCCCATTTCTCAGGGGCACCAGTCACACCGTCTGTCCCAGCGTCTCCCGCATCAACCCTGGTGGGATCATCGACTGACTTGGAAATAAACTTGATCTGGGATGCGTCAGTGCGGAACAGCACAAACTGGTCTGCCATTGAAGCAGCGGTGGTTGCAGCCGCCCAGATCTATACGAATGACTTTTCAAACCACATCGTAATCAACATTGCGGTTGGCTTCGGTGAAATCGGTGGCTCGAAGTTGAGCTCAAGCGCACTTGGTGAAAGCGAAAGTTCTACCATCACCACCAATTACTCGAACGTGAAAGGTGCTTTGACGACAGCAGATGCCGGTCTCGTGTCGGGTGGATTAATGTCTTCTGACGCACTAACGGCTAATACCCCGCCGACGACGGCAAAGTTTTCTGTGGCAAGCGCTGAAGCGAAGGCTTTGGGTCTGATCAACGGTCATTCAACAACAATCGACGGCTATATCGGGATCGGCAGTTCCTCTTCTCTATATTTCCCCACGAAGGGAAGCACGATTGGCAGCCATCAATATGACGCTGTCGGCGTAGCGGCTCACGAAATCAGCGAAGTCATGGGCCGTGCCAGCGGTTTGGATGGCGTGACATCCGGATCACACAACGTGACCTACACGCCTCTCGACCTCTTTCGTTACACCGCGCCCAACGTTCGCGACCTGACGCCCACGACCGGTTATTTTTCGGCGACCGACGGGTCTGGTGGCGCAACGGCTTTGAACACGTACAACATCCCGAAGAACGGTGGCGACGCCGCGGACTGGGCATCCGCCGGTGCGACGAACGCCGTTGTCAACGACGCGTTCGATGCTTTCGGCACTCCCGGCGTTACTACCAGTGTTTCACCGACAGATATCCTGCAAGAGGCAGTTCTCGGCTATAATTTGACGTCTGGACTACCGAAGACCAGCACCGTCGCGTGATCCGGAGACGACATCCGTCGTTAGCTGACAACTAGCCGTAAGAGCCTGCGCAAATCTGCGGTTTTGCAAATCAGAGTTATACAGGGCGAGTTTTGCAGATTTGGATCAGCTAAGCCATTGATTCAGCGAAATTAGACTGCTTCTGAAAATCGCAGTGTCGGTGGTTCGGCTCCGCCCCTGGGCACCATTCCTCTCATTGCGCATCGAAAGCTCATCTCGTGACGCATGATGACAACTGGGGTTGGCGGGCCCGCATCGGACTGTTCATCGTCGGCAACGAAGCCGTGCCGGAAGCCGAGTGGTGGGCGATGGCGCCCGGCGGTGCGTCCGTGCATGCCGCTCGCGTGACGGCGAGCGCGCCGTGGGCTCGCTGGCGCGAGGACCGAACCGGCGTCGATCTCGCGGACGACCTGCTGCGCGGCTGTCGGCAGTTT
>PLYM01000083.1 GCA_003153375.1 Planctomycetaceae bacterium
GCGCGATGAGGATCCGCGCGCCGAGAAGTTCTGGTTCCTGCACGAGGCGCTTATCGACGCGATCAGGGATTATTCGGCCCAAGCCCGGCGGAAGGGCTACAGCCCGTGGATCAGGTATAATGGCATTGTCTTGGACGAAGACGACATCCTCAACGAGGATCGCCGACTGGTGAACTCCTGATGCCGCCCAGCCAACGCCCTGCAAAGCGCCCACGCGATCCGAACCCAGGACACTTGGCCCCCCGCTGCGGAGCGAAGACGCGCTCGGGCTCGCCATGCCTGTCGCCAGTGGTTCGCGGCCGGAAGCGGTGCCGAATGCACGGCGGCACGAACCCCGGCGCCCCCACCGGCGAGGCCAACGGCCAGTATCGGACGGGCCTGCACACCCACAAACTGATGCGCGCCAGGTCGATGATGCGAACGATGGTGCGCATGATCACGCAGGCCGATAGATGAGCGCCGAACCGCAAACGAAACGGGTTCGGAAACGGCTTCCGAAGATCGACACGAGCGCCGACCTTGAGGCGCTATGGGAGGCGCACGGCATGGAAGCGATCGAGACCGTGCGAAAGCATGATCCCGGCGCGTGGCTGATCGCGATGGCGCGTTTGGCCGCGGACATCGGCGAGGACGAAGAGTGATCTGCTAGTCCACGAACAACGGTCGGGCAGGCTCAAAACTGCTTTGGTCGCCGCTATGTGCGCATCGTCGACAATACCAGAGCGCGTGCCACCTCTTCATAGCCAGGCTATGCTGAGCGTCGAGCTCTCGCGAATCTCGGCTGATCTTGCGAACCATCGCGACAATTCCAGTCGCCATTATCCCAACGAAGACCGCCACGTGGATCCAGGCGAGTGCGTCGGGCTGGCCCTCGCCCCAGGGCGCGATGAAACAGCTGAGAAACGCTAGAATGAAGGCGCCGAGGGCGAAGAGCGGTGCTGGTGCGCCCGAGGCAATGGGCCTGAAGGGTGGCCGCAGTCGCTGCGCCGCGTACGTGGTGGTCGTACCGCTCGTTGAAGCCACGCCGAAACCGAGGCCGCCCGCGCCGACGCCAACACCGGCCGATTGAGCGCTAATGGCGCCTCGACCCTGCTCGTACATGGCCGCGACGCGAATCACGTCCTCGCTGCCGCATGATGGACATCGCATTGCCGCCCCCGCGTCTAGTTGCAGGTAGTCACGCCGCCAAACGTCGAGCATCGCGCAGACGTCCCATCGGAGCCGTTGATCGTGGTGACCCCGCCGAATGTCGAGGACCGATAGTTCGTGCCATCGGAGCCTTGGGTGGTCGTGACCCCGCCGAAGGTCGACGAACGTTGGCTTGTCCCATCCGACCATTGCGTGGTGGTCTTGCCACCAAAGGTGGACGACCTGGCGCTCTCGCCGTTCGACATATTCGTGGTTGTCACGCCACCGAAGGTCGACGATCGAGCGGTATTGCCGCTTGTATCAGAGCAGTTGGTGGTGCCGCCAAATGTGCTGCACTGGACTTGCGCAGCGGCCGCTCCGGCCGAAAAGAGCAGCGCGCCGGCTGCGGCCAGCGTCGTGATTGCCTTCAGCATTTTGGAGCCCTCCCAAGGCCTGCCGTCACGGTTGCACGAGCGCGGGGCTGCCACAAGCAATCGCTTGTGAACGGACCGCGAGATGCTACCCTCACGGCATTCGCGCGGTCGACCTGATCCGAGACGCGCGCGACGGCTTCGGCCGAGACGCGGTTAGGCAAGGCCCAGGTGAGGCTCCGAGCAAGATCGGGGGAGCCAAACCCTCCCATCAATCTCGACTTTGGAGAGCGCCTTGTCGTACGCCGATTCCACCTCTGTTGCCGTCTATCTCGAACAGCCCGACGGTTCGTTCATCCCAATCTTGCCATTGAGGCCGCCGCCGACGCCTGGCTAAAAGTCGCGGCTTGCGGTTGGCTAAGTCCGCGCTTCCGCTGGGCGAGGCGATCGACATCATCGACCAATTCGCCGACGCCCTCGACTAGGCCCCCCGACGGGGCGGCGGTGTCTGCTCGCTCCAGTCGGGCCGCCGGCACGAATGTGGCCCCAAGCCTCGACTCCAGCGCGCTGCCGATAGAACATCGGGCATGACCAATGACGTCATCGCCTTATCTAAACGATCCCTCTTCGAGGCTGAGCGGCTCGATGGCTGGCTGGGCGAGGTCGCCTAGCATGGCAGGCGCACCTTCAGGGGGATGTAGCATCTGTGGAAAGGCCACGTTCGCCCTAGTCGGCGCGCCAGGCACTGCTGTGGGCGTGCCGATCTGCGTTGAGCACTACATCCAACTACAAGGCGTTGAGAACGAAAAGCAGCGAAACCTCCTCGACCATAGTCGTCACGCCATGGCGATGAATAACTCAGCCGTCGACCTGATGGACGCGATGGTAGGTTTTTCAACTCCGGGCGGGCGGATAAGAATCCCCGAGCCAACGCCGCTCGGCAAATACACGAGCGTCAATGTGGCCAACAGCACAATCGGCGTTGTGAGCACTGAGGCCGTCGGCGAGATAACGGCCTACGTCGGTGCGATGCCGAACCAGGAGGCCGCGAAAGGTGCCCTGGAGCATTTGACCGCTGCAGTGGTGGAGGCGGCCGGGCTTGACGAGGCGCGTCGGATGGCCCTGCTCGAGCAAATCGCTCTCGTCTCGGCTCAGGCCGCGGCGGAACCTGCGAAGCGTAAGGGTGCTGCTGTTGCTCCGCTTCTCGCGGCGATCGGCCAATCGGCCGGGATGGTGACGGCGTTGGCGGATGTCTGGACTGCGGTGGAGCCGATCCTAAAGGCCCACTTCAAGCTGCCCTAACGCAGCGGCTTCGCTCGACTTCGGACGGAACATATGTAGAACGTCGGCGCTTCACCAGCCTCGTTAACCGGGCGCGGACATGGGCACAAAAAACCCCGAGCGCATTCCCGTCGCCGCATGGCGGGTGAAGTATCCGACCGTCGCCGAGCTGGCGCGTGATCGGGTCGACGTGATCTCGTCGTGCCCATCGTGCGGTCTGAACATGGCGGTCGACCTGGCGCTGGTGGCACGGATCAGCGGCGCGTCGACCAGCTTCTGGAACCGCAAGGCCCCATGCCGGCGCATTGGCTGCAGCGGTCACGTCGAGTTCAGGGCCAAGTTCCGTGGAACGCACATCTACCAAGCGCTCAGCGCCGACGATCGGGAGAGGGAAGGATGACCAGTGCCACCCTGGGCTGGCTGGCCGGCCGAGGAACCCGCATCCACATCACCTGCGGCAACGGCCGCTGCGACCACATGGCCGCCAATCACTACGGGCTGACGCTTGGCGCCGACGAGGCCGCCCGGCGCTGGGGCGACGACACGACGCTAGTGCACCGACTCAGACGGAA
>PLYM01000134.1 GCA_003153375.1 Planctomycetaceae bacterium
TCCGCTCGCGGTAGACGGCCACGATCTTGGCAGCTATTTTCGGGCCGATGCTGCGGATCGCCCCCGAGGCCAGATACTTTTCGATGCCTTCCGCTGAGGCCGGATGGGTCGTCTTGAGTTCATCCGCCTTGAACTGCTGCCCATGCTGCCGGTCGATGACCCAGCGACCCGTGGCCTCGACATGCTCCCCCACCGTGACCGAGGTCGTAGTGCCTGTGACCGTTACTAGGTCTTCGCGCCCCTTAACCTTCACTCGGAGGACGGCGAAACCATTCTCCGGGTTGTGGTAGGTGACTCGTTCGATCAGGCCGGTCAGGTTTTCGGGCATATCCTCGATGATCCAAGTGGTGGCACGGCGGGGCCAGCAACGGCAGGTCGCAGCGGCCGAGCCGTCCCTCACGTCGGTCGGGCAAAGGCGTCATCCGGACCGAGCAGTTTTGATGATGGTAATCGACGCGGGATTTCGAGCAGTTCGCCAGGATCGCTCGTGGTGTGTTCAACCTGGCTTCGAGGACATTGAGCCCTTCGTGCATCACCGTGCCCGCAGTGGGCCGCTACGCGATCGAGCGGGCAAGCGTGCCGGATCAGCAACCATCATTGGCTGGGCGCTCACACAGGCACTCGGCCGCGGTCCAATCGCGAGCTTGTGCAAACGATCGCGGGCTGTTGCAAGAAGACGCAAGAGCGTGCATACCGTTGCAAGAGAGACGAACGGCACTCGTCATTTGCTCGCCACCACACCCGCTAGCCGACGTCGGCGAAGATGTGCCGTCGACTTCTCTGATCGATTGGTTTAGATCTGAACCCGGATGTTGCTTTGGGTGATCTTCGTTTTTAAAAACGGAAAGTGCCGGTCTCGGATAAGACCGTCGGCCAGGTCAACGCCTTCATTCTGCGCCGACTTGGTTTCGATATTCGTGAGCTATTGTGCGTGTCGCCGATCTCGTACAATGCCTCGGACAACAGCTCCTGACGGCATCAATCTGTTACCTATCTCGTGAGCCGCCTCACCGTACTTGAGCCACGCTCACAAATCAAAGAAAGTCCCAGGATGAAATCCGACCTTAAAAAAACGCCGCAGTACGACTGCCCCGGATCGCCGCTGAAGTGGCACGGCGGTAAGCATTACTTGGCGAAAAAATTCATCGCCTTGATGCCATCGCATCTCCATTACGTGGAGCCGTATGCCGGAAGCTTGGCGGTGCTCTTGGAGCGCGATCCGAACCGCAACTGGTTACATCCCGGCAATGGAACTGCAGTGCCATCGCACGAAAAAGGTTGTAGCGAGGTCGTCAACGACGTGCATGGCGAGTTGATGAATTTCTGGAAGGTGCTGCAAGGCCCCGAAANNGAAACGTTCAGCGCGTTTCAACGCATAGTCGAAGCCGTGCCCTTTTCCGAAGAAATGTGGGAATTGGCTGGCTTGTATAGCCAGCACTCAGAGGCTGTTGATCGAGCGGTCGGATTCTTCATCCGCTGCCGGCAATCTCGGGCCGGCACCTTCACGTGTTTTGCGCCACTGACTCGCAGACGCACGCGGCGTGGAATGAATGAGCAGGCCAGCGCCTGGTTGACGACTATTGACGGGCTGCCCGAAATTCATTCCAGATTGAAGCAAGTCATTGTTCTGAACCATGATGCATTGCAAGTGATCAAGCAGCAGGACGGCGAGCATACGCTTTTCTATTTGGATCCTCCGTATCTGGCCGAAACGCGGGCCAGCACGGGGCAATATGAGCACGAAATGTCGGAGGCCGAGCATTCGCAGCTTCTAGCCGTGCTATCGAACTGCGAGGGCAAGTTCCTGCTGTCGGGCTATCCATCCGAGCTGTATGAGGCGATGTCTCGCAAGTGCGGATGGCACTACGTCGACTTCGAGCTGCCGAACAATGCCGGCGGTGGTGACGAAAAGCGCCGGATGACGGAGCGGGTGTGGATGAATTTTGTACCACCAACCGTGCCGGGCTCGACGACGTGACCTTTACTGATCGTGACCGCAAACTGGATGATGCTCGTCAACAGCGTGGAGGAATCACGCCGTTGGCGAGCTGCCAATCAACAATTCAAGGCACGGTGACGCGCAGTTTGCGGTCCATGCCGTGGTGGGCCCCGCGAGCTCGACACGTTTCTGATGGAGAACGAAGGTGCGGTGAGTAGGTCGGGGGTGAGCTGCACCGCCGACTATTCAGGCGGCCTCTCTCTCGCCCAGGTTCGAGTCCATGCCGAGCGCACGCTTGTAGACTTCGATCACCGTCTCTTGCTCCTCACGAACCGCCGCATCGAGCTTGCGTATTTTGAGGATTTCCCGGATGGCCTTTATATCAAACCCCTCGTTCTTTGCCTCCGAAAACGCATCTCGAATGTCGCCCGCTACGGCGGCCTTTTTGAGTTCAAGCCGCTCAATCCGTTCAATCAGCTCCACGAGTTGATCCGCGCTAACCGCTCCGACATTGGCCGTGTGCTCTGCTATGCTCATGAAGATGATCCCCCCGTTGATAAACCGTCAGATTGTTCTGCCACCAGGCCTGGAACGCAGTGGCCGCGTCTGCGGACCAACTTGCTCGATACGCTACTCAGTCCACGGACTCTCGCACGCCGTTCTCAATGCCAAGTCCACGTTCCATATTCGGCACAACGTCCTCAGGCATCGCAAATTCTTAGCTGATGCCGTGCAATCGCTGAATCCGTAAGCTTGGCTACGACGGGCACAATGTGACTGGATCGTGTAGAATCCCGCCATGATTCTGCACGTCGATATGGACGCCTTCTATGCCTCAGTCGAGGAACGAGAACGCCCCGAGCTGATCGGCAAGCCTGTCATCGTCGGCGGCACGCCGGAGGGGCGAGGTGTCGTGGCAGCCGCCAACTATGTGGCTCGCCAGTACGGCATTCACAGTGCCATGCCGGCGGTCACGGCACGACGGCTCTGGAGCATTACCGTCAGCGGGGCACGTTCGAGGATCGCCTCCCCGCTGCTTCCCGGAGCCCTAAAACGGCCACCATGACCAGCCAAGCCACCGGCTATGAACGGTGCTCGAATAGTG
>PLYM01000113.1 GCA_003153375.1 Planctomycetaceae bacterium
AAGTATGGATCCGGCGGACGCTTACTACGATTCGTGAGACGTCCGAACAAACGACGGTTTAATGACACTCTCTGCCCGCGTTACAAATGCGGCACTTTGCGCGAATAATCCAACAACGAGTTGATGAAGCAGGTGACAGGTGGCCTGGAGTCGTCGCTCACTCGCGCTATTGCGAAGAGACGCCACCATCTACTGGGAGCGTGTGGCCGGTGACGAATCTGGCCTCGTCGGATAACAGCCATACCACCGCATCCGCAATTTCATCAGGCTGGCCAATGCGTCCCATAGGAACGAAGGACGCATAACTGTGCGGATCGCCGCCGGTCCCTTTTGCCAGCAATGGCGTTTCAATGGGGCCGGGCCCGACGGCATTGACTCGCACATTTCGCTTGGCATAGTCGAGGGCTGCGGATTTTGTCATTCCGGTGACGGCATGCTTGGTGGCCGAGTATAGGCTCCAGCCGGGATATCCGTTCAACCCGAAAAACGACGAGGTATTCACGATCGCCCCTCCGCCCGTTTTCAGCATTTGGTCGATCTCAAATTTCATGCAAAGAAAGACTCCCTTGATGTTCACGTCGAACAAGAACGACGCCTTGTCGATATCCTGCTCGTGAAGGGGCACCTGCTGGCCGTCGGTGCCGGCATTGTTAAATGCGAGATCGAGTCGTCCGAACTCCTGCACCGCGCGTGCAACGAGTGCCTGCACCTCCGCCGGTTTGGTGACATCCGTCGCCTGGAAAACGGCTCGACCTCCTCCCTGGCGGATGGCCGCGACCGTTTCGTCTCCTTGTTTCGAGTTGCGGTTACCGATCACGAGAATCGCGCCTGCACGGGCCATTGCCAGGGCAGTGGCCCGACCGATCCCTGATCCGCCGCCGGTGACGATTCCAACCTTATCCGCGAGGCTTGGCATGGCGATTATCCTTTGAGAGTTAGGGAACTTTTGAAATCAAGCCGAGGTTGCGGTGCCTTTCAACGTGTCGAGCCGTCACCCCGGAAACTGTGATCGATTCCCATGGAGCTGATCTTGGGACTCCAGCTCTCGGCCGAGAGCCAGTTGTCCTGGTTCCCACGATCGCAAGGCGGCGACAACATCCGAATCAGTGGAGATTGCCTCGCCAATCGCGATGGCGTTGGCAATTGCCTTTGACGTACTAGCCGCGGTGTGTGGACGGGGGACGAATGCGGCATCGCCAATCAAACAGGCTGGGCCGAATGCCATCTGCGGCACGGCAAATCACTCTCCGTTCCAATCCTCCGGCAGTTGGAGTTGCCACACCTCACTATTGAGGGGCTGCGCGTGGCCGCCAACAACCCAGAGTTTATCCTGGAAGACGTAGGCCGAATGCTCGTGACGTTCCTTCCATCCGTTGCTGACCTTCAGTTCACTCCACGCTTTCCCATCGGCTGAATACCAGACGTCGGCCCAATTTCTGCTGGGGTTGTTCGACCATCCACCCAGAATCCACATCCGTTCGCGATAGTTCACCGCCGAGAACCAGATCCGCGGCGACCAGGCGGCGTGTGCCGCTTCCTGCGTCCACTGTACGCCGTCGGCCGATGCCCAAACGTCATTATTTGCCTGATAGTTTGGCAAGTAGTTTCCGCCACCAAAGATGTACATCCGGCCGTGCAGCGCAATTGGGGTGATATACGCCCTAGGGAGCCAGGGCGCCGCTTCCGTGATTCGCTCCCAATGCACTCCATCGGTCGATGACCAGACGTCGTTCTTTAAGTCGTGGTCGTCGCCAAAGTAATATTTCTGTACGCCACCGAAGAGCCAAAGGCGATCCTTAAAGACGAGTAGTCCGCCGCTCATGCGAGGGCTCCACTCAGCCGCCGCAGTTTCCATTTTCCACTCGATGCCGTCAGTGCTTGACCAGACACTATTACTTGCGGACGCCCCCGGCAGTCGGCCTCCATGCCAACCTCCCATGATCCACATGCGATCCTTAAATACGACCGTCATCGGGAAGTCGGAGTGCTTCCAAGGGGCCTGGTTGGTGGCCCTAGTCCATTGGATGCCGTCGGCCGACGACCAGACATCGCGCGGCGGCTCCTTGAACGAATCCATCCACCCGCCGAGGATCCAAAGCCGATCCTTGTAGACGAGTTCGCCACACGAATCGCGGGGACTGAATCCCGCGCTGTTGGTCAGCATGACCCAAGCCGGCGGACCGGCCTGCGCGAACGGGACGACGACCAACCAGGAAATCAAACTCCAGGTTATGCGGCGTGGCATGCAGACCTCCAGGACGGCAAGCAAGAACGCGGGGGCAATGCGACAACCGCTATGCTAGCAAACCTCGGCTTGTGACACATTCCCTTTAAGATCGTGCGCGTTCGGCCATTGGCTGCGGCATGCATCTGGGTCTGCACTCGCCGTCATCGCAATCTCCAAATTCTACCAATGGCGGGTAGCCAACGGGGCCAAATCACGCCGCTTCCGGTGGGCCGCAATCAATGCGGCTTTGCTTTCTTCAGTGACCGCGCACGAGCCGCTGAATTCGTTCCAAAATCACCCGAATAAACTCAGGGCTTTTTGCAGGGCGACCGGACTCAGTCGAGACCCGAGTGAACAGCTGAATCGTACGGCAAGGTGCATCAGGTTGCGCGGCCGAAGGTGCGTGGCCAGCAAATCGCTCGAACCGCTTATCGAACGACTTCGGCATTGGCGCGGTCGCCAGGCGCCGCACTCGATGATTGGACTCGTGCTGCATCATCGAGCGCAGTTCGGCCCAGGCACCCAAACGTCGTAGTGCACGAGCGGCTTCGTACCGCACTCGAACATCACGACTCTGGCTGAACGGAGAAATTGTCCAGATTGCAACACTCGTGTGCGCACGTGCAATCAGCCAAATCGCCAGCCGGACTACATCGAGATCGGGCCGTTGGAGACATTCAACCAGGCCACCAATTCTCTGTCGATTGGCAATGCGTCGAAACTCCTCGCGAAAGGTGACGAGTCTCGGCGGCGTTTTGCCAGCGGCGAACGCTTGCTGTCGAGTGGCAACGATGCGACGGATAAATCGACCATTCGCCAAGTCTGCGTCGGTTACCACAAAGCTGCGGCCACGATAACGGACCCTCTGCGAATTCATCGAAGCCATGTCGATCATCGCCTGAATCAGGAGGGTAGACCATCGCGGCTTATTGTCACGACCGGCTGGCATGGAGTTGTTGGGGGACCTCAGATATAGCGCGGGATTGCGAGGCACACCTACCGTGGGGCACGAGATGGGCGTCGGACTGGTACTGTTTGCGAGTCCCGCCGGTCCCAGAGATAGGCTGGCTTACTCCGACGCGGTTGCCCAATCATGAAGGGTGCCATTCGCCTTGGCTTTGCCGATTCGCCCTTCGGAGGCGGAAGCGTTCCGAGCCCTTGCAGGTTGATCACGGTGAGTCCGACGACCAGGATCAGTTTTCGCATTCGATCCTCCATGCCAGGGCACTGGCAATCTGATCCAAGATTCGATTTTCGGTTGTGGGCCGGATTGAAATCACCCTTCCGCGAATTGGGTCGGCCTTCGGGCGAAGATGGCGACGAGGAGGAAGCCAACCCCGATTGAACTGATCATGCTCCGCAGCATGTTGATGGTAGGGAAAATATCCGCGATGTCGGCATTCGACCAGCCACGGTCATGCAAGATGGATGGCAAAACGGCGGTGATCGTGCCGAGCGTGATCACGTGCAGCAGAAGCACACCGGAACCAATCAATGTCAGGGCAGACGCCAGTCGATGTCGATCCCATGTCCCAAGCGCGAAGCCGATGCCAAGGAGATAAATTACGATCAAGGGTGAATGGACCATCAAGATTGATAAAAGAGCCTGGATTAGCTTTGTTTGATCCATCTCGGATATTCCTCATCCGTTGGCGGGGCTGAATGTTCAGGGGGGGTGGAACCAGCGGGGTTTGGGGCGATCATAGGCCCAGTCTACTGGGTGCGCCACCAGCTTTGCAGCTTGTAGAGGATGACGAACGCCGCCAGGACGAGACCAGCGGCACCAAAGGCCCACGACTCCCCCCGCGCGAGCCCTTGACCAATCTGACCGCCGAGATTGCCAATAATGATGAGGCCGCTCATAAGCCCATTATAGGGCGGGAGGGCGTGGCGGCAGAATTTGGGCCTTGTTCCGCTTCGTCGGCGGCGCGGGCTGCTGACAACTGCTCGCGTCCAGCAGAGCGGGGCCGGATGGCCAACCTTGGACGTGACACCACTGGTCGTTTGATGGGATTGGGAACGGTAGAATGAAAAAACCCACAGCGTAAACTGCGGGTTTAATCGTGAGCCGGTCGGCATCCCAACCGACATGCCCACGTTCATTCACCAAGGCGACAAATGAGCCGCGAGCCAGTCCCCATACGCTAACTGATCAGAGGGACCTAAAAATGAACAACGACGCCACCGGAAGACATCAACAGCGGCTTGTCTGTCGAGACTTTAAGGGCCTACTCAGTAGGGCGCTCAAGCGGGCTGACGCAGTTGCAGAAGTCGTGAGCATTAGCTCGCTTGACGGCGGACCAGCCCCGCAGGTGATATTCGCAAATAACGAATTGGCGTTATTCGGTGACGCTGGCGCCCCATGCCTTGTGATGGAAGACCATTCGGGCGGCACGTTGGCCCACACGTTGCGAATCGTCGGGATAACGCAACGCGCTGCAAGGCAGGAGGACAAGGATCGAGACGCGAGGGAGGTGAACGGCCGGTCGCGCGATGACAAGTGAGCGATCAACCTTCCGGTGGCCACAGATCCCGCAAGCGCATCTCGGAGGTCGACATGGCAGTTCAGCACGGTAGCGTATTGATGGGCGAGCAGATCGTTTTCGAGGGACAGATTGATATTCAGGAGTCAACCGACCGCGACGCCTTGGCCGGTTGGACCGCAGAGTTCGTCGTACAAAAGATTACGATGGAGCTCGACGGGGAAATGACGCTCAATCTGTCCGACGGGCGAAGTGGGCAAATGTTCGTCAAGCGGAACGATAGAAGCGGAGACGGCATGACGACCGTGACCTGCGGTGGCACGAAACCATTGAGATAGCTAATCACAAACCCTTCCGCGGACGCGTGCTCCATCCCGTCGGGTGCAAGTGCCGGTCCGCCGCCGACCGTTGAAAGGAAGACCATGAGCGACAGCACAAGAGGGACCTATCTGGGTGATGAAATGAGCTTCGCCCCATTTCCTAACCCTAGTCCGGACTGGTCGCAGGACGACCCGTCTCACCCGGGCTTCGTGCTGAACGGCCTCGACGAAACGCCCGGACAGAAGGCCTACTACATCCACCTCGAGGCCAAACCGGGCAAGGAGGAGCTGCTCCAGGGCTTCCTGCAGGACATAAACGCTGGGGTCGACAAGGAGCCGCTGACCGGACCCTGGTTTGCCCTGCGCTACTCGAAGACGACGTTCTGCATCTTCGAAGCCTTCCCGGACGCCCAGGCCCGGCACACGCACGACCATGGCCCGGGCGGCCAGAACTTCCTCCGGTCCGAGCTTCTCCACGATATGCTGGCCTACCCGGCGCAGCTTTACCGGCTCGACGTCCTTCATGGCAAGTTCGGGGTCATGCTGGGCCAGCCAGTCAAGCCTGCCTGACAAGGGGTAACTGCTTTCCCCGGAAGCGACCCAGCGACCACGGACCTACTGGGCGACACTGCTTGCCGTGAAACTCGCGATGACCGACGTTACTGAGAAAGACGGCGTGGCGAGCGGACTGCCGCGGTCGTACGTGTGCGTGCTCTGGCTCTGGGCGTGGAGCTGATTGCCATTGGTAACAGGTCTTCGAGCGCATGCAAAAGATCGGACTCGCCGGTGTGCGGCCAGCGGATTGACCATGCGTCCTTTGACAATTCACCGCGGTCAGCAGAGCGGGCCCCGCAGGACTACC
>PLYM01000232.1 GCA_003153375.1 Planctomycetaceae bacterium
AAACACCGTGGCTAGGCTCAACAGCATGCAGAACGTGATGATTCGCTTCATAGCCGGGACCCCCTAAGGTTTGTGGCATTGGCACGCGCAGGACATCTGGCTTGTGCTATCCGCCTATAAACTCAGAGACGAGTTCGGTCGAGCTTATTCCCAAAGGCATGACATTTTTTCGTGTCGCGTTCAAATGTCCCTCGACCTGTTCCCGGTCATTGCCCTGTCCCTGCGTCTAACAGACGTCCTCGCCCCTTCGGTGCTAGTCGCCTCCCTTCCGCTTTCCCTCGTTTGGGACTTGGCACGCCGTTTGCTAAATGCCATCCCCCGGAAGATGTACGGTCTTTTCTAATGTGCATTCTAACGCGTGACGGCAAGATCGCTGGTCATCGACCGACCATTCAGGTTGTTACCCACCTTTTGAAGTCTTTTTTAAGGGAGCCGACCATGTTGCAATGGGCTATTACGTTCCTGATTATTGCTCTTATCGCTGGAGCGCTCGGCATGTTCGGCCTCGAAGGAACTGCGATGGAAATCGCGAGGATCCTGTTCTTCGTGTTTCTCGTGATGTTCGTCGTCTCGTTGGTTATGGGGCGTCGTGTCAGGGGATAACTGCGAAGACCGAACACGGTTTGCTCTTTTGGGGACCTGCCTCAGCGACCGGGGGCAGGTCCCTTTCTGAAAGAGCCCCGCCCGCCGGCGAATCGCACGGGTTTTGGGGCGATCGATTGAACCGGCCGTTTGGCCAGTCTCGCCGGAATGAAGTCCCGTACGGCGATAGAGCGTTTGCTGATCCGGCTAATACCCTTAGGACGAAGATGGACCGTAGGTCGCTGAATTGGGTGATCCAGCAATGGGCTTCGCGGGCTCCGTCAGCTCCACTCGTCGAATGAGCCGCCACGTTCGCCATGGATTCCAATCCTCATGTAGCAAGTAATCCAGCCTGGTTGTGCTCGCATTGACATCGTGGTTGCTTTTACCTACTGCTGCTGCCCCGCAATGGCGACGGTGCAACGGTTACCGAGTACGTTCTGCGACGCCGGCCTGTGATGCTCCGTGCTTCAGGCCGCATGAAACTTTGTTTAGATTGAAGCCAACGCTACCGGGACTTTATAGGCAGCACGGCTTCAACGTTGGCTCTTTAGATGCTCAAGAACTTGACAGAGTTTGATGATCTTCTCGACTCAGTACTCGATCCGGTGCTTTGGGTCGTGACAGCCCGCTTCGGCGACGAGCAAAGCGGGCTGATTGCGACCTTCGTCCAAAAGGCATCTCTGGTTCCGGCCTTGCCACGCATGGTTACGGCCATCGCGAGGCACCACTACACCTGGAGTTTGATCGAGAACTCCCAATCATTCGCCCTCCACCTTGTCGGTGAGGCTCAACTTGAGTGGGTTGATCGTTTTGGTCTCCATACCGGACGGACGAGCGACAAGTTTATCGGCCTTCACACCACAAGGGGAACGACAGGGAGCCCGATCCTTGAGGACGCTATCCTTTGGATGGAATGTCGTGTCGAGGCATCCCTGGATACCGGTGATAGAACCATTTACCTCGCCGAAGTTGTGAGCGTCGGCACAGGGCCTGATGACAGACCCCTCCGGATCAAGCGAATGTTGGAGCTGCTTCCAGAGGGTCAACGAAGCGATCTCCAGCGCATGACGGCAAAAGATATCACGCTCGATACGGCCGCGATCGAGACTTGGCGAGCTGGCAAGAGAAGCCCGGGTCGTTCATAATGACCACCGCCCCTAAACGCCGCTGGCCGCGATTCACCTTGCGGACGTTGTTCGTGGTGGTCACGGTGTTCGGTTGCTGGTTGGGCTACGAGCTGAACTGGATTCGGCAGCGACACGAACTTTTGGCTAAGCACGAGTCGCTGCATGGCATCCTCGGCGTCCCCTTTAATCTCTCGCCGCGACAGCAGCGCGCCAAACTGCCGACCGCGCCGGGGCTGCTGGGACTGTTCGGCGAGCCATCAAGGCAGCTTATCGTGATTGCGGTCGTCGTAGACAGGTATAGTCAAGAACCGATCCAATCTTTTGCCGAATGGAAGCGTGCGGAGCGGCTATTCCCCGAGTCGGAGATCGAAGGCTATTTTATTTCCAAAAGTGACCTTGAGAATCCAACCGGTCGCCATTGAACCTCATTCGCCCACATCCCAGCCCCGACCACCACACAATTGAGACCACCCGCTAACTTTACTCGGGCTCGCCGAACGCCATCTCGTGAAGTGAGTCTTCGCCCTGCCAAGTCGCCCATTCCTCGCGCTGGCGTCTAGTGATCACGCGGAGGATGTCCTTGGCGGTCTCATTCGTCTGCGCTTCGAGCTGCGCGACGGCTTCGCGGTCTGCCATCACCGCTTTCTCGGGATCGAATCTTGTGTTTGGTTTGATTCCCAGTGTAGTTCGGCTGTCAAGGTTGCGCATTGAGTCAACGCGAGACTGGCGAAGCTTTCCCGGTTGTAATAATCCTGCGGCCACTAGGCCGTGGCACGCTGCTATCCCGTCGAATCTGCCGATACCCACACCATCCCCTGAATAGCGCCCGCGTGATCCAACCGCCCGGATCATGCGGGCTTTTTTGTTGACGGCGTGGGCCATGCTTTGCCACAATGGCCGCACCCAGCAGCGAGGCCCTCTAACCCAGGGCCGAGCATGGCTAGAGCCCCAGCAGGTTTCCTAGATGATCTGCTGCGGCTTGTTTTTTTGGAGCCGCGAGGATTCTGTTCCTCCCGTCTGTCCCTTGCCGCCGGCGTATTGGACCGCCATCGCCAACTCTTGACCCGCTCCCTTGGCCTGGGCCGTCAGCTAAGCGACTTGTCGTCATTGACGAATTCGACCTTCACGATGCCACTGCAATCGGACTAGATAAAGGAGTCCATCGGGCGCAATTGGGCCAAGAAGGCATCGGTCTGCACGCGGGTTAGTTCGGGTAGCGTCGCCGCCACTTACGAGCGGAATATGATCGGCGGGAAGAAACCGGACCAAGGTCGCCTGCTCTGTTGACTCGCCTGGGGCCGCGCGGGACAAAGGGGGACCCAATCCCTGTTCGGCCGAGGCCGGCCTCGCACGCAAGTCGAGCACCTTCAGCGAAGATAGGACCCGCTAATGACTTCTATTAAGTTCCGTTGTCCAGGTAGCGCCGCGAAAATACTGCTGGTGATGGTTGTTGGCGCTGTGACCACGCCGTTGTTCGCCACCGACGCCGTCACCAATGGCGGTTTTGAATCGGGAGACCTTACCGGCTGGACACGTATCGGCCTCGGTCAGGCAACGGGCTCTGGCATCGGTGTTACGCCAACGGAGGGCAGCTTTCAGGGATACATTGAAACAACGGGGAATCTGACAGCCTTGGCACCGGCTGTAGCAGCTTCGCTCGGGCTTTCCGGACCAGCAATCGCGGCATTGGGTGCCGGCACGCCGGTTAATGGCACGGGCATCTCGCAGAACGTCACGGTTTCGGCCGGCGACACGCTGTCATTCGACTGGAACTTTCTCACCAGCGAGCTGACTGAATTGCCGATGTACAACGATTTCGGGTTCTTTTCCATCTCTGGATCAGCGTTCCTGTTGGCAAGCCACGACGGCAGCACGTTCAACACTATTTCGCCCCCGGCGGGGTTTGAGGGGCAGACTGGCTGGATGACTCAGACCTACACATTCCCTTCAGCCGGTACGTACTCAATCGGCTTCGGAGTGTTCAATGTCGGAGATGCAGGACACGACTCGGCGTTAGTGCTCGATGCCGTTTCTGTTCCGGTTGCCGTTCCCGAGCCGACTTCAGCCACGCTGTCCGCTCTCGCTCTCGTGGGGTTGGTTGCTTGGGGCTGGCGACGACGCCACGCTGAACTGACCGTCACGCGAGAGGTAACCCCCCGGCGCCCGCTCTGCTGGACGCGATGAATTGTCAGGCGCCCCTGCTACAATGGCGTGGGGCGAACCGAACCAATTCACGGAGAGCGAGCCATGAAACTGCGAATTATTCTAGTCGGCAGTGTCGCGGTCCTTTGTAGCATCTGCTTGGTTGTATTCCTAGTTAGTTCAACGGCCGCTCAAACTGGTCCGACCGTCTCACCCTATTTGAACCTCCTACAACCCGATGTTCCGGGCGCACCGCAAATCGGCAGATACACCATCGCCAGCACGCATGATGATTTGGTACTTTGCGAAACTTCGACTGGGCGATGCTGGAAATTAGTGGGAGAAGCAAAACAACAAAAGCAATGGGCGTTCCTGGCCCCGCCAGCTCCGCTCGTCAAATGACCACCACGTCGGCCGTTGATTTCGATCGTCATGGAGCAAACAACCCGCCCGGTTGTGCTCGGATTGGCTCAGCGACGGCTCGGCTAGTGGTGTAGTTTCGTTCATGAGCGAGATCTGGCTTCGTGCCTATGAAGTGTCACCGTTGCCAGAGAATCGACCTCGGTACGGTGCCCGGCGGAGCGGACAGCAATGGGTATGCTTGGCCAGCGGTCAGTCCACAGAAAATATTATGCCGGGTGCCGCGACCGTGGCCGATTCTGCGCGTACCGCATCTTTTTAATGGTCTTATTGGATGATGGCGGCCGTTAACTGGGGTCGTAGGTCAAAATCCAATAACCTCGGAAATCGAGCGAGCCTACATAGCTAACTTAGCTCGTGCGCCCCCGCTGCCCGGACGAACGGCACGCAAGCTGGGGGCGGCTGGTGCCTAGCGTTTGGACGGCCGAGGGGCGTTGATAGAATTCAGGGCATGAGCGAAGCGCCACAGCGCCTGAGGTCTAAGTGAGTCCATTCAGCGAACGAGCAGAATCGAGAACCACCGCTGGTCGGTGCGGAAACGATCGAACAGACGGCACAAAGCTAATCACACAAGGAGAGTGCCATGATGGGGCATGTTTCATCAAGTGATTGGGAAGGCGGCGATCCGCAACAGGTCGCGAAGGGAATGCGTGATATGTTGGGGCCTCAAGCGCTCGACAATGCAATTCGGCAAGCGATTAGCGTTTGCTGGGTGATGCTTCCAGACGAGAACAAGAACATCGCATTCGTCGAAACCGAGGTCCGTCGCGTCGTCGAGCGGGCTCTTAAGGATCTTAAGGATGATGCAAGCGTGTTCGGTATTCCAGCCAAATAAAGCGGACGCAACTTAACCCTACACGCCCCCCCAGGCGACTGGTAGAACTGGGGGATGGTTGGCCCGCCACAGCTCTTGAGGTCTCGCCATGAGCGAAGTCACCAGACCATTTCAGTTCACGATCCGGCGGCTGATGCTTGCCACGTTCTGGTTCTGCACAGCAGCGTTCCTTGTGACCGGAATCTGGCGCGCACCCTTTCCCTCGCCGCACCGGACGCTCAACGCATACAACATCTGCTTCCAGCTGGCATGCCTATGCGCAGCAGTTCCAGCGGTCGGGTGTGGCGTTGGCACTTTATTTGGGCGACCAATTATCGGGGCTCTATCTGCCATCGCGGTCTTCATATACCTCGTGTGCCTGTTCATGAAATAATGCCCCCCATGACTGCCATCCTTAAACGTTGGCCGCGATTCACCCTGCGGACGCTGTAAGCCTCTAACAATCCTCTACCTGTCATTCGTAGTTGTTCCTTGTGGAGGTTTGACTTGCGCCAAAATCGGCGTCATTATGGGGCTAACTCAACGAATCCAGAGGAAACGCTAATGCGGCCAACGATTATGAATCTCTCTCGCAACGCAGCGCTGGCGTTGTTGGCCCTGTTGGCTTTTGCCGCGCAGAGCGAGTCGGCTCACGCGGTTACCTTTCAGACGTTGTACTCATTCACGGGCGGCAGCGACGGGGCATGGCCCGCCGTGAGCCTCGGCACCGGCGGTTCGACGCTCTATGGGGGAACATTCTTTGGCGGTGCGAACGGTGATGGCGTCGTTTTTTCTATGGCCCTTAACGGGTCCAACTTTCAGACACTCCACACGTTCGCAGGAAGCGACGGCACGCGTCCTACTGGGCTGACCGTCGTCGGATCAACGCTCTTTGGAGCTACCCTTCTCAACACCACATCCAAGGGTACCGTCTTCTCAATGGCCACCGATGGTTCTACCTTTCAGACAATCCACACGTTTACCGGCGGTATATGAACGGTGCTCGAATAGTGCA
>PLYM01000169.1 GCA_003153375.1 Planctomycetaceae bacterium
GCGCACTTTGCGCGCCGACTGACACGGATGGCGGCGACTCTTTGCATGTCGCCCTTCGCCAAATTCCCGGCGGCATCGCCGGACCGGGCCTATTGGCGCAAACCCTGGTCAGTCACTATCTCGACATCTGCCGTTTCACCGGCAAGAACGGATCTACGGCCGCCATGGCCTGCCGTTCTCTCGGCAAACGACCGATGGCTGGTCGCTGGCGCTACCTGACCTGCGTATGGTCGGCATTGAGAACCGCGACTGACGCGGAGCCCAGGGTGGGGGACTTGGCGGCACACCGGGCGAGCATCGGTCACCACAGATTGATGGAAAGTGCCGGCGGGCACGCCAAACAGGGTTCCTTCTCGGCACGATTATTGCGGCATCATTTAACGAGAAACGTGCAAACTGCGAAATAATCTGTCGAACGGAGATCGATCATGTCCAAGCTAACTGGATTTCGAGTGGCGGTTCTCGCGAACACCGGCTTCGAAGAGCCCGAGCTGACCCAGCCGGTCGAGGCGCTCACGGAGGCCGGGGCGATCGTCACGATCGTTTCGCCCGATCACGGTGAAATTCAAGGGGTCCGGCACGACCTGAATAAAACCCTGAAAATCAAGGTCGATCGCGTGCTGCGGGAGATCGAGGCCAGCGAGTTCGACGCGGTGCTTCTACCCGGGGGCACGGTAAACGCCGACTCCATGCGCATGGTCTCCGAGGTGCAATCGTTCTTGAATGAGATACAAGAAGCCGGGAAACCGATTGCCGCGATCTGCCACGCGCCCTGGGAGTTGGTGTCGGCGGGACTGGTTCGCGGTCGGACATTGACCAGTTACCACACCATCCAGGACGATATTCGCAATGCTGGCGGCAATTGGGTAGATCGCGAAGTGGTCGAGGATGGCAACTGGGTGACCAGCCGGCAGCCCCAGGATCTACCAGCGTTCAACCGGGCAATGCTAGACCTTTTCTCGCGCAGTCTGGTTGCGGCGCCTAAGTAGCTTTTGCTGCGGGCGGCGCGTATCGATGGAATCCACCCTGCCCGTTTGGCCACCGAGAAGCGCGAGGCAACTACATGAAGCGGCGACGATTCTTCGAAGTGGTGGCCACTGCTGCGGTGGCTCCCACTATTGCTGGGACCGACATTTCAGATTCGACCAAGCTCGAACGGCCCAAAGAGATAGTCCGCGGGGGCATGATCTACCGTGAGTTGGGCCGCACAGGAGAGAACGTGTCGGCTATTGGGCTGGGCGGCCATCACATCGGTCGACAGAAGGAAGAAACGGAGAGCATCCAAATTATCCGCACCGCAATCGACGCGGGCATTACGTTCATGGACAACTGTTGGGACTACCATGACGGCGGCAGCGAGATCCGCATGGGCAAAGCCTTGCAGGGAGGCTACCGAGACAAGGTCTTCCTAATGACGAAGATCGACGGCCGAACCCGCGCCGCGGCAGCCGAGCAGCTCGACCAGTCCCTCAAACGCCTGCAGACCGAGATGATTGATCTGCTGCAATTCCACGAAATCATCCGAATGGAAGATGCGGATCGAATCTTCGCCAACGGTGGGGCACTGGAGGCAGTCCAGGCAGCAAAAAAAGCAGGAAAGGTGCGCTTCATCGGCTTTACCGGCCACAAGGATCCGCTCGTTCACTTAAGGATGCTCGACGTCGCGGCCAGACATGGCTTCCGCTTCGATGCGGTGCAGATGCCGCTCAACGTCATGGATGCTCACTTCCGCAGTTTCGAACAGAAAGTCCTGCCCGTACTGGTGCGCGAAGGCATTGGTGTTTTGGGGATGAAGTCGATCGGAGATGGCCTTATCCTCAAAAGCAAGACTGTCACCGCGGTTGAATGCCTCCACTATGCGATGACACTGCCGACCTCGACTATAATCACCGGCATCGACAATCTGAAAATCCTCAAGCAGGATTTGGAGGCGGTCAAGACATTCCACCCGTTAAATCAAGAACAACTGGCAGCGCTCCTCGCCCGGACAGCCAAGGCAGCTGCGGAGGGGCAGTTTGAGCGGTTCAAGACAACGAACGGGTTCGACGGAACGGCGAAAAATCCCATTTGGTTGGGTGCAGCCGACGACGGCCCTGGTTAGTCAACGGAACAGTGTCAAGAACGACGACTTTCAGAAACCGGGGATAGCGCCGGTGGCAGTGATATTTGATCGCAATCGCAGAGGTCGTCCGTTTGTGGGCCACTTAGCCAGCAGTGCGTGAAAGTGCGCATCGTCTCGTTTTTCGGCGGTTTTTAGGAGTGCACACGGGAAACCCTTGCCGACTCAGTGCGTGTCGGTCGCGAATCGACGGTTGACACGCATAGCTGGCGCTCCCTAGATTCAATTCGCTGAACGGCAACCATGTCCGCACTCGACCACGTTTAGGTTGACTTCCCACTTTAGCTCATTCCCTTTTGCTATTGGCAATGTGACTCGGAGCAACTTATGGCAGACGAACCTCTCTCTGACCACGGCCAAAAGCTTCCGCCTCCGGCCGGCAAAGTCATCGGTTTCGTGGACACCAAGGCCAATTTCGAGGCATTTACGCAGTCCTTACATCGCGCAGGTTTTCCCGCGTCAAAGATCACGTCGATTCATGGCGAAGACGGCCTGCACCTCCTGGACGGCTTGAAACATAGGAGCTTCTTTTTTTCCGATGGCGAAGATGGCATCGTTCAGATGAGCATCGCCGAGTTGAAGAAAGAGCATTATGCAGTGGCCGTTGACGTCGACGACCGAAAGGATGCGCTGCGAATTGTCGAAATGGCAAACCGGCAAGGTGGCCACGGCTTCAGCTACTTTGGAACTTGGGTGACCGAGCAACTTTCGTGACGCGCGCTCGGGAAACGTGTCCAGGCTGCGGGGGACACTAGGGCCGGCGGCTCTGACTGTTGGTCCGTTTTCAAAAACGAAGCCCACCTACACCTGCCGGCCCAGTTCTTCTTCGACGGCTCGCCGGCAGGCCGCATAAGCCGTCTCGACTCGGCGCTGGATGTCGTCCGCGTCGTCGCTGCAGGTCTCGTCGAACTCGATTTCGATCTGGCACGAGACTTCGAGCGGAATGGTGCCCATGAGGCGGGGCCCTAGCAGCCACGCAGCCCTTGGCTCGCGCCGTCCCGGACGTCCGGCCTCACAGTGATAGAATGTCCGCCGGGATCGGCACCGTCGTCAATGTTGGCTCTTCAGATGCCCAAGAACCTGACGGAATTTGATGATCTTCTCGACTTAGTGCTCGATCCTGTTCTGTGGGTCGTGACCGCACGCTGCGGCGACGAGCAAAGCGGGCTGATTGCGACCTTCGTCCAAAAGGCATCTCTGGTTCCGGCCTTGCCACGCATGGTTGCGGCCATCGCGAGGCACCACTACACCTGGAGTTTGATCGAGAACTCCCAATCATTCGCCCTCCACCTTGTCGGTGAGACTCGACTTGATTGGGTCGATCGTTTTGGCCTCCATTCGGGACGGACAAGCGACAAGTTTGCCGGCCTCCCAACGAGAAGGGGAACGACAGGGAGCCCTCTCCTTGAGGACGCTCTCCTTTGGGTGGAATGTCGAGTTGAGGCATCGCTGGACACCGGAGACAGAACCATTTACCTCGCCGAAGTTGTGAGCGTCGGCACAGGGCCTGATGACAGACCCCTTCGGCTCAAGCGAATGTTGGAGCTGCTTCCGGAGCATCAACGAAGCGAACTCCAGCGCATGACGGCCAATGACATCACGCTCGATACCGCCGCGATCGAGACTTGGCGAGCTGGCAAGAGAAACCCGGGTCGTTCAGAATGATCCACCGTCGTTACTGCTCGGCCAGTCCTCCCTGGCCTTTAACCTATGACGCGACATAACTAAAAACTTGCCTTGACTGGTCCAACCATATCACAATGACGTCATGGGCGACGACGACGAGAGAAACCCCTACGCGGCCCCGCAAGTAGAGTTATTGTCAAATGTTGTGGACGGGAAGTTTTCAGGCGGCGGCTTGTTGGGGTTTGATTCCGTCGATGAATTTGACTCCTTGAATCACGTCGGGTAGCAGGTTCGAGCCGTTCAAGAGCCGCCAGCGCGTCGAGGCGGATTGCATCAACTTGAAGACCATCGTGAGGCACGCCAGGCGGCTGCCGTTGCCTTTCGTGCGACGGTGTCGCAAGCGAACCGTGGCGAACGTGCTTTCGATGGGATTCGTCGTGCGCAGGTGAATCCAGTGTTCGGCCGGGAAGTCGTAGAACGTCAAGAGCACGTCGCGGTCCTTCGATAAACACTCGGTCGCCTTGGGATACTTGGCTGCGTACGTCGCCACGAACAAATCGAATGCCTTGTCGGCATCTCCTTTCGTCGGAGCCATCCAAATCTGATGGATCTTATCCTTGGCCTCGGGCTGCAAGCGTTTGGGCAACTTGTCGAGCACGTTGG
>PLYM01000213.1 GCA_003153375.1 Planctomycetaceae bacterium
TAACGCCGGTGGAGGGAAGGAGCCTGACTTCTGGCATGTTACTGGAAGAGACCAACAGTCCGGAGACTGGCTTTGCCTATCAACTCCACTAAAGACTTAAGCAGTCACGGAAAGAACTTTACTTGCCAGCGAAGATGGCGATGTTGGCGGAGTCACGCCCGCTGCGAGCCAGAGCCATCGTGTGCTGNNGAGCGGGAGGTGGAAACGGAGCATGGTGCAGCTAGTGAGGCACCGGCAGACGAAAGGGCCGGCAACCGATAGGCCAAACCTAAACCACCGCGCCACTTCTCGACTCTACTCGACTCGATGACCGCTGCGATTGCGGGACGCCGGTCAAGAATCTTGACAGAGCAGTGTTATCCAAACGGTCTGCATCGACGGCGATCAACGCGCGTATGGCCCGGCGAATGGGCTCAGGCAGCGAGAACCAAGCGGCGACGATTTTGGCCACTCCGGAGTCTCCTGCAATACTTTCTACAACACAGTTCGGGCCTTCGCCTTCCTTTCTTCGCGTTTCTTGACTATGTTCGAATCTTCGCGCGATTCGAACATGTATCCCTCGAGCTGTTGTTCTTCACGTAGCCTGCGCTAGGTTCGGCCGGCACCTTGTGCCGCTGAGTCCCTCGGCAGCGATCAGCATTGGCTAGCGCCGGCGACTCTGGGTAGTGACCCGTTTTGAAAAACGGCGTGAAGTGCAAAAAGACTTTCAATCTTGCAGTCGGCGTCGTGACACGACCAGCGGCTTTTAGGTGTTGCCATGTTAGGGTCGCACGAACATGCGGCGCTTGAGAAACGATCGCACGAGCTGGTGCGTCAACTCGACGCGGTGGCCGCCTGTCGGATCGAACCCGCGTTCAGCATTTCGCTGCAGGTTCGACTGTGCAAGGAGCTCGCCAAGATCCGCATGATCCTGCGAGGAGCGCCGATGCACTTCACGCCACAAGCCTTGGGAAGCGAGCATCCTTCGCTGCCGGTCGCCTAGCTGGGACCGGGCAACGGCCGCAACACCGGCATCAACGACGCAACGCGAGTTGCACGCGCGTCGATAGGCGTGCGAGTCGGACCGCGCGGCGCAATTGGTTGGCGAGCCAGCGCGGCGACTCGGCCGCGCGGGCGGCCTCTGCCCGCGACGCGGCATCCTTTCCGCCCAACAAGCGGTCGGCGAAGACCAGCGCTTCGTTGACGGCTAGCGCCACCATCACCGCCCACGGCAAGCCGGTTTCGAGGCTGCCGAACAGGAGCAGGAACACTAGTGTGCAGCAAACAAGGCGGAGGGCGTTCATGGCGGTGCTTCTCGTGGAACGTAAAGGTGACTCATCAGAGTCTACGCGGCGGGATGTAAAGCGGGCGTTAAAAGCGCGGCCGGGGGCATTAAGAACAGATCAAAATCTGTTGTTGCGGCCGCTAGCAGCCGACATCAGGTGGAGTGGGCGGACCGTTGTGGACGTGCGTGGTACGCGATATTTACGCCCTTTTTATGAGCGGGGTGATAGGGTTAGGGGAGTGCCGCCGCGTGGCGGCGATTCATGGAATTCGAGGCGAGAAGGAAATGACTCCGATCAAGGTCTACGACGAACTGCCGGCGTTCGAGCGACGCACGCCGCCGGTCACACGCGAGCGTGCCGCGCTGACGGGAATTGTGTGTACGAAGCGGATTGGCAGCGACGCGATCGAAGTGTCGCTGGCGTTTGGCGACGCCCGCATCGCGACGCTGCGCGTTGGGCTGCGCGACTTCTTGCACTTCGGTTATTTTCTGTTGGCGATTCGCACGGCGATGGAAGCCGGCACGATGGTTGACGCCACGATCGATCGAGGCCGGCTGCGAGAGAGTTGGGAGCCGCGGTGTGCGGTTCTGGAATCGAGTCTTTGCCAGGCGACGTGCCGCGATGAACACTCCGAACTATAAAGTACACTTCCGTGGCGGGCCGTCGGACGGCGTGGTGGTCGCCGCGACGGCCTTTCCGTTCGGCAGCACGCTGTGGATGCCGGCCAGCGCCGCCGCTTTGCGGCCGACGACCGATGCAGGCCCGCTGCCCCCAGGCCAGTACCGCTCGGTCTACCGTTTGCACGCCACTCATCACCTGGTGGAATCTCACCAGCCCACGATCGTACACGAGTTTCATTTCGCCGGATTCGAAATGCTGCGGCGCTCGCCGTGGGAGACGTCGTCGGCCGGCCTGGGCAGCCATTGGCTGAACCGGGCGGTGAATCGGCTCTGGCATCGCAGGTCGCGGAATCTCTGGATTCCGCTGGGCATGGGCCCCGCCGAATCGGCGTGAACGGCTCGACCGCTACCGAGCGCAATGGCCGCTCGAAATGCTTACGAAAAGGTAACCGTGTCGGGCGGCGCTGCCGCTGCGCGGGTGCCGGTTCTGAAGTAGCGTTTGCTAGGCGGCAAGGGCGATCAGCACCGGAGACGCATCACAGCAACGGGAGAGAGCACCATGACGAGCCAGATGAATCATTTGTTGGCGGTTGGGGCGATGTTGGGCGTGTTGATGGTTGGCACGCATTCGCACGCGGCGGGAGGCGGGCACGGCGGAGCGGGACACAGCGGCGGAAGTAGTGCCGGGGGTCAGGGTGGTCACGCGCATCACGGAAATTACGATGCCCATCACGTACACCATGATCGGCACAACGTGCAGCACGATCGGGCCAACGTGGCCAAGGATCGGCAGCAAATTCAGAGCCAGGCCAACAAGCTGCAGGGTGACGGCAAGAAGCTGGGCAGCGATTGGCAGCAATTGCAGACCGATCGAGCCAACGGCAACACGGCGGCCGTGGCGGCCGACCAGGCGAAGCTGCGCGGCGACATGCAGACGTACCGCAGCGACCGTAACGCGCTGCACCAGGACGAACGAAACCTGGGCCGCGACGAACACAACCTGCGCCACGATGAACACAGGCTGCACCACGACGAGCGCAATTTAGCGCGCGATCGTCGCGAAACCGAGCTCGGCCAGGGCCATGTGGTCTCCGGGCCCGTGCAGGCATCGACACCCGTGACGACGACCACCACGCACCCCATCACGACGACGGTGCCGACGACGCTAACGGGGGCGGGGAATTAGTAGTGGTTGGTGATTAGTGGATAGTGAGGGCAGGGATTGGGGATTAGGGGCTAGCGGTAAGGAAGACGCTCACTGCAGCCCGTTATCTTTGCTGCCTCCGGTCTCCAGTCTCCCGCCTCCTCTTCGGTACCTTCGGCCTACAGCCTACAGTCTTCAGCCTATTTGCTCTCGTCTTCGGTGGGCGGGCTTTCGGTCTTGGCGCGGAGGCGCTGGCCGAAGCGGGGATCGAAGGCGTCGTCGATGTTGCGGACGAATTCGAAATCGCGCTTGTAGTCGATGGGCAGGAAGCGAAGCGGCTTGCCCGAGATTTCGTCGGGGGCGCCCTTCTGGTTCTCGAAGTCGGTGATGGCGAGGGTGATCTTGCCGGCCAGTGCCGGTTGCAGCTGGTGAACGGTGCCGATCGTGAGGTGGGGAATCACTTTCGACTGATAGATCGTGTGAAAGTCGGACTCGGCGACGCGGCCGCGCTTGATTTGGCTTTGCACCTTGTCGTCGGAGAGCGCCGCCACTTCGATCTCGCCGGCGGCCAGCCGATGAATCGACTCGGACTGGCCGAACGACCAGCTCACCGAATAATCGCTCGCCGGTCGCAGGCCGGCCTCGCGCATCAGCACGGCGACGGCGGCCCGATACCCCGTGATTGAGTCGGGGCGGGTGCAGGTCAGCACGTGCCCGCGCAATTCGGCCAGGCTCTTGATCTTGCTCTTGGTCGAGACCGCGATGTCGAGCCGATTGCCCTGGGCTCCGGCCTCGGTGCCGAGCACGGTGCAGGGAATGAAGCCGGCATTGTTGACCAGGTTGGGCGTGTCGGCCGAGTGCAAGGCCACGATGTGAATCTTGCCCGCCTTGACGGCCGAGACGTCGTGGACGCTGCCTTCATATTCCTGGAGCACGACCTCGCGATCGGTGGCCTGGGCCAGAATGGCGCGGAGCCCGTCCCAATCGACCGGCGGCGCGTCGGCCTCGAGGTCGACATTGTGGGCCAGCACCAGCGTCTGAGGGTCGAGCAGATCGGCGGCGCTCGTGGGCGCGTCGGCCAGCAGCCGGCCCTGCTTGTCCGTATACTCGGGCGACAGCCGCTTGCGCATCGGCGCGATCACGCCCTGCGACGCCACCAGCCGGTTCTCACTCGCCGTCGCCACGGCCCGATCCTGCTGCAACTTGAACATCCCCAGCAGCGCCACGATCACCACCGCCGCCAAACCCAAATAGAGCGAAGATCGCACCGCCCACCGCAACTGGCCCGAAGAGGCGGAAGTGTTTTGCGAACCACGAAAACCCGGTCCGACCGGCGAGGAAGAGTCGCTGTGCATGTTTTTTGATATTGGAGTTGGACGGATTGAATCAACGCGCCGCCGGCGGCCGTCGCTTCAATCGGAAACGCCCCCAGCCGCCACGAACCCCCGAATGTAGCAAGGGATTGTTGGGATTTGATGAGAATTTTGTGAGGGGTGGTGGGCACTTAGTGTGTTGATGAATTTTGGCCAGGATTGAGGCACAGATAAATTGCGTTTGCTCATAGGCTGACCACATAGGGAACCAAAATCAACGAGCTGATGAATCCAGAATGAAACGCCAGATTCAGTACCGCATTCCCCACCATCGCCGTCACAGCTAATCCTTGGAGGATTTTTAAGCTTAGGGGGGCTGGCGAAAAGACTCGCTCCCATGAAATGCCCCTCCACCATAGCAGCAACGGGATCAAGAGCATGGTCAGTGAGAAGTTCAGGGAAACGTTGTCGAGTGTTTCCATTGGGCGACTCCTCATTAACTCGTTGCGGTTTTCTCTAGCATCTGCCGAACCGTCCAGCGGTGGTTGGCCACGCCGCTCGCAACGGCCGGGGTCGTCTTGAGGGTTCCATGCACCCGCACGAAATCATAGTGGCAAATATATAGAGGGCCAGCATAGCCAAGTAGGTCAGGCCACTGGCCTGACAATTCCTCTGGCCTTGCGCGGTACGTCGTCCACGAGGATGTCAGGCCAGTGGCCTGACCTACGGTCTGACCTTCAATCTTCTGCCTCCACCTCACACGCTCGCTCGTCCAATCGAGTGGTACGTGAAGCCGGCGGCTTGCATGTGGGCGGGGTTGTAGAGGTTGCGGCCGTCGAAGATGACGGGGGTCTTCATCAGCTTGCGCATCCGGGCGAAGTCGGGCTGCAGGAATTCTTTCCACTCGGTCATGATGGCCAGCAGATCGGCCCCTTCGAGCGCGGCGTAGGGATGGTCGCAATAGACGAGCTTGTCGCCATACTGCTTGCGGACGTTTTCCATGGCTTCGGGGTCGTGAACTTGCAGCCGGGCGCCGCCGGCCAGCAGGCGATCGACCAGCACCAGGGCCGGGGCCTCGCGAATGTCGTCGGTGCGCGGCTTGAACGACAGGCCCCAGATGGCCACGGTGCGGCCGGCCAGGCGACCCGCGAAGTGCTTTTCGATTTTCTCGGGCAGGATGCTCTTCTGGCGCGTGTTCACGCTGTCGACCGCTTCGAGAATGCGCGGATCGACGCCGGCCGAGCGGGCCATCGAGCTCAGCGCGCGGACATCCTTGGGAAAGCAACTGCCGCCATAGCCCACGCCAGGGAACAGGAAGGCGAAGCCGATGCGGCTGTCGTGGCCGATGCCGCGGCGGACGTCGTTGATGTCGGCCCGCATGCACTCGCAGAGATTGGCCACCTCGTTGATGAAGCTGATCTTGGTCGAGAGCAGGGCGTTGGCCACGTACTTGGTCATTTCGGCGCTCTCGGGCGACATGACCAGAAACGGTTTTTCGGTGCGCAGGAAGGGGGCATAGAGAGCTCGCAGCACTTCGCCCACCTCGGGCCGGCGGACGCCGACCACGACGCGATCGGGCTTCATGAAGTCCTCGATCGCCGCGCCTTCCTTGAGAAACTCGGGGTTGCTGGCCACGTCGCAGGTGCGGCCGGTGCGCTTGGCGAGCCGCTGGCCGATCTCCCAGTTGGTGCCCACCGGCACCGTGCTCTTGGTGACCACGATGGCCGTGAGCGGCAGGTGCGGCGCCATGTCTTCGACCACGGCGAACAAGCTCGACAGATCGGCCGAGCCGTCGTGCGAGCTGGGCGTGCCCACGGCCAGAAAGACCAGCTCCGCGGAACCGACGGCGGCGGCCAGGTCGGTGGTGAAGTGCAGCCGGCCGGCCTCGGCGTTGTGCTCGACCATCTCGGCCAGGCCCGGCTCATAGATCGGAATGCCGCCGGCGTTAAGCTGGTCAATCTTCTGCTGGTTGATATCGACGCAGGTGACGTCGTTGCCGCTGTCGGCAAAGCAGGTGCCCGTCACGAGTCCGACATAACCGGTTCCCACGACCGCTATTTTCATCGCCTGCTGGCTCTCTGGAAGAAGGGTTGCCGCGAGGGCCGAAAGGCCCGAATTGGATATTTTTCAAGCCTAGCATAGCAACGGGCCGGATGCGACCGGGGGGAAAAGATGACGGCCGCTTGGGTCCGTTTCGCACGCGTTTTTCAGGCGTCGTCGCGGTGCCAGCCTTCCTCGGACTTTTCGCGACGGAGGTCGCGGGCGATGCGCTCGAGATCGGCGTCGACCATCATGGCGACCAGGCCGGCGAAGCTGACTTTGGGGGCCCAGCCGAGTTGGGCGCGGGCCTTGCTGGCGTCGCCGCAGAGGGTGTTGACGTCGGCGGGACGCAACAGGGTCGGGTCGGTTTCGACATACTGCTGCCAGTCGAGGCCGACGTGGCGGAAGGCCAACTCGACCAGGTCGCGCACCGAATGCTTGATGCCCGTGGCGATCACGAAATCGCCGGGCGTGTCTTGTTGCAGCATCATCCACATGGCTTCGACATAGTCGCCGGCAAAGCCCCAATCGCGCTGGGCGTCGACGTTGCCGAGCTTGAGCTTGTCGAGCAGGCCGAGCTTGATGCGGGCGACGGCGTCGCTGACCTTGCGGGTGACGAACTCCTTGCCGCGCAACGGCGACTCGTGATTAAACAGAATGCCCGAGCAGGCGAAGATGTTGTAGCTCTCGCGATAGTTGACCGTGATCCAATGGCCATAGGCCTTGGCCACTCCGTAGGGGCTGCGGGGCCAGAAGCCGGTTTCCTCGTTCTGCGGCTCCTCCTTCACGCGGCCAAACATTTCGCTGCTGCTGGCCTGATAGAAGCGGATGGTGGGATCGATCAGGCGGATGGCTTCGAGCACGCGGGTGACGCCCAGGGCCGTACACTCGGCCGTCTGCAGCGGCAGCATGAAGCTGGTGGGCACGAACGACTGAGCCGCGAGGTTGTAGACTTCGTGCGGCCGAATTTCGGTGAGCAGCGTGACGATCGAAAGTTGATCGAGCAGGTCGGCCTGGTGCAACTGGGCCCGGCCGCGCAAACGGTCGGTGCGCTCGAAGCCGGCGGTGGTCGTGGGGCGCACCATGCCGTGTACTTCATAGCCCTTGCCGAGCAGGAACTCGGCCAGGTAGGCGCCGTCTTGGCCCGTGATGCCGGTGATCAGTGCGCGACGCGCCATATTCGCAGGCTTTGGAATTGCGGCTGGAGGATTTGGCAGCGAGGTCGTCGCCTATTCGTCGGATGCTTCGTCGTTGGTTGCGTCGTCGTCCGCGGCTGCTGGTTTGGCGGCTGGCGGCGTGGGGCCCTTGGGCGCGGCGGCGTCGTTGGCGCCGGCGTTTTCTTCGCGCGGCACGCGGACGATGGCGGCCAGGGTGTCGCCTTCGTCGAGGCTCATGATCCGCACGCCTTGGGTGTTGCGGCCGATGACGCTGATTTCGCCGGCCACGATGCGCTGCAGCTTGCCGCGGGCGGTCATCATCAACAGCTCGTCGTCGTCGCGCACGCCGGCCACGCCGATCACCGGTCCGTTGCGATCCGTGGTCTTGATGTCGCGCAGGCCCTTGCCGCCGCGGCGCTGGGTGCGATAGCGATTCGAGGACGAGACTTCACCCTCCTCTCCGCCGGCCTCGGTTGTTTCGGGCTCGGCCGCTTCGACTTCGTCCTCGGAAACGATTTCGCTGTCGCCCTCAGCGCCGGTGCTGGCCAACGGGCTGTTGGGCCCGAAGGGGGTGCGCTTGCCGTAGCCGTTCTGGCAGGCGGTCAGCATCGTGGCCTCGGGCTCGGCCACGACCATGCCGACCAGGTGGTCGTCCTTGCCCAGGTTGATGCCTTTGACGCCGCTGGTGTTGCGGCCCATGGGGCGGGCGTCGGCTTCGCTAAAGCGAATGGCCATGCCGCGGGCGGTGGTCAGCACGACTTCGTCGCCCAGTTTGGTGATCGCCACGTCGACCAGTTCGTCGTCTTCGCGCAGCTTGATGGCGATGATGCCGCCGCGCATGGGACGACTGAACTTGTCGAGCGCGGTTTTCTTCACCAGGCCGCCGCTGGTGGCCATCATCAGATAATGGTCGGGCAGGCTGAAATCGCGCACAGCGCGGCAGTCGGCCACTTTCTCGCCTTCGACGAAGTTGAGCAGATTGACCACGGCCCGGCCGCGGCTCTCGCGGCTGAGTTGCGGCAGGTCATAGACCTTCTGCCAATAGACCTTGCCACGGTTGGTGAAGAACAGCAGGTAGTCGTGGGTGCTGGCCACGAACAGGTGCTCGATCGGATCTTCCTCTTCGGTCTTGGCTCCCTTCATGCCCTTGCCGCCGCGATGCTGGGCGCGGTAGGTGCTGGCGGGGGTGCGCTTGATGTAGCCGTTGTGGCTGATCGTGACCACCATGTCTTCTTCGGTGATCAGGTCCTCCAGATCGATCGAGCCGATCTCCTCGCCGCTGATCTCAGTGCGGCGCTCCTCGCCGTGCTTGCGCTTCAGCTCCAGGCAATCGTCGCGGATCATGCCCAGGATGATCTTGTCGTCCGACAAAATGCGCAGGTACTCGATGATTTCCTCGAGCAGCTTCTTGTACTCGCCGCCGAGCTTTTCCTGTTCCAGATTGACCAACTGGCCGAGGGTCATGCGCAGGATGGCTTCGGCCTGCACGGGGGTCAGCGTGTAGGTGTCGCTGACGCCGCGTTCCGACTGGAACACGGCAAAGCCGGCGTCGCCCAAGGCGCGCTGCATCATCGAGGCCGGGGCTTCGACCCCCAGCAGCCGGGCCTTGGCCTCGGCCTGGTTGGCCGACGAGCGGATGACGCGAATGATCTCGTCGATGTTGGCGTGGGCCAGCAGCAGGCCTTCGACCGTGTGCTTGCGCGCCCGCGCGCGGGCCAGCAGGAACTGGGTGCGGCGGCGAATGACGTTCAGCCGGTGGCGAATGAACTCTTCGAGCAGCCCCTTGTAGCTCAGGGTGCGCGGCTTGCCGTCGACCAGCGCCAAAAAGATCAGCGAGAACGAATCTTGCAGCGGCGAGAATTGATAGAGCTGGTTAAGGACGATCTCGGGATCGGCGTCGCGCTTCAGCTCCAGGATCAACCGCACCGGCTCTTTCAGGTCGCTTTCGTTGCGGATGGCCGAGATGCCCTTGATGCGGTCCTCGTTCACCAGGGCCGCGATGCGCTCTTCGACCCGGTCGCGGGCTTGCTGGAAGGGAATTTCGGTGACGACGATGCGAAAGCGGTTCTTGCCGAACTCCTCGATGCGGGCCCGCGCGCGGACGGTGATCGTGCTGCGGCCGGTGTGATAGCCGCGGCGGATGCCGCTGCGCCCGCAGACGATGCCGCCGGTGGGGAAGTCGGGGCCGGGGCAAATCTCGAGCAGTTCGTCGATCGAAACGTCGGGGTTGTCGATCACGCGGACCAGCGATTCGCAGACTTCGCCCAGGTTGTGGGGCGGAATCGAGGTGGCCATGCCGACCGCGATGCCGTTGGCCCCATTGACCAGCAGGTTGGGGAACCGCGAGGGGAGCACCGTGGGCTCGGTGTGCCGCTCGTCGTAGGTAGGTATATAGTCGACCGTGTCCAGCTTCAGATCGTCGAGCATCAGGGCCGCGATGGCCGACATGCGTGCTTCGGTATACCGCATGGCGGCGGCGGGCAGCCCGGCGATCGAGCCAAAATTGCCCTGCTTGTCGATCAGCGTGTGCCGCATGTTCCAGTCTTGGGCCATGCGGACCAGGGTCGGATAGATGATCGCTTCGCCGTGCGGGTGGTAGTTACCGCTGGTGTCGCCGCAGATCTTGGCGCATTTGACCCGGCTGGCGCCTGGGGTCAGGTTCAGGTCGTTCATGGCGACCAGGATGCGCCGCTGCGAGGGCTTGAGGCCGTCGCGCACGTCGGGCAGCGCGCGGCTGACGATCACGCTCATCGAGTAGGTGAGGTAGCTGTCTTTCAGCTCCTCTTCGATGGGCAGATCGATCATTTTGCCTTGATGGTAGTCGGGCCCGGCATGAGAGAAGGCGTCGCCCTGCGGTTCGATGTCGTCCGCTTCGTTGTCGTTATCGTCGTTGGCCAAAACCGGTCCTTTCAGGCAACTTCCGTCAGGCGACCACGACCCTGTGGCCCCCCAGAAAAACCCCGCCCAGAGGCGGGTCCCAGCAGAGAGAGAATTCTATCGGTTTGCCCCCCCGCCGACAACGCGTGATGGGCGGCGGGGGCTGTTTGTAAGTGCCCATGCCAGAGCGGTTTGCGAAGGGGGCCGCGGAGGTTGGATCAGCCACAGAGCAGCGGATCGTCGAGCCCCGCAAATTTCGCCCAGTTTGCCGCAGTTCCTAGTCGACGTTGGACGGTTGGGTGCCATGCCCACGCTCGCGTGGGCATGCTTGTGAAGGGGGTGAGCAAGGTCGAGCCGGTACTGGAATTTCACCGGGCGGTAGAACGCACTTGGGTTTGTCGCGGGACGGCGACAGGTCGCTTGGGCACGGGCGATTCAGTCCTGTGCGGCAAGGTTTCGGTACAATAGTCGGTCCTGCGACGACGCAAACGTTCTCAATCGCACGAAGAAATGGATGCATCATGTCAATGAGCTGGCGCGTAACACTTGAGACATTGCTCGCGCAATTCCAAACTGCCGCTTCACGGTCTCAATGTCTGCACCACATGCTCGTGGAAGTTGCAGACGACGAACGTGACAAATTGACTGGTCCGGAATGGTTCAATCCGTACGAGAGTAAGATTCGCTTCGTGGATGGCCAGCCGCAGTATGGAAAATGGGACTTGTCCAAATCTACTTTTCTGCCCGGAATCAGTCCGGGCTTTCGAGAACCAAATCCGGACGAAAAGTTCGATGAAAAAGATTCCGGCAGGGTAGTGAAAGATCTGTCGGGCGTAGTTCGCGCAGTTAAAGTTCCGATGACGCTTCGCCAAGGATTCTATTGTGGCGTGGCGTCCGACATCGTTTCGTCCTTTGAGTCGTTGGCCGATGCGGCTGCGAGCGCGATCGCGGGATCGAGCAATCTTGATGAGCACGTATTCGGCTCGGATCTAAGCGACATTTTTCGACATCCGCGAGGCGGTGTGCGTTACCTATTCGGTGACGTGCCAGTTGCTCCCGAACACTTTATCGCACAGGGATGGCAAGCTGGAGTTCTGGCATTTCCGGCTGGTGTGCTGATTGACGTTCCGATATCTGAAAGTATGCCCAACGCAAGCAATTGGGTGCTCATGCTCCACCGACTGGGCTGGCGTCATGTGGATGGCAGCGCGCTAAGAGCACGACGGTTCGCTTGGGAGGGGACAACTGAAGTCGCGTTAGAGTTGCTCACTCACGGCGAAGCGGGAAGTCTCGCTGGCGCGTCTGAGCGTTTCGCCAAAATCTCGCGATATTCCTTCTATTCTATTTTAGGCACAAAGGATGCGCCTCTAGACGTAAATCTGGCGTCGGTATTCGCGATTCAGATGCTTTTGAGCGACCTATCGACAAAAGAGCCGCAGAAGGAGCAGGCGCGTGATGCCGCAGTCGATTACACCAAAGAGAAGTGGAAGCACCTTGTATTGCCCGCGTTGCGCGTCGTCAATGAGGACGAGGCGCTCGAAGCATGCACGCCAAGAGTTGGGATTCTTGTCGCCACCGACGTGGAGAAGGACGCCGTCCTGAAGAAAATGCGGCCTCCGGCTAACAAGCGCGGAGTGTTGCAAGTTTATTCGGGACGCAACACCTACTATCTGGGGCGACTGGGCGTGACGAATGTGGTTCTCTGCATGACTGCCATGGGATCATCTGGAAGAGATGCATCAACTATCGTTACCGTTGAACTGATACAAGCGTGGAAACCGGCCGCAGTGATTATGGTGGGAATCGCATTTGGCAAAGACGCCACCAAACAGCGGATCGGAACGGTGCTTGTGTCGGACAAGGTTCTCTCCTACGAGCAGCAACGCATTGGCAAAGACTCAAGCGAAGACCGTGGTAACGAACCATTAGCCGGAACGGTATTACTGAACCGATTTCGAAACGTCGTTGGATGGGATTTCAAATCACCGGACGGGCAGAAGTGTAGCTTCCAGGTGGGGCCGGTACTCTCGGGGGAAAAGCTTGTCGACAACGTCGAGTTCAAGAATAGCCTATTCGATCGGTTCCCGACGGCAATCGGCGGTGAGATGGAGGGTGCAGGCGTGGCTGCGTCGGCTGCCCGGAATGGCTGCGAGTGGATTGTCGTAAAGGGAATCTGTGATTGGGGAGATGGATCAAAAACGAAAGTGCACCAGGAGTTCGCAGCGGCGGCCTCTATCGACCTCGTTGAGCATGTTCTGAACCAATTGGGGGCTCTTGATTCACTGTAGATCGTTTTTTGGACCGACTCGCATTTGTGGGCATTGCACTGACATGGTCGAGTGACGTGGCGCTTTTCGGGATGTTGCACGGGCGCGCGACTACGATGAAAGAAACGTGTTTGTGGCGAAACGGACTTAGGAGAGTTGACAATGTTGGTGCAACGGGTGAAAACGACCGGCAGATTCTGGCTCGCAGGACTTGCAGTTGCCTGCGCGGGCCTGGCCCGGGCGGACGATGCCGAGTGGGCCATCTACGTGATGAAGGCGGATGGCAGTGCGGCGCGGCGGGTGTGTCGGGTGGAGGGGTTTTTGGCGCATGGTTCGGCCCGATGGTCTCATGATGGCAAGCGGCTGGCGTTTGATGTCAGTGGCGGGCCGAACGGGGCGCGGAAGATTTTTGTGGTCGACGTGACGGGGGAGAGCTTGCGCGAGATCGGCGAGAACGCGGCCACGCCGGATTGGGCGCCGGACGACAAGCAGTTGATCTTCATGCGGTTCGGCGGCGAGCCGAGCACCTGGGTGCAGAATCTCGACGGCCAGGGACTGACGCGGCTGGCGGCGGCGACGTGCGCCCATTGGTCGGCTGACGGAAACCAGATTCTGTTCATGGACGCGGCCGAGCGCAGCCTGTTGTCGCTCGACCTGGCCAGCGAAGATCAACGCGTGCTGCTGGAGGGGAAATATGCACGGATCGAGCCGGGCTTCGATTGGTCGCCCGACGCGAAGCGGGTGGCGATGATCGGCGTCTATCCGAACGACAGCCGCGAGCTGTTGATTCTCGAAGCCGACGGCAGCCAACGCGTCCGGCTCGACAAGGGTCGGCTCGAGGGGGCGGTCAGTTGGTCGCCGGACGGCAAGCGGCTGGCCATGTCGGTCGACTTCAAGGTTGTGATTCTCGACGCCGACGGCAACGCGCCGGCTGGCATCGTGCCGGGGCAGACCGGCCGCAGCACCGACCCGGCCTGGTCGCCGGATGGCAAGTGGCTGGTGTTCGGCAGCGATCGGGCGGCGGAGTAGTTCGGCGCACGGCGCTCAAGGCGCCTTGGTCCGCGGCTAATTTGCTGCCGGCAGGGCTCTCGATTCATCCGGTGGGTTGGCGGGCAATTTCCCTGCAATTTCCCGGGTTTCCTCCGCTGTTGGGGGGCGAGGGATGCCGAAACAATCGGCAGAACCGCACGAATAAAAGCTACCGATCCGGTGGCTTACGCCTTTTGGTGTGCTATTCGGCGCGCCCTGGCGGTCAGGTGACCTAGGTTTGGTCAAATCCCGCGTCCTACCGCTATTTTCCGCGCGCTATCCCACCAGCGAGTTGGCCCCCACGGGCGGCTTGCCGAACGAACCCCACGAATTCACGTTGCCCGGCCGCTGACGGTCACGGGCGATGTCACACCCCAGGGCAGAGATACCAAACCATGTTTTCGAAATTCCGCTCAGGTCCAAAAAAGTCGAAGCCGTCGAAGAAGCCCGCCAAGCGTGCGCTGAATTTGGAACATTTGGAACGGCGGTTGGCCCTGACCTCGTTCGCGGTATTGAATCTCGACGACAGTGGCGCGGGCTCGTTGCGACAAGCGATGTTGGACGCCAATGCCAACGTGGGCGCCGACGTCATCGACTTCAACATCTCCGGCACGATTCTTTTGACCAGCGGCGCTCTGCCCACGTTGACCGACCAGGTGTCGATCGAAGGCAACACGGCGACCAGCTTCACGTCGTCGCCAGTGGTCGAAATCGATTGCAACGGCTTGGGCGGCCTGACGTTTGATTCCGGAGCGGCCGACTCGGCGCTCGTCTCGCTGGCCGTCGTCAACGCCAGCGGCAACGGCGTGACGCTCAACGGCGCGGGCGGCATGACGATCAGCGGCAATTACATCGGCATGGACCTCAACGGCTCGACGATTGAAGCCAACGCGGGCAATGGCTTGGAGCTCGACGCTTCGAGCGGCAACACGATCGTCGGCAACCTGATCAGCGGCAACCAGGGCAGCGGCTTGCTGCTCGATGCGGCCAACAACAACATCATTACGACGAACCAGATCGGCACCAACTCGATCGGAATCTCGAAGCGCGGCAACCTGCAGAACGGCCTGTATCTCACCGACGGTTCGCAGGGCAACACGATCGGCGAGGTGGGCGCGGGCAACACGATCTCGGGCAACGCCGGCCACGGCGTGCTGATCGCCGGCCTGGCCACCGCCAATACGCTGGGCGGCAACTTCATCGGCACCGATGTGACCGGCACATTGGCCCTGGGCAACAGCCTGGACGGCGTGGCCATCGTGAGCGCCAATGGGAACGTGGTCGGACAGACCGATCCCACCTCAGGCGTGACCTATTACAACGCCAGCCTGGCCTCGCTCCAGCAGCCCGTCGCGACCTGGCAGGGCATTCGGGCAGCCGATTCGCCGGGCCAGTACCTGATCACCGGCACGACGGAGTCCCAGCAGGGGTTGTTGTTCGAAGGGACGATCGCGGGCGTGGGCACCTCGTACCTGGTCAATTTCCCGGACGCCGCCACCACGAGCGTCTACGGCCCCGACAACCTGGGCAACGGCAATCTGAACCTGGTCGGCAGCTACAAGAACTCCGACGCCAGCACGGCGGATGTGAAGGTCAACGGCTTCTTGTTCTCGGGCACGACCGCCGACCTGTCGAACAGCGCCAACTATCAGACGATCGACCATCCGGGCGCCGAGTTCAACTATGTTCACAGCACGATGGGTGGACTGGTCGTCGGGAACTACGACAGCCAACCCGATCACGGCTTGGGCGGTCTGCCGCTGGGTCCGGGTCATGCTTACATTTACGACGCCAATACCCAGTCGTTCCTCACCGACGTCGTCTATCCGGGATCGGTGAGCAACACGGCCTATGGCATTTGGTACAACGGCGGCACCAGCTATACGATCGTCGGTAGCTATAGCGACGGCTTCGTCAACAACTTCGACGATCAAGGCTTGCCGATCGGCACGGCCTACATGGTCGACTACGACTCGGCCACCGGCGACTTCACGAACTGGGCTTCGTTCACCTATCCCGGCGGCTTGAATTTCGTGAGCCACTTCGACGGCATCAGCAGCGTGCAGCCGGGCGTCTACACGCTGAGCGCCGACTCGGTGCAGATCGGCGGCGGCAGCAACCTGCTGCAGGGTTCGTTCGTGACCGTCACGCGGAATCAAGACGGCACGTTCGGTCCGGCCACGTGGGTGAATCTGAACTATCCGGGCATCGACCCCAGCACGACCATCGCCAGCTCGAACTCGGTGTACGGCAACCAGGCGGTCGGCGTGGTGTTTGGCGCCGGATCGCCCTTCTCGTTCCAGGCCACGGTGAACACCGGACCGCAATTGTCGAACGTGATCAGCGGCAACGGACTGAACGGCGTCGAGATCTATGGCGCCAACAACAACACGGTCGGCCTGAACTATATCGGCACCGACGTGACGGGTGCTGCCGACCTGGGCAACCTGGGCAACGGCATTCTGATGATGTATGCCGCCCAAGGAAACACCATCGGCGGCAGCGGTCTGAGCAACACGATCTCGGGCAACGATTGCCACGGCATCCTGGTGACCAACGGCGCCACGGCCAACACCGTCGCCAGCAACTTCATTGGCACCGATGCGACGGGCACGGCCACGATTGGCAACGGCATCGACGGCGTGGCGATCGTCAGCGCCAGCGGCAATACGATCGGCAACATCAACCCGGTCACGAGCGTCGTCTACAACACGGCCGCCGAGGCCAGCCAGGTGAACCCCGTCAGTGGCTGGCAAGGCATTCGCGAATCGGACACGGCCGGTCAGTACCTGATGACGGGCACCTCGGGTTTGAACGGCTTGTTGTTCGACGGCACGATGGCCGGCGATGGCACGTCCTACCTGGTCAACTACCCGAACGCGTACAGCACGAGCGTTTATGGCCCCGACAACCTGGGCAGTGGCAACCTTCGCCTGGTTGGCAGTTACCGCAACTCGGACTACACCACGGCGTCGGTAGCCGTCAACGGCTTTGTGTTCGAGGGCACGACCGCCAATCTGGGCGATCCCGACTACTATCGCACGATCGACTATCCGGGTGCCAAGTACAACTTCATCCACAGCACCGCGGGCGGGCTGGTGGTGGGCAACTACGACAGCTCGGCCAACGTGGACGGCACCGACGTGCCGCTGGGCGCCGGCCATGCGTTCCTTTATGACCTGGCCACCGCCACGTTCCTGCCCGACGTGGTCTATCCGGGCTCGATCAACGATACGGCCTATGGCATCTGGTACAACGGCGGCACCAGCTATACGATCGCCGGCAGCTATACCATTCCGAGCGGCCAACAGACGCTGGCCAGCGCGTACCTGGTCGACTACGACTCGGCCACCGGCACCTACTCGAACTGGACCTCGTTCACCGATCCCAGCGGCAGCAACCTGCTGACGCACTTCCAAGGCATCAGCAGCACGGAGAAGGGCGTCTACACGATGGCGGCCGACTCGGTGCAGGCCGGCACGGGGATTCCGACGCAAGGCTCGATCGTCACCGTAGTGCGAAATGCCGACGGCTCGTTCGGCCCGGCTTCGTGGGCCAAGCTCAACTATCCGGGGCTCGATCCGAGCACCTATCTGACCAGCAATGACTCAGTGTATGGCAACCAGGTGGTGGGCATCGTGATCGGCGGAGGCACGACCTTCAGCTATCAGGCCACGGTCAACACCGGCTTCCAGTTGTCGAACGTGATCAGCGGCAACGTCGGCAACGGCATCGGGCTGTATGCGGCCAACGACAACCAGATCGCGATGAACTATATCGGCACCAACATCACCGGCACCGTCGATTTGGGCAATGGCGGCAACGGCATGTTGCTGATGTACGGCTCGGCCAACAACACGATCGGCGGCGAGGCCACGGGCGGCAACAACCCGACCGGCGGCGACGATACGGCCGACATCGTGATCGCGCGGCCGCCGATGGGCAACCTGATCTCGGGCAATGCCGTCGACGGCATCTACATGACCGGCCAGGCGACCGGCAACCTGCTGGTCGGCAACTTCATCGGCACCGACGCCTCGGGCAATGTGGCCCTGGGCAACAGCGGCGACGGCGTGGCGCTGTTCGAGGCCGATGGCAACACGCTCTTGGGCTGCAACTTCGAGCAGGATCCGTTCGTGTTCTACAACGTGATCAGCGGCAACGGCGGCAACGGTCTGACCGTGAACAATTCGGACGACACGACGATTCAGGGCAACTTTTTCGGCATGGGCGCCAACAATGCGACCCGGGTAGGCAATGCCGGCGACGGCGTGTTGGTCGAGGGCGACTCGGCCCACACGGTGATGGGCGGACCGATTCCGCTGGGCAACGTTTCGGCCGCCAACGGCGAGAACGGCGTCGAGGTGCGCGACACGGCCAGCGACTTCACGACGTACAACACCTTCACCGGATTGGCCGCGTTCTCCGACGTGACGACTTACGGCAACGACGGCGACGGCATGCTGATCACCACGAGCGGCGCCGGAATCCTGATTCGCACTTGCATCGTCACGTCAAACGGTGGAAACGGTATCGAACTTGGCGGCGAGGCCAACGGCGTGCGCGTGGCCGGCAACCTGATCGGTGTGTATGCCGACGGCACGACCGGGATGGGCAACCAGGGTAATGGTGTGGCGATTACCGGGGACGCTCACGACAACATCATCGGCGGACCGCAGCCGACGTTCAACGTGGTTCCGCACAACGTCATCTCGGACAACACCCTGAACGGCGTGGCGATTCTGGACACCGCGCACGACAACACGGTGAATTTCGGCTTCATCGGCACCGTGTTGAATGGCACGCAGGCTCTCGCCAACGGCGGCGACGGCGTGCTGGTCGACGGCGGCACTTCCAACGCGATCGGCTCGACCGATTCGACGCTGCCCACGGTGATCAGCGGTAACAGCGGCGACGGTGTCGAGTTGATGAACACCAGCGGCAACACGGTGCAGGGCACGATGATCGGCACCGACTCGCTGGGCGTCACGAACGTCGGCAACGGTGGCAGCGGCATCCATATCCTCAACGGTTCGAACAACACGATCGGGCAGGCGCTCAGCGTGCCGCCGAACTCGCAATCGGTGTCGACGCCTCCGAGCGACACGCCGGCGGTTCCGGGCAATACGATTGCCTTCAACGGCGCCGCGGGAGTGGCCATCGACTCGGGTCTCGATAATGGCATCCATCAGAACTCGATCTTCAACGTCAATACGCTGGGGATTCTGCTGGGACAGGGGGCCAATCACAATCAAAATACCCCCAATCTGCTGTCGGCTCACCAACTGTCGAACAGCGTCCAGGTGTCGGGCACGTTGAATTCCGCGCCCAATAGCGTCTACACGCTCGAGTTCTATGCCAGTCAGGGTAGCGGTACGATTGGCAGGACCCCGATCGGCTACCAGGCGGTGCGCACTAACGCGGCTGGCTTCGCCGCGTTCTCGTTCTATGGATCGAAGCCGGGGCCCAGCGAGACCTTCATCACCGCCACGGCGACCGACGTGGACCAGAACACCTCGGAGTTTTCGAACTACGTCTCGTCAGTAATCTAACGGTAAGCGGCGCGATCGGCACTCAAACGCCGATCGCGCCCATCCGTTCGGCAAACGGCGATCCCGTTACGACCGCGACTTGTCGCGGGTCTGGCGTTCGATGGTGGCGCGGAGTTGTTCTTCGTGCTCGCGCAGCTCGGGCGTGGCCGCGTCGCCGAAGTCCTCGATGCCAAAGACAGGGCGAATCTCGATTTCGCCGTCGGTGAGCATGGGGTTGGGACAGCGCTTGACCCACTCGATGGCCTCGGCCAGTGACTTCACATCCCACATCCAGAAGCCGGCGACCAGTTCCTTGGTTTCGGCAAAGGGGCCGTCGATGACGGTGCGACTCTTGCCGGAGAAGCGGACGCGTGCGCCCTGGGAGCTGGGCTTCAGCCCGTCGCCCGAGAGCATGATGCCGGCTTTGACCAGCTCTTCATTGAACTTGCCCATGGCTTCGAGCAATTCCTGGGTTGGCAGTACGCCGGCTTCCGAATCCTTGGTGGCTTTGACCATGACCATGACTTTCATTGTCGTATCTCCCGTGGTTGAAGGTGTGGTGGCGCTGGCCTGATAAGCGGCTGGAGCGCGAGTTTGTCGAAATCACGATCGGGGTCGAACGCGGACGTGCGCGATCGACAGCTTGGGTCTTGTGCTAATGCTTCTTCGAATGGCGCTGGCGCCGGGTTAGGTGCGCCAGGGGACCAGGGCCCGCAGCCGCGGGTCGCGGAGGTAGAGTCCGCCCCACAGCAGCGCGCCGAACACGACGGGGAAGAGGATGGCGAACCATCCCTCGCTGAGGCGCACGTGGCTGGCCACGGCCCCGCCCAGATAGCCGGTGAGCAGAATCGCTCCGAGCACCGCCGTTTGAGGAATCAGGTAGAGAATGGTAATCACGGTGACGACGATGCCCAGGGGGACGATGCAGCTTTCGGGATAGCCGATCTGGACGGTGCCGTCGATCACGAACTGCGGCTTGACGACTTTCATCACGCCGTCGAGCAGCATGAACGCCGCCGGCAGCAGGCTCATCACCCATCCGCCCCAGAACATCGCTTTGGAGTTGCCGGCCGTTTCGGGATTCGCGTGCATGGTTCGTTCTCCAAAAATGCAGGGGCCAAAATGCGGGGGACAGGATGCCTTAGTTTAACGCGGCGCCAGGATGTGGCTATCAGGCCTCGGCCAGGCCGGGCAGCTCCATGACGGGGCGCACTTCGACCGTGCCCTTGCGTGCGCCGGGGATGCGGGCGGCGATGCCGATGGCCTCATCGAGATCGCGGGCTTCGACCAGAAAGTATCCGCCCAGTTGCTCGCGGGTTTCGGCAAACGGACCGTCGGTCACTTGTCGCTTGCCGCCGCGAATTCGCACGCTGGTGGCCGAGGCCACGGGGTGCAAGGGAGCGGCCCCCAGGTAGTGGCCGCCAGCGTGCAGGTCGTGCGTCAACTGCGTCGACTCGAGATAGCAGTGCTCGCGTTCGTCGTCGGTCCAGGCGTTTTCGTCGCTGTAGATCAGCAGCATGTATTTCATGGCTTCTCTCCCCAGATTATTCAGATGGTTGGTCCTGCGGATGTCCTCTGCAACGTAGTCGATTGGCGGCGGCGGGAATCGACAGCGTAGCCGATATCGTGACGATTTTTTTAACCCAGCTCCTGCAAACGCCTTGCCAGAAACCGTCGCTCAGGCTCCTGACGGGCCAGGTCCAGGGCACGCTGATAGGAAGCTTGGGCCTCGCGGCTATTGCCCTGCCGCCGGCACAGATCGGCCCGGGCGGCGTGGGCCAGATGATAGTCGGCCAGGTCGCCGCTGGCCAGGATGGCGTCGATGAGGGCGACGCCGGCCGCGGGGCCATCGCGCATCGCCACGGCCACCGCGCGATTCAGCTCGACGATCGGCGAGGGTTCGGCCCGGGCGAGTAGCTCGTAGAGCGCGGCGATTCGCGACCAATCGGTCGCGGCGGCGCTGGGCGCGGCGGCGTGGACGGCTGCGATGGCGGCTTGGATCGTATAGACGCCCACGTTGCGCGACGCCAGGGCTTGCTCCACGAGCGCTCGGCCCTCGGCGATTTGTTCGCGATTCCACAGTGCGCGGTCCTGGTCCTCGAGCAGCACGATGTCGCCCTCGGCGGTCGATCGCGCGGCACGCCGCGACTCTTGCAAGAGCATCAGCGCCAGCAGGCCAACCGCTTCGGGGTCAGGTAGCAATTCACAGAGCAGGCGTCCGAGTCGGATCGCTTCCAGCGACAGCTCGCTGCGGGTCACGCTCTCGCCGGATGATGCCGAGTAGCCCTCGTTGAACACCAGGTAGATCACCGACAACACCGAATCGATTCGATCGGGCAGGTCGGCGATTGACGGCACCTGGTAGGGGATCTTGGTGTCGCGAATCTTGGCCTTGCCGCGCACGATGCGCTGGGCGATCGTCGAGGGAGTGGTCAGGAAGGCGGCCGCAATCTCCTCGGTCTTCAGCCCGCACACTTCGCGCAGCGTGAGCGCGACCTGCGCTTCGGGAGCTAGCGCCGGGTGGCAGCAGGTGAAGATCAAGCGCAGCCGGTCGTCTTCGATATCCTCGGCTTCGTCAGGCGGCGAGGATTGGTCGATTTCGCGAGCGATGCTCTCGAGCGAGGCGTCGAACCGCGCGCGGCGGCGCACGGTGTCGATGGCCTTGAAGCGCCCGGCCGAAACCAGCCAGGCACGCGGGTTCGCGGGCACGCCCTCGCGCGGCCACTGTTCGATGGCGACCACGAACGCTTCGTGCAACGCTTCTTCCGCCAGATCGAAATCGCCCAGCAGGCGGATCAGCGTGGCGAGCACGCGCCGCGACTCCGAGCGATAAATGTCGGCCAGCGCTTGGCGCGTTTGCTCGGCGTTGGGTTCGCTCATGGGGGAAATCCTGCATGCTCCGCGTGATGTTTGACCCTCAAACTAGCCCGAAGCGCCAGCGAGGGAAAGTGCCGCGTGCCGTTGGAGGCGTTACGCGCCCTTGCTTGCGCTGCGGGTTAGTGGGAAGGAGGTTGGTGGGAAGGGGGCTTAGCGGAAGAACCAACACATCCCAAGCGTGCAGGCGATGAGGGTGGCGGCCCACAGGCGGTCGTTTTGCCACCATTGGCGGGGAGTGATGGCGTCGACGCGCGGCTCTTGTTGGTAGCGCGACCAGGTGAAGTGCTCGCGGTCGGGGTCGCGCTCGCTCTGGGTGGCCAGACTGACGACGATCAGCACGACGTAGCAACCGACCGTGGCCAGGCCGGCGCGGTGAAAGGCTTGCAGCGTGTGCTCGAAGCCGTAGGAGGCGCCCTGGTCGAAGAGGATCGACAGGATCGGTCCGGCGAGGATGCAGACGAACGACGCGGTGCGCGTGATCAGCGGTTGCAGGATGCCGGCGACGTAGGCCACGATAACGCCCGGCACCAGGTAGGCGTTGAAGTCGGCCATGCGGTTGAAGATGCCGCCCTTGGTTTGACCGAAGTACAACGACAGCGCGATGGCCGTGCCCACCATGACCATCATCGCCGCCCGGCCCGTCCAGATGAGCCGCATTTCCGAGGCTTCGGGGCGGATGTATTTCTTATAGATGTCGAACGTGAACAGCGTGGCGGTGGAGTTCATCATCGAGTCGATCGTCGAGAGAATTCCCGCGGCCAGCCCGGCCATCACGATGCCCACCAGGCCATAGCCCGCGGGCAGCAGGGTGCGCGTCAGCCCGGCGAAGGCCGTGTCGCTTTCGGTGGCTGGATCGATGGCCAGGATGTAGCCGGCGGCCATGCCGGGCACGATGCAGAGGAAGGGGATCAGCAGCTTGAGGAAGCCGGCGGCGATCGTGCCCATGCGGGCGTCCCAGTCGCTGCGGGCGCCGAGCGTGCGCTGCACGATGAACTGATTAGTGCCCCAATAATAGAGGTGCAGCACCATCAGGCCGCTGAGCACGCCGCTCCAGGGAAGCTCGGGATGGCTGGCTTCGAAAAAGACGTGGAACTTTTCGGGCTGCTTTTCCAGCAAGCCCGAGAGTCCGCCGACGTCGGGATGCCAAATGGCCAGCACGGCCAACAATCCGCTGCTGACCAGCAGCAGCACGCTTTGCACGACGTCGTTGAAGATGTCGGCCTTCAACCCGCCGTACATCGTGTAGGCGGCGGCCACGACGGCCATCAGCACGACGGCCATCTCATAGCTGATCGCGTAGGGCGAGTCGGCCGTGAGCGTGGCCATGGTCAGCGCGCCCAGGATCATCGTGCCCACCATCTGAATTAGCAGGAAGGCCATGTTGGTGATCGAATACACCAGCCGGCTGCGATCGTCGAACCGCCGGCCCAGATACTCCGACAGCGTATAGAGCCCCATGCGGCGATAGAGGGGCAGAAAAAAGTAGCACAGCGTCAACAAGCCGAAGATGGCGCCGAACTCGAAATTCGCCTGGGCGAAGCCTTCCTTCAGCCCCGCGCCCATCATGCCCACCATGTGGTGCGAGCTGATGTTGGTGCCAAAGATCGAACCCGCCACGGCCCACCAGGCCACGGTCTTGCCCGCCAGATAATAGTCGCTGGTGCTCTCCTCCTTGCGACCGATCCACATGCCAAACAGCGTCACCCCAATGATGCTGCCCGCCAGAATCGCCACATCCAGCCCCTGCATGGGCACGCTGGCCGATTGAGCCAAGAGATTCAGAGTCGACGCGGGCATGGAAGGGTTCTCCGCCTGGGGGAAAGCAGCGTGTTAAATCTAGCGAGCGCGGCGGCCCAGCGGAATGGAGGATCAGACCCGCGCGGCAATCACTTGCATCGGCCGATGCTGCGTGCGACCATGAAAACCGATGGTCATGGCCGTTTTCTTGCCCGAGCAGACCGGAGGCAGCATGAAGCTTCAGCGCCGAGAGTTTACGCGGGCAGGTGCGTGTTGGTTGGCGTCGCTCGCGGCGCGGCCGCTCGTGGCGGGGGCCGATCCGCCGGCCGATGCTGCGCCGGCGCCGCGCGTGGTGCACAGCTGGGGCACCAACGGCAACGGCGACGGGCAGTTCGATATTCCGATCGCGATCGTGATCAATCCTCAGGACGAGCTGTTGATCACTGACTTTCGACAGAAGGACGCGGCGGCCAAGGCCCGATTGCAGCGTTTCGATCCCCAGGGTCGGTTTCTCGGAGCATTCGAAATGCAGCCGATGCCCGGCGGACTGGCGCTGGACAAGGAAGGGCTGCTGTATGCCACGCACATGATGCGGCACAAGGTGACCGTCTCCGACCAGCAGGGCAAGTTGATTCGCGAATTTGGCAAGCAGGGAACGGCGCCCGGCGAATTCGAGCAGCCGGGCGGGATTGTGTTTGGTCCGGACGGATCGCTGTATGTGGCCGACCAGGTGAATCGGCGCGTGCAGCGACTGACGCCGCAAGGCGAGCCGATCAGCGCTTGGGGCCGCTATGGCGTGCAGCCGGGCGAGTTCGGTGGCAACACGTCGCCGAAGTCGCGCGTCGGCGGTCCGCACTTTCTGGCCTTCGACAGCCAAGGCCATCTCTATACGACCGAAGGCTCAGTCGGGCGCGTGCAAAAGTTCAAGGACGACGGCAGCTTCGTGCTGGCCTGGGGCGACAACCAACAAGGCCCCGGCCATTTCGGCAGCCCCTCAGGTCTGCAAGGCCCGATCGGCATCGCCATCGACGCGCGGGACGAAGTTTGGGTCAGCGCCACCAACCACCTCGTGCAACAGTTCACCACCGACGGCCTCTACGTGCGCGGCCTGGGCGGCGAAGGCGCCGAACTTGGCCAGTTCAAAACCCCCCACGGCCTGGCCTTCGACAGCCAAGGTCATTTGTACGTGCTCGATTCGCGCAACTCGCGGGTGCAGAAGCTGGCGGTGTGAGGGGGTGGCGAAAGTCCACGACTCAACTGGCAGCGCGGCGGCTCGCTACAACCGCTACGCGCGGAATCAGGAGACCGGTGACCAAGCGCGCCGAGGTTAGTGGTGGGGTTGTTTGCGGAGATTGCGTAAAAATTCCGGCTCCCGTTCGCCGATAGTTGATTGTGATAGCGCCGTGGGCTCAAGGAGGCTCGCGGATTTCATCAACGGTTGCGGTGAGCTGAGCAATTCCATGAAGCGAGAGCAGGACGCGATCAAAGTCGGGGTTGGTGGGGTGGGTGCAGGTGGGTTGGCGGGCGCGTTCCGCGGACCGTGGCTGTGGGCTGCGTTGTTGGTCTTGCTGACGACGATCGTCTATTGGCCAACGCTGGCAAACGGATTTGTTTCGGACGACAGGTATCACGTCGTCAATAACATCTCCCTGCGGTCGCTCGGGGGTCTATGGGATATTTGGTTCAAGCTGGGCACCATCCAGCAGTATTATCCGCTGACCCATAGCGCCTTCTGGGCGCAATTTCAACTTTGGGGGCTCGATCCGCGCGGCTATCACGTGGTGAATTGGCTGCTGCACGGCATCGGGGCCGTGTTGGTTTGGCGGTTGTTGTTGCGGCTGGAAGTGCGCGGGGCCTCGCTGGCCGCGGCGGTGTTTGCCGTCCACCCGGTACACGTCGAAAGCGTGGCCTGGGCCAGCGAATTGAAGAACATCCTGTCGTTGGACCTGGCGCTGGTGTCGCTGCTGACCTATTTGCGGTTTTCGCCACCACTCAGGTCCGAACAGGCAGCCCACGAAGCGGCGTCGGGCCAAGCGCGGTGGTCCTGGTATGCGTTGGCGTTGGCTTGTTACGTGGCGGCGCTGCTCTGCAAGTCCGTCACGGTCAGCGTTCCGGCGGTGCTGCTGGTGATCGACTGGTGGAAGCGAGGGCGCATTGCGCGTCGCGACGTGGCGGCACTCGTTCCGTTCTTTGTCGCCGGGCTGTCGCTGGCCGTGCTGACGATTTGGATGGAAAAGACGTTTGTCGGCGCGAGCGGCCAGGAATTCGAGCTATCGCCGATCGAGCGCGTGCTGATCGCCGGACGGGCGTTATGGTTCTATGCCGGCAAGCTGATCTGGCCGGCGTCGCTCGTGTTCTACTATCCGCGTTGGACAATGGACGCCGGCGTGTGGTGGCAGTACCTGTTTCCCGCGGCGGCGCTGCTCGCCCTCGGCGTGTTGTGGATGGCTCGCTCGCGAATGGGTCGCGGGCCACTTGCCGCGGCGCTGATCTTCGCCGGAGTGCTCGTGCCGGCGCTGGGCTTCATCAACGTCTACCCGTTTCGCTTCTCGTTCGTGTCCGATCATTATCAATACCACGCCAGCATCGCGTTGATTGCCCTGGCGGCAGCGGGCGCGGCCTGGCTGGGAGATCGACTTTCCCAAACTCGGCCTGTCTTGGTTCCCATGGCCGTTGCGGGATTGCTGCTTTCGCTGGTCGTGGTTTCGCTGGAACAGGTGCCCGTGTATCACGATGCGGTCACGTTGAATGCCGACATTGTCGAGCACAACCCCGATTGCTGGGCGGCACACCATAACCTGGGGGTCGCCTTTCAATCGCTGGAACAATACGACCTGGCTCTGACCTACTTCAATCGGGCGATCGAGGTTTTTGGCCGGCTGGCCACGGCGAGCCCGACGATTGGCAGCTATCGCAATGACCAGGCCGCGGATCTGGTCAACGTCGGCTTCTTGCAGCGCAAATTGGGGCGAGTGGCGGAATCGGACAGCGCGTTTCGGCGAGCTATCGCGGTTCGCGAGACGCTGGTCCGCGACTTTCCTAGTGCGATCGAATATCAAGAAGGGCTTGCCCGCTGTTACGTTAATCTCGCGATCGCGCGACAGATGAGCGGTGATGCGGCGGATGCCGCCGTCTGGCACCGCCAGGCGATCGCGGCTCGCGAGCAATTGGTTCGCGAGTATCCCTCCGTCGCTCGCCACGCCGATGGCCTGGCCACGAGCTATGGCGATTTGGGTCAAGCGCTATGCGACGCGGGGCAATTCTCGGAGTCGGAGGCGACGCTTCGCCAGGCGATCGAATTACGCGAGCGGTTGGTGCGCGAGAATGCCGCCGAGAGCGATTTTCGCGAGCGTCTGGCTTGGAGTCACGGGCAACTGGCCCAGGAGCTGCTGCGGGACGGTCGCCCTACTGAGTCGGAAGCCTCGCATCGACGAGCGCTCGCCATCCGCGAGCAACTCGTTCGCGATAATCCTGGAGTCAGCAAGTATCGGTACCAGGTAGCCCTCAGTTCGGTCGACGTCGGACTCGCGCAACGCGAAACCGGGCGACAGGCCGCTGCCGCCGACTCGATCTCGCTGGCGCAGACGATTTGCGAACAGCTCGTGCGCGACTATCCCACCGTGAGCGAGTACCGGGAAAGCCTGGCCTGGTGCCAATCTCATCGCGAGCCGCAAGGTCGTTAGAGACGGTCACGGTTGCGGGCTGGGCAACAGACGCGATGCATCAGTTGGCGTCGTCCTTGAACAGCGCTTCGTTGGCGCCGGCCTTGCCTTCGAACAGGGTCTCGATGTTGATAATCTGGTTCTTTTCGACCGTGGCGTTGCTGATGTAGTCGGAAACGAACTGGTGGCGAGGGTCGCGGCGGAAAGCGATCAGTTCTCGCATCGCCTGCCGCGCCTGCGCGAGCTTCTTTGGGTCCTTGGGTGCCGAGCCGCGTTCGGCGCCGGGGCTCTCGAAGTCGAGGAACTCCTGGAGCCGAGTGGACAGGAGGGCGTGCCGCAGTCCGGCCTGCAGAAACTCGACGCGCTGGGCAAACTCAGGCGAGGGATCCTTTCTCGCGGTCTCGAGAGCTTTGGCCAGGATCGCCTCGGCGGGACGGTAGACCTCGGGCGGATAAGCCAGGTAATGCCCGCGAATCCGTTTCAGCCTTTCCAAGGCGCCCTTGGGATCGACGCTGATGTCTCGGACGGGCGGCCGCGTGGCGGCGTAGTTTTCCCAATAGTCGAAATATTGTTGGACGTCGGCGGCGGCAGGCCCGAACGCGGAAAAATACTCCTGCCGAATCGTTTCGATCTCCAGATCGGGGCTCCACAGCAGGCGATGGTGCATGTAGGCCATCGGTCCATGAGCGGCCCAACTGAAGGTGTAGGCACGAAGGCTGATGCCGGCCATGCCGTGTTGATAGGCGAAGCGGAAGAATTCTCCGCTCTGCCGGCTGGTGATGTTGGGCGTTACGTAGCTGTTCAATAAGTAGTTGGATCCGTTGACCAGCGACATGCCGGTCTGGCTCCAGGCCAGCCATTGGTCGCGATACCACTGGTCTTCCTCACGGCTCATCGGATACCAGCCATCGCGCGATCCGTAGATGACGAACTCTCCAAAAATGTTTTTGTCGAGCTTGATTCCGCTGAGCGGCCCCGGCAGGGTGTTGTGATAGAGATAGACGCCGATCTTTACCCGCGGGTTGCGCTCGACGGCCAGGTCATGCACCGCTTTCCAATAATGGGCATAGCGATCGCCCATGGCTCGCGGGGTGTATTTCAGGAGTCGAAAGTCCTCGGGGAAATCGGTGGGCTGCGGACCGTCCCAGGCCAGGCATTGCGGGCATTGGCACATGCTCTCGCCCCCGGCGTCGGCTTCGCCGAGGGTCAACACATCGCCGCCGTCCCAGGCCTTGTTCACGATCGCGTGCTGCAACTCGACGTTGGAAACGCAGAGCGGAGTCCAGGCGCCGGCGCGGGGCGTCTTGAGTCCGCGCTGGCCGTCGGCGCGCATGGCAAACCACTCAGGATGTTGCTGGCCATACTCGGCCCACCAATCAGTGATGCCGGCGATGACGTGCGAGCCCAGGATCACGCGCGGCTGCTCGATTTGCGTCACGCGGCGATGTCGGCGATGGAAGATCTCCACGGCCTTGCCATAGGTGTAGCCGGCCTGCTCGCTGGGAAACACGAGCTTGCTGACGACCTCTTCCGACAGCCCGCCGACCTTATAGTTGCGCGGCACTTTGCGGCCGAAGTAGGAGCCGGTCAGGAAAATTTGCCCCAGATCCCATCCGCCCAGATTGCGGTAGAGCAGCTTGGGTTTGACGGTCTTGTTGACCGCGGGAAACACGGCACTCGTTCGACGCGGCACATAGGTTCCCAGTTCGCCCGGCCAGAGCCAGCGCACGCCGAGATGATCTTCCAACAATTCGTACACGCCCAGCAACGTCCCGCTGTGTACGCACTCCATGGCCAGCGGATTCCACGGCTCCGAGTAGAGCGGTCGGGTGCCGTGATACTGATCGGGCAGCAGTTCTTTGCCGACGATATACAAGTCGTTGCCGACAGTGCGCAGCACGTACTCTTCGACCTCGAGCTGGTCGGCATCGATGCCTTGCTGGCGGGCGGCCTCGCTGACGCCGATGAAGATTCGGCGGTCGTAGCCCGCGGGGATCTCCGTTTCCACGGCGACCGGCAATTGCTGGCCGGTGGCTTTCTTGACGTGGCTGATCAGTTCCTCGGCGGCATAGGCGGCGACCGGCGACGGTTTGACCGCAGTGACTACCACGGCGCGGGCCTTGCCGTCGCGCACGAGGGTGACTTGCGAGAAGGCCGCGTCCTCACCGGTGCGGAGAGACAATGCAGCGAGCGCTATCAGGAAGATTGCGAGGCGGATCAGGCGGGTCATGGTGGATCTCGGTGAGGAGCAATGCAGGAGGAGCCCAGTCGGCAGCGAATCCTTGCGGCCCATTGTAAGTCCGGCGGTTGTCAAAGTCGAAGTGGCCAGAAGCGGCGTCTGGATTGCAATCTCGTAAGGTTGCTCGATTCGATCTTGGCGCATTCGCAACCGGCGGGATAGGATCGCGCGGCTGGCGTGTGTCGCGAATTATTTTGATTGGTAGCGGAGCTGCGTCATGGAAACGGTCAGTCGTCGGAGCGTGATGGGGTTGGCGGCCAGTGTGATTGCGGGCGGGATGCTGGTGGGCGAAGTCGCGGCCTCCGAAGTCGCGAACGACTCGAAGGGGGAGCCGGGCGAGTCGGCGGGCGGCAAGTCGGAGTCGGTCTACAAATTTTGCATGGGAAAAGCGACGCCGCGCCATTTTGGCAACAGCTCGATTCGCGAACACAAGTTGCACGATTTTCCGATGTCGGCTTCGATGTCGGCCAGCTTGATCACGCTGGCCCCAGGCGACATGCGCGAGCCGCACTGGCATCCGAATTCGGACGAGTGGCTGTTCGTGATGGCCGGCACGATTCGCATGACGATCGTCGACGGCAAGGGCGAGTCCTCGCAGTTCGAGTGTGGGCTGGAGGACGTGGCCTTCACGCCGCAGGGGTTTGGCCACTATGTGGAGAACATCGGCGACGGCGAGGCCCGGCTGATGCTCATTCACAACCACGCCGAATTCACGACGGTGAACCTGAGCGAATGGGTGGCTGCGGGCTCGACTTCGGTGTTTGCCTCGACCCTGAAAATGCCGGTGCGGGCCTTTGACGATGTTCCGACGAAACGCGTTTTCATCGGGCCGAAAGTCGCCAAGGATTGATAGCGGGCGGATCTCCGCACTCCAGGGGCCGTCATGGCTGCCACGAAAGGTTGGCATCCGGGGCGCCGGCATCGTAAACTATCGTTCCGACGCGTAGGACGCAGGGCGGCGTTGACGATCGGGTTCGCTGGGGCGCGGAGAACTTACCATGAGCAGCTTTTCGATGTCGCGACGGGAGCTGCTGCGGTTTGGCGCGCTGACCTTGGGTGGGTTGAATCTCGTCGATCCCTTGCGGTTGCGGGCGTTGGGCAAGACGGGCGGCACGGCCCGGCATTGCATCTTCGTGTTTCTCAACGGCGGGCCGGCGCATCTCGACACGTTCGATATGAAGCCCGACGCGCCGGTCGAAATTCGCGGGCTGTTCCGCCCCATCAGCACCTCGGTGCCGGGCATCGAGATCACGGAGAAGCTGCCCTCGCTGGCGCGGTTGGCGCATCATTTTGCCATCCTGCGTTCGGCCACGCATCCGCTGAGCGCTCACAACAGCAGCGCGGCCTATGCCCTCAGCGGTCACTCGCCGGGCAGTGATGCCAATATCCGCCCGACGCCGAACGATCATCCGACCTATGGTTCGGTCGTCGCGAAAGTCTTGCCGAAGATTGGCGGCATGCCCCCCTTCGTGCTGACGCCGACCTTGCTGTTCGACATGGGTTTTCCTACTCCCAGTGCCGGCGGCGGGTGGATGGGCAATCGGTACGATCCTCTGCCGGCCGTGCGTAATCGCATGATGGCTCGCTCTCCAAGCTGGGAAGGCAAGCTGCCCGTGCCCACAGGGCTGGGGCTGCCGGATGAGTTGAGCGTGGAGCGCATGCAGCAGCGCGTGAAGTTGTTGGGGCAGGTGGACGAGGCCTTTGCGGCGGCCAAGTCGGCGGCCGAGCGGTCGAGCTGGGATGCGCACCAGGCCGAGGCGCTGGACGTGATTCTTTCGCCCACGACGCGCGCGGCCTTCGAGGTCAGTCGCGAGCCGGCCGCGATGCACGATCGTTATGGCCGTTCGGAAATGGGACAGGTGCTGCTGCTCTCGCGGCGGTTGATCGAGGCGGGCGTGCGTTTCGTGACGGCCAACGCGGTTTCGAATCCGGCGAACACCACGTTGTCGGCTTTCCAGATTTGGGACACGCACCGCGATCATTTCCGGCTCTATGAACAGAACCTGCTGCCCGAGCTCGATCAGGGGCTGTCGGCATTGATCAGCGATTTGGACGAACGGGGGCTGCTCGACGAGACGCTTGTGATCGTGATGGGAGAGATGGGCCGCACTCCCAAGATCAATAGCAACCCGGACGGCGGCCGCGACCATTGGGGTCAGGCCTACTCGGTGCTGTGGGCCGGCGGCGGCATCCGCGGCGGCCAGGTCGTGGGCGCGACCGATCATCACGGGGCGTTCGTGAAGGACGCGCCCGCCCGGCCTGATGACATCGCCGCCACGCTCTACGAACTGCTGGGCATTCCCCACGATCTGGTGCTGCGCGACGCCACGGACCGTCCGCACCGCATCACCGAAGGCACGCCGATTCGGCAGTTGATCGGCTGAGTGCCCGGGACAATCCTCTTTAAGGAGCCCTCGTGATACGCCATCGCTTCCTCGGCTTGATGTTGGTGGGCATCCTGTTATCGGCGGCAATTCCGGTTGCCGAAGCGCACGCGGACGATCCGTTGGATGCGTTTCCGACGGCGGAAAAGACGGCCGCGCAGCGGGTCAAGGGGCTCAGCGACGCACAGCGCGAAGCGATTCGCCTGCCCGAGAAGGGGACGGACGTCGTGTTCAGTATCGCCATGCTGCCGACCGCGAATGGTCCGGGCGATGCCGCGACGAAGGCCGAACCTTGGCTGCGGGTGTTTGCCGATGGGCGGATCAACTGTGGCAGCTCGATGCCTTTGTCGGTCGAGCGCCGCGACGACACGTTGACCAAGGCCGAACTGGCCTGGCTGTTGCACCTGGCGGTTGACGAATGCCAAATCCTCAGCCGGACCACGAAGGACATCGAGGCGGAATTTCAACAGAGCCGTTCAGCGAAACCGGTGCCGGGTGAGCCGCAGCAATCCTTTCAGTATCGCGTCGAGCTGCCTTCGGGAAAAAATGAGCTGTTGATTCCCGAGAAGGCGCTGATGTTGCGGCCTTTGCGCGCGAACCTGCAACTGGGTGCTTTTGCCAGCTTGAACAGATATGCCAACTTCCTGGCCGCGCGAGCGCACCTGGGCGATGCCAAGCAGCGCCAGTCGTTGCTCGACCAGTTGAACGACAAGCTGAAAACGGAACAGCCGACGGCTCCGGCGTTTCGCATGGAGCACCTGGGCGGAGCACTCAACACCCCAAGGGTTGATTTGACCGCGGCCTTCGAACAGGAAATCGAACTGGAGCCCGGCAAATTCAAACGCGTGACGGGGAGCATCCTGCGCAAGGAGAAGGGGGCTCCGCCCGCCTTTTCGATTAGCGCCATGGAATACATGAAGCTTCGGCCGTAGGCAGAGCCGGTCGCGTTGTTGCACTTCCTATGCTCAATGCTCGGAACCCATTTTCTAGTGATGTCCCGGCATCGCTCTTGACATGCAACCAAAAGGTTGCATAATCAGCCCATGAGTGAGGGCATGGACAAAGTGTTCAGGGCGCTAGCCGATCCGGGCCGGCGGCGGTTGCTCGATCGGCTGCATGCCGACAATGGGCAAACGCTGGGGGAGCTTTGCAGGCATTTGAAGATGTCGCGGCAGGCGGTGACCAAGCATCTGAAGTTGCTGGAAGCCGCGAACCTGGTGGCCGTGATCTGGCGAGGCCGCGAGAAGCTGCACTATCTGAATCCCGTGCCGATTGTGGAAATCGCGGATCGTTGGATCGGCAAGTACGAGCGCGGCCGGCTGCGTGCTCTGGCCGATCTCAAGAAACAACTGGAAGGAGAAACCGATGGCTAATTCGCGCTTCGTGTACGTGACCTACATTCGCACCACGCCCGAAAAGCTGTGGCAGGCACTCATCGATCCGGAGTTCACCCAGCGCTACTGGTGTGAAACCCGGCACGAGGTCTCGTCGCACAAGGGTGGGGCTTGGCGAATCATGGCTCCCGATGGCCGCGTGGCCGACAGTGGCGAAGTGCTGGAGATCGAGCCGCACCGCCGGCTGGTGCTCTCGTGGCGCAACGAGTTTATGCCCGAGCTGCGTGAGGAGGGTTTTTCGCGGCTGACCTACGAGTTGGAAACCGTCGGCGAATCGGTGAAGCTGACCGTGATTCACGAGATGGACAAGCCCAACTCGAAACTCATCGCCACCGTCTCGACCGGCTGGCCCCACATCCTGGCCAGTTTGAAGAGCCTGCTGGAAACCGGGGAGCCGTTGGAAGAGACGACGCGATGGCCGAAGGGGTTTTGAGACGGCCTGAGTGGTTGGCTGGTGGCTGCTGTATACTCGGACCGTTGGATGTTGCCGGCAGAGGACGCCGGAAGTTCAGCAATCCACCGAAGGGCCACGAACACGCCATGCACGATGACAGCTATCGGCAACTTCTACGACGCGCGGTGATCGCTTTGTCGATCTGCGCGGTGGCGGTGGTGGTTTGTTATTTTGGGGTCGATCGGCCGGTGGCGTTCTTCGTGCATCAGCAGGGGATCAACGAGATTCGGGTTTTCCGTTGGCTGACTTTGCCGCCGCCGCTGTTGCAGTCGTGGTCGCCATTGATTTTGGTGCTGCTGATGGTCAGCCGGGCGTTTGCGCCGTGGGCTCGCTGGCAGAAGGTGCTGCTGGTGGCCTGCTTGAGCATGCTCATGGCCAACGAGTTTCGCGTGTCGCTGGGTGATCTGTTTGGCCGGTACTGGCCGGAGACGTGGTTCGACAATAACCCGTCGCTGATCGGCAACGGCACCTATGGGTTTCATCCGTTCGTGCATGGCGACGACCTGGGCAGTTTTCCGTCGGGGCACGCAGCCCGGATTTTAGGCTTTGCCACGGTGTGGTGGCTGGCCATGCCCCGCAGCCGCGCGGTATGTGTCGTGGTCTGCCCGCCGATGCTCTTCAGCTTGGTGGCGATGAACTACCACTTCGTCGGCGACGTGGTTGCCGGCGGCACGTTGGGGGCCATTGTGGCGATGTACGCGGTGCGGCTGGCCGATCTGCGAAGGCGCGAAGACGTGGTCTGACCGTTGGGCCCGCGGCGGGGCGATCGACTAACCGGCAGCAGGTCCGGCCATCCAACGCGCGTATCTGCGTTTTGCGACGAAAAGCAACAGCAAGCCGCTCAAGGCCAGCAGCGACCAGCGAAGGTACGTCGCTTCGCTGAACGAAAGCCCGAGCCCGGTCCAAAGTGCCATGTGCGCGGCCAGGCAGACCGGGCACTTGGGCATCAGCACCCAGACGGCGAGCGAGAACGTTCCGGCGGCGAACTCCCAACTGCGCCGCGGCTCAAGCGGCGCGGGTGGGCAATCACCGTGGCAGCATCCGCCGTTCAATGGCAATCCTTCTCGTGGCAGCATGATCCGGCGCCCTGCGATGTCGGTTCATATTTGTCGTGATGACGCACCCACGCCATGGGCGAAGGCAAGCCGCCTTCGTTGCGTCCCTTGGTTACGCGGTCGAGGATGGCGTAGGTTCCCAACATCGCCTCCAGGCCGCGGCCATAGGTGGAGTAGGTGTGAAATATCGTACCGCCGGGATCCTTGCAGAAACAACTCAGGCCGGGATTTTCCTCACCATGCGGAGCAGTGGTGGCGAAGTTGTAGGCCTTCGCGCCGCTGTCGACTTCTTGCTTGGTGAAGTACACGCCAAAGTCGCGGTTGAAGTCGTTGCCCCCGGACGACACCCAGCGAAAGTGCCAGCCCATCCGCTTCGGGAACGCGGCCAGTTTCTCCACGGGCGCCCGCGAGATCAGCACCAACGAGACGTCGCGCGCCCCCAGATGCTCGACCGCGCCCTGCATGTGATCCATCACATACGAGCAGCCCGGGCAACCCTCTTCCCAATCGGGACCAAACATGAAGTGATAGGTGGCCAGTTGGCTCCGTCCGTTGAACAGATCGGCCAGGCTAAGTTTGCCCTGGGGCCCGGTGAAGACGTATTCCTTCTCGACGCGGGTCCAGGGAAGTTCGCGCCGCAGGCCGGCGAGCTCATCGCTCAAGCGGGTCAGTTCCTTTTCTTTCGCCAGGAACTGCGTGTGGGCGGTCAACCATTCGCGACGTGAGACGACTTGCGGATCTCGGGTGGCCGTGGCGGTATTCATGACGGAGAAGTCCTGAAAGTTATGTTGATTGAGCTGTCGGTCGTTATTTCTTGCGCTGCGTTGAGGTGCTCTGCGTGGAGGTGCGCTCCGCGCGTGCGCCGATTTTCTCGATCCAATGGCTCCATCCCTTGGTCATGCCCTCGCGATGTTCGGGCGTGATCCATCCCATGCCGCGGTGTACGAACGTCAAGCGGGTGCCGCTTCCCTGGGCGGTGAAACGATATTGGATATGATTGGCCGCGGGATAGGACATCATCAAAGGTCCGCAAATCTCGAGCAACGTCGGGGGCTTGATCACCTGCACGTGTCCCCACAGGTGGCCCGCGTTGTTTCCCAAATCGCGAAACCATCGCCCGCCGGGCCAGGCTTCGAGCTTGAACGGCATTGGCGTGCCATCCATCATTTGCGAGTCGGGACCAATTTCGTCGAGCATCGCCGCGAAGGCGACCTCGATCGGCGCGGCGATGTCGATCGACTTGTGAATCTCGACGGATTCGATTGAATGCTGGCGTTGCGTTTCGGTGGTCATGAGGTTCCTTTCTTGCGAGTTGATCGCTCGGCGGTGCTTGCCAGGTTCTGGGCACGGCGCTCGGCCCGCACTTTGATTCGGTCGAGCTGACGTTCCCAATGTTGTTCGAACGACTTCACCCAGTCGTAGACGGGCCGCAGCTGATCGACGTTGAGTTCGTAGACCCGGTGCTGACCCTGCTTGCTGACGGAAACGAGACCGACCTCGCGCAGCACGCCCAAGTGTTTCGAAACGGCCGGCTGCGGCAGTCCCAGCGTGACGACGATGGTGCCCACGGCCAGGCCGCGGCCTCGCGACAGCAGGTCGATGATCTGCCGTCGTCGCGGTTCGGCAATGGCGGTAAAGACGTTGGACGCTGAGGCGGTTCGTGACATGCCGGGATTATATTCCCAATACGGAATATGTCAAGCGCGAGAAAAATAGCCGGCCACAAAACGGCCTGTTGAATGCAAAGAGGGGGCGGGTCGGACTGTTTGCTAGCCGGGCTGCTGGCAGCGTCACGTTTTTTGCTGGCGGCGCGATGCTTCGAATACGGCGGCAAAGGTGAACCCGCCTTGCAGCGTGCCCTGCGGGTCGATGTAGTACCAGTCGTTGAGGTTCGCAAGGCTGACGCTGGCTTTCGAGCCCAATTCCAGTGGGGCCAGGTTAGCGGGAGCGTTGGCCAGCGTGCCGTAGACCAGGTCCCCTTCCAGCGCGGTCACGGTGACTCAGATGTATTCGGTCACGTGCTCAGATCGGAACGGCGCCTTGATGGAAAAGTCTTCGCCGGCGGTTGTTTCATACGCGGCCACGAATTGCGGTCAGTTCGCTCGCGCCTTGGCCACCGCCTCCACCATCAGGGGGGTCGTCGTCGGAAACGGAAATGACGGGCGCGGTCAGCGAATGCTGCAAAGCGGCCAGAGGGTCGTCGGATTGCAGGGCGCGCAGGGTCTCCTCGTGGATGGGATAGCCCCGCTCAGTATCGGGAACTTAAATCAGCAGGCAATTCTCGTCCAAAAACTCCGCCAGCAGCTTCGCCAGCCGTCGGTAGCACTCGGTAATTTCCGCGTCGGTCGCTGAGCTGTTGGTTGCCAGGTCATCGAAGGAAAACCAGGCCCGATGTTGGGCGAAGAGGCGTCGAGTGCGCAGATCGACTCCGCCGCCGTCTCGGGATCGTTCACATAAGGGCAGGGCACTCAATTGACCAGGTAGGCCCGGTTGTGGTGCACGATCGTGTTGATGAAGCCCGCACAGACCGCGAACCCGTCGGGCCCCTCGGCGGTGCCATCGCCCAGGTCGGCATTCCACGCTCGGCTGGCCATTTTGGCGAGCACGACCTGGTCGAACGTCACGGGCTCGCGCAGCAGCGCGACCAGCGAAATCATGCGCCCTGCGCGTCGCCTGCGTCGCCGCCAGTAGAGCCAAACCGCGACACCCGCCGCCGCGGCCGTGGCGACCAACGTGATCCAGATGATGAGCTGCACGGTGTGTGGCATCGAAATCACTCGATGACCGCCGCCAGCCCAAGGGCGTGCCTCCCAGCGAGCAAACGCTTGTCAGGGAAGCAGCGCGCCGGCGTCGGTTGATTAGTATACATACGTACATTATCATAATAATGTCCGAAAGCAAGAGGTATACCAACCAATGAACCGGTGACGGTGAGGCGGGCATCCGTTAATTCCGAACGCCAGGGAGCGTGGAGCTTGCCCACGTGGGCCTTTGGCCCACAGGGATTTCGCCACGTCTACCATCCGCCAAGAGGGGCCCGCCTTACTTCTTCGGCGTCACGTCGAAGGTGATCTTTTCGATCGATCCGGTGAAGGCGAACGGCATCTTGCTCATGTAGTCGGCGTCGACGGGCGAAATCGAGTCGCGGCCGACCTCGAAGGGTTCGACGCCGTGGCGAAACATGGCCTTCTTCGTTTCGCCTTCGGCGGCCAACTGGCCGTTGACGAACAGTTTTACGGTCGCTCCGTCGCTGATCGTGCTGCCCTTGGGGGTGCCCTTCGACACATAGTCCAGCTTCAACGTCACCTTGCCGGCCGGCAACTTGTCCTGGGCCTCGACGTCGTAGAACTCGAAGTCGGCCATGTTGTAATGGTAGGCCGGCTTGCCGTCCTTGACGCACAGAGTCCATCCGCCCGAGATGCCGCCGGCGCAGGCGATCACGCCTTCGCAGCCGGCCTCGGGCACGATCAGGTCGGCCGTGATCGTGTGCGAATTCGGATAGACCATGGGGCCGATGGGCTCCGGCAACCGGACGTTGTTTCCAAAGTAGGTCCAACTGGTGCGGGGCGCGCCGGCGATGCGATTTCGCGAGTCGAGTCGTTCGGCCAGCCGTGGATCGAGCGGAAGGACATCGTACTTCTTCGCCTCTTCGACGAACAGCGTCTGGAGCTCTTTCAACTTCTGCGGATTCTTGGCCGCCAGATCGTCGGCCTGGCTGAAGTCGGCATCGAGGTTGAATAGCTCCCAGGGAGCCTTGAGAAAGTCCCCCTCCTTGCCCGCCGTGGTCCACGGCACTCCAAAGCGACTGCTGGCCAGCCAGCCGTCGTGATAAATGGCCCGATTCACGAACATCTCATAGTACTGCGTCGTGCGCTTGCTCGGCGCTTTGGGATCCTCGAAGGTCGAGACCATCGACACTCCCTCGATGGGCTTCTGCGCGATGCCGTTGACGGATTTGGGCGCGGCGATCTTGCAGGCCTCGAGAATGGTGGGCGCCACGTCGATAACGTGGTGATACTGCGTGCGGATCTCTCCCTTGGCCTTGATGCCCCGGGGCCAGTGTACGATCAGTGGGTTTCGCGTGCCGCCCAGGTGACTGGCGACCTGCTTGGTCCATTGAAACGGCGTGGCCATGGCCCAGGCCCAGCCAACCGGCACGTGGGGCTCCGACTCGGGGCCGCCGATCTGGTCGATGCGTTTGATGATGCTAGGCAGGCCGGGGTTGAACCCGACCAGGCTGGCCACTTCGTTGAAGGTTCCTTCGAGTCCCCCCTCGGCGCTGGGGCCGTTGTCGCCCACGACGTAGAAGACCAATGTGTTGTCGAGCTCGCCGGACTTTTCCAGGCTGTCGATCAGCCGTCCGACGTGAAAATCGGTGTGGGCCATGAAGGCGGCGTAGTTTTCCATCAGCCGGCAATAGACCTGTTTGGCGTCCGCGGGTTGATTGTCCCAGGCCGGAATCTCCTTGGGCCGCGGCGTGAGCTTCGCGCTGGCTGGAATGACTCCCACCTTCTTTTGCTGGTCAAAGGTGATCTCGCGCTGCCGGTCCCAGCCGTGGTCGAACTTGCCGACGAACCGGGCTCTCCAGTCGGGCGGAGCGTGGTGCGGGGCGTGCGCGGCACCGGTGCTGAAGAAACAGAACCACGGTTTCTGCGGATTGGCCGCGCGGGTGTTGCTGGTCCAGGCGATGGCCTCGTCGGTGATGTCGGCGGTGAAGTGGTATCCCTGTTCCGGCGACTTGGGGGCGTTGACCGGCGTCGTGTTGCGATACAGCACGGGATAGTACTGACTCGTTTCGCCCTGATTGAAGCCGTAGAAATATTCGAAACCCTGGCCGGTGGGCCAGCGATCGAACGGACCGGCGGGGCTGATCTCGGGCTCAGGCGTGTTGTGGGCCTTGCCGAACATGGCCGTGGCATATCCATTGTCGCGCAGCGTCTCGCCCACCAGGGCGCAACTGCGGGGGATGATCCCGGTGTAGCCAGGATATCCGGTGCCGCATTCGATGATGACGCCGGTGCCAGCGCTGTGATGATTGCGGCCCGTCAACAAGGCCGCTCGCGTCGGCGAGCAGAGCGCCGTGGTGTGAAAGCGGGTGTACTTCAACCCGTTGTTGGCCAGCTTGTCCATGTTCGGCGTGGGCACCGGCCCGCCAAAGGTTTGACACATGCCGAATCCGACGTCATCGAGCAAGATCAACAGCACGTTGGGGCTGCCGGCGGGCGCTTTGACGGGCTGCGGATAACTGGGCGTCGAGTCCTTGTAGGTCTGGCCGATCTTGCCCTTGAACGCGGGGTCGGGCTGCGGAAGCTGCGCGCCGCTGGCGACGGTCTTGCCGGCACTCTTGTCTTGAGCATGCGCTAAGTTGGCGAGCCGGCCCGAGGCACACAGCCAGCCGATCAGAGCTCCGGCGAAAAGCATCGCCACCGCGGTGAAGCGCATGGAACGTGACATGATGTGAATCCTTGCCGTGGGAGTTGCCTTGGTCCGACCGTTCGCATATCGGTCTTGCCCAATGGATTAGAACGGAAAGAGGTGCGCGAAGTCCACCGCCGATCCCACGTTGGTGCGGCCCGCTACTGCGCCTTGCCGATTAGTTCCGGCTGCTTGAGGCGGAAGAAGCCGACGTTCGATTCGGAGTTGAAGGCGAGGTCGTCGCCGGTGAACTTCAGACGGAAGGTGACGATGAAGGGGGTTTCGTAAAAGCAGACCTTGGCCGTGAACTCGTCGTTCATCCAACCGCCGGCGACCGCCACGGGCTGTCGCGGCAGCAGGCCCCAAGCGGCTTGTCCGGACAGCCATTTGCCATGGCCGCAGTCGATGCATTGCTCAGTGCCGTCGGCCCGGATGACCAGCGCGTCGTGGCCGTCGGCCGGGTCGCGCGCCAGAATGATCGATTCGAGCTTTTGTTCGTTGGCCGGGAAGGTGTACGTCTTGCCGGCGAACCGCGGGTTTTCTGAAGCGGCCGCGGGCAAGCGAACGGCGAGCCCGCTGAGCTTCTGACGAAGCTTGCTCGCGGCTTCGCCGTCGGGTGCCAGCGAGGCGGGCTTGAGCGCGGGCAGGAGCTTGTCCCAAATCAGATTCAGGATCTCCTGCATGTTCTTGACGCCGCTGGTGATCACGACCACGGCATCCTGCTCGGGCATGACCACGCAGTATTGGCCGAACGCCCCGTCGCCACGATAGGCGCCGTGGCGGCAGCGCCAGAACTGATAGCCATAGCCCTGATCCCAATCGCTGAGCGGGCTGCTGCCGTTCGAGGTTTGTCGCGACGTGGCGGCTTCGATCCACTCGCCGGGCACGAGTTGTTTGTCGTGCCACATGCCTTTCTGTAAGTAGAGCTGGCCAAAGCGGGCGATGTCCTCGGTGCGAATGCTCAGCCCGTAACCGCCGGTGGAGATGCCTTCGGGGCTGGTTTCCCAGGTGGGGTGCTCGATGCCCAGTGGCTCGAAGAGCCGCGGCGCGAGGTAGTCGAGCAGAGTCTGGCCGGTCACTTTCTGTACGATCGCCGACTGCATGTAGGTGGCCGACGTGTTGTAAAGAAAATGCGTGCCGGGCTTGAACGCCACGCGATGGTCCAGGAAGGTTTTGGTCCAGGGCTCCTTGGTCGTGCGTAGCGGCTCGGACTCGTGGCCGGTCGCCATGCGCAACAAATCGCTCACGCGCATCGCCTTCAAATAATCGCTCGGCTCGGCCGGTGCGGCGTCGGGAAAAAACTTCAGTACCGGGTCGTCGAGGCTCAGCTTGCCTTCGGCGATCGCCAGGCCCACGGCGGTGGAGGTAAAACTCTTGCTCAGCGAGTAGAGTGAGTGCCGTGCCTCGGCATGGTAGGGCGCCCACCAACCTTCGGCCACAACCCGGCCATGTCGCAAGAGCATGAAGCTATTGAGCGAATCGATCTGGTCGATCGCCTCGACAAACGCCAACACCTCGGACGAGGAGACGCCTTCACTCTCCGGCGCGCTGCGGGGCAGCGGAGCTGAGGACGCGCGGAGGGGAATGATCGAGATCAAGACAAGCAAGGCGGCGCGAAAGGCAGGCTTCATGGAGTCGATGGTCCTGGCGGAAAGTTTTGAAGGGCCGGTACGGAGCCGTCGATTAGCCTACTCGCCGGGTGACGCCATGGCCAGAAGTTGGCCACGGTTCCTGGTCGCGCAAAAGGAATGTTGGCTCTGGGGATGCTGCGGAAAGCGGGATGCTGTCGTGGCGAATTCGCTGGAAATTAGGCCAGTCGTTTTGGTAGGTTGCCCGATCGTCGAGCGGGTTCGGCGGCGCCGGAAGAAGCGACAAACCGCTTCCTGCTCGAAGATCGTCAACGAGACTGAAGGGCGAGCCTCACGACGCATCCTCAGCCCCATCTGGCCGTGGCCTATCACTTCGTTTCTTGCAGACACAAGGAGGTCTCATGCGAGATGATTCTCTCAATCAAATCACTGAGCAAACTGACGGACCGCCCCCCAGTGAGGCCTGGCTATTCGCGCAAGCCATCATGGGAAATCCGATTCCCCGAATTGTCAGCCCGGAAGCGGCGGCTCGAGCGAAGCGCGACGAATTGCAGCGACTGGCCCAATTATCGGCGCCGCGACGTCGATTTGGCAGCCGTCGCATGTATTGCACGGATCGCGAGTTTGCGGAGATTGTCATTGTGCGCTGGCAGATTCCGTGATGCGGATCTCGCGCCGCTGGCGGCACTCTTCGATCTCGAGAAATTGTCTCTATCCGAGAACGACAAGATCAATGGCACGTTTTGCGTGCATCTGGCCGGGCTGCGGCGGCTGCGGGAGCTGTCGCCTGGAGAGCACATTAGCGACGATGGGCTCGCGTGCATTGCGAGGATTGCAAACCTCGAAACTTTGTTTCTCAAGGGACCATTCTCTGACGCCGGCTTGGGACAAATCCGCTCTCTCAAACGCCTGCAGACGCTGTACGTCACCTCGGAGCGAGTCACACCTGAGGGTCTTGCCGTCGTGGCAGAGCTTCCGGAATTGACGGACCTTGGCCTGAGAGTCACGCCGGTTACCGACGCCAGCGTTCCGATACTCGCGCGTTGCAAGGCGCTCGCATCTCTTACGCTGTTCCACTCCGACTTGACGTACGAGGGCCGCAAGCTGCTGCGTGAGGCATTGCTCGATTGCGATCTCGACGAGCACTGAGGAACAGGCTTCGAGTCAACCGTATTCGCGTCGTTGGTTCAATCGAACCAGGCGCACATGATTCAAAGGCCTACCGACTACCCCTTCCCCGGCGGAATCTCCTTCTCGGCCATGTGGGGCAATCCAAAGTAGCCGAGTTGGTGCATGCGTTGGATGAGGCTTTTGGCGAGGGAGCCGGCGGCGGTGGCGCCGCTGCCGGAGTGCTCGAGGACGACGACGAAGGCGTAGCGGGGGGAGTCGGCGGGCGCGTAGCCGGCGAACCAGGCGTGGTCTTCGCTCTTGGGGCCGGTTTCGGCGGTGCCGGTCTTGCCGGCGATGGGCACCGACGCGAGCCGCACGGTGGCATAGGCCGTGCCGTTGGGATCGTCGACGGTGCGGCGCATGCCTTCGCGCACGGCGGCGAGAGACGACTCGCTGAGGCCGGCGATGCGAGTCGAATCGGACAGCTCGGTGTGCGGGGTGTCGTGCGTGTCGCCGTCGTCGATTTGGTCGCGCAGCAATTTGGGCGTGATCAGGTAGCCGCCGTTGGCGATCGCGGCGAACAGGCGGACGATTTGCAGCGGCGTGGCGGTGAGCGTGCCTTGGCCGATGGCCATGGCTTGGGTCTGAGCGGTCGGTCGCAGTTCGGCGGCGGAGGGCAAGTTGCCGGCGGCTTCGTCGGGAAGTTCCAGGCCCGAGCGGCGACCGAAGCCGCAGCGGGTGGCCCAATCCAACAGCGGCACGGCGCCGAGCTGGCGGACGTGATGAAAGAAATAGACGTTGCAGCTTTGGGCCAGGGCATCGGCCAACGTGACGTCGCCGTGGCCCACGCCTTGCTGGCGATAGATCTGGCACCGCAACCGATCGGGGTCTTCGAGATAACCCTGGCAGGTGAACGGCTGCTGGGGATCGATGACCTTGCCTTCCAGCAGGGCCAACGCCGTGAGCGGTTTGAACACCGAGCCGGGAGGCAGGGCCATCTTGGTGGCGCGGTCGAACATCGGCTGGTGCGGATCGGCCAGCACGGCCTCGACGCGCCGCTCGCCGGCGGCAAACCAGTTGGGGTCGAAGCGCGGCGCGCTGGCGGCGACCAGCAGCTCGCCCGAGTGAATTTCGAGCACGATGACGGCGCCGCCGTGGCTGTCGCCGGTGATGCGCTCGCGGCGCCGCAACGAGCGATCGAGCAACTGCTCGGCCGATTGTTGCAACTGAACGTCGAGCGTGAGCACCACGTCGCCGCCCGGCAGGCTAGCGCGGTGTAGCGTCGTGTCGAGCAACCTGCCGCGATGATCGGTGAACTGGGTTTCGAGACCCAGCCGGCAGCGCAGCGTTTCCTCGGCCAATCGCTCAACGCCCGTCATGCCGACGGGCAGCTCGCCGGTTTGCCAGGGCTCGAGCGGCATGGCCGTGGGGCTGTTGCCGTTGGGCTGGCCGACGTAGCCCAGCAGGTGCGCGGCCACAGTGGCCTGCGGATAATCGCGACGCGTGTACTCGATGATCTTTGCGCCGGCATATTTCTTGGGGTCGCCCGTGATCTGGGCCACGACCTCGGGTGGCAGGTCATCGACAACCCGGTGATAGGCCACCTGCTCGGCGATGATCACGGCCGGCGGCGGCAGCCGCTCGGGCGGAGCAAACAACCCGGCCACGATCGAGCCGACCGAGAGTTCCGCATCGGGCGCTGCCGTGGCGCTCTGCTCGGCGTAGCGATCGAGCCGCCGCTCGTTGACGTGCTCGGCCAGTTGCGAGACGCGTCGCTGGATGCGCGCGGTGCGCGCTTGCCACTGCGCTGGCGGCAACTGGCAGAGCGCGGCCAATTGGCGATGCCACTCGGCCAGCTCCTCGCGAATCGTCGCCTCCATGGCCGCCACGCGCTCGGGTTGGCGGCGCTCGCCGCGCGACAGGCGCGCGCGGGCCTGACGCCGCAGCCAGGCCGGTTCCGGCGGATTGGCCAGGTGATGAAACTCGATGGCTAGCGCCTTGGCGCGGCGGTCAGTGGCCAAGGGCGTGCCGTCGCGGGCGCGAATCGTGCCGCGGCTGGCGGCTGGCTCGACCGTGCGCTCCAGCGGTCGTGCGGCCAACTGGCGAAAGTTCTCGCCATCGGAGATTTCCAATTGCACCGCGCGGCCGAAAATGAACAGCAGGGCCACGGCGAACAAGGCTAGTACGATCCACAGCCGGTCGCGGGTGCTGGCTGGCTGCTCATCGCGGCCGTCGTCGACGATCTGCTGCCAATCGAAGTCAGGCTGGAGAGGATGCATGGCGGCCCGTGGGGTCAAACGTCCTCATCGCTCGATTGCATCGCGCCGCGCCAGCGGTCGAAATGCTCGAGGCAGATGTGGGTGCCGCGGGCGACGGCGGTCAGGGGATCGGCACAGACGCGCGTAGGCAGTCCGGTTTGTTCGGCCAGAAAACGATCGAGCGAACGCAGCAGCGAACCGCCGCCGGCCAATACCAGGCCGTTATCGACCAGGTCCGAGGCCAGGTCGGTGCCGCACTGGTCGAGCGTGGCTTTGACGGCTTCGACGATCTCCAAGAGCGGCGTGCCGAGCGCCTCGCGCACTTCTTCGCTGGTGATCGTGGCCTTGCGCGGCAGTCCGCTGATCATGTCGACGCCGCGCACTTCGTCGGAAAGTTCATCCTCGAGCGGATAGGCGCTGCCGATTTCGATGCGCAAGCGTTCGGCGGCGCTCGAGCCGATGCGCAGGTTGTAGTGGCGGCGCAGATAGTCGACGATCGCCCGATCCATGGCGTCGCCGGCCACGCGCACCGATTGCTGGGCGACGATGTCGCCCAGGCTGAGCACGGCCACTTCGGTGGTGCCGCCGCCGATGTCGCAGATCATACTGGCCACCGGCTCGGTCACGTTCAGGCCCGCTCCGATGGCGGCCGCCTTGGCTTCGCTCATCACGAGCACCTGCCGCGCGCCGGCGCGCTGGGTGCTGTTGTAGACGGCCCGCTTTTCGACCGGCGTGATGCAGCCGGGCACGGCCACCAGCACGCGCGGCTTGACGCGAAAGCCCGCGGCGCCGGCCTTGCGAATGAAGTAGCGTAGCATGGCTTCGCACAGCTCGAAATCGGCGATCACGCCGCCGGTCATGGGTCGCACGACCGAGATCGATTGCGGCGTGCGGCCTTGCATTTGCTTGGCCAGATGGCCGACGGCGCATCCGCCCGAGAGGACGCGATTGGTGCCCTCTTCGACGGCGACGATCGAGGGTTCGTTGAGCACGAGTCCGGCGCCGACGACGCTGACGAGCGTGTTGGCAGTGCCCAGGTCGATGGCCAGGTCGGAACCCAGCACGGCGAGAAGTCGATGGAGCATCCTTGCCCAGTTCGTTCGAGTTGTTGGTGCGAAACCGTCGCGGTATCCGTTCCTAACGGGGAGGCTTCAAGATCAAGCCGTAGGCATTCATCTCGGCATACAGACAGATGCAGGCGATGACGATGGCGACAAACGACAAGGCCAGCATCACAGTGTAGATGTCGGCCTTCGGTTTTTCGACCGCGATGGCGCGCTGCTTGGGCGCGGCCGGCGTCTTGGCGGCCTTCGGAGCCTTGGGCGCCTTGGCGGGCTTGGCTGCTTTCGCGGGTTTCTCCGCGGCGGCGTCCTTGTCCTTCTTCTTAGCTGACCTTAAGCCGAGTGGCGACATCGTCGTCTTTCTGAATAGCGCCCTTCTTGAAGCCCGGCAAAATCTTGCCGACGGCCCGATCGGTCGAGGCGTGCAACACTTCGACCCGACCCAGATACTTGCTGCCGCGGAACACTTCGACCGTGTGACCCTGGCGCAGGCCGTCGTCGCTGCCGAGGGAGATTTCGACCATGTTGTCGCGGTTGACGGCCAGCACCTTGCCGCGCGCCAGCGGCGGCAGATGATCGACCGGCGTGTCCTTGGTCAGTCCATGAGCATCGAGCACGCGGCGCGAGGCGGCCACCTGGCCGGCCAGTTGCACGCTGCGCTCGTCGAGCCGTTTCAGTTCGCCTTGAGCCTGGTGGATGCGATCGGTCAATTTGACCACCTTGTCGAAGTGCTGATCGCGATCGGTCTGGGCTGTACGTGTTTCGACTCGCAATTCGTCGACTTCCTTGGTCAGCTTCGCCAGGTTTTGCTGCGCCGTGTCGAGCGCGGCCACGGCCGCTTTGTCCTTGGTCATCAGCGAGTCGCGCTCTTTGACCAGCGTGTCGCGCTGCGTCTGCAGTTCGGTCTTTTCGGTTTCGAGCTTGGCCAGAGCCTGACGCTTGGCCAGGGTTTCATCTTCGATTTGCTTGACGAGCCGGGCTTGTTCGTCTTGCGCCTTTTGCAATTCGCCTCGGGCCGCGTCGACGCTGGTTTGCAGGCTGGCGGCCTTGGTCTTCCAGTTCTCGTGCGTGCCATAAACGGCAATCGCAAACGACGCAAAGACCAGGCTCATCACGAAGATGAGGACGACGAAAATCTTGCCAATCAGGTTCATACGATCATTCCTGGAAGCGCACCAGCCGAACCAGCTTGCCTCAGCCCTGTTGCCGGAGAGCTCGAACTAATGGTGGACCACTGGGGAACACGAAAAGGAGCACGTCGAGAGTTGCCAAGTTTTTATGCAGACAGGAGATAACTCAGCCAGAACTGCCAGTTTGCAGTATAATTAGGCCCGATTTGCCAAGTCAATCACGGAAGTTCAAATCTGACAAGATAGGGTAGCTGGGTGGTCCGTTTGGGCGGGCAGGGCACGTCTCGCGCGGCCTCGGTCCAGCGGCCTGGAACCGCTAGCTAAGCGCTTGTCGCCGTGGGCTTTTGGCGGTCTTGGCGACGCTGCCGAAGCCCCGCCAGGGCCAGGGCCGCCACGGCCAGGAAGCACACGGCCGCGGGCTTATCGCCGTGGTCCAGATACCAACTGCCGCGCGAATCGATTGCCGGGGTGGCGACAATCACGTCGGTCGCGCGGCGCGGACCCTGGGCCACGATCTGGCCATTGGAGTTGATCCAGGCCGAGAACCCCGTGTTGGCTGCGATCAGGAAGGGCTTGCGGCACTCAACGGCCCGAAACACGGCGCAGGCCAGGTGCAGATCCAACTCGGCCGAGCCCCAGAACCAACCGTCGTTGGTCAGATTCACGAGCACGTCGGGCGGGCGACCCTCGGAACGCAACTGGTTGATCTGCCCCGCGATGAAATGGCCGAGCGTGTTTTCGTAACAGATGTTGATGGCAAACCGCGCGCCGCCGGCTTCGATCGCCAACGGTTTGTCGCCGGCCAGCGAGCCGCCGGGCAGGGGCGTCAGTCGATAGAGCCAGGGGAAAGTGTCGGCAAAGGGCACGTACTCGCCAAAGGGAACCAGGTGGCACTTGTCGTAGCGGGCCACGATGTCGCCCTCGCGGTTGGCGAACAACGCCGAGTTGTAGTTCTCGATGCCGTGCGCGGTGTAGTTGATCGTGTCGACGCCGATCAGGCAGGGCACGTCGAGCCGCACGACCGTGCTTTCGATGGCCAGGCGGCTGCGGGCCTCGATCTGCTCGGGCGTCCAGCGCACCGTGGCCGGCGGTTGATAGTCCTTGTCGAAAGTGTACCACGGTTCGCGAAACATCGTCTCGGGCCAGACGATCAACTGCAAATTCGGATGCGCATTGACGGCTTTGCGCGACAGGCCGTAATATTGATCGAAGATTTCCTGCCCCTGGCGCGGGTCGTATTTCATATCGATGTCGATCGAGCCCTGCACCAGCGCCACCTCGGGCCCCGGATGCGTCGTCTCCTGGCCCATTCGCCAGACGCCATAACCCAGCACCGCCGCCAACACGCAGGCCGCCAGCAGCAAAGGCCACCAGGCGCGGCGCTGGCCGCCTGCGGGAATGAGATAGGCCAGGCAGGTGCCGGTCAGCACGATCACGAAGCTCAAGCCGAATTCGCCCAATACGTCGCAGATCTGCAACAGCAGGGGCCAGCGGTATTGGGTGTGCGAGACGCCGGCCATCGTAAAGCCGCCGAGAAAATGAGCGCGGGCCCATTCGAGCCCGGTCCACACCACGGGCACCGCGACGATCGGCGAAATGCGCCAGAGGTGAACCGCCACGCGGCTGAGGCCGATGAACATCGCGAAGTAAAACGCCAGATAGAACGACACGGCCAGCAGCCCAAAGCCGGTGGCCCAATGCGGCAGCGTGACCCAGTGCAACGCCGAGAGCCAGAAGATGAAGCTCGACAGCCACAGCATCGCATAAGGTCGCTTGCCGGCGAGCATGGGACGACGAATCAGGATCACCCAAGGAATGGCGGCCAGCCAGGCCAAGGGACTCAGAGCCCAAGGGGGCAGCGCGGCGCACAACAGCGCCTGCCCGGCCAGCGCGATGGCCAGTGTCGATTGCCACCAGGGAGCGCGCGGCGCGGGCACGACGGGCGACTGCGACGCGCGTTTCGCGTTTCGAGGTTTGGTTTGCTCCGTGGGCATGCGCTTTAGCCTATGTCGATCGGGCAGGTTTGCCCAGACCGGTTGCGGCTCTAGCGTGGCAAGCGCAACACGCGCACCATCTCGCCGCGCGCGATGGTGCGATCGCCGGCCGGAAAGCAGGCCAGCGAGTTGGCGGTCGTCAGCGTGCGCAAATCGCCCGAGCCTTGCCAGCGGAGCGGCTCGACCGAGGGAATGCCGGCCGACGGCGTGAGCCGCGCGGGATGGTAGGTGGGCCGATCGCCCCGATGCGTGTACTCGGCGCTCAATTCGGCCAGGACTTCCTCGAGCGCGAGGTCCTGGCGACCGCACAAGCGGCCGATCGCCGGACGGACGAACAACTCGAAGCAGACCAGACTGCTCACCGGATTGCCCGGCAGGCCGAAGACGAGCCGTGAGTTTTTCTCTTGCACGCCAAACCAGAGCGGCTTGCCGGGCTTGAGTCGGATTTTATGAAAGACTTGCGCGACGCCCAGTTCCTCGAGCACGCTGGGCACCAGGTCGAGCACGCCGGCCGAGACGCCGCCGGCAATCACGAGCACGTCGGATTCGAGTCCCCGAGCGATGCGATCGCGCAGCTCGCCACGCACGTCGCGGGCGATGCCCAGATCGACCGGCGTGGCTCCGGTCTGCGCGGCGGCGGCCAGCAGCATCGATCCGTTGCTGTTGCGAATCTGTCCGGCAGCGGGCGTTTGCGACGGGGGGACCAGTTCGTTACCGGTCGCCAGCACAGCCGCCGTCGGACGTCCGATGGCGCTGACGTGGGTGCGACCGATTTCGGCGGCCAGGCCGAGTTCGATCGCCCGCAGGACACAGCCCTCGCTTAACACCAGATCCCCGCGGGCCATTGAAGACGCGCGGAGCATGATGTTCTGGCCACTGGCGGTCCGCAGCGGCGCCAGATGCACGCGGCCCAGGGGCTGATGCTCGTCGGCGAGTCGCGATTGCTCGATCATCACGATCGCGTCGGCGCCCGCGGGCACGGGCGCGCCGGTCATGATGCGGGTCGTCTTGCCGCGCACGACGGTGTGCGTGGGCAGGTTGCCGGCGGTGATTTCTTCCAGGATGTCGAACTCGGCCGGTCCGGCGACCAGATCGGCAGCCACGACGGCATAGCCGTCGACCAGCGACTTGTCGTGCGGCGGCGAGTCGACGTCGCTGTGAATGGCTTCGGCCAGCACCAGTCCCAAGGCCTCGGCGAGGGGGAATTGCGCCGGCGCTCGCGGCGTCACCCGCAGGAGCACTTGCCGCAAGGCCTCGTCGACGCTCAACATGGTGGTCGCGCTCGGGGGATGGATCGGTCGACGTTTGAGGCCGCTATCCGGCAACCCTACTTGGCGCGCGCGGCGCCGGCTGGCGCGGGCTGGTACTGGGCCGGTGGCACTTCCAGGAAATGTTCCAGCAGCTTGACGCCCGAATGGGTCAGAAAACTTTCGGGATGGAACTGCAGGCCGAACAGCGGGTAGTCGCGATGGCGAATACCCATGATCTCGCGCGAGCCTTCGGGCGCGTTGCTCCAGGCGCAAACGATCAGGTCGGGGTGCAGCGTGTCGGGCTGAATGACCAGGCTGTGATAGCGGGTGGCTTGCAGCGGGTTTTCGAGTCCGGCGAACAGTCCCTGATTGTCGTGATGGATCCAATCGGTCTTGCCGTGCATCAGTCGCTTGGCCCGCACGATCGTGCCGCCGGTGGCCTGCCCGATGGACTGGTGTCCGAGGCACACGCCCAGGATCGGAATCTGGCCGGCGAAGCGGGTGACCACGTCGCACGAGATGCCGGCCTCGCTGGGCGTGCAGGGACCCGGCGAAATGATCAGATGCGTGGGTCGCCGCTCAGCGATTTCGTCGAGCGTGATCTGGTTGTTGCGATGCACCTCGAGTTCCAACGACGGATCGATCTCGCCCAACCGTTGCACGAGGTTGTAGGTGAACGAGTCGTAATTATCGATTAGCAGAATCATCGATCGTGCGAAGTCGGGAAGGGGAATCGAGCGGCCGGTGGGGGCAATCTAATGATACGCGACACGGGGCGGGGAAGCGAGGTTCGGGAGATAGTGGTTGGTGGCTAGTGGTTAGAGAAGAAAACACGGAAGGGGCATGGACGAAGCTGGGGTTTGCCCGCGCTTTGTTCTTCGTCACTAACCACTAGCCACTAGCCACCAACCACTTTACTCCGCATACGTCCCATCGTCGACCAGCACCATTTTATCGGGGTACATGTCCTCGATGGCGTCTTCCCAGCGCATCGTGTTGACGTGGCCGTCGAGGTAGAGGTAGTTGGCCAGTCCGGCGTGGCGCTGGCTGGCGATCCAGGGGCCGATGATGTTGGTGCCCAGCCAGATGTCATAGTCGTCCTGGCGGGGGTCGTTGCCCGTGGAGGCCGTGAAGGCGTCGGCATTGCGTTCCGAGAAGCAGAGGAATTGCGAGGTGCCGACGAGGGTCTGAAAACGCTGAAAGGTCCACAGGCCATAGCGGCGAGTCTTGTGACTCAACAGCGAGTTCATTGTGTAGCTGGTGCGGTCCGACAGGCCGTCGGACTGACCGGTGTCGTCGAGAAAGACGGCGGGCGTCGACAGGTCGTCCGCGCAGCGGTAGATCTGATCGTCGACGATTCCCGCGCGGGCCAGTTGCTCGGCATCACCGATCTGGCCGCCGATGTAGGGCTGCAACTTGTCTTCCCAATAGATCTCGGCGAACGAATCGGCCGCGGCTACCTGGGCGTCGACTTCGGCCAGGAACGGATGGTGCAGGAAGAATCGCCCGTGGTGCGTGTCGTAGTATTGGTGAACGGCCAGGGCGATCTGCCGCAGATTCGAGGTGCAGGCGGTTTTGCGGGCGGCCTCGCGGGCTGCCTGAATCGCTGGCAGCGGCAGAGCCACCATCACGCCGATGATCGCGATCACCACCAGCACTTCGACCAACGTGAAGCCGGTGCGGTTTCTAGTTGACATGTTGCGGACTCCTCGACTGGCGGATGCGAGGCGCGTCGATCGATTGGCGCAGCCAGCCGATTTGCTCGTGCAATGCATGGATGTGTTGGGGGTCTTCAGCAGCGACCGCGTCGGCGGACAGGGCCGCTTCGGCGGTGTCGAGCGATGCACGGGCGCTGTCGAACAGCTTGAGCGCCTGTTGCGATTTGGCAATCTCGATCAGCAGACCGGCGCGCCGCGCCGGCTGCGCGTGGCCGTGGTAGGCCAGCAATTCGCGGCGCAGCACGATCGACTCGCGGTGCTGGCCGTCGCGCGCCAGCTCGAGTGCCACGCAGGCCGTGGCGGTCGCCCAGGCGGCGCTACGCGGAGGCGCGGCTTGGCGGAAGTCGCGGCAGGCTTCGATGCCTTGCGCCGGCTCGACGTGATCGACCACGAGTAGGGCCTTGGCCCCGAGCAGTTGCAAACGTTGCGCGGGATCGTCGACGGCGTCGCGCAGTTGGCGATCGAAACAGGCGACCCCCTCGTCGACGCGGTCGAGATTGAACAGGTTGAACGCCACGCGACCCAGCAGCCACTCGGTCTCGGCCGACGTGGTGCGCAAATCGGCCAGCAGCCGGCGGGCGTTCTCGAGGGCCGCGAGATGCCGGTGACCGGCTTCGAGCCGCTGCTGGAAGGCGACTTGGCGGGGCCAGTTTCGCTCAGTCTGGGAGAGATCGGGGAGCAGAAGAGCAAACGCGGGAGGCGCTACGCGGGCTGACGAATGGCCTGCCGGCTGCACCGAGACCACGGCGCCGTGCGGGCCAGCGTCGGTCGCCGGCGCGGAGATCAGCGTGGGAGTGATCGAACCGGCCAGACTGGCGGCGAGGATCACGCCCAGGAAGATTGCTGTCCGCTTTGTGCCGCGTGCCATCAGTTCCTTCGTTCGTCCGCGTTCACGGCCTAATTACTCGCTTGCCGAGCCGGCCTGCAATTTACCGCGTTCGGCGGATTTGGTCCAACAAGTGTGCCGGTTGATAGCCAGGTATTAGATACACGCCCAGGATCGAATCTGGCTGGCGAAGCGGGTGACCACGTCGCATGAGATAGCGGCCTCGCTGGGCGTGCGATTCAGCGATTGTGGAGGCTGGTCTGTTTGGGTCTTCGCAGTTCGATCTCCTGGGCCGAGAGTTGTTGCGCTTTGGCCAGGCGAATGACCTCGTATTCCGCGTCGGCCCAGTTGCCAGCTCGCGCTAGGGCGATAATCGACTCGAAAGCCGCGAATTGCTCGTCGTCCAACTGGCCCGCCTCTCGCCGCTTCGAAGCCAGCCTGGCGTTGTCTTCAAGCCAATCCGATCGTCGAGCCGAAATCGCGGTGCGCAACGACTCGATCAGTCGATAGTTCTTGGCCCCCACCTGCGGAGGCCCGCCGCAGCCGGCGGATACGACCAGAATTGCGACCAGCCAGTTGGCCGACGGATGACGGCGAGTCGGTCGGTCGACGAGACAAACCGATCGGTGATTTCGGCGCGAGTTTATCATGGTTCTTGAACGTCCACTTCGTTTCCAGCCCGGGTCGACATCGCCGACCAAACGAGTTGATTGATCGAGTCGAGAACGAATCGCACGCTACCGTCGCCGTACAACACGTTGCAGCCGTTGCCGTGCTCGGAGTACATCGCGTCCGGATCGCTGCTGGTATTGGGGGGCAGAATGAACGAGGGAATGTCGCCGCCGGGTCCGGCATGCACATTGATCTGTGGCGCGGCCAGGTCGCAGTCGCCGAATGGAAAAGTCGGGCCGGGACACGTTGCCGCGGTCGGCACGATGCCAACCCAGGTCGAGTCGTTGTGCACGGGCGTTTGCTCGCCGAAGAACGTCGTATGGCTTGTGCCGTCGGTGATGTCCCTGAAGCGGATGCGGCTATTGCGGAAGAACACGCCGTCGGCGAAAGGCCTCAGGTCCGCTGCCGTGTTGTCCCACACGTTCATGCGGCCGGCCGAGGCCACGTAGTGGGCTCGGGCGAATTCCGCCAACGTCTTTCCCGTGGCATCTTGCACCTGGTACGTGGTCGACAATTCACTCACGCTGGGACAGAGAAAGTTGGGTATGACGCGCCGGGCCGCCGTGGCGTTGGCAGGCGACCAGCATGGCGATTTCAGATCCAACGAATCTCGAATGTTCGCAGCTTCCATGAAGGGCAGCAACTCCTCCAAACACGTCCAGCCCGGGCCGGCGTCGCCCGTATCGGGGTCCGCGGGCCCCATGACGCCGCCGGGTTGCGCCAGGTAGGCGCTCGGCAACTGAGTCTTCGCATCGTGAAATGCGCTGAGGGCAACGCCGAGTTGCTTCAGGTTGTTGACGCACTGGGTTCGCCGGGCCGATTCACGTGCCGCTTGCACGGCCGGCAGCAGCATCGCCACGAGCACGCCGATGATCGCGATGACGACCAATAGCTCGACGAGCGTGAACGCTCGCTTTCTAGTTTGCATGGCGGAATCCTTCTCTCAGGGCGGGACGCCGCATTCGTTGCGCGCAATCGCGCAGCGTATAATGGCGTCAGGATGGAGGAACGAGCGCAACGGCGGCGCAGCCGCGCCGCAAGAGGGCGCTACACCCTGGGAGGACGAATGGGCGGGGCCTGATCGGCCGCCGCGACGTGCGTGCCGTCGAGAGCGAGCCACGCGACGACGTTCCATTGGAACTGCCAGGTCACGCTGGGCGGTGCCGGCACGACGGCGCCGCTTTGGCACCAGCTGTCGGCCAGGCCGCGACACTGACGTGCTTTGACGCCGATCACCAACGTGATGCCGAGCGAATCGTCATCGCGATCTTCGCAGCAACCGCTGGTGTGGTCGTGATGTTGGTGGGTTGCTACGCGGGTGTCAGAGTGGACTCGCTGAGCGGTGGACGACTCGTGCGGCGGGCAGGCACTGCTGGGCAAGCCAGCAGTGGCACACGAATGCGAATCGGTTTCGCAGGCGGCGCGGTCATGATGCGCACAGCACGATTTGCGCGGGGCCGGATGTGCCGCTGACACCTCCGCGCTCGAGTGCGGCTCGGCCTCAAGCGCGGCGACTTCGGCGATCAGCTTGGCGGGGGGCTCGACGTGATGCTCGTGGGCCCAGGCCAGTTTTTCGCGCGGAGTAAAGCAGCAGCAATGGTCCCAGCACTGCGCGGCGGTCGCGCAACCGCAGGCATGATGCTGGCACGGGAAAGCGCCGCCTGGTTTGCTGACAGCGGCCGGCAGCGGAAAGCCAATCGTGGTCGCCAGGTAAGCCACGATTGCCAGCGTCACCACCACGCGCCGCTCGGCGGTGCGGTATCGTCGGAATGGACGCAAGCAACGCATGTCGTGCAATCCACGGTCACTGGCAACACGGGGCAGGCGGCCCCCAAATGCAGGGGGCCCAACGCAGGGCATGGATCCTAGACCCGGCAAATAGCCCCTGTCAACTAAATGCCGGGGGCCGTGCAGGGAACGCCCGTCGAAACCACGGTGCGAACTGCTCTTTAAGGCTCGCGGCCGACACTGTACTATTCGCCCCGCGCCACGGGACACTCCCGCGCCGCCGCGAGCGAGGCTTTCAGTCCACAACCATCGGGTGACGCTATGAGCAATATGGGTGTCTTTGGCTGGATTCGCGAAAGCGTCAGGCAGTCGGTGCTCTTGGGCTTTTCCGACGCCGTCGAGCAGTTGGGCGCCTCGGCTGACGGCAGCGAACCGCTGCATCCCCAGTTGGCCGCCGTGCTGCGCGACCGAGCGCCGGCCGCCGTCACGCATCAGAGCGAGCGCGCGACTTCAAAACCCGATCGCAAGCGTCTCGGCCGCTCATTGGAACAACTGCGGCAAACGGGCGGTCCCAAGGCCGCCGAAGGCAACGCTTGAGCCAATTCGGGCTTGGCCCGCCTTGTGGCCAGCTCGAGCCCCCGCGACAGGTTGTTGTCACAGCGATAACATCCCTGGGTCACTCACCTCGCCATTGCCCGGCCATCGGTCGGCTGGACTATTCTCTAAACTGAATCCAGACAGGTCGTTGCGCCCCAATCGCCACCTGCATCCGCCGCCAGGGCACGAACTTTGCGTTGGCTGGTAAGCGAGGCAAGAGTTCTCGGTCTTGCCGGTCGTTTGCCAGGAATCCCCCGTTTGAGCGGCAGCAGCACGCCGTAACAAATGCGCTCGCTGTGCGCCCTGGGGATCTTAGCGGCGAGCCTCCTCCCCAAATACGCTCGACCGTCAGCGGGCTCTAAGTTGTCGCCAGAGTCGTTCCCGCTGCGGTCGGGCGCTTTAAGAGAAGGATGAATCAGGAAGGATGAAGGATGAAAACGAGGAAAGCCAGGCAGGGTCGTCCTGGTTTTTTTATCCTTCCGCCTTCATCCTTCATCCTTCCATTCTGCCCCTTGCTTTACTGACCGGATGGTCGGTAGAATTTTTGGAGGCCCGGTTTTTCCGGGGTTTTTCTGCCGCCGTGATGGCTCGTGGATGTGAGCTGACGCTTGAAGACGCCCAAAAAGCCCGCCCTGGCCGCCGAGAGCGATCGCACGATTGACATCTACGTCAAGGCGGCCGAAATATTCCACGAGCAGGGCTTCGACGCCACCTCGATGAGCTCGATTGCCGCCGCGGTCGACCTGACCAAGGCCGGCCTCTACTACTACATCGAGAGCAAGGAAGATCTGCTGTTCGCGATCATGAACTATGCCATGGAGCGGCTCGAGACGATGGTCATCGAGCCCTCGCGGCAGATCGCCGATCCGCGCCAGCGGCTCGAGAGCATCATCACCCGGCATGGCCGGCTGCTGACCGAGGGGAACAAGGCGATCACGATCCTGACCGACGAGATCGAGGGCCTGAAGCCCAAGCATCGCAAGGAGATCCTCGACCGCAAACGCGTCTATTTTGATTTCGTCCGCGAGACGCTCGAGGCCCTGCGGGCAGACGGCCAATTGCGGCCGGTGAACACCACGGTGGCCACGTTCAGCCTGTTCGGCACGCTGTTGTGGCTGCCGCGCTGGTTTCGTCCCGACGGGCCGCTGTCGAGCGAACAGGTTATCGAAGAAATCACCCGCATCGCCTCTGGCGGTTTGCTGAACAACTGTGCGAAGAACTGATTCATGAACATCATCGTTTGCATCAAGCAGATTCTCGATCCCGAAATTCCGGCTCGCGATTTTCGCGTCGACAGCGCCAAGCGCGAGGCCGAGCGCGGCAGCGCCAACCTGGTGACGAACATCTTTTGCGAGAACGCGCTGGAAACGGCGCTGCAATTTCGCGAAGCGCACGGCGGTAAGATCACGGTCGTCTCGGTCGGGCCCGAGGGAGCCGAAGACGTGCTGCGCAAGGCGCTGGCATTGACGGCCAACGAGGCCGTGCTGGTGATCAACGACGCGCCGGGGTTGGCCGATCCGCTGTTCGTGGCCCGCACGCTGGCGGCGGCGATTCGCAAGATCGGCGCCTTCGACGCGGTGCTGCTGGGGCGCGAAGCTGGCGATTGGGGCGCGGGCCAGACCGGCGGACTGCTGGCCGAGGAACTGGGGCTGCCCTGCATTTCGTTTGCCGAATCACTCGCGCCCGCGGCGCCCGGTGCGGTGCAGGTGAAGCGGCAGACCGACAGCGGGTGGGAATTGCTCGAATCGACAATGCCGCTAGTGGTGACGATCACGAATCACGAGAAGAACGTGCCCCGCATTCCCAAGACGCGCGACGTGATGCAGTCCTATCGCAAGCCGCTGACGAAGTGGACGCTTGCGGACGTGGGCATCGATCCGGCTAGCACGGCGGCCTACTACGAAGTGGCCGAGCTCTCCATTCCGCGCAAGGAAACGCAGTGCGAGTTCATCGCCGGCGACACGCTGGAAGCCAAGATCGACGCCTTTGCCAGCCGGCTGACCGAAGTGATGCGGGCACTCTAGCCGCCCGTGGTCTCGGGAAAGTGAACCCCGAAAAGAAATAAAGTCAACGCAACCCAGACCAGCAACTCAGCAACAGCAACCGAGCGAGGATTATCGTGGGCGACGTCGTTTGTTATTTGCCGGCCAAGGCCGGGTGGGATCGCTCGGCGCAGGGCGTTTTGGGCGCCGGCCGGCGGTTGGCCGACAGCCTCGGCGCGAAGCTGCGTGCCGTGGTGCTGGGTCCGACCGATGAGGCGCTCGTGCAAGGCGCGGCCGCCGTGTCCGATTCGGTGGCCGTGGCCGATCATCCGCTGCTGGCCGAATATCATCCCGAAACTTTTCTTGCGGCACTGGTCGCGATCTGCAAGCCGCTCGCGCCGCGGGCCGTGCTGTTGGGCAACGATACCTATGGCCAGGAGCTCGCGGCTCGGCTGGCGCATCGTCTGGGTGGTAGTGCCGCGGGCGATGCCGTGGGCATTGCGGTCGCTGGCGACAAGCTGCACGTGACGCGCGGCGTCTATGGCGGCAAGGCCACGGCCGTGATCGCGCTGGTGCGTTCGCCCGGCGTCGTTTGGCTGCGCGCCCGCGCGATGGATCCGGCGGACCCGGCCGGACGCGCCCCGGGCGAAGTGCAAAAGGTCACCGTCGACCTGGCGGCCGATCCGCGTGTGAAAGTGGTTTCGCGGCACGTCGAAGCGAAGGAAGGGGTCAAGCTGGAAGAAGCCCGCGTGATCGTTTCCGGCGGCCGCGGCCTGGGCGGGCCCGAGCCCTTCAAGCAACTGCAAGAACTGGCCACGACGATGGGCGCGCAGATGGCGGCTTCGCGGGCCGCGTGCGACGCCGGCTGGGTGCCCGCTTCGTGGCAGGTGGGACAGACCGGCAAGAAAGTCGCGCCCGAGTTGTATCTGGCGATCGCCATTTCGGGCGCCAGCCAGCACATCATGGGCATTGCCGACTCGAAGGTGATCACGGCCATCAATCGCGATCCCGACGCGCCGATCTTCAAGCATTGCAGCTTCGGCCTGGTCGAGGATTATCAGAAAGTGATCGGACCCTTGCGCGAGAAACTTGCAAAGAACGGCTAACGCGGGCCTTCGGCCAAATCTCCACCATGAACGACCCGTTGCAGGCCACGCGCCAAGTCTTGTGGAACATCGACCACGTGTGGGTCATGTACGCGCTGCTGCTGCCGACGATGGGCGTGGCCGGCTATGGCATCTATCGCCGCGTGCAGCGCTGGCGGCGCGGGCTGAGTGAGAATCGTTTCGATCGGCCGCTCGAGCGCGTGGCCCTGTTGATGCAAAACGGGCTGCTGCAATTGCGCACCTGGCGGAAGCTCTATCCCGGCACGCTGCACGCGATGATCTTCTGGGGCTTCATCGTGCTGACGATCGCCACGACGGTCGTGATGATCGACTACGATTTCGGCATCCCGATCATGCGGGGCAATTTTTATCTCTACTTCCAGTCGCTGACGGTCGACATTTTTGGCGCCTTGGCGATCGTGGGCATTGGCATGGCCGGCTATCGCCGCTGGATCGCGCGGCCCTCGCAACTGGTCTACACGCGCGAGGCCGACGGGCTGCTGGTGCTGATCCTGGTGATCCTGGTCTCGGGCTTTTTGATCGAAGGTTGGCGCATCGCGGCCACGGACGACCCGTGGGGTGCCTGGTCGCCGTTTGGCAAGCTGGTGGCCGACGTCTCGCGGCAGGTGATGTCGGTCGACGCGATGATCGTGGCGCATCGGCTGACCTGGTGGTCGCACCTGCTGCTGGTGTTCGGCCTGATCGCCTGGGCGCCGTATACCAAGTTGGTCCACGTGGTCACGTCGCCGTTGAATCTCTACACGGCACGGCTGGCGCCGATCGGGGCGACGCTGCGGAAGATCGATTTCGAGCATTCCGAAAAGCTGGGCATCAACTCGCTGGCCGGGTTCACCTGGAAGGACCGGCTCGATTTCGACGCCTGCACCGAGTGCGGGCGTTGCACGGCCGTGTGCCCGGCCAACCGGGTGGGCAAGCTGCTCTCGCCGCGCGACATTATTCTCGACCTGCGCAGCCTGGCCAACGATCCGCAGGCCGATCCGACGCAATCGTACATTGGCGCGACGCCGGCCCTGTCGGTCGAGGCGCTGTGGCAGTGTACGACCTGCGGCGCGTGCGTCGAAGCCTGCCCGGTGTCGATCGAACAGATGCCCAAGATCGTCGACACGCGGCGCTTCCTGGTGATGGAAGACGCCGAGTTTCCCGAGACGATGCAGCAGGCGCTCACTTCACTTGAGACGCGCGGCCATCCGCTGCGGGGCACGGCGTTCTCGCGCGTCGATTGGACGCAGGGGCTCAACGTGACCACCATGGCCGAGGCCAAGGACGCCGACGTGCTGTTGTGGGTCGGCTGCGGCGGGGCGCTGGTCGAGCGCAATCAGAAAGTCGTGCGATCGCTGGCGCAGTTGTTGACCAAGGCGGGGGTGAAGTTCGCCATCCTGGGCCGCGAGGAGAAGTGCACCGGCGATCCCGCGCGTCGGATCGGCAACGAGTTCTTGTTTTCGATGCTGGCCGAGGAGAACATCGCCACGCTCGACCGCTATCAGGTCAAAACGATCGTCACGTCCTGCCCGCATTGTTTCAACACGTTCCAGAACGAGTATCCGCAGTTTGGCGGCCGGTATGAGGTGTTTCACCACAGCGAGTACCTGGCCAAACTGGTGAGCGAGGGCCGGCTGTCGGCCGATTTGCCCAGCGACAAGACGATCACGTTCCACGATCCCTGTTACCTGGGCCGGCACAACGGCGTTTACGACGCGCCGCGGCAGTTGGTGCAGATTTCGAGCAGTCTGGCGCCGGTCGAGATGCAGCAGAGCCGCGAGAACGGCTATTGCTGCGGTGGCGGCGGCGGCATGAGCTTCATCGACGAGCCGCCCAACCAGCGCGTGAACCAGGAGCGGGCGCGGCAAGTGCTCGAGACCAACGCCGACGTGGTGGCGGTCGGCTGCCCGTTTTGCATGACGATGCTCGAGGACGGCATCAACGCCCGCAAGGGCGACCGCGACGTCAAGGTGATGGACATCGCCGAACTGTTATGGCAAGCCGTGGAGCAGTCGCCGACTTCGTGAAGCGCCGCCGGCGATCACGCGGGTCGATTGCTCAACGACAAAAGTCGAAAAACATTCAGCACGTGAAATCAAGCGAAACCAGATCTTCCACGTAGAAAGGCACGTCATGGATTTAGGTCTCACCCCCAGCGAACAGAAATTTCGCGATGAGTTGCGCACGTGGCTCAAGGCCAACTTGCCGCCCAAGACGAGCCACTCGGTCAAGAACGCCGCGTCGGCCGCCGCCTATCACGCGTATCTGAAGGATTGGCAGCGCAAGCTGTATGACGGCGGCTATGCCGGCATCAATTGGCCCAAGGAGTTTGGCGGCCGCGGAGCCACGTTCATCGAACAGGCCATCTTCCAGGAAGAGTTGGCGCTGGCCGATGCTCCGGAGCGGATGGGCACGATTGGCCAGGGACTCGTCGGGCCGACGATCATCACCGTGGGCACCGAGGAGCAGAAGAAACGCTACTTGCCGGGCATTCTCTCGGGCGATGAAGTCTGGTGCCAGGGCTTTTCCGAGCCGAACGCCGGCAGCGACCTGGCTTCGCTCGAGACCAAAGCCGTGCTCGAGGGGGACGAGTTCATCGTCAACGGCCAGAAGATCTGGACCAGCTATGCCCACATCGCCGACTTGTGCATGCTGGTCGTGCGCACCGACACCAGCGCCGCGAAGCACAAGGGATTGACCTGCCTGTTGGTCGACATGAAGACGCCGGGCATCACGGTGCGGCCGCTGAAGATGATGTCGGGCGACGCGGGCTTCAACGAGATGTTCTTTTCCAACGTGCGCGTGCCCGCGAGTTGCGTGCTGGGCGCGGTGAACGAAGGCTGGCACGTGGCGATCACGGCCCTGAGCAACGAACGGGCCAACCTGGGCACGGGCCTTTACGTGATGTTCAAGCGCAACCTCGAGGCGGTGCTGGTGCAGGCCCGCGAGATGAAGCGGCACGGCAAGCCGGCGATCGAGGACCCGGTGCTGCGGCAGAAACTGGCGCAGGCCCACGTGGATCTCGAGGTGTTTCGACTCAACACGACCCGCGCCCTGAGCCAATTGAACAAGACCGGGATTCCGGGTCCGGAGGGATCGATTCAGAAATTGTACTGGAGCGAATTGAATCAGCGCAACGCGCAGATCGCGATGGAAGTGCTCGGTCCTTACGCCCAGTTGACGGAGTTCGACAGCGGCCGTTGGATTTACAACTATCTGCGCTGCCGCGGCAACACGATCGAAGCCGGCACCAGCGAGGTGCAGCGCAACATCATCGCCCAGCGCGTGCTGGGCTTGCCCCGCAGTTACTAATCGCCGCGCACTTGCGGTCCGGTCACTCAACCCCAATCAATCAACTGACACGAGGATATTCGCCATGGAATTCGATCTCTCGAAACCGCAAAAACTGTTGCAGAAATCGGCGCGCGACGTGTTCGCGCGCGAGTGCCCGGCCAAACGCGTGCGCGAGCTGATGGCCACCGACACGGCGCTCGACGCCAAACTATGGTCCACCGTGGCCGATCAGGGTTGGCTGGGCATTCATCTGGACGAGTCCCACGGCGGCCTGGGCCTGGGCACGGTCGATCTGGCCGTGGTGGCCGAAGAGATGGGACGCGCCTGCTTTCCCGGTCCCTTCCTGGGCACGGTGTGGGCCGCCACGCTGCTGTCGGCCGCCGGCGGCAAGTCGAAATTCCTGGAGCCGCTGACGACGGGCGCGGCCAAGGGAGCGGTGGCGCTGCTCGAGGCCGATGGCTCGTGGAATCCGGACCACGTGCAGCTCAAGGCCACGGCAGCCGGCGGTGGATACAAGCTGACCGGCCGCAAGGCGTTCGTCTCGGATGCCAACGTGGCCGATACGATCGTGTGCGTGGCCCGCGGCGCCGATGGCCTGGTGCTGTTGGCCGTGAGCGCCAAGGATCCGGGCGTCAAGATCACGCCGACTTCGGCGCTCGATCAGACGCGCAAGCTGGCCGACGTGACGTTCGAGGGCGTTTCGGTCGCCGCCGACGGCGTGATTGCCACCGGCGAAGCGGCCCGCAAGGCGCTCGATCACTCGTTGCAAGTGGCCACGCTCGTTACCGCGGCCGACATGCTGGGCGGCATGCAATGGATTCTGGCCGACTCGGTCGAGTATGCCAAAACGCGACAGCAATTCGGCAAGGTCATCGGTTCATTTCAGGCCGTGCAGCACATGTGCGCCGACATGCTGTTGTGGACCGAGAGCTCGCGCTCGGCGATCTATTACGCGGCTTGGGCCTTGGGCGCCGAGCCTGCCAGCGCGGCGTCGGCGATCGCCAATGCCAAGGTCTACGTCTCCGACGCTTCGCGCGAAGTGGCCAACCGAGGCGTGCAGGTCCACGGCGGCATCGGCTTCACCTGGGAGCACGATCTGCAACTGTACTACAAGCGATCGAAGGCTTCCGAGATCCTGTTCGGCGATGCGACCTATCACCGCGAACAGGTCGCGGCGCTCGCCTTCGATGCTTGAGCACGTTTGACGCGTGAACGAGCGACGGCAATCAGGGATTGAAGTCGGTTTGATACGCGCCCGGCGGGTGGACGGTGGCCGGCTGCACTCCGCCTGACTGGCTATCGCGCGGGGCGAACGGGCTTTGCGGCCCTTCGGTGAAAAAGCCCGTGGTGCGCGGGCCCGATTGCCGGAAGGGCGACTGCACCGGGCGCTGATAAGACGGCGGCAAGCTCGATTGGCCGCCGGCGCCATACGGCGATTGCGGTATGAACGGCGATTGCACCGGCGGCAACTCGAACGGCGAGGCGGGAAAGTCACTCGCCGCGGCAGTGCTGGGGCGTCGTGCTCCGGCTCGCGTCGGGCCGGCTGCTTTGCGGCGCGGGCTGGGCGGCGCGCCCTCGTCGTCGCCTTCGCTGTCGGAGATTGCGCTGCTGGTGCGCGGCATCTTATATTGAGGTGCCTTCAACAGCTCGTTGATCTGTTCTTGCGTTTGCGATGGCTTTTCGGGTTCGCTACGGTAAGAACCGGCAAACGGCCGGCTGCGATCGAGCGAGCCGCCGGGAGACGCGGGACGCAACGGTTCGGACAGCGGATCGTCGACCGCTTTCTCGGCCGTCTCGCGGGCCAAGGCTTTATTCTTGATCTCTTCGGCTCGCCGCTTGGCGTCGAGCGATTCGGCATTTTCCGTGGGCTCGGTTCCCGAGGGGGCCGATTCGGACATCTCGGCGTACGACTCCCTCAGTTTCACGTCCAGCTCGCGAGCCTTGGCCTGGTCCTCGGCCGATTTTTCCTGATTGCCCTGGTCGCGATAAGCGAGCGAGCGGCCGTAATAGCTCTCGGCATCCTCGGGAGCCAGCCGAATTGCCTCGCTGAAGTCGGCGATGGCGCGGTCGAGGTCGCCCGGTTGATTGCGAAAGTGATAGGCCTGGCCGCGATAGTGATAGGCGGCGGCATCGTTGGCATTCTGGCGCAGGGCCTCGTTGCAGGTGGCGATCGCGTCGTCGTAATGCCCGCCGCGCACTTGGCGCAATGCTTGCTCGGGCAACGTCAGAGGAGTCGAGTCGCCGCAGCCGGCCGCCAGCGCCAACAGCGCCGCGAAGGTTAAGAGGCGTCGCGCCATAACGCTTCCCCGCGAACTAAAGTGTCTGAGCCCCGAATTTCCATTACTGAATCATAGCTCCCCTGGGGGTTGAGGCAACGCGGATCGGGGTCCCGCGAGCCTTGAATTGTCGTCGCCTTTTTCGGCCCGTCCGCGTATACTTCGGCCAAACGAGGGGCAAACTCGCTCCTCGCCATGCTTTAACGCCGGCGGCCGTCGGCCGGCGCGCGACGGGTTCAACCATGGCCCATCGCTCGCCGCACGCCCATTCCCTCCAACATGCGGGCCGCAAACATTGATCTCAGGCCAAGCGTTCGTGCGGGCTAGCTCGGTTGACGTGACCTACGCCGGCGCGATTCGCGCGCTGGCGGATATCGCATTCGAAATTCCCCCCGGGCAATTCACCTCGATCGTCGGCCCCTCGGGCTGCGGCAAGTCGACGCTGCTGCGGCTGGTCGCCGGACTGGTGCGACCCACGCGCGGCGAACTGAGCGTCGCCGGCCAAGATCCCACCACGGCTCGCCGCGAGGCGGCGCGGCTGTCGTTCGTGTTTCAAGACGCAACGCTGCTGCCGTGGCGCACGGTGAGCGCCAATGTGCGCTTGCCGCTCGAATTGCAGGACGCGCCCCGCGCCGATCGCCAGCAGCGCGTGCGCGGCGCGCTCGAGCTAGTGGGGCTGACGGATTTTTCCGGGCGCTATCCCAGCGAGCTCTCGGGCGGCATGCGGATGCGGGTGTCGTTGGCCCGCTCGTTGGTCACCGAGCCCGAGCTGCTGCTGTTGGACGAACCCTTCGGCGCGCTCGACGACATCACGCGGCAAACGCTGAACGAAGAGCTGATGGGCCTGTGGACCCGCCGCCGCTGGACCGGACTGTTCGTGACGCACAACATTGCCGAGGCGGTTTTTCTGAGCGAGCGGATCCTGGTGATGAGTGCGCGGCCAGGTCGGATCGTGGCCGACGTGCAGGTGCCGTTCCCCATGCCGCGCACGGCCGATTTGCGCTCGCAGGCCGATTTCGCGCGGCTCACCGGGCAGGTGACCGCGGAGTTGCGGAGGGCCGACGCATGAAGCGGCTCGGGGCCTGGCTCGTCGAGGTGCTGCTGCCGCCACTGGCGTTCTTCGCGCTGGTGGCCGGAGTCTGGCAAGGCGCGACGTCGCTGTGGGACGTTCCGGCGTACCTGGTGCCGAGCCCCGAGCGCGTGCTAGCCGCCGCGCGCGAACATGACGCCGATCTGCTTTCGGCGATGCAATTGACCGGCAGCGCGGCGCTGCTGGGCTTTGCCCTCAGCATGCTGGTGGGCACGGCGCTGGGGCTGCTGTTTTCGCAGTCGCGGATCATCCAGCGCAGCATGTATCCCTATGCCATCTTTCTGCAAACGGTGCCGATCGTGGCCATCGCGCCCGTGTTGATCATGTGGTTTGGCAACGGCTTTGGCGGCGTGGTGGCGGTGTCGTTCATTCTCAGCGTGTTTCCGATCATCACCAACGCCACGGCCGGCTTGACCGCGGTCGATCCGACGCTGCTGGAGTTGTTCGAGATCTACAATGCCTCGCGTTGGCAGTCGCTGTTCAAGCTGCGGCTGCCCAACGCGGTTCCTTATCTGGTTACGGGGGCCAAGATTGCCTGCGGGCTGAGCGTAATCGGGGCGATCGTGGGCGAATTGTTCGCCGGTTTCGAGACCGGCAGCGCGGGCCTGGGCACGCTGTTGGCCCGGGCCAACGGGCGGCTCGATACCTCGTATGTGTTTGCCGCAGTTTTCTGCTCGACGATTTTGAGCATTGCAATTTTCGCCGCGGTGAGTTCAATCGGGGCAACGATCTTGGCTCGCTGGCACATCGGCGCGCCGCGCAGCAGCACGACCAAGGGTTGAATCACAAGGAGGGTGCCGTGATGTTTCACTCGTTTGCCGCGCGATCCTGGCTGGTCGCACTGTTGGCACTCGTGGTCGGCTGCGGACGCGTGGAGAGCCAGCGGGCGGAGAAGAAAGCGGCGGCCGAGGACGCCGGCGCGCAGATCGACCCCACGTTGCCCCTCGTCACCTTGCAGTTGAATTGGTTTCCCGAGGTCGAGCACGGCGGATACTATGCCGCCTTGGTACACGGCTATTACCAGGAGGCCGGGCTGAACGTCAAGATTCTGCCCGGCGGGCCCGACACGCCCGTGGTGCAGCAGGTGGCGCGGCGGGCCGTGACGTTTGGCGTGGTGAATGCCGACAACGTGCTGTTTGGCCGCGCGCAGCAGGTGCCGATCGTGGCCCTGATGGCCCCCTTGCAGATCAGTCCGCGCTGCCTGATCGTACACGAGAGCTCGGGCATCCAGAGTTTCGACGATTTGAAGAACATGACGATCGCGATGTCGAGCAGCAGTGCGTTTACGCAATTCTTGCAGAAAACGCTGCCGCTGCCGGGGGTGCAGGTCGTGCCCTACACGGGCACCGTGGCGATATTCTTGCGGCGCAAGGATTATGCCCAGCAGGGCTACGTCTTCAGTGAGCCGTTCGTGGCCCGCAAGGAAGGGGGCGACCCGAAAGTGCTGATGGTGTCGAGCCTGGGATTCAACCCCTACACGAGTTGCCTGTTCACCCACGACGACCAGCGCACCGAGCGGCCGGAGCTGGTGCGCAAGATGGTCGAGGCCTCGGTGCGCGGCTGGGAGCAATACATCAAGGCTCCCGAGGAAACCAACCAGCTGATCCATCGGCTGAATCCGGAAATGGGGCTCGACATCCTCGAGTTTGGCGCCAAGACCCTCGAGCCACTGGTGATGGATGAAACCTCGGAGCAGCAGGGCATTGGCACGATGTCGCGCGAGAGCTGGCAAACGTTGGCCAATCAATTGGTCGACACCGAGCAGATGAAGCCCGCCGAAGTTCACGTCGACCAGGCTTTCACGACCGAGTTTCTGCCGCCGCCGCGGTGATCGCGCCCTCGGCCACGTTCATCGCACGCTTCTCCGGTCAGCCGCGAATCGCAACATGACACACGACCATCATCATCACCACGGTCATCATCCCGGCGCGGCCCGAGCCGATAACCGGTTGCGGCTGGCCTGCACGCTGGGGCTGACCCTGGCGTACATGGTGGCCGAGATCGTCGGCGGCTACATGGCCGATTCGCTCTCGCTGCTGGCCGATGCGGGGCACATGTTTTCCGACGCCGCCGGTTTGGGCCTCAGCCTGTTCGCGGCCTGGATCGCCGGGCGTCCGCCGACGCCGCAGCACAGTTACGGCTACTACCGGGCCGAGATCCTGGCGGCGCTGGCCAATGGCGCGATGCTGATCGCGATCTCGATCTTGATCCTGATCGAAGCGGTGCATCGACTCTCGGCGCCCGAGGAAGTGATCGGCTCGCTGATGGCGGGAATCGCCGCTGGTGGGCTGCTGGTGAACATCATTGGGCTGTGGATTCTCAGCGCCGGCCGGAGCGAGAGTCTGAACATGCACGGTGCCTGGCTGCACCTGATCTCCGATGCGCTGGGCAGCGCCGCCGCGCTCGTCGCCGGTGGGCTGGTGTGGGCGCTCGGCTGGCAGTGGGCCGACCCCGTGGCTTCGATCCTGATCACGGTGCTGGTGGTCATTTCAGCTTGGAACCTGGTCAAACAGGCGATCGCCGTGCTGATGGAGAGCACGCCGGCCCATCTGGACGTGGATGAAGTGCTGGGCGCGATGATCACAGCGCCCGGGGTGGTCGAGGTCCATGACCTGCACATCTGGACGATCACCAGCGGCATGGACTCGCTTTCGGCACACGTGGTGCTGGAGGCGGGCTACGAGAGCCATGCGGCGCTCGACGGTCTGCGCGCCGTGCTGCACGATCGATTCGCCATCGACCACATCACGATTCAGGTCGACGCCGCCGGCGAGTCGGAGTGCCGCTCGTCGTTCTCCTGAGGCGACTTGCCGACGTCCGAAAGCTCGCCGGGCGAGGGCCTTCCGAGCGTTTCCCGATCGCGCTGACGGTCCGCTTATCCGCGAAAATCCGGCTGTGCGGCCCCTTGGCCGGGGGGCTGCTGGCGGTGGGCGTTTGAAAAGGATAATTTGGGCAATTAGGATGGGCGTCTGACTATAATAGGGCCGCCGGGGTTCGCTTGGAGAACCCGTGGTTTTCGAGGCCTGCGAAGGGCTCGACCTGGCGACGTTCCACACCCTGACTTTCATCGAGAGAGTGGCTGGCAATGGTAGGTAAATTGGCTCGCGCAACTTGCGAATTGGCTTTGACCTTGGGCTGCCTGGCGGCCGGTTCGGCGGCGGCTCAGGAGGCGGTGCTCACGGACCTGTATGGCAAGGGCGTACACGGATATTTTTCCGGTCGGTGCGATTCGGCCATCGACTACCTGTCGTCGGCGATCAACGGCGGCACCAAGGACCCGCGGGCGTTTTATTTCCGCGCGTTGGCTGAGATGCGGCAAGGCCGCAGCGACGAAGCCGCGCTCGACATGCAAATGGGCGCCAGCCTGGAAACGTCCGACGTGAACCAGTTCTATCCGGTCGGCAAGTCGCTGGAGCGCGTGCAGGGCGCGGCGCGGCAGACGCTCGAACGTTATCGCGCCACGGCTCGGGCCGAGGCTTTCGAACGGCAACGGGCCCGTGACACGATTCGCTATGAAGAGCGCCGTCGCGCGGAGGCCGAGGTGTTGCGCAAACCCGGCGTTGTGCCTCCGGCCGGTCCGGCGGTGCCGCCCAAGCCGCCCGCCGCGGTTCCGGCCAAGCCCGACGCGGCCGATGACTTGTTCAGCGATGAGATCGACAAAGAGAAGCCGCCCGCCGCGCCCGAGCCTCCGGCGGCCGACGAGGCGCCGGCTGAAGAAGCCATGCCGGACGAAGCGGCGCCGGCCGCCGACGCAGCCCCGGCAGCCGAACCGCCAGACGCCAAGGCGGATGACGATCCGTTTACTGACGACACCGAAAAAGCCAAGTAGTCACGCCCCGAGAACCAGGGCGGTCGCCAGACCGCACGCATCGAGTCGCTCGAGCGACGGTGTTTCGCCTCCCTCCCGGGTGTGCGAGCGCCGCCGCGTGATTGTTTTTGTTCGCTCCTGCCCGCGCGTTCTAGCCACTGGTTTGGCCCACGCCTGCGGTCCCTCTGTCAGAAGGTCTCGCGATGATGCAACGATTGCCTCGCCTTGTTTTTTTGGGGATGTTCGCGGGGATCTTGGGCCTGACGGCTCGCGATGCCCAGGCCTCGACACGCATCGATAACGTTTCGCTGCGCGGGCTGCAGGCCGGCGCGACGACGACGCTGGTGATCGAGGGCGGTGATTTGCTGCCCGAGCCGCGCGTGATGTTGTCGGTGCCGACGGCCAAGCTGTCGATCAAGCCCGGCGCCACGGCGGCCCGCTTGGAAGTGGAAATCGCGCTCGAGCCCGACACCGCGCCGGGCATCTACCTGTTGCGGGTCGCTTCGGCCGGCGGCATTTCGGAACCGGTGGCCTTGGGCGTCGACGGTTTGTCGCAAATTGCCATGGCCCCGCGCGTGCCAGGCCCGAACGTGGCCATGACCGGCAATTGCAATGGCAACATGGTGGTCAGCACCGTGCTGGCTGGCAAGAAAGATGAGCCGATCGTCGTCGAAGTCGAAAGCCGGCGACTGGGCGCCAACTTCGAGCCGATCGTACACGTGTACGACGCGCGCCGTCGGCAGATTGCCTGGAGCCAAGGGCTGCCGTCGATGGGCGGCGATGCCCGCTTGTCGGCCACGTTTCCCGCTGATGGCGACTACACGATCGAACTGCACGACGCGGTCTATCGCGGCGGCGATCCGGGCTTCTTCCGTTTGAAGATCGGGCAGCTTCGCTATGCCGACCTGGCCTATCCGATGGCGGTGCAAGAAGGAACGCCCGCGACCTTTCAATTTGCCGCGACGAATCTGCCGGCCGAAACTCGGGCCAGCGCCACCTGGCCGACGATCGGCGGGTTGCCGCTCGCGTACAACCCGGCGCCGTGGCCGATGGGCGTGACGTCGACGACGGGTTCGCGGCCGGTCGTGATGGTCAGCAATCATGCCGAGGTGCTGGAAGTCGACTCGGGCGATAAACTGCAAGAGATTCCGGCCGCGCCGGTGGCCATCAACGGCCGCATTGTCACCAAGGGGCGGCAAGATCGCTATCGATTGACGGTCGCGCCGGGATCGCAATTGCGGTTTGACGTGTTGGCGCGCCGCGCGGGCTCATCGTTGGATGGCGTGCTGTCGATTCAAAACGAACAGGGGGCTGAACTGGCCGGCAATGACGACCGGCCGGGCACGAGCGATCCGGGGCTCGACTTCAAAGTGCCCGACAATGTGAATGCCGTGGTCGTGGCGATTCGCGATCTCGAAGGGCGCGGAGGCAACGATTTTGTCTATCGCATCTCGATCATGCCGATCGGCTTGCCCGACTATGCGCTCTCGCTCGACGAAGCGCGCTACCTGGTGCCCAAGGACGGCGCGGCGCTGGCGCGCGTGCGGGTGGCGCGGGCCGGATACAACGGAGCCATCAAGCTCAACTTCGCCAATCTGCCAACCAGCGTCTCGATCACCGGCGATGAGATTCCCGCAGGGGCCAGCGAGGCCCTGGTCACGCTCAGCGCGCCAGGGCTCAGTCCCGCGCAGTCGCTGACGACGATCGTGGGCGCGAGCAGCGAGCCCAACACGGCAATCAAGCGGGCGGCGCTGGCGCCCCGGACGGCTGTCAACAAGCGGCAGCCCTGGCTGGGCGATGAAGTGGCCGTGGCCGTCACGGTGCCCAGCCCGATGTTGCTGGTGTGGGATTTGTTTAGCCCCGACACGAAATTTTCCCTGGGTACTCCGCTGCCGGTGAATTTGCGGGTCAATCGGGCCATGGGCGTCAGCGGTGCGGTCAACCTGTCGCTGCTGACCACGCAGATCACGCCGCGCAAGAAAGTGAAAGTCAACAATGTAGACAAGGAAGTCGATGACGTGGAACGCACGATTCGTTTCGCGGCTGCGCCGATGATTGCCGCCGATCAATCGGAAGCGACGGCCACGATCCTCGTGCCGACCGACTTGCCGCAAATTGCTTATGACCTGGCGATCGAAGTCCAGTTGTTGGGCGCCGATAACAAGACCGTCGTGGCCTCGGCCGTGACGCCCGCGCGGCGGATGACGGCCGGCCTGCCGATTTCGCTGGAATTGGCCACCCAGGGCCCCGCCGAAGCCCGCGCCGGACTGGGCCCGGCTGGTAAGTTGACTGGCAAGATTCATCGCGTGCCCGGCTTCTCGGCGGCGGTGTCGGTGAGCCTGGCGGGACTGCCCAAGGGGGTGGTTTCTCCCAGCGTCGTGGTGCCCGGCGACAAGAGCGAATTCGAATTGCCGCTCACGCTCCCCTATGGCACGGCCGAGGGCGACCTGCCGAACGTGAAACTGGTAGGCACGAGCCAGCTCGATGCCAAGCAGCCGCAACTGGTCGTGAACGCCCAGGAGATTCCGGTGGCGCTGAAAGTCGTGAAGGGAGAAAAGCCGCCGGTCGAAAAGCCGTTGACGATCTTTGAAGATCAGCCCGAGTTTGTCGCCAACCTGACGCAGGGCGGCGGACAGGCCAGTCTGATCAGCGACGAGAAGTTTTCCGGCACGGCCAGTATCAAGGTGACGCCCGATCAGCGATTCAATCCGGCGCTGCCCGGCTTGGGCGTGAAGATTCGCGAGAAGCCCGGCCCGGGCGAATATCGCTATCTACAATTCGCCTGGAAGAAGCAAGGCGGCCAGTCGATTTGTCTGCAATTGAACCACGACGGCCAGTGGGGACCCGCCGGCACCAGTCCCGCCAAGTTCCGCTACCACGCCGGCCCGGCGGGCGAAGTGTTTGGCGGCTCGATCGGCGTCGATGCCAATCTGCCGGGCGCGCTCACGCTGGTGACCCGCGACCTGTTCGCCGATTTCGGCGAGTTCACTTTCACCGGCATCGCGCTCACGCCCGTCGATGGCGAGTTCGGCCTCTACGACCACATCTACCTGGGCACGACGCCGGAAGATTTCGAGTTGGTGAAGCCGTAGGGGGATGACGGCACCCACGTGCCGTCGGGTTCCCTTTCACCAGCCCGAAGCGCTAGCGAGGGAGATCGACCACCGACCCTTGCTTGCGCTGCGGGCTAATGGACGCGCGTATGGTCCAGAAGAGAGTTCTGAATGATGCAGCGTTTTCTCACGCTTCGCCGCGGGCGACGAAGCGGTAGCCGGCGCCGCGGACGCTGAGGAAGTGCTTGGGGTGGGCGGGGTCTTCCTCGAAGTACTTGCGCAGGTTGACGATGAAATTGTCGACGGTGCGCGTGGTGGGCACGTGCGACATGCCCCAGACGTGTTCGAGCAGCTCGGCGCGGGTGACGACCGAGCCCTCGTTTTCGGCGAAATAACGCAACAGCTTCATCTCGGTGTGGGTGAGCCGCAACTGCTCTTCGCCCACGACGACGGCAAAGGTGTCGAAGTTGATCCGGGCGCGGCCGAATTCGTAGACGGCGCCCACTTCCTTGCGGTCAGGGCGGGGGCTGCTCTTGGCGCGGCGGCCCAGCAGGTTGCGAGTCATGCTCAGCAGTTCTTCCAGCTCGAACGGCTTTTGCAAGTACTGATCGGCGCCGACGTCGTAGCCGCGAATCCGGTCTTCGACCAGCGTGCGGGCGCTGAGCATCAGCACGGGCACGTCGATTCCCTTCTCGCGCAGGGCTTCGCACACCGCGTAGCCGCTCATGCCGGGCAGCATCAGGTCCAGAATCACCAGGTCGGGCGTGCCGGCGGGTTCCTCGAACAATTTGAGCGCGGCGGAGCCGTCGCCGGCGGTCGTGACCTCGTAGCCTTCGGCTTCGAGATTGTATTTGATGCCGAACGCCAGGTGCTGTTCGTCTTCGACAACCAGGATGTGTTGCATGGGCCACCGCCGCGGGGAGTCTGACATTCTATCGCACCGCATCCTGGCGGTCCGCCACGGCGGGGGCCGGCGGCGGTTCGCGCGGGGGCGCCGGACGCTGGGCCGGCAACTGCACTTCGAAGACCGTGCCGCTCTGACCGGGCCGATCGCGCACCGTGATCCTGCCGTCGAGCCGTTTGACCAGGGTGCGGACGATGAACAGCCCCAGCCCGGTGCCGGCTTGCGAGCGCTCCAACTCGCTGCCCAAGCGCACGAAGCGGCCAAAGATCTTGCGGCGCAGCTTGGCTGGAATGCCGCGGCCGTTGTCGACGATGCGGACGACGACGTGATCGTCGACAAAGTGCGAATCGACTTCGACGATCGGCTCGGCGCCGCCGTACTTCACCCCGTTGTCGATCAGGTTGCGGAAGACCATTTCGATGTCGATCGGCCGGGCTCGTAAGATGGCCGGGGTGGTGTTGAGCCGCACGGTCGTGGTGGGTAAGTGATAGCGGAGGCAGACGGTCTCGGCACAGCTTGCCAGCACGCTGGCCAGCTCGACGTCGATGACGTCGGTTTCGACCGGCTGCTGGTCGAGACGGGCCGCGTCGAGCATGTGGTTGATCAGGTTGTCGAGCCGCTCGACGTCGTCGAGCATGAAGCGGTAGAAATTGGCTTGCTGCTCCTCGGTCACGCTGCGCCGCGCCAGCGTTTGCAAGTAGAGTTTGAGCGAGGCGATCGGCGATTTCAGCTCGTGGCTCACGCTATCGATGAAATTCGACTGCCGCTGATTGAGGCGGATGTTCTTGATCGAAATCAGCAGGTAGAGCACCACGCCCACCAGCACCAGCACCAGAAACGAGGTGCCGACCACGAGCAGCACCCAAAAGCCGGCGCTCTCGCCCACCTCGCGGGCGGTGAGGATCACCCAGCCGACGATCAGCGCGACGACCATGACGATCATCACGACCGCCAGCGTAATCGGCCAGCTATAGGAATTGCGCATCGAGCCTCCCGCACACGGACGAAATTTCAAACGCGCGGCCGGCCGCCCGTCGCTGGCACGCTGGTCCGCATCTTGAGCCTACTAGGCTCGAACCGAGCGTCAAGTGCTCGCCGGCGAGCCGTTTGTGTCGTTAGTCGATCGAGACGGCGGTCGAGGCGGTCGAGATTGGGCCGATCGCGGCACGACAAGTGCAACACCCGGGGCTCGACGTCGTGGCGGTGCTCGAACCAGGAGCGCCTGCTAGCGACGGAAGCGCCGGAAACGGGCGAAAACACGGCGAAAAACGGAACTTTCTTGTGTGCCGGCCGCGAAATTGACATTGTAAGAAAGGGCGAGACTTATCATGATGTGCCGCTCTCGAAAACACCCTTCGAGAGTGCGTTGCAAACCTTGAATCCCCGCCGTCGCAAAGCCAACCACGTGCTACTTTGGGTCCAGCAAGGATGCTCGACCCTGTGCCCAGCGACGTCACGCGCTTCAGTGCGCAGTTCGACATGGAGGTCGCTCGAGCGGTTTCCCCGCCAGGTCCTGCGCTCCTAGAGCGCCTGTTCCTGAGCCGGCGGGAAGCTCCCCGACGATTGGCTCCGCGCGCCACGGCGCGCGCGAGCGAGGAGTTTACTGACCAGGAAAGTCAGTTGGGGCGGATTTTTTCCACGGAGGGAACCTATGGTCTCGTTGCACTTGGCGGCTCTGGTAGCGGCGCTTTCCGGAGTTGGCGAGACGGTGCTCTTGGATTTCCAAGCCCCTTGGTGCGGGCCCTGCCGCGCCATGGAATCCACCGTTGACCAGATCGAACGTGCCGGCTATCCGGTGCGCAAAGTCAACATTGATCAAGACCCGGCGTTGGCCGGGCAATTCAACGTCCACAGCATTCCCTGCTTCGTGCTGGTGGTCGACGGCAAGGAAACCGGCCGCGTCGCCGGCAACGTGCGTGGATCGGAAATCGTCGAGCTATTCTCGAAAGCCGGCATCGGCCCGCACGACTCGAAACTGGCCGTCGCCCGTGCCCAATCGCCCGATTCGTTCGTGCGAACCGTGGCGCTACCCAGTGAACCTGACCAGAATCCGCTGACGCGCTCTCGCGCGGCACATGGCCCCGGCCTGGTTCGCCAATTGAGCACTCCCTCGGTTTCCTCGCAGGAACTGATCGAATCGAGCGTGCGACTGACGATTCAGGATCCGAAGGGCAGCTCCTATGGCTCGGGCACGATCATCGATAGCCGGCAGGGCGAAGCGCTGGTGCTGACCTGCGGTCACATTTTCCGCGACGCGCAAGGCCAGGGGCAGATCTTCGTCGATCTGTTCGGCCCCAACGCGCCGCAGAAGCTGGTGGGGCGCTTGATCGCCTATGACGACAAGAACAATGACATCGGACTGGTATCGATTCGTCCGGGCGTGCCGGTGCGGGTGGCGGGAGTCGCGCCCAAGGGCTATCGCTTCGCCAAGGGCGATCGCGTGACCACGGTCGGTTGCAACAACGGCGGTCCGGCCACGGCGCTCGAAACCAAGATTACGTCGATCGATAAATTCCTCGGCGCCCCCAACGTGCAAGTCGCCGGTCTGCCGGTGCAAGGTCGCAGCGGTGGCGGTTTGTTCACGGCCGACGGCCAGGTGATCGGCGTTTGCAATGCCGCCGACCCGGCCGACAACGAAGGCCTGTATGCGGCGCTAGGCACAATCCATCAGCAACTCGACAAGGCCGGACTGGCCGTCGTCTATGAAAACCGTGCGGCTCAAGCCGCGCCGCCCGCGCAACTGGCCGCGGTGCCGAGCATGCCCGCGCGGATGCCGGCGCCACAGCAGACCGCCGCCCGGGCTCCGCGTGGCGCCGTGCTGACGCCGGGCCCCGTGCCGCCGCAAGGCGTAATGACCGACGCCGAACGGGCCACGCTGGCCGAGCTGCGCAGTCGCGGTGGCAGTGCCGAGGTGATCTGTATCGTTCGCTCGCTATCGAACCCAGGCGCCAAGAGCGAAGTGATCATGCTCGATCACGCCTCGCCCGACTTCCTGCGTCAATTGAGCGCCGATCGCTCGGCTCAGGAAGCGCGGCATTTGACGTCGCTCAACGTGCGGAAGCGGCAGCCGCAAGTGCCGCCGCGCGACCCGCAAGCTGAGGGGACTCGGTAGGTCGTTGCCCGGGAAACGTACTCTTCGGGTGCCACTGCTGGCTTGTCCAGCAGTGAGACCTGCCGAGCGTCATGGGGCCACGAGGACACTGCTGGACAAAGCCAGCAGTGGCACCCAGAAATGCGGAGGCGCACCCGCGTTTTGCTGATCGGTGACGTGCGCTCATTTGCTCCGAATTGCACCTCAGGCTAGGCTAACGGCTGCCGGCATTCGGTGGTTTGCAGCTTGAGGGGCCCATGAAGCTGTTCTGCGTTCGTCACGGTGAAACTCTTTTCAACTCGGCCGGTCGCATTCAGGGGCAATCCGATAGCCAACTTTCGCCGCTGGGGCTGCGGCAGTGCGCGGCCGTCGCCGATGTGCTCGCCGGACAGCCGATCGACGCGGTGATCGCCAGCCCGTTGAGCCGCGCGCTGGATAGCGCGCGGGTGATTGCCGAGCGGCTGAAACTCACGGTGCAGGTCGAGCCGCGGTTGATGGAGATCAACGCCGGCATCTTTCAGGGTCATTCCTGGGAAGAAATCGACCAGACGTTTCCACAAGACGCCCTTCGCTGGCGCAGCCAGGATCCTGACTATCGGATTCCGCAGGGCGAGTCGCGTCGCGACCTGATGGAGCGGGCCGCCACGGCGTTTGCCGCCATTCGCGAGGCCGGCTATCGGCAGGCCGTGGTCGTGGCCCACGGCGGTTCGCTGTCGGCCGCGTTCAAGTCATTGCTGAGCGTGCCGGCCGAGCGCAATCCGTTCTCCTTGGCCAACGGCTCGATCAGCACGATCGAATGGCAAAAGGATTTTCGCTTGCTGTCGCTCAACGAGACGTGTCACCTGCGCGACGCGCGGTCGGGCAGCGGCGATTTGTAGGGCGGCGATGGGCGCCGCGGGGGAGTGGGCCGAAGTTCCCGGGGAGCGAGCGATCGTTTCAGGTGGTCAGTTCGCCCCATTGGGCCTATCGGGGCGGCACTGGCGGCGATTCACTGCGCCGCACTGGGGTCAGGGTTCTCGATGAGCTGCATTCGGCGCGACCTTCAAATCGGTTTCCTGCCACAGCTGCTCTTCCCACTTTTGCACTTCCTCACTCGTCGAATCGCGCTCACGACGCCCTCTCACGGGCCTTCTCGATGAGCAACGTGAAGAGTCGTTCGTGTTCGCTCACGGCTTCCTGGTCGTCGAACAGCCGAGGGCTCGCCTGGCGAATCCGCTCAACGATCGAGCTGCGGTAGGCGGCATCGTTGGCCAACCGCAGGGCAATCTCGACGTAGTGCGAGGCCGAGTCGGCGACGCAGTCGGTGAAACCCATCTTGCGATAGCAGCCGAGCGTGTAGCGGCCGCGCTGCAATCCGCCGGGCATGGTGACGATCGGCTGATTCAGCGAGAAACCGTCGTAGGTCGAATTCACGCCGCCGAAGTGCAACGGATCGAGCAAGACATCGGCCGCGGCGACCAGACTCAGATAGTCGGCGGCCGGCTGAAACGGCAGAAACACGATTCGATCGGTCACGTCCGGCATCGTCGCCGCAAATCGCCGGCGGAGGGCGTTGGCCGCAAAACGGCTGTGGCGCTCGTCGGCGATCACGAGCACCCCCTGCGGGTCGCGCCGCAAGATCTCGTGCAGAATTGGATCGAAATCAGGCTGGAACTTGCCAAGTTGCTGTGCGCACAGATAAAGGTGCTGACGCCGGGACAACCCAAAGTCGTCGCGGGGCTTGCGCGATGCCGGCAGCGCGAGACGCCGTTGATAGGTCAGCAGCGTGCGGGCGAGCACCAGGCGTTCGCTGTAATGTTGCTGCGCGTCAGGAGGCTCGACCAGGTCGCTCGACAGGTAATAGTCGAGTTGCCCAATTCCCGAGGTCACCTGCACGCCCCAGGACGTGCATTGAACCGGGGCCAGCCGCAAGAACGGCAGAAAATAATTCGTGCTGTCGGTGTTGACCTCCCAGTAGTAAAGCAGGTCGAAGCGCGCCTGGCGGATTGTCTCGGCTGCCCCGTCGATCGAGCCGGGCATCGGCAGCAATCGAATCGCCGGATTGCGCAAGTGGGGCTGCATCAGCGCGGTGCCGCGTTTTGATCCCACCACGACCAACTCGAATCGCGCGGAGTCCAGCCGCTCCAACACCCCGGCCATCGACTTCAAGAAGATCGACTCGTGCCGGTCGGTCACGACAAAACCGAGTCGCGGCCGACCATCGCCGACGGGCGGGCACTCGCCGGCAGGCAGATGGCGAAACAACCGGGCGAAGGCTTCGCGAATCGGCCGCTCGTTGCGACCGTGAAATTGCAGCTCGAACGCCGGACGGCAATCGGACGCCGCCATCGTCGAAAAGTCGAGCTTGATCTCGCGGCGCGCCAGCGAGTCGAGTTGCTCAAGCAGGTTTTGTCGATAGCGATCGATCTGGGCGTTGCTGTCGAACACCAACGGGCAGAGCAAAAGAACGCTCAGCTGCCAGGCCGCTTCGTCCGGCCGCAAGGCGATCGCACGTTGATAGGCCGCCAGCGCCTCGTCGAAACGGCCTTGGCGCTGCAAGACGGAACCGTGCAGAAAGTGTGCTTCGGCAACCTCGGGCTGAAGTTCCAGCGCACGCTGGGTGCAAGCGGCGGCTTCGTCCAGCTGATCCTGCTGCTTTAGCGCCATGGCCAATTCCAGGTGCGCGACGACCAGGTCCGGCTTGAGTTGCAAGGTCCGACGATACCCGGCGATCGCTTCATCAAATCGCTCTTGCCGCAGCAAGACCCAACTCAAGCTCGCCAGCGCCTCGGCGTTGTCGGGCTCGAGCGCCAGAGCCCGACGAAAACAGGCCTCGGCCTCGTCCAACTGGTCGCGTTTCGCCAGCGCGGTGCCCAGATGATAGTGTGCCTTGACGTCTTCGCCGTTCACTTCGATGGCGCGGCGAAGGCAAGCCTCCGCCTCGTCGAGTTTTCCCTGCCTCTCGAAGGCTGCTCCGCGAGACGCGAGCGCGCCGAGAGATGTCGGCGCGTCGATGTCGCCGGGATGGAGCTCGGCGGCCGCCAGCAGGCCGGCCGTCGCATCGTCCGCATTTTGCTGCTGCCTCGGCAAAGTCTCCAGCGCGACACTCCTGGCGGCCAGCGCGCGTTGCAGCCGCTGGGAGATTTCGGCATCGTCAGGCTTGAGCCGCAGGGCCGCTTGATAGTTGGCGACCGCATCATCCCAGGCGAGCATCTCCTCGAACACGAAGCCGAGATAATGGTGGGCCGCCACGTATTGGGGATTCAGCCGCACCGCCTGCGTTAGGTGCGCGATCGATTCTTGCCCGCGGCCCGAGGCGTGGCACGCGGTACCGAGCAGGTAATGGGCCTCCGCATGATGGGGAGCGGCCAGCAGAATTTGTCGATACAGCCGCTCCGCTTCGGCGAGACGACCAGCCCCATGGTGCGATTTGGCCTGAGTCAGAACTTCGGCAAGATCGACCACGAACGACCCTCGGCAACACCCGGCAATTTTGCAATTGTACTTTACTCCCGCCGCCGGGGCGCATCAATCCGTGCAGCCGCAGGTGGCCAGCCGCTGATATATCACCATGCTGACCGGCACGAACCTGACCAAGAGAAGGAGAAAGAAAAGGTGGAGAAAGAAAAGGTGGCAGGAACGAATCCAACTTTCTCAACGCCCTGGCGCAATCAGCCCTGTGGGCCGTTGGCCCACAGTGTTGTGGCGCAGCATCTTGATCGCGGACGGTTCCGGATGCGCACGCTTTTGAATGCGCACGGTTCTCAGTGCGCACGTCCGCGAGACGATTCGATCGACCAATTCGGGCGACACGGCTTCGCGAGACCCTAGTGCGTCAACTCGAAGATGACTTCGATCTCGGTGGTGATGTTGCCGGGCAGGGAGCCCATGCCGACGGCGCTGCGGGCGCCGACGCCGTGGTCTTCGCCCCAGATGTCGCGGAACAACTCGCTGCAGCCGTTGATTACTTGCGGGTGCTGCGTGAAGTCGGGAGCGCAGTTGACCATGCCCAGGACTTTGACCACGCGGGCCACGCGATCCAAACTACCCAGCGTTTGGCGCACCGTGGCCAGGATGGCCAGGCCGGTTTGGCGGGCGGAGGCGACGCCGGCTGCCAGGTCGACATCCGTGCCGATGCGGCCGGTGTGCATCGTGCCGTCACTCTTCAGCGGGCCGTGGCCCGAGACGTAGGCCATCTTGCCCGAGATCACCAGCGGCTTGTAAACGCCGGCCGGCTTGGGGACTGGGGGCAGTTGCAGTTTCAATTCGGCCAGACGCGATTCGGCGCTCATGGTTGCTCCTTGCTTCGCTCGGATGGTTTTCAGCGGGTGGGTTTGGCCAGCGTGCCACGGACGACGACGTTGTCGTAGTTGCCCTGGTCGTCGAACGAGCCAATGCCCAGTTGTCCCCAGGCAAACGTCTTGTCCGTGGCGGTCATCGCCGGGTGGTCCAGGTCGTCAAAATAGACGGCCGTGTTGCCGTCGGCCACGGTGCGCACCACTTTAACGCGATGCCACTCCTCGTCCCAGGGCGTGCCGGGAGTGGTCTGGGTCGAAATCTTCACGCGCGGCGCGTCGTTGACGATGAAAATCTGGTTGGCGTGGTCGTCGGTCTTCTTGCCGAAGTGAACATAGTAGAAGTGTGCCGGGTCCTGATAACCGAAGACCAGCACCATGTCGCGATGATCGTAATCCTTGATCGTGCTCTGCACCTGCGCCTCGAGCACGAAGTCGGAAACGATGACGTCCTTGAGCAGGGCGAAATTGACCGGGCTGCGATGCGGCGGCTTGAACTGGCTTTGGCGAAACAGGCTAAAGACCTTGCCGCGCGGCGTCTCGGCGATGCGCCAGGCGTCGTTGTCAGTAGCCTGCCAGCGGGCGCTGCCGTTTTCGAAGTCTTCGCTAACGAGCAGCGGTAGGTCGGCGGATTGTGCGGCGGGCTTGCACGCTAGAAAGATCGCGACGGCGAGCAAGGCAAGGGCCAGGCGGGGGCGGGCGGTGGAACGAGATGGGTATCGTCCGTCGGGAAACATCGGGCAGGCACTGCTGGACAAGCCAGCAGTGGCACCCGGGGGCGGGCAGCGGTGGGAAAAGCGTGGCATGGATCGAGTGGCTTGTTGAGTTTTGAGTCCGATGCAAGGGTCGCATCAAGCACTGCTGGGCAAGCCAGCAGTGNNGGGCAAGCCAGCAGTGGCACACGAAGAGTCAGTATCCACCCCCGAGAGCTTAGTCGATGACCTTGGTCAGGGCGTATTCGACGATGCCGCGGGCGCCGGCCGCTTTGAGGCGGGGGATGATGTGGCGCACGATCGACTCGTCGAGAATCGTGTTCACGTCCACCCACTTGTCGTCGGCCAGGCTCGACACGGTCGGCTGTTGCAGGGCCGGCAACAGCGACAGGACCTGCTGCAAGCGGTCTCGCGGCACGTTCATCATCAAGCCCACCTTGCCTTCGGCCGCCATCGCGCCACGCAACATCAAAACGATGTCGTCGATCTTCTGCTTTTTCCAGGGGTCGGCATAGGCCGTGCGATTGGCAATGAAGCGGGGCGTGCTGGTCAGCACTTCGTCGAGGATGCGCAGGTGATTGGCGCGCAGCGAGCTGCCGGTCTCGGTCACTTCGACAATCGCGTCGGCGAGCTTGGGCGGTTTGACTTCGGTGGCGCCCCAGCTGAACTCGACCTTGGCCTTCACGCCGTGGCGTTCCAGATAGCGCTTGGTGAGGCCGACAGCCTCGGTGGCGATGCGCTTGCCCTCCAGGTCCTTGACGCTTTGGAACGGCGAATTTTCGGGCACGCACAGCACCCAGCGCACCGGCCGGCGGCTGACTTTGGAAAAGACCAGCTCGGCCACCTCGAAGACGTCGGAGTTGTTCTCCATGATCCAATCGAAGCCGGTGAGCCCGGCGTCGAGTACGCCATCTTCGACATAGCGGGCCATCTCTTGCGCGCGGATCAGCATGCACTCAATCTGTTCGTCGTCGATTGAGGGGAAATAGCTGCGCGAGTTGAAGGTGATCTTATAGCCCGCGCGGCGAAACAACTCGCCGGTGGCCTCCTGCAAACTGCCGGCGGGAATTCCCAACTTCAAACGATTTTCCATGGCGACCACTTTCTGAGACAGCGAACGATTGGTGCGGTGAGTCGACGGCGGACCGTCGGAGTAATCAGAGTAACAATTGCCTGGCAATCCAACCTGCCAAGGCAACAAAAAGGACGCCGCGGTGGCGTCTATTTCTTCTTGTAGACTTCCTTGGGATCGAACACGCGGCTGCCGATCACCTGGAGCCCCTGGGGCGTAACCTGGCGGAAGAAGCAGCTCGAATAGCCCTCGTGGCAGGCCGCGCCGCCGATCTGATTGACTTTGATCAGGATCGTGTCGGTGTCGCAGTCGAGATAGATGCCCTTCACTTCCTGGACGTTGCCGCTTTCCTCGCCTTTGCGCCACAGTTTGTTGCGGCTGCGGCTGAAGTAAACGGCGCGGCCCGTGGCCACGGTTTCGTCGTAACTTTCCTGGTTCATATAGGCCAGCATCAGGACTTCGCCGGTGGCGGCGTCCTGAGCGATCGCCGGCACCAGGCCGTCGCCCTTGGAGAAGTCGGGATTGGTTGAATTGGTCGTCACGGCAAGCTTGCTCCGCTGTCTGTGGACCACCACGGCCAAAAAGTCGCCCTGGCGGGAACCACCTAGCATAATCGGCCCATAGCCCCGGTGCCAAGTGCCGCCGCGGGCATTGTGAATGCCGAGGGAGGCATGGAATTTCCCGGCAAAAACAGCCAGGATAGTGCCGGGAATCGTCGACCGACGGACCCTCCCACGAGGAGGGCCGCCAGGCAGGTGGTGGAATGCTGTTGTGGACAAAGAAACCGACGCCGAGGTTCATCGACGAATTTCTCGCCGCGCAAGCCACCACCACGTTCAGCTATACCCAGGTCGGCACGTCGTCGCTCGGCGCGCCGAGCGGATTCGTGCTCGATGAAATTCACACCCGGCTGGGGTCGGGCGCCGCGACGTTCGAGAGGGCCCAAGCCGCGCTTGTGGCCTGGCGACAATTCGAATTGGATTGGGTCGAGCTGTGCTGGCCCGAGACACCGCTGGAGCGAGGCCGCACGGTGGCCGTATTGGCGCGCGTGCTGGGAATGTGGTGGTTGAACGCCTGTCGGGTCATCGAGGTGATCGATATCGCTCACGGGCTCGGTCACGGGTCGCATCACGGGGTGGGCCGCCAGTTCGGCGTGGTCTATGGCACGCTGGCCGATCATGCCGAGCGGGGCGAGGAACGGTTTTGGGTGACGCACAACGAAGACGACAGCGTGTGGTTTTCGATTCGCGCCTTCTCGCGGCCCAATCAATGGCTCTCGAGGCTGGGCTATCCGCTGGTGCGCCGCGTGCAGAAACGCTTCGCCCGCGAGTCGAGCGCGGCGATGCTCAGGCATGCGGGCGCGCCGGCGGAGAAGTAGCGGCCGACACGCGGCCCGTTTCCCTGCGGTCCCGCCCGTGCGCCCTAAATTCACCGCAGTTCGCGGGTTGGGTCTTGGGACCGTGCGGGCGGTGGTGACAGGCCCCGGCGTGGTTTAGGATAGGTGGCTACAGGATTGATCCCGCACGCCTCGATCGCACTCCTTCAATCGCGCGACCAACCGATGCACCGCCTGGCGTCCGGCCACAGCTCGTTGAAATTCGCTCTCGCAGCCGCGCTGGCGCTGGGGGCCGTGGTGGTGGTTCGCGCGGCGACCGGCGAAGAGAAGGCGCGGCATTGGGCATTTCAATCGGTCGTGCGGCCTGCCGTGCCGGCGGTCAAGAATGCCGCTTGGCCGCGCGGCGACATGGATCGGTTCATCCTCCAGCGGTTGGAGCAGGAAGGGCTGAGCCCGTCGCCCGAGGCCGATCGCGTGACGCTGCTAAGGCGGCTGAGCTTGGATTTGATTGGCTTGCCGCCGACGATCGCCGAGGTCGATGCCTTTCTGGCGGACGACTCGCCGCAGGCTTATGAGAAGCAAGTCGAGCGGTTGCTGGCTTCGCCCCACTATGGCGAGCGGTGGGGCCGGCATTGGCTCGACGCGGCCCGCTATGCCGATTCGGACGGTTTCGAAAAAGACAAGTCGCGCAACGTCTGGTTGTATCGCGATTGGGTGATCGGTGCCCTGAACCGCGATCTGCCCTACGATCAGTTCATCATCGAGCAACTGGCCGGCGATCAATTGCCCGAGGCCACGCAGGACCAGATCGTGGCCACGGGCTTTCTGCGCAACTCGATGCTCAACGAAGAGGGGGGCGTCGATCCCGAGCAGTTTCGCATGGAAGCGATGTTCGATCGGATGGATGCCCTGGGCAAGAGCGTGCTGGGGCTGACGATTCAATGTTGTCAGTGCCACAACCACAAGTTCGATCCGATCACGCAGGAAGAGTACTACCGGCTGTTCGCGTTTTTGAACAACGATCACGAGCGGCAGATCACGGCCTATGCGCCCGAGGAGTTGAAGCTGCGCGAAAGCCTGGCGCGGCAGATTGCCGCGATCGAAGGTGAACTGAAGCAGGCGACGCCGCACTGGGCCGAGCAGATGGCGACCTGGGAGAACCAGATCGCGGCGCCGCAGGTCGAATGGGAAGTGCTGGCCCCAGAGGCCTATGAAGAGGTGGGCGGCGGGGCGAAGCTGAGCCTGCTGAAGGACCAGTCGATGCTCTGCGCCGGCTATGCCCCCACGCATTGCACGTTTCGCATCAGCGGCAAGACAAGCCTCACCAGCGTGACGGCCGTGCGACTGGAGTTGCTGACCGATGCGAACCTGCCGCGCGGCGGGCCGGGCCGCTCGTTCAAGGGCACGTGCGCTCTCACGCAGATCAAGATCGAAGCCCGCTCGGCCGAGGGCGAGGAGAAGGACGCCGAGGTCAAGATCGCCAGCGCCACGTCCGACTTCGAACAGAGCGAAACGCCGCTCGAAGCGAATTTCGATGATCGCTCGAACAAGAAGCGAGTCGTGGGACCGGTGGCCATGGCGATCGACGGCAAGGATGAGACCGCCTGGGGCATCGACGCGGGCGCGGGCCGCCGCAACCAGGATCGCAAAGCCGTGTTCCGGCTCGAAAAGCCGATCGAGTTTCCGGCCGGCGCCGTGGTGACCATTTCGCTGGCGCAGAATCACGGCGGTTGGAACAGCGACGATCATCAGAACAACCTGCTCGGCCGCTTCCGGCTTTCGCTCACCGCCGCGAAAGACAACTTGACGGCCGATCTGCTGCCGAAGCGCGTGCGCGAGATTTTGGCCGTGCCGCGCGATCAGCGCAGCGCCGCTCAGACTGCCGAGGTGTTTTCGTATTGGCGCACCACGCGGCCCGAGTGGAAGGATGCCAACGGGCGGATCGACACGCTGTGGCAACAATGGCCCGCGGGCACGACGGCGCTGGTGTTGGCGTCACGCGAACAGCCGCGCTCAACGCGGATGCTCACGCGTGGCGACTTTCTGCGTCCGACGGCCGAAGTGCGCGCGGGCGTGCCGGCCTTTTTGCCGGCGATGTCCAGCGACGAAGCGCCCACGCGGCTGTCGCTGGCGCGTTGGCTGACCGACCGTCAGAGCCCGACCACGGCCCGGGTGGCGGTGAACCGAATCTGGCAGGCTTATTTTGGCACCGGCATCGTCAGCACGAGCGAAGATTTCGGCATGCAGAGCGAACCGCCGAGTCATCCCGAGTTGTTGGATTGGCTGGCGGTGGAGTTGATGGATCACGGCTGGAGCTTGAAGGATTTGCACCGGCTGATCGTCCACTCGGCCACGTATCGCCAGTCGTCGAAGGTGACGCCCGAGCTGCACGCGCGCGATCCATACAACCGGCTGCTGGCTCGCGGGCCGCGTTTTCGGGTCGAAGGTGAGATCGTGCGCGATATCGCGCTGGCGGCCAGCGGCAAGTTGAATCCGCGCGTGGGCGGGCCGAGCATTTACTCGCCGATTCCCGAGAGCCTGCTGGCGCTGAGTTATGCTCCGTTGACTTGGAACGCCGAGACGGGCGAGGACCGCTATCGCCGGGCGCTGTATACGTTCCGCCGCCGCTCGCTGCCGTTTCCGGCGCTGCAGAACTTTGACACGCCGAACGGCGACTTTTCGTGCGTCCGCCGGCAGCGCTCGAACACGCCCTTGCAGGCGCTGACCACACTCAACGAAGTGATCTTCATTGAGTGCGCCCGGGCACTGGCGCGCAAGACGCTCGCTTCGGCCGGCCCTGACGACGTGGAGCGGTTACGGTTCGCGTTTCGCACCTGCGTCAGCCGGGAGCCGACCGAGGCCGAAAGCCGGGCGTTGACGGAATTGTTGAACAAAACGCAGCGGCGGATCGCCGAGGGCTGGACCAATCCGCGCGAAATCGCCAGCGGAGCCAACGAGCTGCCGCCGGCGCTGACCGCGGGCGTAACGCCGGCTCAGCTGGCGGCCTACACGGTCGTGGCACGCGTGCTGTTGAATCTCGACGAGACAATCACCAAGGAATAGCGACTCCGATGACACGACTCGACGACGTCCGCCGACTGGTCTCGCGCCGCTGGTTTTTCGAACAGTGCGGCGTGGGCCTGGGCAGCATGGCGCTGGGCACGCTGCTGGGCGAGACGGCCCGCGCGGCGACGGCGCCGGTCGATCCGTTGGCACCCAAGCGCCCGCACTACACGCCGCGGGCGAAGCGGGTGATCTTTCTGTTTCAAGCCGGCGCGCCGAGCCACCTGGATTTGTTCGACTACAAGCCCAAGCTCGAAGAGTATGGAGGCAAGTTGCCGCCGGCCGAGTTGCTCAAGGGCTATCGGGCCGCGTTCATTCATCCGAACTCGACGCTGTTGGCCCCCAAGTTCAAGTTCGCCCGACACGGCCAATCGGGCGCCGAGTTGTCGGAGTTACTGCCGCACCTGGCTTCGGTGGCCGACGACGTGGCGATCGTCAAGTCGCTGGTGACCGACGCGTTTAATCATGCTCCGGGGCAGATCATGATGAATACCGGCTCGCAGCAGTTTGGGCGGCCGAGCATCGGCGCCTGGACGACCTATGGCCTGGGCAGCGAATCGCGCGATCTGCCGGGCTTTGTCGTGCTCAACTCGGCCAAAAAGGGCACCAGCGGCGGTTCGTCGAACTGGGGCTGCGGCTTTTTGCCCACCGTCTATCAAGGCGTGCCGCTGCGCAGCCAGGGCGATCCCGTGCTGTTTCTGTCGAACCCGCCGGGCATCGACCGGCAGACGCAGCGCGATTCGCTCGACGCGCTCGCGCAGCTCAATTCGTTGCGCCTCGACACGGTGGGCGATCCGGAAATCGCCACCCGCATCAACTCCTTCGAGCTGGCTTATAAGATGCAGGCTAGCGCGCCGGATCTGATGGACCTCTCGCAAGAGTCAGCCGAGACGCTGGAAATGTACGGCGCCGAACCGGGGAAGCCGTCGTATGCCAACAACTGCCTGTTGGCCCGGCGACTCGTCGAGCGGGGCGTCCGTTTCGTGCAGTTGTTTCACGAGGCCTGGGACCATCATGGAGGGCTGACGGCCGGGCTCAAGGAGCAGACGGCGATCACCGACAAGGCATCGGCGGCGTTGGTCAAAGATCTCAAGCAGCGCGGGCTGCTCGACGACACGCTGGTGGTCTGGGGCGGCGAGTTCGGCCGCACGCCGATGGTGCAGGGGGGCAACGACGGTCGCGACCATCATCCCAACGCGTTCACGATGTGGCTGGCCGGCGGCGGCATCAAGCGCGGCATCACGCTGGGCGAGACCGACGATTTTGGCTTCAACGCCACGACCGACCGCGTTCACGTTCACGATCTGCACGCCACGATCCTGCACCTGCTCGGTTTCGATCACACCGAGCTGACCTATCGCTTTCAAGGCCGCGATTTCCGCCTGACCGACGTCGAAGGCGAAGTGGTGAGCAAGTTGCTGGCCTGAGTTCGGGCTAGGTGCGTCCGCCGTGCCGGCTCCTCTGCCTGCGATCTCAGAGCCCCGTTGCCGAATCGGCATAGGCGGTGCAAACGGAGGGGGTCGCCCAAACGGAAGGGTCCGCACAATTGGACGGCTGACCCCGCTAGCCCGAATTATTCATAAGGGCTGAAC
>PLYM01000188.1 GCA_003153375.1 Planctomycetaceae bacterium
ACCAACGTCTTGGAATCTCGGAAAACTTTTCCAAAGAATACCTGAGAGTCCCGCTCACGGACGATGGCATCGATGGCCAGGACCTCAATGACGCCGCCAGCTACAACGATGGCTATACCAATCCGCAAAACTATCCCGTGCTCGCGTCGGCCCTGAGCTCCGGAGGCGAAACGACCATTTCGGGCTATCTCGACAGTCGGCCCTACAGCACTTTCACCCTGCAATTTTTCAGCAATCCGACCGTCACCGCGAGCGGCTACGGCCAGGGGAAGACCCTGCTGGGCACCATCACCGTCCAAACCGACGAGAATGGCCACGTCGATTTCACCGCCGATCTCGATGTTTCGGTCGCCAACGGCCAGCTCGTCACCGCCACTGCCACCGGCTACGGTTACGGCACCTCTGATTTCTCCGAGCGCGTCGCCGTCGGCGACGTGCTGGGAAACGTCTACGTCGTCAACACCACGGACGACACCGACGACGGTGCTTATAACCCCGCGCACGTGACGTTGCGCGATGCCATCCTGGCGGCGAACGCGCACCCGGGGCTCGACACGATCGAATTTGCCATCGGCAGCGGCGTGCAGACGATTGCGCCGCTGACGGCGCTGCCGGTGATCATCGACTCGGTGATCATCGACGGCACCACCCAGCCCGGCTACGCCGGCACGCCGCTCGTTCAGATCGTCGGCACGCAGGTGGAGCAGTCGAGTCTCTCCGGCTCTCCGACTGTCGAGACTGGTCTTTTCGTCAACACGAACGGCTGCACCGTCAAGGGCTTGGACATCAACAGTTTCTTTGCGCCCCTCTACGACTCCGGAGCGATTGACGGTGGCTTTGGCATGGGGATCGTCATGGATGGCAACGACAACGTGCTCGAGAATTGCTTCATTGGCACCGACGTTACGGGTATGATGGCCTTGCCGAATATGTACGGAGGCCAAATTGCGGGTGGCGGCAATCGCATCGGCGGCACGACGGCCGCCGAGCGCAATATCATCTCCGGGAATGTCAACTCTGGTCTGTCAATCGACGTTTTCGACACCACGACCGATACCTTCACCGGCGCCTCCAACCTCATCGAAGGCAACTACGTCGGCACCGACCTCACGGGGACCATGGCGGTGCCGAACGGCCAATTCGATACCGGGGGTGATGGCCTCGCGATTGGTGGCCCCAACATCGTCGGCGGTGCCGCGCCGGGAGCCGGCAACATCATTTCCGGAAACATGGGGGTGGGGTTGTCCGTCTACGGGGGCCAAGGCAGCGTCATTCAGGGCAACTTCATCGGCACCGACATCACCGGCACGAAAAAACTAGGTAACATCGCGCAGGGTATCTATTTAGTTGGCGAAGACTACACGGACAGCGGAATCACGATTGGCGGAACACAGCCGGGCGACGGCAACATTGTCTCCAACAATGGCGGCACCGGCATCGTGGATGATGGGTTCTTCGACGTTATTCAGGGCAATTTGATCGGCACCGATATCACCGGAACGCTCGACTTTGGCAATGGCACCGGCATCAACGACCCCGGCGGCGGCGAATTCGCGGGGATTAGCATCTCGGGCAGTCACGACCTCATCGGTGGTCCCCAGCCCGGCGCCGGCAATCTGATCTCTGGCAACGTCGGCGACGGCATTTTTGTCGCGGAGGACACCGTCCCCATCCCTTCCACCAACATCGTTCAGGGCAATCGCATCGGCACACAGGCCGACGGCGTCAGTCCTTTGGGCAACGGCGGTGACGGAATTCACTTCGAGTCCGCGGGCTCGTATGGCACAATCTTTGTACCCACGCCAGGAGAAAACGTCATCGGTGGAACCGAGCCCGGCGAGGGCAACATCATCGCCTTCAATGGTCGCGACGGCGTTGACATCGAGTGGTATTACAACTTTTTTAACCGCCTTGAACCCGTCGTCCAGCAAGTCGGAGTTCTCTCCAACTCAATTTACTCCAACGGCTCGCTGGGCATCGACCTGGGGGACGACGGCGTCACGCCGAACGACACGGGCGACACCGATACCGGTAGCAACGATTTGCAAAACTATCCGGTGCTGGCGACCGTGGGCAGCGACGGCGTGATTTCGACCGTCACCGGGTCCTACAACAGCACGCCCGACACGTTTTTCACCTTGCAGTTCTTTCTCAACGCCGCCGCTGACCCGTCTGGTTATGGCGAAGGGCAGACCTTGTTGGGCACCCGCTATCTCACCACCGACTCGAGCGGCAACGCGACGTTCTCCTTCAATTTCCCCGCCGCCGTCGCGCCGGGCCAGTTTGTCAGCGCGACGGCAACCAGCCCGGCCGTCGCCACCAGCGAGTTTTCCAGGGCCGTCACATGGTCGACCAGCACGGTCGCGCTGAATCAGGCTCCCACCGCCAGCGCCGGCGGTCCGTATAGGATCAACGAGGGGGACTCGCTCACGCTTGACGGCTCGCATACCAACGACCCCGACGGCGATCCGCTCAGCTACTCCTGGGACATCAACGGCGACGGCGTCTTCGGCGACGCGACCGGCGCGAAGCCGACGCTCACCTGGACGCAGCTCCAGGCGCTGGGCATCGTGAACGGTCCCAGTTCATTCTCGCCTCAACTCCGCGTGGACGATGGCCAGGGGCACGTAGTCACCTCGGCTGCCACCTCGCTCACCGTCCTCAACGTGGCGCCAATCGTCAGCGCCGGCGACGACCAATACGTCACCGAAGAAGATCTCGTTACCTTGACCGGATCGTTCACTGATCCTGGCACCGCCGACACCCACACCCTCA
>PLYM01000226.1 GCA_003153375.1 Planctomycetaceae bacterium
TTGTCGAAACGTCGGGGAAGTTGGGTTAGCCGTCAGGAGGCTGGTTCGGCCCAGTCGCTGGCCTTATGCGCGAGAATGCGAGCGAACAACGGTTCTCGTTGCAATCGGCGGAGTTTGACCGCGCCGCTTGGAAGGAACGACTGCGCATGAAAAAGCCCGCAAGAAGTCGTTCTTGCGGGCCTTCAGGTCAATAGCGGCGCAGGGATTCAAACCCCGGACACGCGAATGAATACTCCGCACAACTCGGTCACTCGAAATCGCCGCCTGCCGTCGCCTCGCGTTCTATGCCGCCCTCGTTCGTCGGTACCCAAAAGCCCATCTCACGGACGGGTCGATTGGGAGCTCGCTGTAACGCGACTAGCAGGCAATTGACCTGTTGAACGTGTTGGATCAGCCGCACCTTGTGCCCGCTGTCCAACTCGCCGACGAACACCAGCAAGCACGGATTCTTGTAGCCGAATTCGTCAACGCGGATCGTGTAATTTGCACCGAGGTGAACGAGCGTGACGCCGATCTCCTCGTCGGGGTTTAAGGCCGCCTGAAAGGTCCTGGCCTGCTCACAAATGTCGCCGCACACTTTGTCAGCCGCCGCCGCGAGGTTCCATTCCAGCAATTCGACCGTCGCCGACTTCGGGAGTACCGGTAGCCGATCGATCATGTTGTTCCGGCCGAGCATTTGATCCCAGCCCTGTGCTATCTCCGCGAAGCGCTTGCGCACGGTCTCGCCCGGCCCCTCGATGGCTGCCATCTTTTCAGCCAGCTCCTTCATTGACCGGTGGCCGGACATCCCGACCCCCTTCTTCAAAAGCGCTTCCCGAGCTGTTTCGGCCTCACTTTTGAGGTGTTTTTCGCCGGGCAGCTGCTGGCTCTTATCCGGTCCGTAGGTCATTTCTGCATTCCGTGCGTGATCGCGGCTAAATTGCCTATCTGGCCAAACTTATTACCGTCCGAAGGTTCCCGGCCGGCTCGCCGGTGCCGGCGGTTGGCTCTGCTTCGGCGTGGCCGCCATGGCGATCTGGGCCTTCATCCCGTCGATCTCTTCTTGCTGGCGGATCAGCGTGTCGCAAATCACTCTGAACAGGTGGTTTGTGAAAGCCCTATCGTGCCCCTTGGCATCCAGCTGTCCTACCAGCTTGATCACCTCCGGCAGCCCCGGAGCTTGCTTCGTCGCATGGTCGTCCATCGAGAACCCTCCCAAAGGCCCCAGAATCGTCTCAAATAGCGGCGCAGGGATTCGAACCCCGGACACGCGGATTATGATTCCGCTGCTCNNTCTAACCAACTGAGCTACGCCGCCGTGTGTTTTGGGCCAGTCTTGAGACTTTGTGGGCGGTGCTGGAGTGATAACTGATCAAGCTCGCTTCACTTCTCCGCCGCAAGGCCTTCCGCACGCCAAAAACCCGCCAAAAATATAGCACAGTGCTTGCGGGCCGACAAAGGGTGGGGCTGGGTTCTTCGTGCAGCACCGTTGCGCGCCGATGGACCTCGGTTTACGAACCTGGTTCAACGGCTGGCGTCCCTTCGATGACAGGACGCGATTTCGTGCCGCTGGGTTCGGCGATTGAAAGGCGGTGGGTCCGATGGCTTATCCGGCGGCGGCGAGGGGGATGGCTCCGCCGGGTCGGCGGGACGCTGCTTTGCAGGATGATTCAAATCCGCAGCACGTCAATCCGAGCCCATTGAATTGACCGACATCGTGTCGTTCGGGTCGTGCTTGACGTCATACCGGCCGCGAGCCTCAACTTTGTCGCGGGCAACTGTTTGCTCGGCGGCGTAGGGGTGTGCCGTGTCGGCCACCGGCTTGTGGCGCGTGCAGCCGCAGCAAGCCGCTAATGTCAGCACGCATATCAACAAAGGCCTACTCATTGCCTAAACCTTCGATTTGTCCGAGAAGTGGCAATCAAATCGCGTCTATTCATGGGTCATCGACGGCCGGAACCATGTATCTTCGACAATTCCGATTAGGCAATTTGCGCCCAAGCTGCTCATTTAGCCGGCTTCGATTCATTCTTCGCAGTTCTCGGTCCGCGCCGAGGCCGACAGGCACACGATGCGCTAGCAGGGCGATGCCTTTCGTGCCATCTCGCGCTCGCCCGACCTCGTAGCGCACGCAAAAGGCCCCTGGTGCTCGAAGGCACACAGGGGCCCGTGCAATAAGGCGACAACGAGGGACTCTTCGGCTCCCTCATTGGGAAGCGAGCAATGGTTAGAAGTCGAAGGCAACCCGCATGCCCGCCGCATTGATCCAGCCAGGCGCGGTCTGAGCAACCTGGCTGCGATAGTCGACGTCGTAGTTGAACTGGAACTTCAAGTTCGGATTCAAGAACCAGTTGAGTCCGAAGGTAATCGTGTTCAGGACGCCGGCGTTGATCAACCCGCTGTTCATGTTGGCATAGCCGTAGCGAACGCCGGCCTGCCACGCGCCCCAGCCGCATGAGCCGCCGTCGCGAGAACGCGTCATGAAGAAGTTGTTGATCGGCACGATGCGATCGGCAATGCCCATGCGACGATCGTAACCGCGGCTTTCGCCGGTCAGGAAGTAAAGTGCCTCCACGTAACCGCCTTGAAAGAAAACGTTGCCGCCGGTCTGGCCAGGCGTCAGGAACAGCTGTTGCAAGGCGGCGGGCACGGTGCCGGCGGTGTTCAGTGGATTGTAGGACGTGTTCTGCAGAAACGTTCCCAAGTATTCGGCCTGAACGGTCCACGGACCCCAGACCGTCAGGTGTTCCACGTTGAACTCATACTGGAACGACGTGTTGAAGCTGCCGGTATCGAGATAGTTCGTGTTCAAGATGCTCGGCGGGCCGTCGCGCTCGTCGCCGCGAGTACGGAATCGGTCCTGTCCTTGGTCGGGCTTGCGGGCACTGAGCGAACCGCCAAAGTGAACCAGGTAACGACCATTCGAGGCCTCGTCGTAATACGGCAAGATCGTTCCGCGTGCCGTGCCAGCCCATTGGCCTTGGCCAACGTGATAGCCGAACAAGTTGCTCTGATTCGGACCAGCCCACAGCGCCCACGTTGCATACTGGTCTTCGGTCCAGTTGAAGAACATGGCACCCGGCATGAAGCCGTTGTTGAAGGGACCATAAAACAGGTCCTGGTTGGCCGACCGTTCCATGAAGTCCAAAAACCGGCTGCTGGTCATGTGCTCCAGGCCGAGGGGCTCTTTGAAATTGCCGACGCGGAAGTTGCCCACCACCGGCAACTTCATGACCGTCACGTAGCAATCGGTGAGCGTGGGCACGATGGCCAGCGTTTGGCCAGCGGCGAAGTTGCCCTGGTTGAGCGAGTTGGGAAAGCCGGGCGGATTGCCGGGCACATTCGAGACGTTGGCCGCGTTGGAGAAGTCGGGCTGCACCACCCAGCCGACGTTCTCATACATCGTGCCTTCAGACCGCAAACGAAGTCGGCGAAAATCGACGGCTTCATTCTGGCGGCCGATGCCGCCCGCGGGCCCGGCGGCGGGACCGTTGATCGGGGTGTTGGTCAATTGATTGGCCTGATTGAAGTCGGTCCAGTCAGCCTGCAACTGACCGCCAAACTTCGTGCGAAAGACCTTGTCTTTCGTCTGTGCTTCAAAGCCATAGTTCCACTTTGGAATCAGGTCGAGATCCTTGCCCACGATGCTGCCGGCGTTAGGCGCATTGGCGGCGTCGGCAGTGAGCGTCGACTCAACCAGCGACGGCTGGTTGGCCAGGCGGCCTTCCAACATCGCCAGTCGCTGCTCGAGCTCAGTCACGCGCTCGTTCGTGGCCGGCAGCCGTGAAACGGCATCGGGGGTTGTGTCGGTGTAGCCGACCGGAACGATTGCAGGGGGCAGGCCGGTGTTCGGCGCCGCGGGGCTTGGCATGCTGGGAACAGCACCGGTGAACGACTGGGCGAGTGCCGATTGTGCCGCGGATGAACCGGCGAGCAATAGGGCGGCGACGAAGGTGAGCGAAGCACGATATCGCACGGCTAGGGCCTTCCATGGTCGACTTGGGCAACACGTCAAGCAATTGCCTTCCGAATCCATTCGGTTTGCTTGTTGCCTCGTTCGGGTTATAGGACTTGTATCGGAGGTTAGGAAAACGTTTGCTGCACCTAATCGCGACAGCCATTTCAGTCGCAGTGGACAGCCAAAACAGCGAGATCGGCACGCCAGGAAGAACCGGAAAAGTTTGCGCTGCCTGTGCAGCATCACGCCCGGAGGCTGCGGAGACTTCTGGTTGCCTGCAAGGGAAATCCTCGGCACGGGCCGAACTTAGGAAGTGAACTCGCGGTGAGTTTCGGCCGTTCAAACCCGTGATTGTTGCGGGCAAAGGACCTCGCATTTGCCCGCACCGCCTCGGCCGCCTTGAGTCAGCAAACGTAGATCACCACATAAAAATCGCGGCAAGGCGGGCAATCGCGGACTCGATATGCCGTCGCCTTCGGCCTCGTGCGGCAACGCGTCGAGCGTTGGCTGAAGGTACGAGCCCGTGGGAACTGTCAGACGGGCCCGAAGTGATTCAGGAGCGCGAATGGTTACCATGCTGACTGGGATTGTGATTTATTTTCTCGTGACGGTTCACCAAACCTGGTTGATCCTTGTAAGTCATTGTTTTGCAGCGATTAACGGCGACTGTCGAAATCGACCGCACAGCTCGTTTTGCAATCACAACCGCTGCCTTGCTTATAACCGGCTAAAGCCCACTTCACGATCGATCCGAATTTCTCGTTAGCTTCCCCACCGATCTCCCCGCTCTCCACACTCCCGAGTTTCTTGCTGCCCCGCTGACCCGAACAACGGGACGGCTTTCCGATCCGACCGTCCGAGCGCCCACCTGCACGATCGGGAGGCCTCGGAGCAAGCCGTGGCCAGTTCGCTGCGTTCGCGACCGCGCTACTGTTGATTTGTGATTTAAAGGAGCCGCCAAGGATGGCAACCTTCAGTTGGCGTGGGTTCGCGGTTCGCGCGCTGAGTGCCAAAGTCCGCTGGGGAAAAACCCTGGGGACTGTTCTGCTGGCCTGCGGAGTGATGCTGCTGCTCGTCAGGTTCAGCACGTCGGCCTACGCCCAAGCGGCCAGCACGGATGAAATCTCGGCCATCCTGCGCCGCTTGGAACAGCAGGACAACGAGCTGAAAGCCTTGCGCGAGCAGGTCAACGCAACCGGAAATGCCATGCGGCTGCCGCCCGTCGACACGGCAGCCCCGACGAGCCCTGGCACGCCGGCGCCAGGCAGCGCGCGCTCGCCTGGCGATCAGTCCGTTGGCAACCTGCCCGATTCATCCCAAATTGCCGCGCTCAAGGGTACACCCAACAAGTACCCAACGTTTCGCATGACGGGCTTTACGCAGCTCGATACGGCGTTCTACTCGCAGGATCCGAATAATATCGCCACGGTCGGCAATGCGCAGAATGGTACCGGCTTCCGCCGGGCCCGTCTGGCGGTCGTGGGCAATGCGGCCGAGATGACGACCTATATGATGGAAGTCGATTTCGCGACGGCCGGGCGGCCAAGCTTTTTCGACCTGTGGGTCGAACAGGCCTACGTGCCGGTGCTGGGGGCCGTCACGATCGGGCAATATGTCCAGCCCTTCAGCATCGATGCCGAAAGCGGTTTCCGCCATCTGCCGTTCCTTGAGCGGTCGCTGCCGTTCTTGGCGTTCGTCCCCTTTCGTCGTGTCGGTGCGCAATCAACGAATTGGAATGAAGAAAAAACCACGGTTTGGGCCAACAGCGTTTTCCGCACCGGAGGGTTCAACAACGCGCCCTTGGGCGACGACCGGTTCGGCCTCGATATTGGCGACCAGGGTGGCTTTTCTTATTCGACTCGCATGACGCACTTGATGTATTACGATAACCTGGCCGAGGACCGTTACCTCTGGGAAATCGGCGGCAGCTTCGACTACAGCCGGTTGGGCGAGAATACCGGCGCGACGAGCGGCCTTTCGGGCCAGGCCGGCGGTGGGCCGTCGCCGTTCTATCAATCAAAGGTGCTGCCCGAGTTCGGTTTGCTGGGCTACGGTGAAAACTCGCAGAACTTCGGCAACGCGATCAACGGCACGCCCATCTTCGTCGACAGTGGTCGCTATGCCGCCCGCAGCTTCGAAATCTACGGCGTGGAAACGGCCTGGCAGTCGGGCGCCTGGAGCGCGCAGGCCGAGTGGATGGCGACGCAGGTCGACAGCGTGGTCGGCCCGATCTTCTATAACGGTGCCTACGTCGAGTGCATGTATCGTTTGACCGGCGAGCATCGCGTGTGGGACAAACGCTCGGCGTCGTTCAAAAACCCGGTGCCCTACACCGATTTCATCGCCGTCAAACCAGGCGGCATTTGCGGCTGGGGCGCCTGGGAAGTCTGCGCTCGCTGGTCGTTCGTCGACGAGCGCAACCCCGCGTCGCTGAGCGGCCATTACTACAACAGCACCACGAACACCTACAACGCATCGGCCGCCACCGGCGCGGCGGGCAATGGCATGCTGAACGATACGACCTTGGGCCTCAACTGGTATCTCAACGCCCACACCAAGATGCAGTGGAACTGGATTCACTGCATGCTAAACAACACGGTGCACGGCTACAGCACGGCAGACCTGTTCGTGGGCCGTGTGCAGGTAGACTTCTAATTTTGGTCGCTCGGCATTGGCGGCCGAGTACTCCTGCCGGCCGCCGCAGGCACAATCGGCCGCGACCTTAAATTCCTCACCAGCCAAGGGGCAACGTTCCGCGGGGCGCCGCCCCGCCACCGCCTATTCGGCATGACCGGCCCCAGGGCTCGCGTTTGCCGCAAGTAATCGGCTAATTGCTGGTTGCAGGCCAAGCGCGACCTACGCTTCCATCGAGGTCGAGTGGCGCGGCGGAACTTGCTTTCCACCGCGGTTCGATTCGACCGCACGCCGCTAACTTTCCCACCGTTCTGCCTTGGGCAGGTAGGCTCTCGATGGATCTTCGGCTTCGCGCTGAATTGCGCTCGCAGCACCTGCTGCGCGTCGCCTTGGCCACACTTTGGATCGGAGCGTCGTGCGCCGGGCTGGCCCTGCTCGCCTGGTACGGCGGTTCGCCGGGACGAAGTCAATCCGCTCCGCCTCAATGGCCCGTGAATAGCAAGATTGTCCCGGATCGCAAGACGGACACTCTGGTCCTGTTTGCTCACCCTCACTGCCCATGCACGCGAGCGAGCCTGGCCGAATTAGAGAGAATCGTGGCCCACTGCTCCGGGGCAGTGACGACCTGGGTCGTCTTTCTCAAGCCCCTCGACGCCGACAGCGAATGGGACCAAACGGACTTGATTGGGACAGCCACGGCGATACCGGGTGCTCATGTGTTGCAGGACATGGACGGCGTTGAAGCACGGCGGTTTCACGCCAGCACGTCGGGCCAAACGATGCTGTATAGCAAGCAAGGGGAACTGCTTTTCAGTGGTGGAATCACGGTCGCCCGCGGCCACCAGGGCGACAACGCAGGCCGCGCGGCGATTGAAGCCTGTCTGACCGGCGGCGTGCCCGAGTGCCGCGAAACGCCCGTTTATGGCTGTCCGACCGACGTGTCCGTCGAAACCAAACAGGGAGCTCGGTGATGTCGTTTGAGCCATGCCAGTTGGGAATGAGTACCGAGGTGCGCCAGCGCACCGACGAGCTATTCCGCGAGCATCAACAGCGAATCTATGTCCGCACCGACCGCATGTTTGCCGTGCTGTTGGTCTTTCAATGGGTGGCCGGCATCGCGGCCGCGATCTGGATTTCCCCGCGAACGTGGGTCGTTACCGAGAGCCACGTGCACCCCTCACGTTTGGGCGGCCGTGGTATTGGCAGGAATCATCAACAGCCTGCCAGTTGCCCTGGCGATCTTTCAGCCAGGCAGAACGCTGACCCGTCATGCGATCGCGGTCGCCCAGATGCTGACGTCGGCGATGCTGATCCATCTTTCCGGCGGGCGAATCGAGACGCACTTCCACGTGTTCGGCTCGCTGGCGTTTTTGGCCTTCTATCGTGACTGGCGGGTCTTGATTACCGCGACGGTCGTCGTTGCGGCCGATCACTTCTTCCGCGGCCTGTATTGGCCGCAGTCGGCGTTCGGCGTGCTCTCGGCCGGCTGGCGCTGGCTCGAACACGCCGGCTGGGTCGTCTTCGAAGACGTCATTTTGATTCGCTCGTGCATCGAAGGCACCCGGGAGTTGCGCGAAATGGCCGCACGCCGGGCGGAGCTCGAGGCGACCAACGCCGCGGTCGAGCAAACCGTGGTCGACCGTACCGCCGAGCTCCGCGCCAGTGAAGCGGAGTTGCAGCGGGCCAAGGAGGCCGCCGAGGCGGCGAGCCGCGCCAAGAGCGACTTCTTGGCGAGCATGAGCCACGAAATTCGCACGCCCATGAACGGCATCATCGGGATGGCCGAGTTGGCCCTGGATACCGATCTAACAGACCGGCAGCGGGATTACCTCAGCACGGTCAAATCGTCCGCCGATTCGCTGTTAACCTTGCTGAACGATATCCTCGATTTTTCCAAAATCGAAGCCGGCAAGCTCACGCTCGACGAGGCGCCATTCAATCTCCGCGAGGTCTTGGAGGACACGATCAAGCTGCTGGGGCAACGCGCGACGTCCAAGGGGCTGGAACTGGCCTGCCAGATTCCCCCCGACGTGCCGGTCAATCTCGTGGGCGATCCGGCTCGACTGCGACAGATCATGATCAACCTGGTGGGCAACGCCATCAAGTTCACGCACCGCGGCGAGGTTGTCGTCCGTGCGACCTTGCAAGAATAGGCCGCCGGACGTGTCGGCTTGCAATTCTCCGTTACCGACACTGGGATCGGGGTGCCGGCCGAAAAGCACCGACTCATTTTCAAGTCCTTCGAGCAGGCTGACCAATCGACGACCCGCGTATGTGGAGGTACCGGGCTGGGGCTGGCGATCGTCGAAAAACTGGTCACCGTGATGGGAGGCAACATCTGGGTCGAAAGTGAAGTGGGCCAGGGAAGCATTTTCCATTTTACCGCTCAATTCGGGCTGCAAGATCCCTCCATGCGCCGCGCGCTCAGCCCGCCCTCCGAGTGGCAGGGTTTGGGCGTCTTGGTCGTCGACGATGATGTCACCCAACTGGAGATTCTGCACGAAACGTTGCGGATCTGGGGCTTGCAGCCGACGGTTGTCGACAACGGGTGGGCCGCGCTGGCCGCCTTGAAAAAGGCTTCGCACGACGGTCGGCCTTTCGGACTGGCACTGCTTGACGTACGCATGCCGTCGATGGACGGCTTCGCCGTGGCCGAGCAGATCAGGACCGACCACCGGACTTCGGCATGCCCGCTGGTCATGATGTCGTGCGCCAGCCTGCCAGACGACGATCGCTGCAAGTCGCTGCCCGGCTCAGCAAGCCGATCAAGCAAACCGAGCTTTTCCACTGCCTGGCCAAGGTGCTAGGAAGCGCGGCGAACGTCGAGCTACCGGGCCGCGAGAATAACGCGGCCGGCGACGCCGACCCCAGTGGCGGCCGGCTTGGGGCGAGCCCCCGGACCATTCTCTTGGCTGAAGACAATGTCGTGAATCAGCGAGTGGCAACGGGTTTGTTGGAGAAACGAGGCCATGTCGTGGTGGTGGCCCATAACGGTCGGGAAGCGACACAGGCCGTCGCCACGCAGCGCTTTGACCTGGTGTTGATGGACGTGCAGATGCCTGAGATGGATGGTATCGAAGCGACTCGCGTCATTCGCCGCGAAGAAGCTGCGCGGAACGAATACACGCCGATTGTGGCGATGACAGCCCACGCCATGAAGGGTGACCGCGAGCGGTGCCTCGAGGCCGGCATGGATGACTATCTGACCAAGCCAATTCAGGTCAAGGAACTGCTCATGGCCATCGATCGGTTGACAACGTCCAGGAGCATTACCCCCGCGACGGCGCCAGCGGCGCTTGTTCCCTCACAGCAGCTCGCGCCGCTCAGAACGTTGGTCGACGGCGTCGAGCCGGTGGATCTCGCGACCCTGTTGACGCGCGTGGAGAACGACTGGGATCTGCTGCACGAGATGATCGAGCTGTTTCTCGACAGCTCGCCGCAACTGTTGGCCGAGATCGAGGCCGGTTTGGCCCGGCAGGACTGTCAATCCGTCGAGCGCACGGCCCATGCACTCAAGGGCGCCATGCAAAGCATCAGCGCCGTGCCCGCTGCTCAAGCTGCGGCAACGCTCGAGGCCTTCGCCAAGACGCGCGCGCCCGGCGAAGCGGATCGATCGCTGATCGCTTTGAAGATTGAATTCGAGCGTCTGGTTTCGAAATTGTCCGATCTGTCCATTGGAGCTCGATCGTGAAAGTCCTGATTGCTGAAGACGAACTCGTTTCACGCCGCATGCTCGAATCGTCGCTGCGCCGCTGGGGTTTCGATGTCGTCTGCGCGAGCGACGGCCTCGAGGCGTCGCGCATCCTGTTGTCGCCCGACGCGCCAAAACTGGCTGTGTTGGACTGGATGATGCCCGGCATGGACGGCACGCAGCTGTGCCAGGAGATTCGCCGGCTCAAGCCGGAACCGTACACCTATATCCTGTTGCTGACCGGCAAGCGGGCACAAGGCGATATCATCTCGGGCCTCGACGCCGGGGCTGACGACTACGTGACGAAACCCTTTGATCCGGCCGAGTTACAGGTACGACTGCGGACGGGCAAGCGGATTCTGTTCCTTCAGGAGCAGCTGATCAACGCGCGCGAGGCCCTGCGCGACCAAGCAACGCACGACCGTCTCACCGGTCTTTGGAACCATGCCGCCATCATCGACATTCTCAAAAACGAATTGCAGCGAGCCCAACGCGAAGGAGTTCCCGTGGCTGTCGTCATGGCTGACTTGGACAAGTTCAAACAGATCAACGACGCCTACGGTCATCCAACGGGTGACGAGGTTTTGCGCAGCGCCGCGAAAGCACTGCGCGAATCGGTTCGCCGTTACGACTCGGTCGGCCGCTATGGTGGAGAAGAGTTCCTGATTGTTCTGCCGGGCTGCGGGCCTTCCAACGCGCTGGGCCACGCGGAGCGCCTGCGCGCCGCCATCGCCAGGCTCAAGGTCGAAGTATCTGGCGGCACGATTCGGCCGACGGTGAGCATCGGGGTTGCCGTGTTCAATAAAGGCCCCAGCGCCGATGCCTTGGCTCTCATTCAGGCCGCCGATTTCGCTCTATACCGCGCCAAACACGCCGGACGGAACCGGGTGGAGGTGACCGCTGATTGTGAACTCGAGGCCGTTTAAGATTCCTGAGCGGCCCTCAGGATGTCACTTCTCTTTCTCCCACACGATCAGGTATTCCGGGCTTTCGTTATTCGTGATCCCGACTTTCGTGATCCCGACCTCCTTTTTTGCCGACTCGGCAAACAACCGGGCGTCGGAAAACTCCGGAAAGACGTGGTCCGTCGGTATGTCGCCGCGGAACAGCGACACCGTATACACTAACTCACGCTTGCCAGGCCCAGGCTGAGCCCGCCGGACCTTTTTGTCCCAATGGGACTTGATCCACTCCTGGGCATGCCGCAGGGCGTCGGCGCGACTCGCAAAGGGAGACCCCGCGACGAAGCGCGAACAGGTCTGCTGGGGCGTGTCCTTCAACTCGCGAAAAGCATCACTGCACCAACTCGCATACTTGACCTCGTCAGGGCGCTCGGCGGCGGCCACATCGAGCACCACAATTCGGAAGTACTGGCCGTCATAACTAAAGACGTTCGACATGCGGATCCCCTTCGTGAATGATCAGCGTTCCGGCATGGCACGCAGTTGCTTTCCAGGTACGGTGTGTCAAAGCCACGGGGCTGACAGCATGAGGCGTCGGACGTTGCCGGCCCTCAATCGCCAGGCTCAAATCGCACCAAATCGTTGATGACTGCCGCCAGTATAGTTGACCCAAGAGGGCGCTGTCTCCTGGCGGTCGAAAGGATTTCGTCCCCGCGTCGCGCTCGATCAACTCGTCGAGCATCATGGCCCGAACCCGGTTATCTTTGCGGCGAAGTCGATTTTCCAGTTGGACCATAGCCGAAGTTTCTTCGAGAGGAGCAAAACGGTCCCGCTTATAGATGAAGACATGCGAGACGCGCTTGTCGCCGAGTGCCCGTTCGACCATCGCCTGGAAGCCAGGTCGACAAAGGTTCGCTCCGCTGATCGAATCGTCCAAACAGAAGGACTTGCACTCAGATAGTCGCTCAGCTTGCATGTGCTCGATGTCAGTAAGGCGGCGATCAAGGACCACGCCCATTTCCTCGGCGGCTTGGATCGCCCATCCCAGGTGCGAGGGAAAACTCAGTTCTTGCTTTCCGGAACTGCGCCGGAGCAGCGTCAATCCGGGATTCTTTTTGCGAGCTGGCATCTCTGACTTCTCAGTTGCTCAGGCGGCGATGACGCCACAAAAGCAGAGCGAGCGGATCCCGGATTGAGTCTTGATTCCCGCCCTGAACGGCGACATCGACTGCAAGATTCGTAGGGGCCGCCCACGAACAATGTGTGAACCAGAACAGCATGACCTGCCGTTCTAAGTCGGATGGGTTATGATCGCGATCACAAGAGAAGCTCAAGGGGTGTTCGAAAAATGCGGCACGCAATTGATCCCATAGCTCGATCCAGTTCGGAAATTCCTGCTGCGATTGCGGAAAGATCCCCGATGCTTGCGATCGGGCTATGCAAAGGATTACTGCCAGTTCACGAAGGGACTCGGCTGGGATAACTGGTCGTTTACGCATAGCACTTTCCTTCAACCAAATCTTAAGAAAGAAGCCGACGAGGTCGGCCAAGTACTCTCCATGCTGCATCCACGCCAGCAACATCGGCTCAGCGCGGCGTGACTCTTCGCGATCAATAGGCTCGACCATTTGCCCATCCTTGTGCGTGAGACATACAACTTTCCAAACCTCGGCAGCCGCCAAACCCTGGGGAAGGTCAAATTGGCGATCGCCAGACCACGTCACACATAACAATTCTGAATCAAAAAACAATTTTAACTTTTTCCGCGCGTCGGAATCACGGAATTCAGCGTGTTTTTGCGTACGGGCGGGCCAATTGCCGGCGACGCCACCTTTGGGCGCCGCCGGCCTCGATTGGCACTTAAGCGTCTACCCTAGCACCCGCCGGCGCCCACGAATTCCATGGATACTTCGGCCCCCCAGCCACTGTTCATCCTAGAACTGCTGCCACTTGGCCTTGAGCTCCGAGCGCATTTGACTGATCCGCGCTGAAGAGATTTTGAACTTCCGAGCGGCCTCACTCGTCGTATTCCCCAGCGCCAGGAACCTGATCAGTTGCCGGTCACGGGCGGACAGGCTTTGCAACCAATCGGCAAAATCCAGCCGGAATGCCACTTGCTCGTGAACCCCGGTCACGGTGTTGTCAGTCACCGCGTCGAGCCAATATCCGTCCTTGGCATTTCGCCAGCTTTCTACTCGGAAGCCGTAGCGGCGTTGGGCCAGGAAGGAGAACACGTCCCGGACGTTCGGTTTGTTGCCGACTCTGCGTCCGGCGCGAACCTGCGCAACGGCAAAACGCGCCAACGGAGAGGGATAGGCAACGTCCAGCTTGCCGCGCTCGGCCAGCCGTCGAAAGGTGGCGAAGGCGTTGGCTATGACTTCGGAGACAGCCTCATCGCGTTCTTGCGGCCCAAGATCGCTGAAGGCTCGGCGCGCTTGCCGTTTAATGGCCGGAAGAAGCTGCATGAACAGCTCGGACTCATTCGCGTTTTGATCCAGACGCAATTCATCAGTAATGGCAATCATGAAAGCGAGCTCCTCAAAGAGAGACCGCCCTTGATGGGGGCGGTCGTGTGAAAAACACAACCGCCCCGGACAACGAGCCGAGACGCAACAAGAAAACGCCGAGACGCAGCGTCAACGTGGCAACAAACAAGCCCTTACATTACCGCTTGCAGGCGTGATCGCGGAGTTCGGGCTGCCAGTTGGGTAGGGACTAAAGGCTTGTCGATGTATTCTGTTAGAAACACGTCAACCACCTCTTTGGCACCGGTTTGGAAAACTAAATCCCGACGAACAATCGCTGGAACTGCTGGCCTTGAGAGCTAGACCGCTCCCCATGGCATATGCCATGTTTTCCTCCGGGAATTAAGCAGTTAGCGAAGTATTGCTTGACCTTCCTAAATTTGTCTTCCCACCGACGCTCACGCTCGTTTGCAGCATCGAGACTTTCACAGGGACGTCGTCCCCAAGCGCGATTAAGCTATGTTGGCCAAATCTGACATGATTAAGCAGATCGCATTTCGCCGCTGGCCGCGTAGGAGCCTAGGTTGAGAAAAGCGCATTGCCATGAGTAAGCAAAGAGCATGCGCGATGATCGACAGTTGTGCGAGGTCCGCTGCGGTTGGTCTTCAGCCGGCGCGTTGCAGGCCGTGGGAACCGGCCCGTGACGGATTTGGTGGGGGATATGCAACCCAGGGCGATTGCGCCATGCTGGGCAATCTGGCATGATGAGGCAGAGCGCATTTCGCCCCTGGCCGCAGAGGAGCCGGGGTTGAGGAAAGCGCATTGCCACGGAGGCTGTGCCATTTCGAATATCACGTCTGCTCGGATCGAGGACCACTTTGTCGATCTGACGGATCCGCGGCGTCGCGAGGTTACCTATCCGCTAATCAACGTGGTGACGATCACACTGTGCGCGGTGATCTGTGGGGCCGATGATTTTGTGTCGATCGCCGCCTGGGGCCACCTGAAGCGCGGTTGGCTGGCGAAGCTTTTGGACTTGTCGAGTGGCATTCCATCACACGAGCGGTTCAATGCCATTTTGGCCGCGATCAAGCCGGCTGAGTTCGAGAAGTGCCTGCTGAGTTGGATCACCGCTTTGCACGAGATCACTGAGGGCCAACTGGTGGCAATCGACGGTAAGACGCTACGGCTCAGCTTCGATACGGCCAGCAGCAAATCGGCGATTCACATGGTCAGCGCTTGGGCCACGGCCAATCACATCAGCCTGGGCCAGGTGGTGGTTGACGAGAAGAGCAACGAGATCACAGCCATACCCAAGTTGCTGGAAATCATCGAGCTTTCGGGCGCTTTGGTCACCATCGACGCGATGCGTTGTCAAACGGAGATTCAGGCTGATCAGGGGAGTACGCCTGACGCAACAACTTTCTGACTAGCCAACGATCGCTGCGATCAGGAAAACTTGCATGCGCAATTGAAAGGCGGCGTGCGGGCCTTGCACGCACCGGTCGACAACCTGGTGAGCAACTGGGCCTGCACGGTGATGACCGCCCTGGCCTGGAACCTGAAAGCCTGGTGGGCGCTGCACCTGCCAGAGAGCGATGGCCGGCATGACGAGCAGCAACGGCAAGGAAAACAGCGCGTGCTGCGGATGGAATTCAAAACGTTCTTGAACGCCTTCATGCGGTTGCCGTGCCAAATCGTGAACACCAGCCCGCGCTTAATCTATCGTCTACTGGGCTGGAGCCCTTGGTCGGGCGTGTACTTCCGCCTGGTTGATCGTCTGCACATGTGATGCGCGCTTCCAGAAGCCGGAGTCTGGATGCTCCGGTCCGCCGCGGTCCTTTACCGAAGAAAGACGACGACTGATGCCTGAACCGAGACTACGACGCCCTCTCGCCGACGTCCAACCAGCGTCCGCCGGCTCGCGTTGCCCCCGTCGCCCACTTTGAATAACCTGCCGCCAAACCGCACCGCGTTCGCTTGTTTAAGGGCTAGGAGTCGCTTGATTGACGCCTGTACGATTACTCAACAAAGCGGTTCCCCGACACTAATACCAATCCCAACATTTAAC
>PLYM01000284.1 GCA_003153375.1 Planctomycetaceae bacterium
TGATCACGGCCAGCCACAATCCTCCAACCTTTAACGGCTACAAGCTGAAGTCGCATTTCGGTGGGTCGTCGGAACCATCTGTTTGCAAGGCGGTAGAGGCACTGCTGGACCAAAGTCCGGTTAGGGTCAAAGTCCTCGCCGACGGAGTCAAAGCGAAGCAGATCAAGATTAGGGATGTCCGGCCCGTCCACTTTGCCGCCTTGAAACGGCTGGTGGACTTCAAGCTCATCGCCAAGTCCAAGCTCCGCTTTGCCCACGAGGCCCTCTTCGGCGTAGGCGCGGGCTGTTTCGAGGAGTTGCTGGCGGGGACGACTTGCAAGGTGACGACACTGAACGGCCAACACGATGTGATGTTCGGCGGCATCAACCCGGAGCCGATTGAAAAGAACTACGGGCGCAGTTCGGCCTTTCTTAAGAAGCACCCGCATGACATTTGCCTGGTGACGGATGGGGATGCGGACCGCGTGGGCGGCATGGACGGGCGCGGCAATTATCTCACCACCCACCAGATCATTTGCTTGTTGCTGCACCATCTCGTCGTAAATCGGCAGGGCAGGGGACGGGTCGTAAAGGCGCTCAACACGACATCGATGATGGACAAGATGTGCGAGACGTATGGATTGGAGTTGGCCGAGACGGGCGTCGGCTTCAAGTACATCGCAGCCGAAATGATCAAGGGCGGTGTGTTGCTCGGCGCGGAAGAGAGCGGCGGCATCGGCTTTCCGGGCCACATTCCGGAGCGCGACGGCATCGCCGCCGGGTTAATGTTGCTCGAACTACTGGCGACTGAGCGGGTCTCGGTGAACCAACTCCTCGCGAACCTGGTCAAGCAATTCGGGCCGCACCATTACGGGCGCATCGATACCGGCTTCCCGCTCGAAAAGCGCGGTGCGCTGATGGAGTTTCTGGAAAAGAGTCCGCCAGCCAGGTTGCTGCGTTCGCCAGTGGCCGATATGAAGACCTACGACGGCGTGAAGTTCATCGCGCAGGACACTACCTGGCTGATGTTGCGTGGCTCCGGCACCGAGCCGATCCTGCGCATCTATGCGGAAGCGAAATCGGAAGCCGACGTGAATAAGTTGCTCCAGGCGGGGCTGCGCTTGACTCGGCAGGTGTAAAGCCCAAGATCGAGCAGCACCTCAGGCCGGCGTGGGAGCGCGGCTGGTTAGCCCAACGACCATCGGCGGTTATGCCGTTCTGCCCTCATCGACTTCGTAATAATCGAACAGGGTCAAAAGGTCCTTGCGGTGTGATAGTCCGCTTTGGGCTTTGTAACGCTCCAGCTCCTCTGTCGTGCCATCTTCCTCGTCGCGCCAGCCGCGTTTGCGCATGAACGAGTTCCAGATCAGGATTTCCTCTTCGACGGGCCGGCGGCCCGTGGCAAAGCACCATTCCAGAATCTCCTCATCGGCGCCGCCTTGCAACGCCCGCTCACGGAGCGCGGCGTAGTCCACCTTCAGAAGACGGCAGCAACGCCCATCAAATCCTTTGGACAGATTCTGGTGATAATCCGCCGGCAATCGGTGGGCCGCATGTAGCCGGATCTTATCCAACATGCGCGCGAAATAGACAATCCCGCCAACTTTGTCGCAAGCACTGCGTGGGTATGCTTTCATTCGATTCGTGACTTTACTGGGCTATTCCTGGATGGCTGTCAAAGCCAAACCTGGCGTGCGGAGGCTGGCTTTGCATGAAAATCAACTGCCCGATTTGAATTATCGCCTCGCGCGCTATATACTCGTGCCAACAACCAGAGACGAAGATTAAATGAGCAAGAAGGTTCTGCGCATGGTCGCCGCGATTCTCATCCTGGCAGCCGCCGGGATGTGGCTGGCTATGGGCGCGAATCGTGGTTGGACCAAGACGAGTGTGCCGGTCCAGAGGACGGACGAAGTTACCGGCATTACGGTTGAAGATTACCAGAAGCGATTCGTTCCGGGCGTCGATTTCCTCGGAGCGGCTCTGTTAGGATCAGGCATCCTGGCGGGCGCTTCGTTTCTGTTCCGCAAGCAACAGACTCAAAGCTGATAGACACAAAATGACGAACCATACAATCCACATGAAAACCAAAGTCCACTTCCTGCTCGCACTGGCCTGCTTAAGCAGCGCCGCCCTGGCCGCCCCGGAGACCTTTGACTTCAAGGACCCGAAAGGCGTCAACAATGCCGTCTTCAAACTCGATGCGCCGCTGGAGGCGATCAATGGAAACGCCACCGGCATCTCCGGCACCATCACCTTCGACCCAGCGGACCCGGCGGCGACCAAAGGCAAGATCGTTGTCGCCAGTCCGTCTTTGCACGTAAGCAATTCTATGATGCAGCAACACCTGCTCAGCGACAAGTGCATGGACGCCGCCAAGTTTCCCGAAATCGTGTTCGAGGCCAAGGAACTCAAGAACGTAAAGACCAACGGGGACACTACCACGGCTGATGTCACCGGCCCGTTCACGCTCAAGGGCATTTCGAAGGAGATGACGGTGCCGGTGAAATTCACCTATTTGAAAGACAAGCTCGACCAGCGCGTCCCGAACCAGAAAGGCGACCTGTTGGTCATCCGCGCCAACTTCAGCATCAAGCGCCGCGACTTCGGCATCATGCCGGGCCAGATGGAAGAAAAGGTATCGGACACGATTGAACTGACGCTCAGCATCGCGGGCGCCTCGCCGCAGTGAAGGGCCAATTGCGTATCCCCCGGTGCGCCTGGGTCAAGAATCACTGCCCCGTCATGTCAATCGTGGGCGCTGCCCGTCGGCCATGCCATGAACCGCTACGAATTCCAGCTTCACATCTCGCCCGAGGCCTATCTTGATTACTACCGCGCCACGATTCGCCATGTCATCGTTCGTTGCGCGAGCGGCCCGACCGTTCAGTTTCCTGCGTCACTGCTCCAACGATTTGTCACCACCGATGGAATCCACGGAACCTTCGTGCTGACGTGCGACGAGCATCACAAGTGTCTCGGCCTCCAACGCTTGAATGCCAGAGAATGAGCCGCTCCGCCCACGCGACATTCTTTACTGCCGAACAACTGAGCGAATCGGGCGGCCCAGCGGCTCCGCAGCACACGACCGGCGACACTGACAACGTGAAACGCTGATCAAGTGCAGCGACTTCGGCCTCATGCCGGGTCAGATGGAAGAAAAGGTGTCGGACGCGATTGAACTGACGCTGAGCATCGCCGGCGCATCACCGATGTAAGGCCTAGCAACACGCACCCAAATGTGTCAGTAGTGAGGACTGACACGAATGGCGC
>PLYM01000108.1 GCA_003153375.1 Planctomycetaceae bacterium
CACTATTCGAGCACCGTTCATAGCTATCGAGGTCAATCACGAAGAACTCACTCCGCAGGTCGCGCCAGTTCCAACCCGTCCAGCCCAGTAGCTTGATCGCGCCCGGCGGATACGGCATGGACCAATCGTTGTCGAAGGGAGTCGAGCTGGCGTTCTTCGGGATTCTGATCGGGTAAGCGTCCAAAAAGCGCGTTCTGGTAACGACGTCGGCAAGAATCCTGATCGCTCACCCAAGGCCCCAGGAGGCCCACAGAAAGGGCCGAAGGAATGGCACTAGCTTAAGGGAAATTCCCGATGGCATATCCATGCCGCGGCGCAAAGAAAAAGGCCGTGAGGGGGCGTACCCCTCACGGACCTCCGCGGTAATCCCGCGAGACTCTTTCCAGTTGGTTTTACCCGTCATCATTCTGGAAAGTTTCAGAATGTTTTTGGCGGCGTTTAGGGGCTGTCATCGCTAGTTCTGGTAGTGTGTCATTAAGTTGTTGCTGCTCGGGGCCAGCCACGTGTCGGGGAAAAATCGGCTAGGTTCGAGACAGCCGATAGGCGCTGTATCCGATGACGGCCACCCCTCCCAGCAGATTGACAAAAACGGCTGGCAAATCGCCCTGGAAGTAAAAGAACGCGGCTAGTGGAAACATGCAGAGTCCCGCGACCATGAGCACCCACAGCCTCGCACGATGCTCGCCTGGCACGTTTTCGTTCATGGCCTCTGATTCTACCAGAGGGGGCGAGAAGCGAACCAGCGGCGCTTAGGGGCGGTCATGGGTTGCCATTGCACGAGAACATCCATACGAGGAGTGCGGCCCCGCCGATGGCAATGAGCGCGAGAATCAGTAACCCAACTCGCCCAAGCCCAAACATTATGGTTTCCTGCCCGAGCACCAGGACTACTCTGGGAAGGTGGTCGTCGCTCGTGGACGCTATTGTAGCAGGGGGCGGGAGCGACTGGAAAAGACCGCCGCGCAAGAATGGGCAAACTATTGGCAGGCACAAGGGGCCACGCCGAACGGCTGGCCAATGGGGTACGCAATAGGGCTGGCGGGAACGATGGCATAGTAGGGCTGGTGAGCGACCATATCGCGGTCTGCGTCGTACCACGTCTCAACCCTCACGAGGCCGTATTGGTATCCTGGCGGGGCGGGTGTTGAAGGCAGGCTAAGTTCAATGCCCTTTCCGGTGCATACAACCGTCTCTATCGTCATGTGGGCGACGGTGTATGACTGCCCATCGGATCGGACTCTAGTTTCCATGACCGGCCGGAATACGTAACAGGGGCTCCTGTTGACCGTGTAAGCCACGTCCCCCTTTGGCTTCAGGGCAAGCTTGATCAACTTCTTCTTCAAGACTGGGTCGGTTTTAATCGGCCAATTCTTCTTCGTGTCTTGATAGTCCGGTGCGATGACATCCGCCGTTCCACTTGCGGGAGGGGACTTGACGGTCACTGTTCCATCTGGCTCAGCATCCTGAAATTGAGAGCCATTAAGAGAGAATTTAGCCGTGGGGACCGCCTCGGCGGTGTCTTTGTCCACGATCGTAACCGTAACGTCGGATACCGATAGGACTAACACGAAAATGGTCGTGATCATGCGGCCGTAATGTCAATAGTCACGTCCTCCGTGGGGATTCCCGCGCGTCTGTCCTCAGCTGCGCCATCACGCCTGTCTAAAACTATCTGAATCCAAAATACGCCCGGCGTCGCCTGGGTGATTTTGCCGATCCACAATGCATCTCCCTGTGATGGCTCATCGTCGATGTCCATCACTCCAATCGCATGCCAGGGACATTCATGTTTCGCATCCCTGAATCCATCAACTTGCAAGATTTTCCAGCACTCTTTTGTCGTTCCCTTCAGCGAAATCCTAACGTTCCACTCGGCATTGGATGCGAGCTGAGTTGGAAATGGGATCTCAATTTGGACTTCATATGCCTGGGTAGCTTCACCCGTCTTAACAAAGTGGACGACATGCGTCTTAACGATCGTGGCTATCGGCTGCCCAGGAAGTCGCTCGACGGAATAGAGATAGGCCGTGGTGGGCACGAACACCAAAGAAAGCGCCAATGCCACGAATCCATAGCGGCGAACGGGACGTGAATATACGTAGTCCGTGAGATTGTCGCCCGACCGTTGGTGTGACCATACGATAGCGATGAGGCCGATGAGCGGAATCGAGAAAATAGCTAGATAAGCCATAGCTGCTCGTGGCTCGTAATCTTGATGCTCTCTGATGTACAGAAGCAACGCGGCGAATTGACCAACAACGATTCCCTGGAGCGCAATGACTTCACGGAATGAGTTTTCCGGCGTATGTGGCTTGTGGTCGGGATCGAGTAAGGGAGCGACGAACGAATCGAAACAGAAAACAATCGCGGTGCCACATGGTTCGCGTTCGCCAAGGCAATCGGTAGTTAAAAAAGACCGGACTGATTCCCAGTGAACGTCTCGATTGGGCGGCGCGGGAATCATACGGAAATCCTCGTCACCTGCGCAGTCCATTTTAGCCGAGCGTGCGTAGAACAAGCTAGCAGCGGCCATGCCGCGACGCTAGCGATAAACAAGGCCACCCGAAAGGTGCTTTAGGGCTTCCTCTCGAATAGCTTTGGCTGGTCCCACCTTGGCGTTTTGCACTTCGGGCAGACGCTGGGGCGCTCCCCCTTCGCTCTTGGCAGCCATTCGTGACCGCAACGACAGCGGCAGCCCTCTAGCATCACCAAGCCGATCTCCAGCTCCTTCGGCTTCTTCTTCATGCCATCCTCCTGACCGTTGGTATCTACTCAAAATATATACCAATCCCCTTGTGGTCAATCTACAACTAGTATATACTACTTGTAGTCAACAGACAAGCCAGTTCTGGGGGGTGTCCAATGACGGACTGCGGGCGATTCCAGCGAGTAGGCTTCGCCTTGCGCGTAATCGTCCGCCTTGATGGTGATGTTGTCCGCCTTGCATTCCACCACGATCAATGGGGCTTTACTGTCTGTTTTGTCTTGAGCCGTGCGCCAGATAACCACGTCGGCCCGCGCTCGTGCCGATCCCCGGCCGGCAACGTGCAATTCCTCGTCCATTTGGCCCAAATCGAAGCCGTATTCGTTGTGCAGCGTAACGACATAGGACTGCCGCACGCGCTCTTCGGGTGTCTCGATCAACCACTTTTGGCGGATGTGCGAGAAGACTTGCCCTTTGTCATTCGTTTTGACTTCCAATGTCGGGCGGACGCCGGCTCGGCCACTGCCGGACGAAGCCGAGCCCCCGTTTAGATTGCGCTTTGCCATCGTGTGGGCTTCCGTAGATCAAATTGAAACCCAGAGTTTACCCGTATAACGTGCAATCCAACAGCGGGTGAAATGCCCGAAAAACGCGGGGGAGAAATGGCCGCTTGCAATTATCGCGCAAATCGCGGAATCGAGATGCCCATCACCCTCATGAACCGCTGGAGTTCATCAAGCGTCCGAGCACCAGGATTCCGGGTTGCCGGCACACCACCAAGCGCCTCGGCAAACTGCTCGTCCGAGACCACCGGCGCGCTCCATGAAATATCGCAACGCAACGGCTTACAAACGACAAACGTTCCATATTCTCGCGCTCGGCGGCGGTATTCGGCATCCCATTCCCGATGCGTTCGTTTTCGTCCTCCGCAGCTGCCACAGATGCAGTGGCTTCGCCTGAGTGGCACAGCCGAATTACCGGCGACCATGCAGTTATTCGGAAGTGGCAATCCGCGCCTGTGATACCAATCGGCGCCGGCGGCGTGCGAATCGAAAACACCGAGCACTCGCAAAACTGTCGTTAGTCGTTGATGGGCACATGACGTTCCGTACGTCGCCTTTTTGGTTACGTAGGCGACAATATCCCCGACCTTCAAACGGGGGGCGAAATTCTTACCGCGGCAAAGGCATGTAATCGCCGGAAATGGGTGCTCGAAATCAGGCTCACGGCGAATGGAACCATCGACGAATGGCGGAACGTTATGCTCTTTTGAAGCAACGCGACCAACCCGCGTGAATGCTAACGGGGCGTACGAATTAACAAAAAAGACCGGCATAATATTTTGGCAAAGATAGCCGCCGTCAATTCCCATTCGTCAAGCCAGCCGGTTGCTGGGTTTCCATCGATGGCTCTGCTTCGTCAGCGGCGGCGGCCTCACCCGCCGGGGTCGAGCTTTCGGCATTCAGCCAGCTTTTGTAGGTAGTCCCGTCTTCGGTCTTCCAATTGATTGGACCGTTGATATTGCCCCCATAAACGACGGCAGCCGCCGCACTAGGGCTTGAGAATTCGACATTGTCGTCGAAGGTCAAAAGCAATCCTGTGGGGTCAGGAACGAGCAATTTTTTGGAAACCAACTCATCCCGAAGTTTCCTATAAGCAGTCCAAGAGGGATTGCCTATTGCCCTCGCTTTGGACCATTTCAACACGAAAAAACTTCCCCCGACCTCCTGCGCAAGTGCGTCTGCGCCAGCCATCGAAAAATGAAAAATCGGCGAGCGAGCGGCTCTGATGGGATTTGCTGTGTCCTCGCTTGGGTCTTTCGTAGGCGACGGCTTCGGTTCCAAGAAATCAAACCCGAGAACTGGAAGAATCATTCGGACGTGTTTGATTACGAATTGCATGTCAGCAATGTCCGGCCGAGGCAGCCGCTTCGCGTTTTCCAACCCGCCGGGGGGATTGGCCATTTTGACCTTGGCGGCCTTTTGAGCAAGAATTTGAAATTCCCTCTCCAGATAGACGACGTGCGCCTTGGTGAGGTTTTCGTCCTTGCTGATTATCACCACCGCATGCGTAGCAAAGTCCTTCGATTCATCGTTGGCATGTTGTTTCGCAAGCCGGCGCAAAACGTCCTCGGTTTCGCCAACATAGACGCGCTTTTGGTCTGGATCTTCGGGATCTGGCCCAATAAGAAAGTAGGCTCCGGTTGGCTGAGTTTCGGCCCAATCCTTGAGCCTTTCAATTTGCCGCATCGGGACGACAAGCACTTGGAGATACAACGTCGTGAACTCGGCCACGATAAGTCCTTGTGGGTCACCATCAACGAGGAACACTCGTATGGTGCGACCATTAGTGATATCCACAACACCTCCCCCAGCCGATTTGCTTGCCGATGATCGTGGTTTGCCTCCCAGTGTACTTCGGCACCAAACTATGCGAAACCAATTGTCGAATTAGGCCTGATTTCTTACGGCAAGGGCGTTGGCGGCCCCCGATAGTTGCGGATTCACCGATTGGTTTCCTCAATGGACCAACGACCTCATCGCGCGGCGAATGGGCTCAGGCAGCGAGGGCCAAGCGGCGACGATCCACGGGCCCCAGGTCTTCGTGGAAGCGGCCAAATGCCCCGCGCTAGGGCCCTTGCGGCGAGGCTAGCGAGCACGGGCCGCCAAGGCCTAGCCGATCAGGGCGAGGATGGCCTTTCTGATACGCTTGGGCAGCTTGCCCCAAGCGGCAACGATTTGGCCTAGGTCGTCGATGCTCAACGACGCCCGCGGCGGGGTTTCCGTACTTCATCCGTGATCCGTTTCTTGGCCGCTTGGGACAGCCGGGGCCATGCGGCAACCACTAACGCCAACTCGGAATCGGTCGAATCTGCGTCGGATTCTGCGTCATGCTTTTCAAACTGCTTGTTTTCTCCGCGTTTCTTGGGGTTGTTCGAATCTTCGTGCGCCGCGAACATGTGCCCATCGAGCTGTTGTTCTTCACGTTGCCCGTCCCGGGTTCGATCGGCACGCGATTGCGCCGGCAACTCTGACTGTTGGTCCGTTTTCAAAAACGGAAGCCCACCTACACTTGCCGGCCCAGTTCTTCTTCGACCGCTCGCCGGCAGGCCGCATAAGCCT
>PLYM01000276.1 GCA_003153375.1 Planctomycetaceae bacterium
AGAAGGTCTCGGCCGAAGCCTATGGGGCATTTGTCTATCATAAACGAAGGGAGACACCGTGGGCGAATCGGACCGGGATGCAGACGAGCGAAGAACGGATTATGGAATTCTGCGCGTGGGGTCTCACCCGGTTCGAGTGTTCCCCAGGCGGGCAGATCTTCGCGACCGATTGGACGATCCGACGTGCCCGTGCAATCTCGGATTCGTGGTCCCCGGAACCGCGCCGGCACGGTGGGGAAGTTCCCCACCTATACACCCGCCGCAATCAGAGGATAATCCCGAACAAGGACTGGGAGGCAACCGGGAAATCGGCATGATTGTCCAGAAGTAAAATACCAGCACGACCAGCAGCCGGTACGTCGTATCGGAGTGGTTCGCGGCCTCGCCTGGCATCGCTCCATTCTTCCGCTGGAACAAGTCCGCCGAAGGCAGAAGCGGTCGGCATTTTCGCGCCGCTGAGGTTAACAGCCCTGAAGAGGAACGGCCGCAGATCGCTCGCAGTCGGACCGTCACGATGCAAACACTTCTCGGAGCACCTCGATGAACTTATCCGGTGCGAAGTGTTCGTCGAACAACTCATGTTCCCGAAGTCGCAAGACTCCAAGGCTGGTTAATGTGGCGAAATCCGAGGTGACAATACTGCGGGCACGCGCCACACGCGAGTCGGCCGCATAGGCTTTGCAGAGTTCGACGGCCTCGTTGTATTCTGCTTCGATCATCATGGCCACGATACGATAAAGATCCATGGCATGGTGTCGACCTACGTCCTTAGAGGCATCATTCTTTCGATCGTCGAAGGCAAAGAGCTTCATGAGCAGATATGTGAACGCGTGTGGCACAAACACCTGGATCGAATGTTCGGTACCATCCGTGCATATGCCGGCAATCGTGATGCCCATCGATCGCGAATCGACGTCAATCGCCTCCTCCGTCTGACGAGCGTGTAGCTTCAGGTCTCCCTTGGGTCGAACGCGAGGAGCCTTGTCCGTCTTCAACTGCTTTCTGAAATTACCCAAAGGGCCCGTAAGCACATCAAGCTTGACTTCGTGTCCGCCAACTAGCTTTCGCCGCCATTGAAAGTAGCGGGCATCCACAATCTCCTCAAAGCACAGAGTCTTCAGGGCACTTGCGACTTTTTGCATGGCGTCGAGTCGAATCAAGACATCCACTCGAAGGAAAATATCAATGTCGTTCGTCGATCGGGGCAGGGGTAGTTCCAGCAAAGTTCGGGCACCGGACTGCTGCACGTGCTCTTGTTTCAGATAGAGACCAAACCCTCCGCCCACGATTAGAGGTATGCTGTCGTGCTGTAAAGCACGAGCTAGGTCGAGCAATGTTGCACGCAGCCGATCGAAGTCGTTCATTTTGTACCCTTCTCGCCTTCTGCATCCTCAAGTAGCCGCCTCCGCACTTGCCCTGCGGTTTCTTTTTCGCGCTTGTCGCCAGCTTGAAGTTCGAGGTAGCACTGAATCGGCGAAGCCGCTAGGTCGTCGCGCATGTCATAATACGCGGTCGGGTCTAGCGTCTCTAGAAACTCGACATTGTTAAATCGAGACGTCTCCGATACGTCGTTGCCGAGACGTCGAATCAGACTTGCCATGTTTGTGCAGTAGAACTTCATGATCGGCTCGCGGGCCATCGTGGCATAGCGCTCGACTGAATCGCTCCCCGTCCGAGCGACCCGTTGGTTCTCCTGTTTAGACCATTTGAGAAGTGCGGCCGTTAGTTGGCGACGATCGAACGAATATTTGCCGCTGTAGGCTTTTCGATATTTGACTGGCGAGAAGTTGCTTGCCAAAGCATCGAGGAGTTTTTCCCGTTGGAGGAGTCTCAGCGGAGTCGTTCGCTCTTTCCGCTCACGAGTGATGATCAAGTCTTCGGCTAGTGTCGAACAGGCTTTCGATATCGTAGAAAGTGTTACCTTGCCACCGCGTACTACGATCTCTGCAAGGAGCTCCTGAGCCGAACCGTATTCCGGTTTGATCAGGAAAGTGCGAGCCACAAGCGAACTGTTTCCGCGGTAGATGTTTTGAATCGGTGCTCCTCGTGGAAAGCGATTTCGAGCACCTGAGCGGAACACCATCAATTTGCCCGGTACTTGCAGAATGCCGTTTCCGCTCATGTCGAGTCCGCTGGCTTCGTCGCGTTCGAGCCTCTGAAGTTGTTCGTCCGAAAGATAGGGCGTCACGATCAGCGGATAGAATTTCAACTCCTTCGAGATTTTCTTCGCTTGGTCAATCGCCGTCTCGATCGCCATTGGGGTCGAAAGCGACTTGAATTCAACAACGAAGCGGTATTTCTCCTTACGCCACTTAACGTCCACTAAGGCATCGACGCGGAGCTTGTCAAACAGTGGCTCTAGGGAAACGACCTTGATCGATACTGGCGGAAAGCCGGACTCCAGGGTTCGGAGCCATTCAAGCAGATCTGCCTCGGTCGGAGGTTTCTCATATATGGTCATTTTCTTGCGCACGAAATTGTCGATTTTCACGAAACTGAACTGAGCTGACTTTCCTATTATAGCACATTTTCTTGCGCAAGAAACCGCGACAGCACAGCGGTCGGCCATGAGCAGTTGGCAGTATGCCCAGCGATTATTGATGTAACCTCTTTTGAAAAAGGCATTTACATTGTATCCACCAACCGCTTCACAAGTCCGATTTCTCTCGGCACCGCTCCGAAAGCGCCTCCCCCAAAAAAAACACTTTGCCGACACGCTCCCACTCTGCTGAACGTTTTTTTCGCCAAAACCGCGCCCTCTAGAGCAAAGAACCGCCGTACTATATTCCAACTGAACGGAACGCCGGCCGGCGCGACGAGGAGGCGATGTTGGTGCCCGAAGGAAAACACCCATCCGAGCGATACAGTTTTCTCGACGAGGGGCCCCTCTCAGCCGCGGAAGAGCGGTCCGCCGGGGAGTTGATTCAGGCACGTTTCGACGGTCTTTGTGACCGCTTAATCCCCAGCAGATCGTTGAAAAATTCACGGTCAAGAATCCCTGGTGGTCGTTCGCCGATGAATCGAGACGCACGAACTATTCACCTACTTGCCCGCCTTGCTCGCAATGACGGCGTGACCACACGCCTCGGGCTAGGTCGAGTAGCAATCGTGCTATCGCCAAAGCAAGCCGAGGATCCCCACGCTCAACTGTTGACCACCTTTGCCACAAATCCCCTGGCACGACTCTATCCGGTTGTGCATCGGCGCGGGCGCGGGCCTTAACCTCCGCGCCACAGTTTACGCCGGTGGATCGCAGTGGCTCAGCCGGCTATCCGTCGAAGCCCCGCGGCACGTTCCGATTATCCGATTTGCAGCCAGTCAGCATTTAAGACGCAGTTCGACCGCCGCTGGAATTCGACGCGCGTCGCTTATGCAACCCATTGGCCCAATTGCCACATAACGCTCCTTAGAACGTTCTTTTCAGCTCGGGCAGTGGTAGAGGCTCAACCAACCGGCAATCGTCGCGTGGTTGGCAAGGTGAACCGCCCGATCCCAAGGCGATAAGAAAGCCAGCCCAGATCGGATCGTGAATCCCAGCGTTGACCAGCCCATTACGATGCACAAAAGAACTGGCAGGCCCATCTGAGGTCGCCATCGACCGATTAAGTACTGACCCAAGTTGCCCACCGCGATTGATTGGCGACGGGCGAGGTGCCCATAAAGCGAACGACGTGCTGTTTTGTTCCGTCCAAAGCAATCAGAAGATTAGCCTGCGAGAATTCAGAATTGTTGGCGGTGGCTGGAGGGTGGGATCCATTAGATCACCCGAGCGCGGCACGCTTGGCGTGGCACGGGCCGTAAACGGGGAGCCAGCAGCGGGTCCCATTGAAAAGGGAGCGGCTTAGTCCGGCGCGGTGGCCCAACCACGACGGGTGCCATTGGCTTTCGTTGTACCGATTCGCCTGCCGGTCTCAGGACTGTGCTGATGGCTTGCAAGTTGGTCGTGACCGCGCAGTTTCAAGAGGTGCTGAACAACCTAGCGCGTCGCAGCATCAACTTGAGAGCCACGAAAAAAGCCCACCCGACCGCAGTCGATTGGGGCTTGGGTTCCAACTCACTTTGGATTCAAATTTGACTCCAAGAGACTGTCTCCATGGGATTTGTCTCCAGCTTTCAAAAATATGAATCGTCGTAAGTGATTACTGCATAAGGTGCGGGAAACAGGACTTGAACCTGCACGGTATTTCTACCACTAGGCCCTCAACCAAACAGCAGCCCACCGAGAAAAGCCCGTTTTTACCGAGGATTATCGGCATTTTATACCGCTCGGGTGCAATTGCAAGGCGTCGCGAACAGAGTCCGATTCTGCCGAACAAAAGCGGTAGCGCGAAGACCAAGACGGTATTTACCGGCGTACAAATTCGGCGCGTGATCGGCGAGATCGGGCAACGTCCTAGCCTCGCTCAGGACGCGCGCTTGCCGCCGATGTCTCTCGGGCCGACGACCGAGCTGCGAGCGAGCCCTGGGCCATCCTGGTGGACCAATCACGGGAGGACCGTCGCGCGCTGATCGGGTCGCGCTGGTCTGGCCGCCCGCCGAGCCGCCCTTTTTTTTACAAGCGGAAATAATTCCCCCCAATGGGTGGCTCTGCCAAGCAGGTCCGGCGAGCCTTGTCGATCACGGTCTCCATGAAACGCGCGTCCCTCTTCACGCCGGCCTTCCCAATTCCAAAGCGATGGCGGCGAAGGCAAGCGCCCGTGGTCAAGCAGGTGGCCGTGACGGTGCGGGTCGTGGGCGCGGCTCTTGCTCAACATGGCGCCGGCCGTGGCCGTGGTGCTGGCCATGCCCGTGGTCGCGACCGTGCTGGTGTCCGTGACTCGCTTGGTCGTGCCGGTGCTGATGGCGGGCACCGTGAGATGGCGAGATTGCCGGCCGCCGTGCACGAACAGAGTCCGTAGCGTGTAGCGCGGCCAGCGGCGTTTAGGCGCGGCGGTCATGGGGATTTGAATCAGTGTCGGGGGGCGTGAACGGGCAATCCTACTCCCAAGCCTGAAAAGGCATTGATTCCCCGCGCCATCTCACGACCGCTTCGGGAAAGAGCCTCTGCGCCGCTTCAACTTGCCCCTTTTCCGCTGGAGTTAGGTCTCGGCCTTCTTGTTCATCAAGCAGATTCAGTTGAATGTTGCCAACGGGCTGCTCGCCGAAAATCCAAAGCAGGCCAGGTACATGCCCAAAATGAATACCCCCGTACCGGCTAAGTAGTGCATGTCTCTCCCGAATCCAATTCAACTCATAGCCAATCCAAACCCCGAACACCGTCACCGCCACGAACAGCGCCCACAGCGTGAAGGTCCAGCGGCGTTGAGAGGCGAGGGTCATGGGGAGCTTGCCGGCGTGCGTTCCACGATAATTTGACAATCCGGCAAGTCGTCGTGCAGCTTGCTCACCGCAGAGTCGCTGAACCAGTTGCCCTTCAACTTCATGGATCGCAACTGCTTGAAGTCAGCCAGTATTCGCAATGTTGTGTCGGTTACGCAAGCGGGTTCGCCGGAGGAAGAAACTAAAAAACGGCTAATCTCAAGGTATTCGAGATGCGGCAGAGTTTTTAGGTTTCCAATCGCTGGTTCATCGAGAATACACCAACCATCAAACGCAAGTCGCTCAAGTTGCGTCAATTCTGAGATAGCCTGGAGTTCGGCCGGACGCAGCGAGCCACGCCCGCCGTGAATTGCTAGCTCCTTCAGGTTTGGCTGCTTTGCCAGGCTCCGCAGCCCCGTTTCAGTTATGTCGGTCTTGCTCAAGTGCACAACCACGAGACCCGGCAATGGATTAAGACGGGTGAACTTTTCATCAATGCCGTGAATGTCATACAGGCTTAAGTGATCCCACTGTCCGGTTTCGACCTTCGTGACAGCTTCGGAAAATTGCTTGTTTTCAAAGGCTGTTCTGTCTGCCTCAAACCGTTTGCTTGCGCTGTCGAGAAGCATTGCGCCGACTATGACAATGGTGATCGGCACCAACAACACTAAGATCGTCACCATGAATCGCGGCCAGCGGCGCTTAGGGGCGTGGTTATCGAGCATCATGGTCGGCGAGTAACTAACCAAGTGAGTCCCCAGCCGCTGGCTATGACGAACGCGACGGCCACTGCCACGCCGAGTATCTTTAATCCCCAGTTCTCGGGGAAGTAGGCGAGGATTGGTGGTAGTGGCGTCATATTGTGCTGGATTGCCTATGGCCTGTCGACTTGCAACTCAGGAAAAAGAGCACGAAGGCGGCGCAGGTCGGAATCGCTTATGCCCGGTGCACTCACCAATCCTTGCGCATTTAACGTCTGCTCGCCGAAGAGTCTCAGCGTCCACGGTGGCAATTGCGGTTTCGGATAGAGAGGCGCAGAGAATGCCGAAGGCAGCAACACCAAGCCGACCTCGCCGGTTTCCACAGCCTGCCTCCGCTGCCGAATCCAATTCAGCTGGTAGACAACCCACCCGGCTACGAGCCCTAACAACGTCACCACGACGAACAGCGTTCGCAGCGAGAAGGACCAGCGGCGTTGTGGTGTGATGGTCATGGGTCCATCGCCCGAGCAGCTGACTGCGGATATGCCGCGTTCACGATGAGCCCTGGACGCAAAATGAGTAGATGCCCTCATCCACTTCCAGAAGACATCCCAAAACACTTGAGAAGCCAGCGAACTCCCGAAATCTTCTGCAGTGCTTTTTACTAGGCGTCGGGATGTTCTATTTTAACTCCCACAAGATAATCGTCTGATCTTCACTCGCCGACGCCAGAATTTTGCCATCTGGACGCCATGCCACGCATTCGACAGCGCCGGAATGGCCGTTAAGTGTAGTGATATTCTTGCCGCTAGCGACATCCCAAAGCTTGATTGTCGCGTCTCTGGCTCCAGACGCTAAGACATTGCCGCTTGGGCTGAACGCGACAGAGCAGACAGCCGGCGATACTTTTCCGATTTGGGATTCAGAGTGCCCCACGAGTGCGGCGACGCTCTTGGCTTGCGCGATGTTGTACAGTTCGATCGCAGAATTGCCGCCGCAGGCGAGTGTCTTGCCGTCGGGCGAAAACGCCAGGGAAAAGACTTGCTCATCCAGATCGATCGCGCTCGAATTCTTTCTGTTCGCGATATTCCACAGCCTGACACGCGCAGCCGAATCGCCGGAGGCCAGAACCGAACCATCTGGACTCCACGCGACGCAATTAACTTCTCCGATATGGCCTTCGAGCGTTGCTTTGGTCTGACGCCTTTCTGCGTCCCACAGCCTGATCGTTCTGTCGGCACTGCCAGAAGCCAAAGCTGCTGCGCCTCGGCTCCACGCAATTGAATAAATCCAATCAGTATGGCCTTCGAGTGTCGCAACATTCGTGCGCCGCGCCACGTCCCAAATCTTGATGGTCGCATCAAAGCATGCTGCGGCGATGGTTTTCCCGTCGGGGCTCCACGCGATCGAATTAACCCAGTCTCCATTGGATGATTCAAGAGTTGCAATTTCTTTCTCGCCCACACCGTCCCAGAGCCTGATAGTCTTATCGTAGCTCCCTGATGCCAACGTTTTGCCGTCTGGACTCCATGCCAAGGAAGTAACACGCCGACAATGCCCGTGGAGCACGCAGCGAGGCTTGAACTCCTGCGCAAACACCGACGATGCGATTAGCAGACCTAGCCAACCGAACCACATACCTTTTCGCATAGATTATGCTCCGATAAGCAATTCAAGAGGCTGCTCGCCGAAGGACTTGCGGTCTATTTTGGTTCCACCTATTGCATGAACGGTCAGGCTCGGAAGCCAAAGGGCTAAATGCTGCGAGCCAGCTGCTTCCTAGCTGCATCGGACAATTCACGCGGAGCCAGCGGCATTTTGGGGCGACGTTCATGGACACGGCCCTTCGCCGGTTGTCCACCATCGGGCCTGTGCTTCCAGCTTGTCCGCCAGTTGCAGCAGGCCATCCCGGCCTTGGGCGCGCTCCGCTTCAGTTAGCCGCGCGTCCGTCATTAAGGCGTCAGTCCTTTGGCGGCATTGTTCCGCTGCGACCATGTTTCCACGGCTAACGATCTCGACGTTTCGCTTGGCCTCGCCGCTCATTTCCATATTCTAGCAACGCCATGGGGCCGTCCAAACACAAGCCGTCTTGGCCGAGCCACGCAACTAACCTGCCATTCGACCGTGCGTTCCTCCCAGGCGGCTAGGGGCGGCCACAGGCTCGCTCCCTTTCGGCTCACTCCAATTTGTCAAGCAGCGCGACATCGAGGCGATGTCTTAAGATCGTGTACAGGGCGGGGGCGGTTGATGGATTATTTGCCATCGTCCAGAAGCTTCCTCATTAGTAACTGCTCCTTTTCCACTAGCAAGCGACGCCACCTGTCCATTTCGGCTTGCGTGAATTCATGGGTTGTGCCCAACTCCCTGTCGATGGCAGCGAGTCGTTTTTCGAGGGCATCCCGCTCGTCCGGATCAAGGATCGGAAACATCGCGCGCAGCTTTTCATGCTCCGTGCGATCAGCATCCCGGATCAACCGCTGCCTGACTTCGGGGCTATAAGCGAACTCATGGCTGTATGATTTGTTCTCTTCGCTCATTCCTGCCATTCTAGCAACGCCGCTCGGCCGTCCCAATGCTAGGCCCCAGCCGCACAGCTTGCGTGTCGTCCGGGCAGCCTTCCCAGACGGCTACCGGGTCCGACTTCGGCGTTTCGTGGACGATCCCCCAGCACGCGCCTTGCGAAGTCGAGGGAGGGACCTGCGACTGAGGCTTCGGCGGCTGAGGCGGGACGGACTCACTTCCCCTGTGATTATTTCCGAGGCTTCACGATCACGATGCCGCCGTGGTTCATTGCCATGTGATCGTGTCGCCGGCGTCCATTCTTTCCACGGGATCGGAAGGAAACCCACGGCAAACCGTCCTCGTCAACCTTGTACACGACGACTGGCCGTCGGCGATTGAGCAAATACTTGTACGCCTGCTTCGTTTCAAGGTGCAGTGTGTTCCATTTCAAGGAATCAAGATCGACTAGCCGAATCCGGTCGCCCACCTTCAAGCGACGCCACAGCTCAGGGTCTGTATTTTTACCCACGGTTGCACCAGCGGCGATTAGGGGCGAATGGCACACGGTTAAGG
>PLYM01000063.1 GCA_003153375.1 Planctomycetaceae bacterium
CATCAGAAAATCCTTTTACTGATGACTGGTTTAGATCATGCCTTCATTGCTTTTTCGCGACGTGCGTTTCCGGGTCGAGACCGGCATTCAGAGCCGGCACCGCAGACCGTTTTTGACGTCCTCGCCAACCGCGGATCTCCGATCCCTTGAGGAACAGCCCGACTTGTGCAAGTTCGACCGTCAGCGCCTTTTTAGTGGTTTTAAGTTCATGTCGAATTTGGCGACGCGCCGTGTCCAGCGTGCGGCCGGCTGTTGTCGGCGCCTGCAGCCGGGCCAAAGTTTCCCTGACCTCGGCGACGAGCGCGCCCTTAGTTCCTAAATACACAGCCACCTGCTTACCGGCAGCGCTGCGACACGCGAGTTTGTAGTATGGGCCAATGGCCCGTTGGCCTCGTCGGCGCCAACTGGCGACGATGCTGCCTTGCCGAGCGAGTCGATCGCGGTGCTCGGCAATGAACTGCTCGACGGCCCGGCGGCGCTGGTCAACAAAAGCGTGTTTTTCCAAAAGATGTGCCCTCCTAAAGGGCTGTCGTCGGGCCGGCCCACCTTCACCACAACGGCGAGCTCACGGGAAATACCGCCCATATTTGGCTTTGGCGTTGCGTAATTTGAACAAAAAGTCGAGCTGGGTTTGCTTCGAAGCTATGAGCCTCAAATGGCGGCCGATTTGCTTCGCGCGTTTTTCCGAGTCCGCAAAATTGCCGACGACCGCCTCCTCAAATTCCCGACCCAGCTGGAATTGATCGAGAACCTCGAGCGTCAAAAGGAACACGAGCGTGACGCCAGCCAAACGCTCAAGAGTGCTGTCGGCGTGCAACACCAAGGCCTTATAGGCCGGCTCAATGACGTCGCTCAGCGCGGCGCGCACCTCGGCAGGCAGCGCCTTAAAGTCAACCGCGGGGGGAATGAAATAGGGCCGGGCAATTTCTGCCGGATTCGAATTTTCAGGATCCATGGCCTCGACCTCCATGTCGAAAAAAATGGACGTGAGTCTAGCTCTTGAGTATTTGCCCACATCTGGGTCAAGCTTAGCCCAACATTGGGCAGACGTCAAGATCTGATGTTCAATGCGGCGAAAAAACGAGATCGCGGATCTGGCCAATATTCAATCGGACGATCACCCGAGGCGCGACGTTAGCCGGCGCGCTCTTCTTGCCTGGTTTAAACCATTCCGTATCCTTACCCGCGAAGTTCAGCCGAACGCAGCCGTCGCCGTCAAAATCAGCATGCGCGTCAAGTGGCCTGAGAGGACTCGCCAAGATGGTAGGTAAGGCACGCTGCGAGTCGGTCGGTTGGAGCTTGGCGTCGAGCAAAGCGGTCAGAAATTGCCGAATGGTTTCATGGGGCAAGCCCAAATCGAGTAGGGTCACCGCGCAGACAATGCCAAAACCGACGTCGTCCGCGAAATGCCGCGGCCGGCCCGATTCATCGTTGACAATCTTGATTTTCAGCGCCGGCACGAGCTCATGGTCGAGCACATAACGGAGTCTCCGTCGGTCCAGGCGAGTGCGGCTTGCAAGGGTACTCAGGTCCAACTCAGTCGCCTCCTTTTTTCAGGCAATTCTGGTCGGCAAGGGGGCGACAGGCAAGAGCTGCTCGATTTCACCTCCTACGTAATTGCACATGAGCATGTCGATCGAGCCGCTATTGATCATTGTCTTTGGCCTGGGCAGTTGGTTTGATCGGCGGCTTCCGAGCGGCCACCGTCGAGCCGGCGATCTACAAGACTCATCCTGGTGTGGCGGCCCACCGATTTGCTCGACACCGAGGCGATTGCTTAAGAACGGCCAAATTGGTGGCATATTGAGTGGCGGTCCCATCTCGCGTTGAGCGGATGCCCGCCGCTCGAAAGGCCTGCAGATCAAGCACTGATCTGAAGGCCTTTTCGTTGCGCTCATGACGTCCCTGTGACGGACGTCTCTGTTCGCCCAGGCGCGGTGCCCGGGCGGTTGTGTTTTTCCACACGACCGCCCCGCGGGGGCGGTCTCTTTTCAACGGAGGTCGTTTCCATGATCACGATTGCCAAACCGCTCCACGACGACGTCAAGCTTCGAGACAACGAGCGATTTGTCGAGATGCTGCCCTGGATTCGCCACCAGGCGAATCGCGCATTCTGCCGGTTCCGACCTGAACGCAAGGAGGACCTGATTCAGGAGGTCATCGCGAACGCCTACTGCGCGTTTGTAGCGCTGGACCGTCGCGGCAAAGCCAACGTTGCTTATGCCACGCCGCTGGCTAGCTTTGCAATTCGCCAGGTCCTCGCCGGCCGGCAGGTCGGTACAAGGCCAAATCTTCGTGACGTCCTATCAGCACAGGCTCATTCAGCTGGCGAGGTCGTGGTCGAGCGGCTGGACGAATTTGACCAGGAGCAAGGCGACTGGCGTGCGGCACTCCTTGAAGACCGACGGGCTACTCCGGCGGACATGGCGGCAGCGCGGATTGACGTGGCGGCCTGGCTTCGTTCGCTCTCGCCCAGAACCCGCCGGATCGCCGAGATGCTGGCGATGGGCGAAACGACCAGCGGTGTGGCCCGGCAGTTCAATGTGAGTTCAGCCCGGATTAGTCAGCTGCGCCAGGAATTAAAGCAGAGCTGGGAGAGATTCCAGGAACCCGTTCAGTCTCCGGCGTAGTCAGGTAGTCTGCCGGTTAATCAAAGTCTTCGACGCCATCCAAACCGGCGGTCCGCGATGCCTGCTTCGTATCGCGGACCGCCTCTCTTTGTTTACTACGATTACTACGACGGAGCCACATATGTCACTGAGATTCATCCGAGAAGGCAGCAAGAAACACGGCTCGGTCGATCGCGGCTTGCTCGAAGTCTCGTGCCAGGTCGAAATCGACCTCGACTCGGTCGCTGACGCTTGTCTGCCGGCTTGCCCCGGCCTGCTAGACGAAGTCTTGCGCACCACCAGCCAGAACGAAGTGCGACATCTCGTGGTTGGATCGTGCCGGCCCGCGAGTTTTCGCCGATGTGCGGTGCCGCGACAAATGCCTGATCCACGAAGATCTTGGAGGGATCCAAGGGATGGACGAAGGCGAACAGGCACGGCCGCGAGGGAACAGCGCGGCGGAAGTTGCCTACAGAATACTCTTTGTTCAGCAGCGTCAGCACGCGAATTCGCTCGCAAACCATCTTCCGAGCAGCTGGATTTGTGGTGCCGAACCAGTTGGCAAAATGGACCTGATCTGCCCGGGTTCAGCGATCCAACTCTGCCTTACGCGCCAACAGCAATCGTGTCTGGTTGCGAAGGGCCACATCCACGAGCCCGCTTGCGGAAGCGCTTCCGCAAGATGTGACGACCTAGCTTGGTGCCGAAGTGACGGGGTTGAAGTGAGCAGACGAGTGGATCGTCGTCCTTGCCGCCGGGCGGTCGCTTTGGCCATCTCGTCGATAGGCGGTCAGGTCGGCTCATCGAATCGTGTGGCCAAAGACTGCTTCCGGGGGGCGTCAACGTTGCCTCGGATTCCGGCGCATTTCCAACCGCAGTCCTAGTGCCGTCGTGCCTCGCGCTTGGACTCGTTGCACCCGGTGTTCGGCGACGCTTTGTGCGGCATCATCACTTGTCGAGGTCGGACGCCATAACGGGGATAAGCACACTGCCATTGAACCAAGCCGCCGGATAAGGTGTTCCCGGAAGGTTTGTCGTTACGGCATTGACGCTATCGGGGGCCATGATGAGGCAATATACCCGATAGTCAACATCTTCACCCATGAACCTCGTGCTGGCGTCGCACATCGAAATCAGGAACCCGCCGGGATGGCTGCTCGATGGCCGGCCATTATGCGCGTCCGTCGCGGGAGCGACGCCGACGTTCTTGTTCAAAATGTTCACATAGGCAGTTGCGGGGATCATGCTGGACGCAGTCCACGTCAGTCCGTTCCACCAGGATCCCGCCGTTATTCCGGCCCCAGCGTTGTTCCAGATATCCGATAACTGGCCACCAGAAGCGTACTGGTTTTGTGCGAGGGGCGGCACTGGAATCGGGGGCTTGTGCGTCATAATTTGAAGAGAATACCAGTCCAGCGTATCGAGGTTCTCCGACAGCAGTACCGTCATCGACGTCCCGTCGTGCTTGCTGATGTAGGCCAAATCGGTGGTCGTCGGGGGCACGCTCGCACCCGCATGCAACTGCGGATAGACGACGGGCGTATACATGTCGAAGAAGACCCCGTTCTGCTGGTAGTCCAACTGCGTCTTGGTTCCGCCTAAACTCCCAGGCAACATATCGGTCACACCACAATTGACCACGTAACTCAAGGGAAAAGCAGAGTTTGTCGGATTTCGGCTCGGGCAAATCAGCGACGAAATCTCGACGCCGCTGGCCTGAGACTGCAATTGATTGCTCTGAAAGAGCTGGTAGATCGGATTCTGTTCAATGTACGGCAACATCAGGGGAACCCAGCCCACGGATTCCGGGGGAGAGCTGACCGACATGGGCTGCACGGTGAACGCCGGGGGAAACTTATCCTTGGCGGTTACATAATTCATGATGGCTTTGCCGAGCTGCTGCTGGTTGTTCATGCACTGCGTGCGACGCGCTGCCGCGCGGGCCATTTGCACGGCGGGAACAAGCAGACCGACGAGCATGGCGATGATCGTGATCACGACCAGCAGTTCAACGAGTGTAAATCCGCGCCGCCTCATGGTATGAGCTCCCTTTGCTGACATGCCCTCTATCGTCCTCCATTCTAACGCGAACGCCGGATTGGCGTGCCTGTAAGGGCGTTCACCAACGGGGCCAGCGCTAGAAAAAAAGTTCTCGACAAAAGTGGCTCGATCCTACCGTCGTTTGCCCGCCCGTCGATCGTTGAATATCACTCAGGCAGGAATTCCTGAACGACCGAAATCTCCCGCACCTGCTGGCTGCTGGGTTCGTAGACGCGAACCGTGATGCGCACGCCGCGTAGCTTGGCCGAATATGGTGGCAATGTGTCGGCTTCGCCAGTGTCCGTCCCAGTTACTGGGGGGATTTTATACACCGCATCGTCGACGATGCCATTGCTATTGTCGTCTAGTCCGTTTGTCCCCGTGTCCGTCCCCCACGTGCTTCTCTGTTGGACGCCATCGTTTTCATAGTGCAGGGACCATGTGTCATAGAATTGCGGCGACAACGCAACCCATCCCGATTTGGCATCGGCGGCCCCGCTGAAAAGGGGTATTGGAAGGGTGCTGGGTGGGCCGGTGGGCGGATTGTAGTATGTGACGGGAGGAGGTGTAGGTGGAGTCGCCAGAATATTAAACCCGTAGCCCAAATCTGCAAAAGCACCAAATGAGCTGGGGGCAGAAGCATTTGGATAAGGGTAGCCGTTTTTGATCCATGCGACGAGTAGGTTTCGATACCCTTGGTCTCGCGGTTCAACCGCTAACTGCGGAGCGGCGGTTGTCACAAATACCGGTGCACCCGGATCAAACACTTGCGCATCGAAAGCCAACACGTTGGTCAAGATTATGTCATCACCCAGTCGTGGCCCCACGAAGCCTGCAAGCGGAAGCGCCATTTGAAACGGAAACGTACCACTGGCGTTGTGGTTAAACCGATTTTCCGGTTTTGTCAAATCGCCTAATGTATTTGGGATTTGACCACTTATGCCGCTGCGCTGCGAAATATCGTCCGCGTTCGTGATCATTGGCCCCGGAGAAATGACGAGCAATACACGCCGATAAAGCGTGTAAAGCCGAGTAGGAGGCGATTGGTTCGCATCCAGAATCGGCTCGGTTCCGCTCTGCCCTAGGAAGTAAATCACTTCCGCCGTTTGCGAGGTGGCAGTCCCTGTTGATGCTAGAAAGCCTACGAAAGCCTCGTTTCGACTGCGCGTCGTGAATGCGAGGTAGTCGTCAGTGTCTCCGTAAAGAGATGCACCATTGCCGACCTTACCGTTGTTTCCGTCGAACGTAACTCCTTCACCAAGTTCAAAATACCCTTCGTTGTTCTCCGGGCGCAAGGGCGGGGCCATCGTGGCCGTTGCGCCAAGTAGGTCGGCTTGCAGACGATTACGGCAAGCACGGAGGCGGTCTGAGGCTTCCATTAAGGCGCGACTACCAGAGACACTGTCGGTCATCACCTGAAACAGCGTCACAACGGCGAACATCATAATCATCGTGATCACCAGCGAGACGAGCATCTCGATCAGCGTAAAAGCAGATCTCATCGGATTCCCTCAAGGCTCCCCTGAATTGCATAAAGAGTGACGGTCAAGATGGGGAAACGGATGCAGAGGAACAAAGGTTTCATCGCACACATAGACCGCAGAATTGCGCTGATCCTGGATTCGACATAGGACCGTTTTTGTGGGCCTTGCTGACAGTACATCAGAACGTTGAGTGATCTCCAGCGATAGTGTCGGCTGTCGCCGTCCATGGTGCCGACTTGTTCTCGCGACCCAAGTTGCCCGCTGCAAGCGAATTTAGAAGACTTATTCGATGATCGTCATGGCGACTAGTAGGCAGGCGCATTATTCGGTTGACTTCGACTGAAGGCGCAACAGACGCGCTCGCAACCTCACAGCATCCCCGACCCCACATTCCTCTGACGAGGATCTTATTCAACAAACTGCCTCAAGAGCACGCCGTTATTGACATTGTGATTGTGACCAGGTTCGAATCCGACAGGAATTGATCTATCAAATATATAAAATCCCCGGTGCCGTACGGTGCTGCTCGTGTCACTGCCCAGCTCCTGTCCAAGCTGATATCCATCCGGGTGGCCCAAATCGACGCCGCCAGGGTTCGCGGAGACTTCGAAGTAGCCCACGGTGATCCAAATGGCATAGACGTTGGAGCGGGTGGTGATTGAGTTGGCCAGGCGCTGGTATATCTGGTTGCGGAAATAGGGATTGCGGCTCGAATTGTCGATAGCATTGGTTGATTGATAGCTGAATAACGGTATGTCGGTGAGAGTGGCCGCATCAGCGCGCCGACGCAACGTGACATCGGCGTCCGTGCGCGGTGGCTTGCCAACCAGATTCGACAAGGTTAAGGCTGCGCCCGAGGCCGATCGAAATGGATTCGAAAAATATGACGGCCACGTATTCGTAGCGTCATTACTCAGTTCGGTAAAAAGCCCTGGCGTGTCGTATCCGCGTCGACTTCCTACAATCTGGCCAAACTGTGTGCCGATTCCGTTAGGTGCCACATTCATCAGCCCGATCCAGACGCGACTGGTCATTGCGTTGGCGCTGGCGTTCGTGTTGGAATCGATGGGTATCGTGTTGATGTTGATCTTGCCAGGCTCGCGATAGTTTGACACCACATTAAAGGGCGAGTGGTAGAACGACAGCAAGCCTGCTTCATTTGGGAGTGGCGCCACGAAGTTGGTTGGATTCAGCTCAACTTCATTCCCGACAAATCGAGAGGGGGTCTGCACGAAATCGAGTATCCGATGGAAGTTTGGCCCCTGAATCGGTGGGCCGACCGCAGACGCCGTTTGAAAGAACGGCAACAGATGACCGAGAACGGCGATCGTCGTGGTTGGTGCAGCCAGCGACATCGGCGACGTATAAAATGAATTTGTCGGGGCGGTCGGCGGATAGTTTACGAAGTCATACAACAGTTTTGACGACCGACTCTTTGGTACTAGCATCAATTCCATCGCATTGGCAAATGGCCGGTTGTTCCAAGTCAGCCAATCGAACGGCAGATTGCCATTCGGCGCGTTGACGTATTCCGTCGTAGTGGAAACGGCCGGAGCTGTAGCCGAAGTGTACGCGTTGATCGGCGCATTGGAGCTTCCTGCGGCGCCGGGAACAGCGAAGCGGTTAAGATAACCGAGCGTATGTAGCATGAAATACTTAAAGTTTTGACTTGTCTGGTCAGCGTTGCTTGTTATCACACCTTGATTCGGCGGTTGATGCTGCCACAGATTATTGGCCGTAATGTTTTGCTTCAACGCGTTGGGGTCGCCGCGCTGCAGGGATGCCAACCCTCCAGTCGCTGCCGGCACGAGTGGTGGATCATTTACGCCAAGCGGCTTACTGGGATCCCAAGCGCCATTGAACACCGTCAAATCCACCGTCATCGTGTCGACCGTGCGATAAGGGTTTGTAATGGGATCCCAATTTTGGAGGGGATTGGCCAGCCGCTGTAGATGAATAGTCCGGAAATTCAGAGTCGTACCATTCGTCGCCAGGGCCGCGAAATCAGTACTCGCGCGGGGTAAGGTGCGCAATCGCTTTTTGTCGAGCGGTTCATCAATAATTGTCGAAAAATATTGCTCTGAGGATCCGGCGAGCGTTTGCACAGGCCTATAAGTCGTATAGTACGGGTCGTTCGCGAGGCCCGTCGGCTCAGAGATGCTGAACGAGCGGGAGACTGTTGTGCTCGACGCAGAGTCATACGTCTGATTGATAGCTGCGACGACCGCGGGTTGGACATCCGCCGTCGTCGATTGTCCTGCTAAAGGTGACGGCTCGGTATTAGCGCCGTTATTCAATATGAGCAACCTTTGCGGCGGACTGCCAGCTGCTGCCGGTGTCAATGCAATTTGACGTGTGGTGCTGTAATCGGTGCCTTCGGGAGCCGGAAAGATTAGTGGGCGGCCAATCGGCGTGACATACCGCTGGGGCGTCGTATGGGCCGGATCCGCGAAGCCCGCCGAGCCGACGACGGCATAGTAGCTTGGATAAAGTGGGGCAATAGGCAAATTGGTCCAATAAGGTTGCCCATGGTCAGTTATGGGAGCTGCCGAAGCGGTTGGATCGACAAAGTACACGCTGCGTTCGACGTCGTCTGTTAAGACCGGCGGATTGCTGGCAATGGGCCGATTGTTGACACCGTTAGCATTCGGATCCTCTGGATCCTTGCGCTCGCCGTAGGGAAGGCCAAGTGCCGGAGGTGCAGGCTGAGTACCTTTGACAACGAGCAGCCGCCAGACCGGCGACCCATTGGCAACGCCATTGGCGCGATGATCCAACTGCACTCCCGTGGGTGTATTGGTAGTAACGTCGTAGAACTCGCCGGGGGACTCTAAACGACGTGCCGAATTACCCGTCGCATCGACGGTCGTACCGTCCGGCTTCAATGACCAGGTGCTAGTCGTCCATGGATTGTAGAGCTCGATGAAGCACGCACCCATTGGCAGCAGACGCTGGTCAAAGTCACTGTCTTTGCTGGGCGAGCTATCCGTCGTTCGCCCTGCCATCATATCTCCTGCCCCAGTATTGGGACCGCTATTGTCGTCATTCGGCAAATCCTCAGTCCGTCGATCGTGAACTGCCAGTGTTTCGGTGATCAGCAATTCGGGCCGCTCACAACCCCATACCAGATCCGTGCCCGCGGGAGGTGAGTTTAGATTCTGGGCGCCGGCCGTCCATCCGACCAGGAACGGATTGATCGTGTACTGGAACGGTGTCATGATCGAATCGCTGTCCTTGAAGTCAGCGACGTTGATGGCCCATTGAGCGATGCCGCGCTGGGTTTCATTCGGTTCGATCACGCCGTTGTTATCAAAGTCAATTTGATTGGCCAGCACGGACGGATCGATCAAGAGCAGCATCAAGACGTACAGCTCTTTGGCATAATCTTGTCGCGATAACGTATCTGCAGGGTTATTGGGATTGCCGTCATTGTCGGCGTCGAAAGGAATTCCCGAGAACTTCGAGAGGCTCGCGGGAGACGGCGGCAAACTCGGACCTGTTGCCGGAAACCAAACAAGGTCCGACGTGGCTTCGGACGGCTCATCGACAACGCCGTTAGTGTTGTCGTCACGACCGTTGCCAAACGGCCGGTTGATATCCATTCGCAGTCCCGCCATCATGTCCTTTGGCAGCAATGTAGTCAGGGCGCCATTCACTGTGCTTTGTTGCGCTGGTGTGAGTGCGGTCACGGTCCAACCATTTGCGGCGGCCATCCGTGCCGTCACCAGATCAACGAGCGTTTGCGAGGCTGATGTGGCGGGATAGCTTACGCGAAGGTCACTCGGCGCTAACACACTCGGGCTAGGCAGGTCGAAGCCATCGGTCGTAACAGTGTGGCGCAGGACCGCGAATTGGCTGCTTGTCGGATCGAGTAGTGCCCGCAATCGGTCGGGAAGCGAAATCGCATCGATGTCATAGAATCGCAGAATCCGTTCTAGTTCGCTCGTCGTAAAAGCATTGTCCGGGGCCGTTGGAGTCGCGCGAGCCGCCTTTCGACTCAGGTTCAGCTCATACGGGTTGTTGAGTGTATCGTTCTGTGGACTATTCGATGCATCGAGCGTCACGCCGACGCCAGCCATCAGAGGTGTGCCGCGAACGTCAAGTCCCACGACTGCGCGTCCCCACAAGTCGGGAGGCGACTTGAAGGCGTTCAGAATGTAGGGATAACCGGACGGAGTGGTGGGATAATTCGGTACTGGGTATTCGAAAAACTTGAGCAGTCCAAGCGGCGATTCCTGAAGGTACGTGTAGGGATAGTCGGTGAAGATGCCGCCCGTATCGGGCTTGCCATACCGACCCTGGTTGCCACTCGAATCGCCAGTCAATAGGTTTCGATAGTACGTGAGCGCGCTAGCATTCGGTGCATAGGAAGGCGCTTGCAGGAATAAGGGCGCCAGCGAGACGTCAGCAGGGCCAAAGCCCATTCCGGCGAATACCTGATTGGTCGTGATATCCGTGGCAAAATTCGGTCCGGTCGTTGATGTCGGCCCACCGAGAAAGCGATTCGCGGGAGTCATCGCACCGAAGTTATTTGGTGTGGCGAAAGCTGCATCGACGTGTGCTAGCGAACCGTGTGCATTGACGTTTAATCGTCCGTCGAGATCGATGCAAAGGATTGCTGCCAGCGGCTTGAAACGCCGGCCATCGGACGTAGTCTGCACCGGCAAACCTGCGTCGATCCAGATACTATCGGGGATCCCGTCGCGATCATTGTCGAGGTCCCACGGGCCGTTGATGGGATCAAAGCCGTTGACATTGGAGTTGCTGCCAGTGAAATTCTGATGATCAGGGTTTGAGACCCCGACTGTTTTTCCGACCGGACGAACTAGCAGCTGGCGTCTTAGTGCCGGCCCGGCGTTCGAGTCGTTCCAAACGGACGCATATGTCGCATTGTTCGACATGAATTGATAGAGGTCCGGCCTATGGAAGGATGGCAAGATTTCGCTACTTGCGGTCGGCGTTGTTGACATGTACGCCAGAAACATGTTCTGCGGATCGGCTGCATCATAATCTTCGTCAGCGCCGCCGAATCCGCCAAAGATCGAGTACAAACCCGTTGGCTGAAAGAATCGTGGATTGGGCAGAAACGCATAAGGAATCTGCACCGGAGCCCCGAGCGACGGCGAAAAGGATTGCGTCGAATCTGTTTTGCCCGTGGCCACGTTAAATCCGCCGCCGGTGCCGTTAAACGGATGACCATTGATCAGGAATTTGAATGTGCCCGTCGTACTCTGCAGCGTGCTGTTATCAAAGCCGTCGAAGGCCAGGATCCGCATCGTGTATTGACCTGGCGGCGACGTATAACCCCAGCCGACGATTCGCGTACTCAAATTTGCGGCAGGACCTGTCACCATGGTCAGCACGCACCCATTGAAATAGCCCGCGGTTTGAATTTGCGTTGAAGTCGGAATTGGCGAACCAGCAACATTGGTGATTGCCGGGATCTGGATATCCAAGAATTGCGTTTGCGCGAGACTCGTCGACGGCACATAATTGACGTTCGTGTTGACATAGCTTCCCAGCGCTCCATCCGTGCCGTATATATCGTTCAGCAGGCTTTGAGTGCGCAGGGACGAAGCGCCATTCGTAGTGTCGGCAACCAATTGAAAGAAAATGTTGTCAAGGTCCGACTGAGGATCTGTGGCGAGCGATTGTTGGGAGCGGTTATCGGCGCGGGCGATGCGGCGATTTTGACTTGTCACAAGTACAAAAGTAACGCCGATCAGGGCGAACAGGACCAATAAACTCAATACAACCAGCAGCAGCACGCCGCGGCGGCAATGACGCTGCCGGCAATGGAGCGAAGGCTGTAGAAAAGAAGGTGCCCTCAGGCCCTGCTGATCTCCAGGCCGCCAGCGCAAAGCCGAGATTAAGACCGAAGGCCACTTAAATATCTGTCTCATCGTTGCACCTCTCTCGTTTAGCTCGGGCATACATGATGTCTGCTCGAACGGTCCCGTTTGCCCCGGGAACTTAACTTCATGGCAAGTCTAGCGGAATAGTGGTCTGGAAGGTCGAAATCACGTTGTCGAAAATCCAGACTGTTGGAAATGGCGATGTGGTGGGGGGAGGGCTAGTAAGGACATTGCCCGGGGTGTATGCCGTCCAATCGGGACCGGCCAGCGTGACTGGCTGGACTTGATATTGAGGACTCGGCATGTCCGCCGGAAGTGGTGAGAATGCCGATAGCTGACTGGCAGCCGTGATTGGCATCATGTCGCTAGCTTGCGTCACGCGATACCAATAGAAATAAGGCAGCGGACCAGCGGCATTGGGGATTGTGCCAGTGACCATCACGAACTGTCCAGGCCGAAGAGCCTTAGCGATCCCATTAGGGTCGAATAGCAAAACCTCTCCGCCGCCCATTCCGGCGCCGGGGAGTGAGACAATCCGCGTGGTGCTCTCCCCAGATCCGAGTGCCGACAAATCGCGCTTATGAACTACCGCAACAGTCACGGTAATCTCGCTCATTACAGTACTTGCGGTCGGGTCCGGAACGATCGTGGCAAACCAGGAGTAGTTGCCGTCGGACGAACGCTTGATCGGATTCTTGGATGCATCCAGGAAATTAAACTGCGTGGGTGGCAGGTCGGCGCTGTTTTGGGTCGAAACTAAATCGTCGGACGATCGACAAACCATGACGGCAAGCTGTTGCGTACCCGGCCCGATTGGGCCGAATGGTGATATCCGTGTCAGGAACAGCGCCGGTGCAGAAAAACCGGCGGGTACTGTCGCGGCTCCGGGCGGGATGGCACCAGGAAAGCTCGTCAGCCCGAGTGGGTCGATCACAACCGGAAGCAACATGGAATTGGCGCCGCTCGGAATTTTGAAAGGCTTCCCTGGATTTGTCGGGTCCCATATTGCGAAGTCACTACCTGTGGAGTTGACCGTGTGCCAATTTGCGGGATTAAAGCAGTCTCGCACTTGCAACTCATGCATTGCGCTTTGTCCGACCATCGTAGAAGTCGCCAACTTGGTCCCTTGCATAGCCACATATCGCCCGGCCGGAATCATGGCTCCAACACCAAGGAGCCCAATCAGCAGCACGAACATCGAAATCAGCACTTCCAGCAGTGTAATCCCGCGGCGGAGTTCGACTTGAAGTGCCATGGCTACCGCCCTCCAGTGCTTTGTCCCGACTTGGCAAATTGCCGGGCCTTAGAAATTTCTGAACTGGCCGGCGTTCCAGCATTGGCCGCCATTTCGGCCACTGTTGCCATGCCAGTCTGGTAGCCGATGCTGATCCAGAAGTTTTTTAGGTATTCGTTCTTCGGGGCCGCAGTATTCGGCTCATACAAGTTCTCATCTAGACCGCTGACCGAAACGTCTGGCATCAACTCGCGCTTGCCCAACAGCAAAAACAGAGGCTGAACAATCGGCGTCAATTGCGCGCTTGTGAAGCTCGTGGAAATCATCGCGCCGCCAGTGTTAAAGAGAACCACCGGGTCCCAGTCGATTACGGGTGGCGTGGCGTTGAGCGGAATCGTACCATTGCCGACACCTGAGTTAATCAAGTCGACTACGACCCCCTCAGGAAGCTCCATCGGAGAGGTCGCAACGCGGATAGGTTGGCGAATGATTTTGAAGGTCGTACCGAGATAGAAGAACGGTGGCGCGAATCCTGCTTGAGATGGAACAGCGCCGGTCAGCGTCGTCAGGTGCCATTTCGGTGCGCCCGGCACCATGCTGTTTGGGTCGCACGTACTTTTAGTAATTACTTGGCCAGCCTTTGGGTCAGGGAGCGTCGTGGTCGACGAGAGGATGTAGGTGGTTCCGCTGTTCAACTGAACCAAGTCCCCCCAGCGAATTTGGTTTTGCCAACTTGTGTCCGCCGTGCCAAGGGTCGGCGGAGTCGGCGCTGGGGTGCCGGGGGTCAGCGAGCCCATCAGATAAATCACACCTGCATTGGTAATGTCCATTGCAATCAGAGAGCCGGGGTCACCGAGGTACGGTGGCGGGACTTCGGCCACGACAACGCTCTGTGAGTAGGGCAGTTGATTTGACCGCTCGAACATCAATCCGCAGACGCGGCCCGTTTCGATTGCTCGCGTGCGGGCTGCGGAGACATATGATTGCAGCAGCCGCGAGGATTCGCGCATTTGCCTATTCTGAAGCGCCGGACGAACGATCGGAATCGCTGCGGCCGTCACCATGAGCATGATCGTCAACACGACAAGTAGCTCTAATAACGTAACGCCTGACGAGCGACGAGCGGTATCGACGGTAACTTGATAACGCGCCACGGTTCTACCTTGTGAGGTTCATGTGGTTATGAATATTGTCCAGCCATCCGCTTGTCACGAAATTCGGCTCCATTGGAAAATCCTTCGTCGTTCCAACTGGAGGATTTGCGGTCGGATTCGGCGCATACGGAGCGAAAGGATCGTTGTTGTTGCCATTCCGTGACGGGTAGATCGTATTCCCTGAGGAATCAACTGTCGGCGAAGATTGAATTCCAAATACCCCGTTCGGCCCGGCCGAGTAAATCAGCGGATAGGTAGCATAAGCGTTCGTGTAAACGGACGATGAATCGAACGGATCGTGATTGTCCACCGGATTGCGATTACCATTGGCATCCAAGGGCTGGAAATTAGAGACGAAGCCAACCGGCCAGCGAATAAAGCGGAGTGGATGATTCCAGGCATCGACGAACTCAGGAAAGCCGTCGTTATCTATGTCGCCGAAATCGCTCGCATGAAAAGTTTCTCGTACATCGTCATCTGAAGGCGAGTTCATCACAATCATGTAAAGGCATTCCGCGCCTTGGTACTCGGCACTCGGGAGTCTCGCCATATAATTCGCAAGATAACGAACGCTGACAGATGGACGCGCGATCGTTCCCGCTGACGGCGGATTGGCGAGTGTAATGGGCGCATCGGTAACGTCAGTCCAGCAGTCCGGTAGCTCAAGCCGCATCAGCTCGCGCAATCCGTCTAGCCGCATCTGCGTTGCGAGCTTAACGGGCGTTCCCGACGGAATCGCGATTGGCACACGCCGGGTTCGATACGCTTCCCACTTGTCTCGAATAATGGCATCAATCTTGGCAATCAGAGCTTTGGTCTTGACGGTTTTGGCGGTTTCCTGCGCACTGTTAAGCGCAAATAGCATCATCGTTGCCATAATAGCGACGATGCTGACTGTGATCAGCAACTCGACAAGCGTAAATGCCGCAGCTGGACTGGAGGGTCGGCGGCAAGAGCGTGCTGTCATGGCTTGGCATCCCCCAGTCTGGCTTTGGCACAGAAATTCGTAATGTTGTCGTCGTCAGCCTGGTTCGGTGGAGTGTCGTAGCCGGTGCCGGTTGGGTAGAGACGTGCGGCCGTGCCGGCAAGATTTCCGTACTGGCCATCCATTCCGGTGGAAATGATTTGAAACGAGTCCATGTTGGCCCAGTTTTCCGTCGGGTCCGTAGTGCCCGCATTGGCTACGTCGAGCCAATAGGGAACCGGAAGGCCGGCATTGGTGAAAATCTGAAGACTGTAGGGTGCAGCAGGATTGTTGAATGAAACGGTTGGCGTGACCACCGCCGTGGTGCCCGTGACGGCGACTTTGCCGTAGTTCGACGAGGTGGTTGTCGTGCCGCCGGCGACGTTAACGGTTATGGTGCCAGGCTCCCAGTACAGATAGGGTGCCGCACTGGATGACGGTGGGACGAGTCCCTGTGGAAAATACGACGCGACAGGAGTCGATGTCGGGCTAATGATCGCGGTAGCCCCAGCAGTCGAGGCGACTTGCCATAACCGCGTTGGATCGAACGAAAAAAAGGGGGAGCGCCCTGGCCGGAGCGGGTTTCCTGATGCGTCGTTTTGCGGGGAGCCGTTGTTCAACTGCTGCCCAGACACGGTAAGAAACGGATTGACTGGGTCTGGGCCGAAGCCTTGTAGCCAGAACACAAGTGCTTGGTCCGGTCGGAAGTTCGTTACGTCCACGCCCGCTGCAGGCAAGTCGTTGACTAGATTGCCGATGACGTATCGTGGAAACGCTCTGGCGATGTGTGACCTAACCGCTGCGGTATTCGCCAGATTGCACGGCGGATATGAACCGTACTTTTCCTTGTAAGCCTTGAAGGCCGCATCGATACCGTCTAGCTCGACTTTAATGCGAGTCTGTTTGGCAGTTCCCAGGGCTTGCACCGCGGCATAACTGCCCAATCCGGCCAGGATGGCGATGATCGTGATGACGATCAGCAGCTCGGTGAGGGTGAAGGCGCGGCGGGAAGAGAAGGATGAAGGATGAAGGATGAAGGATGAAGGAATACGAGAGGAGCGTGGGGCGTGTGGCCGGTCCGTCTGGGAAGCCATGGCTTGGGTTCCTGTTCAACAGTTACTTCGGTGGTTGATATTGGGTCGCGCGACGGGCTTTGACAGAGCGCGACGCACAGCGGACGAGCTCAGTTTCGTGTTCGATATATATCGACCGGCGGCCGGGCGTTGTCGGCGGGCTTCCATGGGGGGAAGGCGGGCCGGCGCGCGAGGCGCTGGCTTAGTGGCTCAAATCGGTGATCAGTTTCACCAACGGCATGAACAGCGCGATGACGATGAAACCGACGGCTCCACCCAGGACAATGATCAAGAGCGGCTCCATCAGGCTGACCAGGCTCTCGGTCAACACCGACACCTCTTCGTCGAACGTGTCGGCCACCTTATAGAGCATCGTGTCGAGTTCGCCGGTTTCCTCGCCGACGTCGACCATGTTGACCGTCAGGTCGTCGACGACGCGCGCATTCATGCGGCCCATATACAACAGCAATCCGATGGGCCCGGCGACAAAGAAGCACCAGAAAAAGGCGCACAGGGGATGAAATGACATCTTGGAATATTCTTTCATCGGCTTGGCGATGCTCTCGCCCTCGCGAATCGATTCGGAGATCTTGCCGAAGAGGTGTTCGAACATGGCGTTGCCGGAGGTGTCGCGGGTGATGTTCAACGCTTCCAAAATCGGCACGCCGCTGGAGACCAGCGTACCCAGTGTGCGGGTCGTGCGGGCCAGGATGTTCTTTTCGACCAGCGGACCGAAGATCGGCATCTTGAGCGTGAACATATCCCAGCCGATGCGGCCGGCGTTGAACTTGCGAAGCAATTTGATGAACAGCCACAACACCAGCGGAATGCCGGGAATCAGATACCAGTAGCTGACCGCCGCGTTCGAGATCGCGATCAGCACCAGCGTCATGTTGGGCAACTCGGTGTCGAAATCCTTGAAGATCTTTTCGAACGAGGGCACGATCTTGATCATGATGAACGTCAAGATGCTGACGGCCACAGTGATGACCACGACCGGATAGATCATGGCACCCTTGATCTTGCGTTTGAGCGATTCGCTGCGTTCCTGGAACTCGGCCAGCCGCTGCAAGATGATTTCCAAGGCACCGCCGGCCTCGCCGGCCTTGATCATGTTGACGTACAGCCGGTTGAAGGCCTTGGGGCACTTGGCCATGCCTTCCGAGAGGGTCGAGCCGCCTTCGATCTCGTCGCAGACGTCCATCAGGCTGTTCTTGAAACGGCCGGGCTTGCTCTGATTTTCCAGGATTCGCAGGCTGCGCAAGATCGGCAGACCGGCATCCTGCAGAATCGAAAGCTGCCGCGTGAAGGCTGTGAGGACCTTGGAGCTGACGCCGCCGATTGCGAAGGCGCGCTTGCGGCCGGGCTTGTTTTTTTCGGCGGCCGCCTTTTTCTGTTTCTTGACGGCGATCTTGGTGACGAAGTAGCCCATCTGGCGAATCGTCGCCTGGGCTTCCTCCTCGCTGGTCGCCTCGATCACGTCCTTGATCTCTTGCCCCGTCGAGTCCATCGCCTCGAATTGAAAGGTTGGCATCGCACGAACCCTTAAGAAAGGTTGTAGGCTGAAGCTGAAGGAAACAAAGCAATTCATTGCTTTGTCCCGTCCAGCCGTTTGCTCAGCCTTAAGTCCTAGCCCCTAATACCTTGCCCCTACTTTTAACTTCTTACGCTTCGAGAATTGTTTCGCGGATGATTTCTTCGGCCGTGGTGCGGCCTTCGAACACGGCGTCCATGCCGGCGTCGCGCAAGGCGATCATGCCAAAGCTGCGGGCGGCGTCGCGCAATTCATCGCGCGAGGCGTTCTTCATAATCAGATCGCGCAGGTCGTCGTTCATGATCAACAGCTCGAACAGGCCGACACGGCCCTTGTAGCCGGTGTTGTTGCAGGCGTCGCAGCCCTTGCCGCGATAGAACGTCTTGCCGACGACGTCGGAGGGCGTCATTTCGAGATCGGCCAGCATTTCGGACGAAGGCACGGTGGTCTCGCGACATTGCGTGCAGATGCGACGCACCAGCCGCTGGGCCAGGATCGCTTCGACCGTGGCCGTGATCAAAAACGGCGCAATGCCCATGTCGCGCAACCGCGTGACCGTGCTGGGCGCGTCGTTGGTGTGCAGCGTGCTGAACACGGTGTGCCCGGTGAGCGAGGCCTGAATGGCGATCTCGGCCGTTTCCAGGTCGCGAATCTCGCCGACCAGGATCTTGTCGGGGTCTTGCCGCAAAATGGCCCGCAAGCACTGGGCAAAGGTGTTGCCGATCGAGGAGTCGATGGGCACCTGCACGATGCCGTCGATGTCGTACTCGATGGGGTCTTCGGTCGTGATGATCTTGTCCTGAATCGTGTTCATCTCGCTGAGCGCCGAATAGAGCGTGGTGGTCTTGCCGGAGCCGGTGGGGCCGGTGACCAGGATGATGCCGTTGGGCTTGTGCATCACGGTGCGAAAGGCCTTGATCGTGGGCTGGTCCATGCCGACCTTGCCCAGGTCGAGCGAGACGACCGAGCGATCGAGGACCCGCATCACGACGCTCTCGCCGAACATGGTCGGCAGCACGCTGACGCGCAGGTCGACCGGGTGGCCGCCGACGGTCAACTCGATGCGGCCGTCCTGCGGCATACGCCGCTCGGCGATGTCGAGATTGGCCATCACCTTGATGCGGGTGGTGATGGCGAACGCCAGGTGGCGCGGCGGCGGCACCATTTCATAGAGCACGCCGTCGGCCTTGATGCGAATGCGAAACTCATCTTCGAAGGGCTCGAAGTGCAAGTCGCTGGCATGGTCCTTAATCGCCAGCAGCAGCACCATGTTCAAGAGCTTGCGGACCGGCGCACTGTCGGCCAAGGCCTCGACGCTGGTCAAATCGATCGGGCCATCGCCGCTGACGGCGCGAGCGGCGGCGGCCAGGTCCGTGTCCGAGTCCATGTCGTGGACCAGGCTCTCGACGCTTTCGCCGCTGGCGGCGTAATAGCGATCGAGGGCCTTGAGGATTTCGCGCTCGGTGGCCACGACGGCCTGGATCTCATAGCCCAAGAAGGTCCGCAGCTCGTCCTGAATGGCCAGGTTCTGCGGGTCGCACAAGGCAATCGTCAACGTGCCCTCGCGGAAACTGATCGGCACGATGCGATACATGTTGGCCATCGTTTCGGTGACCAGGTTGAGCACGTTGGGCGGGATCACGGTGTCGCCCAGGTGAATGACCTGCATGCCCCACTGCTCGGCCAGGGCCTGGGAGAGCTGCTCCTCGTTGATCAGCCCCTGGGCTTCGGCGACTTTGCCGAGCAACTGGCCGGGATGATTTTGTTGCTCTTCGAGCAACGCCTCGAGCTGGTCGTCGCTCATGAAGCCGAGATCGACAAAGATCTGACCGATGCGCCGAATCGCCATGAATCTACTCGCAAAATTCGCGGGCGGGATGGCCCACGGGTGTTCCTGGAACCAGACTCGCCTGAAAGTGGTGCTAGTGTCCGTCCTTTTCCTTGTTCTTACCCTTGTCCTTGACGTCGTCATCGTCCTCGAAAAGTCCGCGCTCGGCGTTGGCGATGCGGGCCGCCAGTTCGTCGGGCATTTGGGCCCTGGCCAGCAGGTCTGCCTTGGCGCAAAGTTGGTTTTTCCAGAGGGCGAATAGCGAATCGTCGAGCAAGCACATGCCTTGCTTGGCCCCGGTCTGGATGGCCGAGGTAATGCGGAAGGTTTTGTTTTCGCGAATCAGGTTGCCGATGGCCGAGTTGCAAACCAGCAACTCATAGGCCGCGCAACGTCCGCCGCCAATCTTGGGAATCAGGGCCTGCGACAGCACGCCGATGATCGACGTCGAGAGCTGCGTGCGGATCTGATCCTGTTGATTCGTCGGAAAGACGTCGATGATGCGGTTGACCGTGCCCTGGGCACCCGTGGTGTGCAGCGTGCCAAAGACCACGTGGCCGGTTTCGGCGGCGCTGATGGCTGCTTCGATCGTGGGTAGATCGCGCAACTCGCCCACCAGGATCACGTCGGGGTCTTGTCGCAGGGCCCGCCGCAGGGCTTCGGAAAAGCTGGGGACGTCGACGCCGATCTCGCGCTGGTTGATGGTCGACTTCTTGTTCGGGTGGTAAAACTCGATCGGGTCTTCGATCGTAATGATGTGATGATCGTAGTTTTCATTGAGATAATTGATCATGCTGGCCAGCGAGGTGCTCTTGCCCGAGCCGGTGGGGCCGGTGACCAGGAACAATCCGCGGGGGCGCGTGATCAGCCGCACGCAGGCCGCGGGCAGTCCCAATTGCTCCATGGTGAGCAACTTGGCCGGGATCTGCCGCAACACCATGGCGATGTTGCCGCGCTGCTTGAAAATCGAAACGCGGAAGCGGGCCAGCTCGCCGAAGGCGAAGCCAAAGTCGGAGCCCCCCACGGCTTGCAGCTCCTGCTGGCAGCGATCGGGGGTGATGCTTTTCATCAGCGACATGGTGTCGCTGGGCTCGAGCACCTTGGTCTTGAGCTTGACCATGTGGCCGTCGTGGCGAATCACGGGCGGTTGCCCGACCGTGATGTGCAGATCGCTGGCGCCCTGTCGAATGACGGCGTGCAACAGCTTGTCGATGAGAATCGTGTCAGTCGTCGCCACCGTGGGCACCTCTTATCTGCTGTCGCCCCACCCGTTGCTGGCGGGGTCGAACAGCGTCGCAGCCTAATTTGGTCGCAGCCTAATTTGGCCGCAGCGTGATTTGGTCGCAGCGTAATATGTTTGATCCGAGCCTCGGTTCTGGTCGCTGTTCCGCAACAACCAGTTGGAAAGGCAGCCCGGTGTCGACCAGTTGGCTTGCCCCCCAACCGAACGACGAAACGATTCAAGTGATTTCTCGTTGTGCCGGGGTGATTATTCGCCCCGGGGCCCTATCTTGCCAAGTAGCCCATTGTTTGAAATGGCGGTGAGATGGCGTCGCCCCGGCCGCCTGTCAAAGCCAAGGTGGCCCCCAGGAACCGGTCGTCCCACCCCTGCCGCGGCCTGCGCCCATCGTCCCTCAATATGTTGTCTGTCCCGCGCCGGGAAGTTCCCCGCGTGGGTCTCGGTGAGTCGGTCTGACCGGTGGTTTGTCCGGCAGCGCGGCTTCAACCGTCGGCCCGTTTCGAGACTCGGAAAACCTCTTCAATCGTGGTCGTGCCGTTGAGAACTTTGCGGATGCCGTCGTGGTAAAGTGCTGTCATACCTTGAGAAAGAGCGGCCCGGCGGATGTCCTGAGTCGACGCGTTGGCAAAGGCCAGCTCGCGCAATTTATTGGTGATCATCATCAGTTCAAAGATGCCGATGCGGCCGCGGTAACCTGACTTGGAGCAGTGGCCACAGCCCTTTCCCTTCATGAATTTGGCGGTGGCGGCCATCTCGGGCGTGATGCCGGCGGCCTCGAGCGCGGCATCGCCAGGCGTGAAGGGCTGTTTACATTTGGAGCAAACAACCCGCACTAAGCGCTGCGCTAAAACAGCCATGACGCTACTGGCCACGAGATAGCCGGGGACCCCCATATCGATCATTCTTGTAATGGCACCGGGCGCATCGTTCGTATGTAGCGTACTGAAAACCAAGTGTCCCGTCAAAGAAGCCTGAATGCCCATCTGGGCCGTCTCGCTGTCTCGCATCTCGCCGACCAGGATCACGTTCGGGGCCTGGCGGAGCATGGACCGAATGATCAGGGCAAAATCCAGCCCGATGTGATGCTTCACCTCGACCTGATTGACCCCCGGCAGGTAGTACTCGACCGGATCTTCGGCGGTGATGATCTTGCGGTCTGGGCGATTCAGCTCGTTGAGGGCCGCATAGAGGGTGGTCGTCTTCCCAGAGCCCGTCGGCCCCGTGACCAGGATAATGCCGTTAGGTCGGCGGATCAGACCTTTGAATTGCTTGAAATCGTTTTCCGACAGGCCCAGCTGGCGGACCCCGACCTTGATGCTGTCCTTGTCCAGCAGCCGCATCACGGCCGACTGGCCGTGATTGGTCGGGAGGATGCTGACCCGCAAGTCGAGCTGTTTTTCGCCCAGGGTGACTTTGATGCGACCGTCCTGGGGGCGGCGGCGCTCGGCAATGTCGATATTGGCCAGAATCTTGAGCCGGGACAGCAGGGCGCCCAGCAGTCGGCGCGGCGGGCTGTCACGCTCGACCAAGACGCCATCGATGCGGTAGCGAATGCGGACGCGGTCCTCGAACGGCTCGACGTGGATATCCGAGGCCCGCAGTTGCACCGCCTCGCTGATCAGCAATTGCACCAGCCGGACGATCGGAGCGCTGCCCTCATCGATGACTTCTTCGGCACCGCCCGACTCCTGCTCGGTTTCCGTGAAGTCGATGGCCGTATCGGTAAATTCCTGCAGCATGGAGTCGGCGCTTTGGTCCTCCATCTGGCCGTAATGGCGATTGATGGCCGCCATGATCTTTTCGCGGGGCGCTAGCGCGATATCGACCTTGCGATTCAGGATAAACCGCAGTTTCTCGAAGGTATCGAGATCATAGGGGTCGCTGACAATCACCCGCAGGCCGCCGTCTTCCTCGGCCATCGGCAGGATCGCGTTTTCACGAGCCACGCTCTCGGGCACGAGTTCGACGATGGAGGGGGGGATGACGACTTCGTCGAGGTCGACGAAATCGAGGCCGTGCTCCTTGGCAATGGCCCGCATCACCTCATCGGGCGTGGCGTAGCCCAGCACGGTCAGTTGATCGGCGACCTTTTTGCCTGAAGACTTCGCGACCCGTTTGGCCTCGGCCAATTGGTCGGCACTAATGACCCCTTGGCGGATCAGGGTCTCGGTGTAATCCACTCTCTTCGCGGCCATGGATTCTCGTGTGATGCTTTGTTGAGATGGGGTTGCTAGCGCCAGGCAAAACTCGAACGTATCGCCGGGCGGTGGCCTGATCAACAGGACCGCTGCATTTCGTCTCGTTGTCGTTGAACGGGTCTGGCGGACCGGGTCAAATCGCGCGCCAGCCGAGCATGAACCCGATCGGGTAATTCCCCGTGAGGGGGAATTCGAGGCGGAAGCCCAACGCGCCTCGAAAGAAAGTGGTAACTCTTTTCTAATTTGAGACTAACGACGCCGACGGGAGTTGTCAATAAACCACCTGTCGCCGGGCCCCCGGAGCCTAGTTTTGACGGCTGCGGCGGTCTGCCGCGACTCGGCCGCGGGCTGTCCAAGTCGGGCGCGATCGCCCGCTGGCGGCGCTTGGCCGGGAATTGGCCGCGGTGCTTTTGGAGCGAACGTAGGAGTTTTTTCGTCGCGGCCAACTCGCAGTGAGACGACTGCGCGATTCCTGCTGAAACCGACAGGAAAATACTTGCAGGATCTTGGGCAAAGCGACTATCCTAAAGGCTAAGGCCCGTAGGGGCAGACGCGGCCTTTCCTTTCCCCCGAACCCTTTCCGGTTCCCGAGACCTCCCTGGCATGGACTTTGCGCGCGGCGATCGAAATCAGCAGGGATGCCGACAGCGGTTGCGCGCCACAGGCCGAAAGGTTGGGGGCCGGCACTCTGCGTGTGAAGCCCTCGAAGAGCGGCGGCTGTTGTCGGTGAGTCCGACATCCGACTCGGGCGTGGCGGCACTGGCGCAGAGTGGCGCGCGGGTTTATACGACCGGCGCCGCGCCCCAAGCTTCCGGCAGTTCGACCGTCGTAGGGTTCAATCCCACCCAGATTCAACACGCTTACGGTTTCGATCAGATCAAGTTTCTCAACGGGACGGTGCAAGGGGACGGCTCGGGTCAGACCGTGGCCATCGTCGAGGCCTACGACGACCCCAATATCGCCAGCGACGTGGCCGCCTTCAGCACTCAATTCGGTTTGCCGCAGTTCAACGTCACCGGCGGGCCGACGTTCAAAAAAGTTTCGCAGACCGGCGGCAGCACGTCAGGAATTGGCGTCGATCCGTCCGGCGGCTTTACGCTCGAGACGTCGCTCGATGTCGAGTGGGTGCACGCGATCGCACCCAAGGCCAGCATCCTGTTGGTCGAGGCGCAGAGCACCGGCTTTTCGGATCTGGTGATTAACAACACGCTCAACGGCGGCGCGGTGTACTGGGCCCGCAGCCAGCCCGGCGTATCGGTCGTTTCGATGAGCTTCGGCAGCTCCGAATGGAGCGGCGAAACGAGTATGGATACGGCCTTCACCACGCCTGCCGGCCACACGGGTGTCGCCTATTTCGCGTCGACCGGCGACAGCGGTTCGGGATTGTATCCGGCCTTTTCGCCGAATGTCGTGGCCGTGGGCGGCACGTCCCTGACCCTCGATGGTTCGAATAACATCTCCAGCGAGACGGTTTGGAACAATCAGTATGGCAGCACCGGCGGCGGTTTGAGCAGCTTCGAAGGGCCTCCCCCTCCCAGCTATCAAATGAGCCTGGGGCAATCAACGCGGGCTACGCCCGACGTGGCGTTTGATGGTGATCCCGCGACGGGCGTCGCAGTCTATGATTCAACCGACTACGGCGCCGGCACGCCGTGGGTGAAAGTCGGCGGCACAAGCTTCTCCGCGCCAGCTTGGGGTGCTTTGACGGCCATTGCCGACCAGGGCCGACATCTGGCCGGATTGACCCCGCTCGATTCACAGAGTTTGCTTACGAAACTCTATGCCTTGCCCACCCCCGACTTCCACGACATTACCTCCGGGTCCAACGGCAGCAACTCGGCCGCCATTGGTTACGATCTCGTCAGCGGGCGCGGCACTCCCGTCGCGAACCTGGTTGTGTCGGGGCTGATCGGCTCGTCGTCGATCGGGGGCACCGTCTTCAGCGATACCAACGGCAACGGCAGCCAGGATGGCAGCGACGCGGGGCTGTCGGGTTGGACGGTCTATCAGGACAGCAATAACAACGGCGTCTACGACGCGCCGGCGACGACGAACTTCAGCGGGGGCTCGGCGTCGCTGACGCACAATACGACCGCCACCTCGACGATCACGGTGCCCGCGCAATCGAACAACCTCGTCGATGTCACCGTGACGGTCAGCACGACGTTCGGTCAGAACGATCCGTCCCTGATCTTTACGCTGGTCAGTCCCAACAGCACGTCGATTCAGTTGGTGCCCACGGGGATTGGCAACGGCAATTTCACGGCCACGTTTGATGATTCGGCCGCGGTGGCGATTGGCACGGTCGGCACCGGCTCGATCAGCGGCACGTATCAGCCGAGCACCGCCCTGGCTTTGCTTGACGGCGCCAATGGGACGGGCGCCTGGAAACTGCAAATCACGAACAACAACGGCTCGCGCAACGGCACGCTGAATTCCTGGACGCTGTCGCTGTCCAGTGGTGACCCCAGCACGACCAGCGACTCGGGCGGTGCTTATCAATTCACGAACTTGCCCGCGGCCACTTACAAGGTCGGCGAAGTCGTGCAAGCTCCGTACACCCAGACGGCGCCGGTTGCCAGTTTCTATAACGTCAATCTGGGTGCCAACACGAACCTCACCGGCCAGAATTTTGGCAACCTGCCGCCCGCCAGTGTCGCGCCCACCAGCGTGGCGCTGCAAGCCGCCAGCGACACCGGCAGCTCGAACTCGGACGACATTACCAATATTAATCATTCGCTGCAGTTTCTTGTCTCCGGCACGGTCTCCGGTGCCGCGGTGGCAGTCTATGTTGATGGCAACCAGGTCGGCAACGCGGTCGCCAGTGGAGCCAGCACGGTGGTGACCACGAGCGTCGGCACCATCCTGGCCGACGGTCTACATTCGGTCACGGCGCGGCAGACACTGCCGAGCCACGCCCTGTCGCCGAGTTCGCCCGCGCTGGGCGTGACCATCGACACCACAGTGCCCTCGGCCGCGATCACCGCGGTCAGCCCCAACCCGAGCACGACCAGCGTCGCGCAGATGACGATCACGTTCAGCGAAAGCGTCTCGGGCTTGACGCTGAGCGATTTGCAACTGACGCGCAACGGCGGCTCGAATCTGTTCAGCGGCGCGCAGACGGTCTCGACCAGCGACGGCGGCACGACCTGGATTCTCAATAACCTGTCCGCGGTAACCAACGTCGGCGGTTCCTATCAGTTGACGTTGAATCCCCTGGTCTCGCCGATCAGTGATTTGGCGGGCAACACCGACGTCACGACGATTAACAGCAGCTTCGTCGTCGATCTGGCGGCGCCCGTGATCGATCTGAACGGCGCGGCCGCGGGTACGGGCTATACGTCGATTTGGACCAATCACGGGCCGGTCAACACGACCGACATCGCCAACGCCACGATCACCGACGCCGACAGCCCGAATTTGTCATTGATCTGGATCCTCCTGCCCGACGTCGTGGGCGGCGACATCATCGGGTACAACACGGCGGGCACCAGCATCACGGCTTTCCCCGCCAGCGGCACCCTGTTCTTGAGTGGCACGGACACGGTGGCCCACTACCAGCAAGTGCTGCGCACGATCACTTACACCAATTCGATCGGCGGACCGAATGTGGCGTCGGAGCCGATTACGTTTCAGGTCAGCGATGGCACGCTGTCCAGCGCCGTGACGAGCGGCACGATTCTGATGGACCTCAATGCCCCGGCCGTCGATCTCAACGGCGCCGCCGGCGGCACCGGTTTCAGCAGCACTTGGACGTCGTTGGCCGGCACGCCCGTCAACATTACCGACCCGACGGCCACGATCAGCGATTTCGACAGCACGAACTTGACCAGCGTCTCGGCCGTGCTGGTCGCGCCGCAGTCCGGCGATGTTTTGTCAGCGAACACGACCGGCACGGCGATCACGGCCAGCTTCGACGGCACCACGCTGCTGTTAAGCGGCACCGACACCAAGGCCGACTATCAGCAGGTGTTGCGATCGGTCACGTTCAGCACGACGGCGCTCGCGCAGCGCGCCGAGACGATCAACGTCGTGATCACGGACGACGGCGGTTTGCCAAGCAACGTGGCCGTTGCCACGGTGAATGTCGATCCGTTGGCGCCGGTGCTCGACTTGAACGGACCGACCGGCGGCACCAACTACAACACGACGTGGACCCATACCGGACCTGTTTCGGTTACCGATCCAGCCGCGACGATCGCCGATGCCGATAGCGCAAACCTCTCCTCGCTCGTGGTCACGATTGCCAATGCCTCGGCGGGCGATGCGCTGAACGCCACCGCGGGAGGCGGAGTCGGAGTCACGGGTAACGGCTCGGCAACGCTGACGCTCACCGGCAGTGCCAGCGCCGCGTCCTATTCGGCCGTCTTGGAGTCGATCCTGTTCGATTCCAGCACGAGCGCGCCGCGGACGATCACGATCAACGCGGTGGGCAGCGACGATGGCGGGTTGAGCAGCAACGTGGCCACCACCACGATTCAAGTCAATACCACCAACCAGGCACCGATCGTCGATCTCAACGGTGCCGCGGCGGGCTCGGATTTCACGGCATCGTGGAGCGGCAGCGCGGCGGTGGCGATCACCGATGCGGCTAACGCCACGGTGACCGACGACGGCAGCACGCTGGCTTCGATAACCGTCACGCTCGCCAGCCCGGCGACCGGCGACGTGTTGGCTGCCAACACGACTGGCACTAGCATTACGCAGAGCTACAGCGCTGGCACGCTGACTCTGAGCGGCGTCGATACCTTGGCGGATTACCAGACGGTGTTGCGGACGGTCACGTACAACAACACTTCGGGCGGTCCGGGCGTGGCCGTGGAAACGGCCACGGTGCTCGCGAACGACGGTTCGCTTAACAGCACGGCCGTCACCTCGACGATCAACATGCCGGCTCCTTCGCTGTCGTTGACGGCCGGTGCCGGTTCGGGGGCCCCGAACTTCACCACGACCTGGTACAACCAGGGCACGATCCCGACGGAGAACAACGTGCTGGCCACGGTCACCGCGTTGTCGGGCGTGACCACGCTCAACTCGCTCACCGTCACCCTGGCCACGTTCCACACCGGCGACGTGCTCGCTCTGGCACCGCTAGGCGGCGTCAGCTTGGCTCTGACCAGCAGCTACTCGGCCGGCACGCTCACCCTGAGCGGCACCGACACCGTGGGGCACTACCAGCAAGCTCTGCGGTTCATCAA
>PLYM01000085.1 GCA_003153375.1 Planctomycetaceae bacterium
CACTATTCGAGCACCGTTCATAGCTCCTGGTGCAACAGAGTTATTCTCGTCATACAGCTCCTCCGAGATGTCCTTGAGGAGTTGCTCAACGTTCTCAGGCTGCCAGACGTATTCACGCTGGAAGTCCGGCACGGCATAGAAGCTCTTGAATAGGTCTTCTATCGAGAGTTGCTGAGCTTCGATCTGAAGATCACTTCGAAGCTGGATGTCTTGGGGCATTGTTGCCGTTCCTGGTAATTGAAAATGACTCCGGATAACATTGGCCAAAAGCGAAGTCAACGAAACCGCCGGGTATTGTCCAACGGCGCATGGCATCGCATTCGCCAAGTTGGCATTGCCGCCCCCAAAATAGGTGAACTAGCTGACCCAGAAAGGCAGACCTGCCACCAAGCGTGCGGCCAGTAAACATTTGTCCGGCAGCAGGGACTAGCAGCACTGCTATCGGCGACCCATCTTAGCGAATCTAAGTCCGGTCAGCAAAGCCGTTTAGGCCAAGAATCAGACGCCAGAGGCAAATGGCCCCAATAGGATGCGTTTCTAGGGGTGGAAAGTGCCTCGTGGGGGTTCGGGGCGCGATTTGAGCCCAACCACGTCTCTTTCGGCCCTCGCCGTTCGATTTTGCCCTATGGCGCTTTGGATGGACCTGCTCACTTGTTCCTATATGCCAATTCCGGTCACTCCCCTCTGTCTAGGCGACAAGGTTGGACAACGATGGGCAAATCATTGAGCGGGAAAATCACCAGCGGAAGATCAGGCGGACGGTCGGCACCGGTCCGTTCTCACGGATGGGTCGCAGGATTGGCCTTAGCAACAATGCAGAAGGCGAGGAAACATAGATGGTCGACAGGTTCCCGGTGCTTTGGAATAGCTGGCAATGGTTCCTGCATGATGAGTGGAAGCGTCAGACTGAGATGATGCGCGCCTACATTGAGACAACGGAAGAGGCGTACGGGAGGCAATTGGAGGCAGTACGAAACGAGCCGAGGCCTCCGGAGCCTGCGACGCACGAGCAGGATATAGATTCGGAATGCGACGATCAGCCAGACTGGTTCGACGAGCAACAGTATTTGAAGATCAAAGCACTGCACGATGATTTTCCGGTTCTGGTGCGGCACATGGCGTTCTGCGCGATGATTGGATATTTCGAACACGAGCTTTATCACGTGTGCGACTCGCTTAAATGGTTCCGGAAGTTGGGGAAAGACGTGCGGGACAACAAAAAAGACAAGGGGATCATCGCGGCGAAACGGTACCTCATCAATGTGGCCCAAGTTCCGCTTCCGGCGGAGAGCCCTGAATGGACCAAGATTTTCTCGTACAACCGAATCCGAAATTTGATCATGCATAACGATTCGCGGGTTACGGCGAATAAATCGACCGAGTTCGCAGCGGCCGTGAAACAGACAGGGCCTATCGAGGTTGACGTGTTGCGGCGACTAAAGCTGTCGAAAGAGTATTGCCTTGCCGCGATCGAAACGATTGAGACGTTCTTTGATGGACTAGCGAAATTATTGCCCAGTGAAACAGAAGAAGATCGGAAAGAGGGGCTAGACAAGCTGATCAAGGCGCTTCGCGATGCGGGATATCCAGAAAAGGGCGGAACATGGCCAAAGGCCTGAACTTGGTTGGAGTGCAGGAGGAAGATGATGCAAGAGTGGGAACGGATTCGGTCTCTGAGGACGGACCTGACCGACTACGTCGTGCATTTCACGAAATGGAGGTGGATTCACAAAGGCCATTCGATTGAAGGCCGTCCCCCGATGGCAAAACCAATCGAGGTTTTGCTTGAAATCCTGCACGATGGCTGCATCAGGCCAACATTCGCCGCCATGCCAAACCGGTACAACAAAACACCGCAGCCAACAATCTACGGCCCCGACCCTGCGGTATGCCTGACGGAACAGACACTGGCGTCGATTGTCGAATGCAGCGTCACGACAAGTCGATATTCCGGTTACGGGATCGCCTACCACAAGGTTGCCTTACATGAGTTGGGTGGGCGACCGGTAATCTATGGCTCAGAAGACATGCTTGGAAGGAAACTCAGGGCGGGCGAAGAAGGCTTTGAAGACGGCAAGAAAATCTACCAAGAGGGCTTGCCTCTCTTGTGTCAGCATCTCTTCGCTCTGTATCGCCCAATCGTTGCGACGTCGTACGATTACCCCATCGATTTCACTTGGGAGAAGGAATGGAGGATCAAGCCGCCCAAGGGCACATTACCGGTCGCCCTTGAACACAGCATGCTCGCCCAGAAGGGTATCTCTACGGGCGCGATTATCGTTCAGAAGGATGAAGATGCCGATGTTGTGCGTAAGAAACTGTACGAGCTTGAGGTAGCCGGAAAGAAATGGATCAACTTGGTGGGACGAATCATTTCACTTGAGGAAGCAAAGCGGCGACTCGAGACTGGCGATAAACAGTGCGCGCGCATCGAAACGTGGCCGGAATAAGTCTAAGGGATGGAGAAGATGAAGGACTATTTGACGAAGCGGCTCAAGGTGGTCGATGCCCTTGCGGAAATGGATGGCCTCGATGCCTTCCCCGACATGATGGTCATTCTGATGACGATCCTTTCGGCGTGCGCTGCGCATCGCTGGCCAGGTGATCGGATTGATCGTAAGAGGTTCATTGAACTGTTGGTACGCCATTCGCACAGTGAAGCACGCACAGATTCGGTGTGTGTTCCCGCCCTAATAAACCTGGGACTGGTGACTGAAGCCGACACACTTTACGGGAGCTCGGGCCTCAACACGCGAATATTTCGCGACGAAGAAATCGACCTGAGTCTGGAGGCTGCGCAGAGGGCGTTCTCAGCGGTTGATCGGAAGCTCCTAAAATCGAATTGCTACGCGTCTCTGATCTATGAATGGTTGAGATGTGGCTATGCGCACGAGTATTCTCCGCATCAGTTCATCACAACCTGCCAGCCAAGCTGTAAACAGGCGCGAGTTAGCTATATCTCGCGCAGACTGAAAGGACAGAATTCATTAAAAATGGTCGGATTTCACTACGACTATTTGAGAAACCTCGTGGAACACCACATATCCGCGTTGCCAGAGTTGAAAAGTAAACGACCGTCTAGGTGGTGGGTCGACGAAGCATAGTGGTGGAAAGTTGGGTCGGAACTCGTATAGGGTGTTGGCAACGCCAAGCCGGCCTTCGGAGTCTCGTTCTGGCGCCTCGTCAGTAGCGTTTCCCGGTTTGCGTTTATTTTTCCCGACGGCGTGTTTCACGAGCTGGTCGTCGTTCGCTTCCAAAAACGCGGTGGGTCGCTCATTTCAATCGAATCAGCAGCTTTTTCGAAGATCTGTGTTAGTGCGTGGGCATCCCCGCCAAAATAAAGACACTGGTTCCAAAGTGGTCTGGCGAGCGCCTTCATCGCGGTCATCCCAAAGACTGCCGCGGCCTGAAAGTTCACGGTCTTTTCAAACGGCATGGTGACGACGTCCTGGGAGTCGTCATCGGCAACGCCCGTGACTGGTTTGTACCCCAGGCCGAGCATAGCCCAGGCGTGCCCATGCGCCACGGCAGAAAGCAAGCGAAACGTAGCTTCCTCGTCAAGCGTCGCCTTGATCGTGTGAGTTGCGGCCGGCATAGGCATCGCGACGGCCGTTCGTTTGCCTTTTTTCTGGAGCCGCGCGAAACCTTGATAAATGGCATCGTTCTCCATTTTGGTGATCTGCTTCTCAATGAGTTCCAGCGCGATCTCGGGCGTATTGGTTGCCTTGCCATACTTCAGTTGCTGCTGCATTCCCTCAAAGCGAAGAGCGAACGTCCTGGCGGCCCGGTCCTTGCCGCCAATTTCTGGATCAAGCAACCAGGTCGCGAGTCCGCATGATTCAAGCATCGAGCGGACGCAAGTCCATACGGCATTGGTTTCAACCGGGTCCGCCAGAAGTTTTGAAAGTGCAGACAAATGATCGGCGCCTAGTTCTATGAGTTGCTGGGCAAGGCACCAAGCGTTGACAATTGAACCTGGATTGACGTAAGTCTGGCGCTCAGTACTGGCCTGGGACCCGGCGGCAGGATTCCAACCTTGGACCCGCAAATAGGCAGAAGTGTCAGCCAAAAACGACGTGACGGCTTCCCGCAACTTGACGACATAGCGTGCATCGAACTGAGGCATTCCTGACTGCTCCAAGGTGCCATGCATTTAGATTGCCTGGCATTTCCAGGCACGATTCGCCGGAGTACGCGACTGCGGAATCAGCGAGGCTGGCGCCGTCGACGCTTCTTGTTGGCTGGGCTGATCACCGCCGCGACGGATCGCTCACCCTTGGGACCAACGTCGCTATCGGCTGTGAAAATGGGAAACACCCAGATGTAGTAGCGGCCCGCCAGCGGCCCGAGGTCAATGTCTTCCGTAGCGTCCATGCAATCTCCCAATCTCGAAGCCTGCAAAATGACGCAGTCTTCTTCGACCGATTTGTGAGCCGGAATGTGGATGCCAAGCTGGTCGAAGGCCTTGTTGCTGATGGAATACTCGACGCGGAGTTTGCGTTCGGGCTCGAATGCACTCTTGCTGCCGAAGATATATTTCTGGCCCTTGCCGTCGGCGCGCTTTTTCTCGCTCGGCTTATGCTTCCAGCGAAAGAAAATCACCGCTTCGGGGTCGTCGCGGACTTCAACGAATCGCCGCACAGTTGCCTCGGGCGAAGCAAGGTACGTTTGGGCCAGAGCGATGAGCTCGGCCGCCTTACCGTCAATGGACTGTGCAGCGTCATGAAACCAGGGTTCGGGAAACAGGAATTCGGACGCCGCCACGTCGCAGAGATTTTCGATCAGGTCCTTGGGATCAGACCAATCACGATTTATTCCTTTTCGGCAATGGACTGTCGAGCTGTAACCTGGAAAGAGGGTGTGGCCAATTTCATGGCCAATGCTGAACCTCTGTCGGGTCTGCGGCCTCTCGCTATTTAGGCGCATAATCATGCCGCGGTCGCCGTCGGGGACAATCTCGGCATCTTTGCTGAACTTCGGCGGGTCATCCGACTTGCGAATCGACCGCAGGCTGGCGAGCGCCTCCATATTGAACGGTGGAGCGCCGTCGGAGACGAGTTGGGTGAATTGGCGAATAAGCGATTGGGCAGACTGGCGGATGGCCTCCTCCGGGCTGTCCTGGCCTGTCTCGGCCAGTATCGCGCGCACTTCCTTTGGATACCGCCGATGATCCAGTCGTGCCATTTTACTTCCGCTTTTTTGAGGTTCTGACTAACGCAAAATAAAGAACGGTCCAGTCGTCGACTGTTTTGGGCTGACCGCCGCGGAATTGTGTCGTCGCCAGTTCCTGAAGATCCTGGTCGGACAGCTTATTGCCAAGCTTTTGTTGCTGGTCGCGGAACTTGACCAACGAAGGGGGAAGGTCCACGGACGCCGAATCCATCTTCACGCTGGGGAGCCCCAACAGACTGGAGATGGTAATGGACAGCGCGTTGGCGATCTTGAGCAGCACGTCCGCCGATGGCTTCTTTTCGCCGGTTTCGTCCTGCTCAAGCTCCCACAAATACGTTTTGGAGACATCCGCCTTCTCCGCCAGTTGCTCCAGCGTCAGTTCTGCCCGTTTCCTTTCTTGTCTGATCCTTTTTGCGAGGGTCATGGTCGTGAATCCTAAATGTGCATGTTCCGTAAGCCATTGACAATCATACTATTTGCGTACGTTTTGGCAATATTTCCTGTTCGCTGGGGTTGAATTCGTCGTGGACATACCGATAATTCGTTATAGCGAACTTGCGGATCGTTCGGCAGGGACAGAAGACACCCTTTTTTGAGGGCTGAACAATGAACAGCGGACATTCGGATCATCACGGGGAAGGGGCGGAATCCGCCGGGGAAATTGACATCTTTGAGCATGCCGAGCAGGACAAGCCGGTCCCGCACGCCACGGCCTACCGGGTTCGCATCGATGGCGAAACCGTCAAGGTGGACATGGTCGAACCGACGGGCGAGTTGCTGCTCAAAAAGATCCACAAGCGGCCTTGTGCGTTTCAACTCATTGCCGAGTTCAGGCACCACGAGAATTTTGTCATCGAGCCGAACGAGACCATCGACCTGCGCCGCAAAGGCCTGAAGGGCTTCATCACTGCCCATAAAGAAATCGTGACGATCTTCATCAAGGACAAACCCTACGAAATCGAGCGGGGCGAACGTACCGTCGCGGAAATCCTTGGCAAGGTGGGCGAGAGCCCTGACGGCTACATCCTGCTCGAAGAGAAGAACGGGCCGCCGCTGCCGGTGCCTGACAACGCCCCGGTCAAGATCCACGGCTGCGAAGTGTTTCACACGCAGGTGAAGAGCGGCGGATCGTCGTAAGGGGCGGTGCGATGGAATACCCCAAAGACCAGGTCGAAGAACTCAAAAACTACTGCACGGCAGTAAGGCTGCTGGAGGAGGCGGATTTCAGCTTCCTGTTTCTTGAGAATCTTCGCCTGCCCGACGTGTGCAAGCCCAGTGTGTGCCACGGGCTGCTGTGTCCGGTGGACCGCGAGGGCTACCCGTCGCGCCTGTACCTGTCTGAAAAAGTAAGTTGCCCGTTCGAGCGGAACTGGAACGTGTCTGAAGCGCGAATCGGCGAAATGAACTGGTTCGCATTCTCATGGAAGCTGGAACGGATTCCGGAGACGCTCGCGCAAATGCTCGTCGAGCATTTGTCTGGCTTTACGAGAGTTAAATGAAAATCGAAATCAAGATGACCGACGCGCTCCACGACCAGATCATGCGCGATTTGGCCCGGCCGCACCCGTTCGCCGCGGAGCGGGTCGGATTCGTGATGGGCAAGCTGGGTTCGCTGGAGGACGGCGGCAAGCTCGTGCTCCTGACGACCTACCATCCAATCCCGGATGACCAATATCTGAAAGACCGCTCTGTCGGCGCCCGAATCGGTCCTGAGGCAATGACCTGGGCCATGCAGGCGGTGTATCACGGCCGTGCAGGGCATGAAGGGATCTTCCATATCCACCTCCATGAGCACAGGGGCATGACGGCGATGAGCGGCGTTGATCGCCGCGAAATCCCCAAGTTGATTCCCGGCTTCCAGTCCGTTGGAAAAGATGCTGCCCACGGGATCATTATCTTGAGCTTTGATCACGGGTCTGGCTGGGTTTGGCTGCCGTCTTCGGATAAGCCGGTTCTTGCCGGCACGATGGTTGTGTTGGGAACGCCGGTGCGCGTATTCGACCAAAGCCCCGTCCGGCCCAAGCCTGTGGCCGACGTTCCGGCTCGGTCGATCTGGGGCAAGTTTCGCGACGGTATTGCGAACATCGTCAGTCGGGTCTGGTCGCGTATTTCGAGGTAGATATGAAGCCCTTGTCCGCCACGACTGCGCCCGCAGAGAACAGCAATCGCTATTCGCGTCAATCGTTCCTCGGTACCGGCGCCGAGGCCGCGATCGCACGCTGCACCGTCGGCCTGCCCGGGTTAGGCGGCGGCGGTTCGCATATTGTTCAGCAACTGGCGCACATAGGGTTCCAGCGGTACGTCATCTACGACGACGACGTGGTGGAAGAGTCCAATCTGAATCGGCTGGTCGGCGCCCGGTTGGCGGACGCTGCGGCCGGGACTCGCAAGATCGACGTGGCCAAAAGGATGATCCGCGGCCTTCAGCCGGATGCCGAAATAAGGGCGTTTCCCTGTCGCTGGCAGAAAAGGCCCGAGCCACTTCGTGAGTGCCAGATCGTATTTGGCTGTGTTGACAGCTATCTGGGGCGAAGCGAGCTGGAGATAGCGTGTCGGCGATACCTGATGCATTACATTGATATCGGCATGGACGTTCACGGGTTGGAAACCCCCGTGATCGGTGGCCAGGTTATTCTCTCGTCGCCAGGCGGCCTCTGCATGCGGTGTATGGGGTTCTTGACCGATGAGCAGCTTGCCCAGGAAGCGGCACGGTACGGGAACGCCGGCGCACGTCCTCAAGTCGTCTGGCCCAATGGAGCATTGGCGTCGACGGCGGTCGGGTTGGCCGTCGATCTGATCACCAACTGGACTCGCCGCCGGAGATTGCACGCCTATCTCTCGTATGACGGCAACGCAGCGACGATTAAGGACAGCATCACGCTGCGGAACCTCGACCCGAATTCATGCACGCATTTTCCGGCGAGCCAGGTAGGCGATCCGGTCTTCGCAGAGTTGTAACGGCGTTACACGCCTAATTGGGTCGCCGCGTTGCGATCCGCATTAGGTCGCGTTGGATGTCATGACGCGCGGTGACGGTGTAACGACCGCCGCAGGCTAGCGAAAACTGTTGAGCGGGCACTGGCGAGGCTGTCTAATAGGTGGCGGCGGGCGACGGTTGCGCCCGGTGGCGCGTGTAGGGCTTGGGGCAATGGCAATGGACATCTTCTCGTACGTGATTACGCATGACTTTGGCTTCGCCCCGAACCCGTTCGGCGGTTTTCTGACGCTTGCCACCTGCAAGCCGAAGATCAGGCAGTCCGCGGCCAAAGGTGACTTCGTCGTCGGCACAGGCTCCGCCGCGACCGTCGGAAACCAGAAGCTGGTCTATGCGGCGAAGGTCGACGAGGTAATCTCGATCGCGGATTATGGCCGGCTGGCCGAATATGAAATAAAGCGGCCGGCGGGTGGCACGCCGTGGTGGCGAAAGCACGGCGACAATATCTACTTGCGCGCGAGTGGCAAATGGACACAGCGGCGTAATCCGCATCACGGGCCGGCCAATATGGCGCGCGATTTGGGCGGCAAGAAAGTGCTGGTTTGCAAGCGGTTCTATTATTTTGGCGACGCTGCGATCCAGATCCCCGATGAGTTCTTCGGCATCATCAAGAAAGGGCCGGGGCACAAACGGGTTTCAGACCCGGTGCTGGTGCGGCGCTTCGTCGATTGGTTGATGACGCTGCCCAGGGGCGTGCATGGATCGCCGGAGACCCGGTCCGAATCGCGGGAAAGCTGCGTTGGCACTCCGCGCATCCCCCATTGTTAGAATTTCGCGCTGATATTTGAGAGCCTGCGGCAAACGCCGATTCCACCGCTCGCGGAGATAATCCCATGCTCGTTGAGTTGACGCGTGCCGACGTTCCTGGCGAACGCAAATAAGCCGAACGCCGCACGACACACCGGCTGGGACTCATCTTCTGTTTGCGAGTCGTCTTCCGCGAAGGTCTCCATGATTTGCACGAGATATCCCGTGCCACGATGTTTGTTGTAGCGGGCATCGGGATCGGCCGGACTGACGATGCCATCGCAGTCTTCCGTCCGCGGTGGCCGAACCTCCACCGGCGACTCCCGATTGCCGGTGAGTTCATATTGTTCCTGAAAAACCTGGGCTGCTTTTTTGAGGCAGCTTCGGACACCGAGCCCATGCCTTCAAAATCCCGGGGTCGGGGGCAGAGCCCCCGACCAGGACTGGCGCGGCATATCTAAAAAATGGTTACCCTGGCCGCCCCTTCGGGCGGCCCGATTTCGTGGGCGGTTGCGTCGCTTCGAGACGGCCCTTCTTGGCCGGCCGGTAGATTTCGCGCACGTAGCTCTTCAATTTGCGCTCCGTCAGCATTCGTTGTTCGCCCGCCGGCAGCACCTCGGGCGAGGTCACGTTCGGCGGGCCAGCTGCTTGATAGATCTCTGCCAGACCGGTCGCGGACCGGGGGGCACTCCGTGGGGAGCGCGGCTTTTTCTGGAGCATCTTCAGGGCCGCAAACTTGTCGTGCATTAGAGCCGGTCGGGCATAGCGATAGGGTTCATTGTTCTTGAGCATCAAGTAGGCAATGGTCACCAGTTTTCTAGCCACAGCAACGATTGCGACACTGCGGTTTTTCCGTTTGACGAGCCGCCGGAAGAACGGGCCGATGGGGCCGGGGTGCCGTGAAGCATGTTGCGCCGATTGTGTCAACAGCCCGCGTGTCTGGCTGCTACCTGCCTTGGTGATGTGGCCGTGGTAGCAGCGATTGCCAGATTGACGCGTCAGCGGAGCCAAGCCGAGATAAGCGGCGGCATGATCGCCATCCTGGAATCGGGAGATATCGCCGAGCGCCGCCAGCAGTCCCAGTGCCACGACGTAATTGACGCCGGGGATTGTCATCAGCAGGGGTACTTGGGGCTCGTGGCGTGCCACTTCAGCCAGCTGGTCATCGAGAGTCTTGATCTCCTGCACGATGATCAACAGTTGACGTAGTAGGCTATCGAGCACTAGGCGTTCGTGGGTCGGCAACTGGACCGAACGAAGCCATGCCAGGCCCTTCTTGCTCCACAAAAGTTTGTAGGGCGAAAGGACCAGCAACCGTCCGAGCAATCCCTGAACCTGATTCTTAAGTCGCGCGCGCTGCGTCGTCAGCGCTTTGCGATGAGTGATCCAGCTGCGCAGTTGTCGGGTACGATCGTCCGGCTGCCAGACGGATGGCAGATAGTTGCAGCGTAGCAACTGCGCCAGCACCTCTGCATCCACTTTGTCGGTCTTCACCTTGGCTTCGGCGATTGCCTTCGTCTTGAGCGGATTGCCGACAACAATCTCCTTCACGAATGGGCGCAGGATCTCCGCCACAGGCCAGGTATTCGCGGTGGATTCCAATGCAACACGGTCGATTCGCTTCAGCTTGGTCTTGGCGAAGGCAACTAATACTTCCCGCTAGCACCCGACCTGACCGCGGAAGATCGGTTTGCCTGACCCATCGAGGATGCACACCTCGATAAACCGCTTGTGAACATCCAGCCCAACATAACGGACCATGATTGTTCTCTCATCGGTGGTGCGCGCGGGCAGTGCTCGCCAAGGCGAGCCAGTGGGCCAATCGGCAATTACCTCTTCGAGCTCGAAGCTCAGCCGGGTGGGCCGAGGGGTGGCCAGTTAAAAAATCGGGCTCGAAGCCCATAGCTATCAGCGGCCAGCCCCCGGGATGAACGGCCCGCTCACACCACTCACAAGGTTTCTGAAAACGCGGTCCATCCCGTCCCGATTCCGGCAACAGGCATCAGACCGCGCCGGGCGACATTATGCAAACCGGTGTACCACGCACCGGACGCGCCCATGACATGTTCATACCAGCTAGAAAAAAGGCCTCGTCAGTGGAATTCGTGGG
>PLYM01000245.1 GCA_003153375.1 Planctomycetaceae bacterium
ATCGTCCGCTCCGAGACGATGGGGGCAAGGGGGTGGTTTACCCCAAATTCCGCCTCACGACCCCATTCCAGCCACTCGATCACGTGCCCCGCTCCTTCCGGCAGCCTCCACGTCTCTTATGAATAATTCGGGTTAGCGGCCATGCATCGCCAATCAGCGCCAAGGAAACCTGCGCACCTATCGTCCCGGAGCCCTCGACCTGGGCGCTGCTGGGAATGGGTGCCGGTGCGTTGCTCATGGGTCTCAAACGACCGTGATCGTCGGCCCCGTTACGCGTCGCTGGCCCTGCGGACGTGCCAGAAATATCAGCCGGCTAGTGTTTCGCCGCTGCCTACTTTGACCCAGTACCGAAAAACGAGGGTCTGTCCCCGGCTAGTGAGGGACAGGCCCCCTGGAACAGATGCACCCGTTCCTGGGAAAGCTTGATTCGAGAGTCATGCTTCCCTGGGTGCGGTCGCTTGAGGAATATCAAAATTCGGTGGCATTTCGACAGCCACGTAGTGCAATACAAGAGCGCTCACGGTAACCAGAGCAATTACGCAAGCGAGCACGATGAATGTGGTGCGAACGACCATTTTGGCCTGAGCCTGCTCGGCTGCCGCGTGCATGGTATGCGGCCGCAGTCCGGCCGCCGCAGCCGCCCAGAGTAAGGCAACCATAAATCCGACAATGATAAAGGGTGTCCATGCGGCGGCAGGCCCAAGAAGATTGGGACCGATCGGCGTGAGCCAGATGCCACCAACCCACACGATTAGCAGAAAAAGCCCAAACACAACCACTGCCGTGGGCCATCCACCTGCCGCATATCCGTCCCATCCAACGATAGCGACGAGAATTGCAGTACACACAGCAACCACGCAGAGAGCCATGGCGAAGTCGACGAAGATCATTGCAGTGTCTCCTTCAAATCACAATTGCAATTTACATGCCAGAGCTGCGGCATTCGTTCGTTTCACACAACCGGTTTTTCCGCTTGGAGTCGATGGAGCCCCTCAATGATCAATTCAGCGAGTTGGAAGCTGGAAAGTCGCAACGCATTGAGGACAAGATCGAAGCCTCGTGGATCGGTTGCGTCCTTGAGAAAATGGTCACGGACGAAATCGTTGCGCTCTCGGTCGATGGTTCGCACCCGACGCGCCGCCTCCGCATTCGAGATCTTGAGCATATGGCTCAGTGCCACGATGCGTTCTTTCACCGGACCAACGAGACGAACTCGCAGAGTTGTTTCAATGGGCAATATAAAGGCCGACCCCCGACCGACGAGGACGCATTCGCCGTACACTCCGAGGGCGATCACGGTCTGGATCAGGTGATGGACATAGGCGCTCTCGCTCACGAAGCCCCATTCGCTCTTGGAGGGCGCTGACAAGAATCCCTGGACACGCTCCAACAACCAGCTCTGTCGCCTTTCGTCCAGGCTTTCCAATAAGTCTTTCCTCAACCCCATCTCCCGCGCGACGTGCTCCAGGAGTTCGTGATCGTAGACTGGCCACCCTAGCACCCTTCCTACCTCTCGAGCGACCGCGGTGCCCTGCGTTCCGGCCTCCCGGGAAATTGCGATACTGAAGGGCAACGAGGGGAGGGGAGACACATCTCGTTGCACGGCAGTCGCGCGCGGCCTCCAGCGTTGGCGAAGCTCCTCGATCAACTGCGACTTCGCACCATCGACTAGATGCCTTTGCGAACTTTCTTGGTTCATCCGCATTTCCTCCCTATCTTCGAGGATTCGTCGTTTAGTGAGTTTTTGAAAAGGTCGCCGGCGCCCGGGCAATAGGAATTCGAACTTTCAAAGCCTGAGCCAGTCGCGAACCGTGCGCCGCTCAAATCGGCATGGGAAAGCCATCCCGAAGAATCGCACAGAGTTCCAATCGTAGTGCGTCTGAAGTGACTTTTTTCCCTCCACAACAAGATTGGCTGCCACGCCAACGTCAAATCCGTGTCCATTCCTGCTCTTCAACATCACGGTTCGTGCGGTGCTGGCTCCAACGTCTTCCAGGCCGCGGCATCGACGGGCTCGGCCCTTGGCGGCCGATTCGAATTCCAGAGAGCATTCAGGGCTCGCGCCACTCGGGGTGCGGTAGTCATCCCTTCCATTGTGATCCAGTGGTCACCGCGGCCAAAGAACGAAACTCGGTCAGGTTGCCTGGCAGTCAGGCGCTGCCAAAAGTGTGGCTGCTCCTCGACCGTCATGATGAAGTCCGCTCCATTGCCGCTCTTTTCCATCGATAAAAACTGATAGTGCATGTGAACCTCTCCGCTTTCATGCAGGGGTCTCCACCGTTATGACATGCAAACGGGGTGCCGATTCGCTAGCTAGTTCGGCAGCTTTTGCGCCCTGCATTCGCCAGGTCGGAATCCGTCGCCGTCGGACTTGCTCGGCGATCTCGGTGCGGTAGCCATCTCAATTCGCACGCACGACCGTACAAAACCGTGCAGCAAGAGCAATGGGAACTTTCTCCATGTGCGCCAGGCGCTTGACGGCATCGAGCGCGGTAACTACCAGCCCGATCAACTCGACTTGATGCCTCCAGGATTGGGCGGCCTTTACCAGGCATTCTTCGAGCGGGTTCTTCCCGACGAAGCGAGCTTTGCTCCGGCCTGACAACTGCTGGAAGTGATCGTCGCCGCCCAGGAATCGCTGAAAGATCTCCTGAATTTGCTTGGAGATCTCGCCGTAATACTGCATTCGAGGTGGTAGGCAAATCGCCTGCGGACAGAGCCGGCGTGCCTTAACCGCCGCCATGGCACTGTGAACTCCGAACTGGCGCGCCACGTAGTTTGCCGCAGCCACAACACCGCGCCCTTCCGGTGTCCCGCCGACAATTACGGGTTTGCCCACCAATTCGGGGCGATCTCGCTCCTCGATTGAGGCGTAGAACGCGTCCCATGTCAACGTGCAGAATCATTGCGGAATCTTACACGATTGTGGCACTTTCTGCCGGCTACCTTTGATTCGTGTTCGTACTTGCTCTACGTGGTGATCCCGAGGCAGTTGTCGGCGGTTCCACTCGTTGCATCACGTACCGCCCAAGCCTTCGAGTCACGGAGCTTTGGACGGCAGTTCCGCGACTTCGATTTTACGAATGCAGACTTTGCTCCCCGGGTCATGCTGCTGGAAGGCAAAGTGCCCCTCCTTGAAGGTCTGGGCGAAGTCCAGATATTCGTACAGCTCGTCGCCGTTGACCGTGATCTTGATGCGCGTCATTGGCTTCCCGCGCCACACATCGTCTCGCACGGCAATCTCATAGGTAAACCATTGGTCGGGTTCAACAAGCCGCTTGTAGACATGGCACATCCCGTAGAGTGAGCCCGTGCGAATTGGGTCCAGGTGCGTGCTGTCGATCTGCGCTTCGTAGCCATCGGCGAAGCCGGGTTTACCTGTCGTACGGAAATAGAGTCCCGAGTTGCCGTGGTTATTGATTTTTATTTCCGCGAGGTAGCGGAAATTCTTGTAAGGACCCTTGGTGCAAACCAGCATCGAAGCAGGTCCTGAACCGCAGATGGCTCCATCCTTCACTTCCCACACGCTCTTGTCCTTGCCGACTTTCTCCCAGCCTTCCAGGGTTGAGCCATCGAAGAGCGACACCCAATCGTCCTGGGCTTTGACCTCGCCCAGGCAGAGCGAGGCAGTCAGGGCGACAGCAGCAAAAAAGAATGACGTAAGCACAGATCTCATTGGTTGTTCCTCATCAGGGTGCATGACGCGATTCCCGAACCTTACAGACATAATGTCAGTCAGGCGCGAAATTGCTCACGAGAAAGGCAACACCAGCGGCGCCTAAGACCGGTACCAAGACCACATACGGCCCCCAAGGGCTGGACGGCATTTGCACATTCGCGTCGTAATCGAGTGACACAACACCGAGAAACAAAAGACTGTGACAATCCGCGATCAGCCCGCGAAAGATGACTGCCCCGAAAGCGGCAATAGCTCCGGTTAAGATCGCCAAGAAATAAAACGGAAGCATTCCCAGACGCCTAGTCTCGGATGCTTCATGCGATGGCAACAAACCACGTCCTATCCATTTCTCACGACGATGCCTACTTCCGATTGACATTTTTCAATGCGCCCCGACAAGCTTCACGGCCCTGCGCCCTCCGTGCCAGACCGGTCGCCAGTCCGATAAAGGCTCCATGCATCAGCAAGACGTCGATGTCCTGACTCCCGGCTTCAGCCGCTAGTAGTCAGAGCTGGACCGCTACAAAACCATAATTGCAATAACATCGCGAGCCCATCGCATTTACACCCGACCATATGCCGGCCACAAGATACGAAAGGACGTCAAGCGATTGGCGACTTGCCGGCGCCCATTTCTAGAATAACCACAGCAACGGGCCGGCAGGGCCCGTTGCTGCGTGCATAGCTAATTCAAAGGCCCGAAAACGATCTAAACTCCTAGGTCTTCGGCTTTGTGGCTGCCGATGCGGTAGACGCCGGACCTGGGGATTCCAGCAGGTCTACAGAATCGATGACGAGTCCATCTTCGGCCGCCTTCAATGCCAGATTGGCCTCGTAATACTTGTGGTCGCCCGCCAACTTTTCGGCATCGGCGACGCGTTTCTTCGTCGCTTCCAACGGCAATAGCACACGGGAGAAGAAAACGTCGACTTCGCCAAGCCGCAATTCCTCAAGAGCTTCTTTGCTGTGACCGGACTTTAGATGTTCGTTGGCCTTATCGACATGTTTTTTCTTTTCGGTCGACGGGACAAATGTATCGGCAAAAGCAATCGACCCATCGATCGGAATCAGATCCATTTTGTCGCTCTGAGACTTTTCATCGCCCTTCTTTCCGTGTTCCGCAGCTTTCCTATCCGCCGCAAATTTCTGCGCGTCCTTGGTCGCGGCATCCAAATCCTTCTTAGTCCTGTCGAGCATCATTTTGGCATTTTCAGTATCGCCATTAAAGATGGCGATTCTCGCGAGGTGGATGGCTCGAATCGCGTCGTAGCCGTCATCTGAGACCTTCATCAGGTCGTGTGCAAGTCCGTTCTTGGCATGGGCTTTCTCGGCCTTCTCCTTTTCGGCGGAATATATGGTGGAAGCGTGAACCATGACAGCAATTGCAGATGCAATCACTACCGCTGTTGAAAAATGCTTACTCATCCGAATACCTCCTTTGACTAGGGGTGCCGTAAACTGATCTGGGTCGAGCCCATCGCAAACGACGTACCAAGTGCATGCTCTATCCGCCGACCAATTCATCATGAGATCGCTTTCCCCGGTAAAACGAATCGAGAATTCCTATCTCGCAATGAAAAAGGCGACGACTGCCGCAGAGTGCCTGGCCGATTGTGAATCAGTCCGGTCGATCGGTCCCCAGCAAGTCATGGTCGTTCAGCCGTGGCGCCGCCCAAGTCCGGCGGCCGCTACTGGCAAGTCGTTCGTCTTGGATTCGGTGAGCCGATGTTCGCCCAAGTGGCCGATCCGAGCCATGGCGCCCTACTACCGACGGTTTTCTAATCCCCTCCATCGTTTTGGACAATCCTAAACCTTATTGTATTTGCCCCCTGCATGAATACGGCGTGGAGCGACGCGTGGTGTTGAAGAGACGGGTTAGTTGCACCTGCCGGAGAATGAGGGCGAGCGCGGCGAATCGCAACGGCAAGGAAAACAGCGCGTGCTGCGGATGGAATTCAAAACGTTCTTGAACGCCTTCATGCGGTTGCCGTGCCAGATCGTGAACACGCAATCGGTCACACCCTGGGGAGCAGTGATGGAGCGGGTTGGCCGGCGAAGTGGGCGACGACGGCTTGGGTGACGAAGTCGAAGACGCTGCGGTTTTGCTGGCGGCAGGTCTCGATGGTCGTAAGCATTGTCTCCACGAAACGGCTGCCAGCCGCGCTTTGCGTGCCGAAGGAAAGCTTTCGCCAAATCACCGCGTGACGCAAGGCGCGCTCGCTGGCGTTGTTAGTTGGCTCGACCCCTTCGACTTCGAGAAATGTCCACAGGCGGTCGCGATGATCGTACAAGGGGCCACACATGCCCTTCAGTCGCGCGTTGCCGCTAAAGGCGCCACGCAGCAGCAAGACGTCGATGTCCTGACGGATCGGCTGCATCAGCCTGAGCCAACCGCTGCGCGTGAGCGTGCCGTCGCGATAGCGGGCCCACAAGCCAAACAGCTCGCATGTGGGCCGCATGAGATCGTGTCCCAGTCGTTTGATCGTTCCATCGTCCGAATCGACCAGCGCCTGAAAGTCTCGTTTCAAATGGGCCCAACACCACTGCAAGCGACCGTGCGCCCAATACATCTTGGCCCGATCGCAGGTGATCACACCGTCGAACGCTTCACCCAGCCAAAAGCATCTTTTCGGGCGAGGCTCTGGCCGTGCGAACTCAAAAACCGGAGCAGTCGGCAAAAAAAATGGGGGAAATTCACTGGGCGCTAGAAGCGGACGGGGCATGTTGTTTACAATGGCGGCCTGTCGAGCCTGGATCGGTCCAGGGCGCGGCCCATAGGGGGAATGTCGGATTACAAATCGTCCCAATTGCAGCTCTGGGTGGGACCAACGCTGAATACCGGGATTGTGACTCACTTTTTTGAAAAGGAACGGACTAATGAAGATCTCGATCTCTCAGTTTGCCGCCGCAGCGCTTGTGGTGGGCTCAATTTCCGTCGGCAGCGACGCGCGCGGCGCCGTGTCGTACACAGGAAGCTATAACTCGATGTCTACCGGCAGCATCGATGGGCAGCAGGGCTGGTCAGCCACCAACGCGAGCGTCGACCAGCACGTTGTTAATATTTCCGCCGGCCACAACGTGTTCCAAATGTCGAACGCCTATGGGAGTGGCTCGTTTTCCGACTACCCGATCGGTCCCGGTCTTGATCCAGCGGGGGAACCCGCCACAGGCGCCAGCTACAATAACTTTCAAATGTCGCTTGACTTCCAGTCAGCAACCGGCGCGGCGCAGGCAGGGCTCTTTATCGGTGTCGGTCCGGCCACAACTACGAATGCAGCAGAGCGGCAAGGCACCTTCTTCATCTACGACAATTCCGGCCATGGGCTGAATGCGATCTGGCAAGACTTTTCGGGCGGCGCCTACCAAAACCACTTGGTCGCAACCGACTTGTCCTACACCGGCGCGCACAGCCTGACAGCGTCGATCACTTTCGTGGCGGGCGCGAACAATGACGTGGTCAACGTCTCCGTGGACGGCAGCCCGGTCGGCACGTTTACGGACTATGAAAGCTCCTACGGAGCAGCCGTGCCGGCGAACACCGTGCTGTTCAAGACATTTCCCGGTTATGACGCGTCAAGTCTTGGCGGAAACGACGCCACTATCATCGGCAACGGTCTGTATTTCGACAATCTCAGCTATTCGGTCTCAAATGTCCCCGAGCCGGCGTCTATCGTGTTGTGGTTGACAACAGCGGGCTGTGGTGCGGTGGGTGCATTCGCGCGGCGACGAAAGGCCGTTCAACGAGGCTGCTGAGTTCGAAGCAAGTGGGTACACCGACAGCCACGCACTTACCTGCAAGACCACCGTTCACCCAGCGTAGCCACCGTCGCACGTACTGGCCGATGCGGACGCCGTCCGCACCTCGCTCATAAAGCTGGCTGATACGTTCGACGCACCCTGCCACGGTCTTGGGGCCATGCCCGTCAGCCCCAGCGTCGAAGCGGAAACGGCGGTTTGCGATGCCGCCAGTAACTTCGGCCATTGGTCCGGCGACACGAATTCTTGGCGAATGGCAGGGGTGGGCTTTTCCATCTTGCCGATGGGGTTTAGATCGGCATAGCCCATCGTCACCGCCCAATTGATAGCGGCCTTGTCGGTGACGTTGTGGTGGCCACGATCCTGGGGCTGAGAGAGCCCGACCCGGCCCTGCCCCCGGCTGCCTCGTAGCCCGCACAGGATCGCCCAGGACGCGAGGAGCGGCGCTACATGGGCGTCCCCCCGCGCCTCCTGGGGCCTTAGGTGCGGTGCGCCGAAGGACGTCGTCTGCGCTTGGAAGAGTTCGTGATCGGCCGTTGGTGGCTGGCCGTCCGCTGTCGCCATAGTCTTGGCACTCACGATCTATGCCGAATCACCCTTTGTTGCGCAGGCCACTCTGCCTACTCGTTCGTTTTCAAAAACGACGTGGCGGCAAGGTGATCCGTCGGGGAGAGCGTTTCGGCAGGCTAGTGCCTCTTCAAACCCGAATT
>PLYM01000123.1 GCA_003153375.1 Planctomycetaceae bacterium
GCGAGAACATGGTGTTCATGGGCACCAGCGTCGCCGCGGGCACCGGTCGGGCCGTGGTCGTGGCCACGGCGATGAACACAGAGCTGGGCCGCATCGCCGGTCTGATTGAAGAGGCGGGGGCAGAGGAGAAGACCCCACTACAGCAGAAACTCGGCTCGTTCGGACGCATCCTCGTCTGGGCAACGCTGGGCATCGTCGCGCTGCTGTTCGGGCTGGGGCTATTGCGCGGGACGAAACCCTTCGAGTTGTTCATGACCTCGGTCAGTCTCGCCGTGGCCGCCGTGCCGGAAGGGCTGCCGGCGGTGGTCACAGTGGCGCTCGCGCTCGGCGTGTTGCGGATGTCGCGCCGGCGTGCACTCGTACGCAAACTGCCCGCGGTCGAGACGCTCGGTTCGACAACGGTCATCTGCACGGACAAGACCGGGACCTTGACTGTCGGCAAAATGACCGTGCGCGCACTGTACGTCGCCGGCCAGAGCTACGAAGTCACCGGTGAAGGCTACGGGCCGGACGGCGAAGTACGCGTTGAGGGCAAGAAGGCGGAAGCGCAGCACGCGGCGCCGTTGCTCGAACTGGCCACTAATCTCCTAGGCTGCAACAATGCGCATCTCGTCGAAGAAGACGGGACTTGGAAAGTCATCGGCGATCCCACCGAAGGCGCCATGCTCGCCGTTGGTCTCAAAGCCGGCGGTAACCGGGAAAGCATCGAGCAGGAGCTGCCCAAGCAGCACGAAATCCCATTCGATTCCGACCGCAAACGGAGCACGGTCATCCGGCGGATGCCGAACGGCAAGCTCCGCGCCTTCACCAACGGCGCGCCCGGCGTGCTGTTGCAACTCTGCACGAGCCTTTACACCCGCACCGGGATCCGCCCCCTGACCGATCCGGATCGTCAGCGCATCCTGGCGCAAACCACCCTGATGGCGCAGCAAGCCCTGCGCGTGCTCGGCTCGGCCTATTGCGACTTGGACAACACTTCGCCCAGCGACCTCACCCCGGAAGCCGTGGAGCGCGATCTCGTGTTCGTTGGTTTGACGGGAATGTATGACCCACCCCGGTCCGAGGCCAAAGCCGCCGTGGCGAAGTGTGGCGTCGCCGGCATTCGCGTCGTGATGATTACCGGAGACCATCCGGATACCGCGACGGCCATTGCACGGGAAATCGGCATTGCTTCAGCGGACGACGTAGCCATCGCCGGTGTCGAGTTGGACAAGATGTCTGACGACGAACTCCGCAAGCGCGTCCCCAAGATTGCCGTTTACGCCCGCGTGACCGCTGAGCACAAACTGCGCATCATTCGCGCCTGGAAAGCGAACGATGCGGTGGTTGCGATGACCGGCGACGGCGTCAACGACGCCCCCGCCATTAAAGCCGCCGACATCGGCATCGCCATGGGGAAATCGGGCACGGAGGTCACCAAGCAGGCGTCGGACATGATCATTACCGATGACAACTTCGCCTCGATCGTCGCCGCCGTGGAAGAGGGCCGCGGGATCTACGACAACATCCGCAAGACCCTGCAATATCTNNCCGGCGCCGCTGCTGCCGATTCACCTGCTCTGGATTAACCTCGTCACCGACGGCCTGCCCGCGCTCTGCCTGGCCATTGACCCCATCGACCCTGATGTGATGAAACGCCACCCGCGCCGCCGGTCTGAGCGCATCACGGACCGCAGCTTCCTCCGCACGATGGGCCTCACCGGCTTCCTCACGGCGGGGGTGGCGTTCACCGTTTACCTCTATGTCCTTAAGTCGGGAACCCCGGAAAAGGCTCGCACCTGCGCTTTCGCCGTTCTGGTCTTCGCCGAACTCTTGCGGTCCTTCGGCGGCCGAAGTGAAACCAAGCCCGTCTGGCGCATTTCTTTTTTCACGAACATCAACCTTGCTATTGTAGTTTCCGTTTCTTTCGCCCTTCAGGTGTGGAGCCAGCACAACGCGACTCTGGGCCGCTTCCTGAAATCTTCATTCATGCCGCTCACCGATTGCCTCTGGCTGCTCGCGGTGGGAACTATCCCGCTGGTGGTCCTGGAGCTGGTGAAGCTGGTGCGGAACAAAAGACGCCACGCCGCGTCTGCCGGCTAACCATTCAACCCATCGCGAAAATCGTTGCATGAACCGCCGTGGTTGCCGACAAACAATTCGTCCCGCCACCGGGGGCATTTGGCTGGGTTGATCTGGCCGTCCTCGGTTTGCTGGCCGCGTTCATCTATGCGCTCGTCGATTAAGCCGTGCACGAGCGCATGGCCCACGATTTCGAGAATTACAGGCGATGCAGTCGCCAGAGAAGCGAGGCTTACGGGGCCGCGCAGCAAGCGGAGAGATCGATGCGAAAATCCGAACCTGCGGGCGCAATCTATTAATGACTCTCCTTCGAACCCTTTTCAATCAAGCGCTTCGTCAGGAAAACCAACCCGCCCATTTGAAGCCATTCTGAGACGATGTTGCCAACGACTTGTCCCCATTTGCCCTGAGGATCCATTCTCCAAAAAAGCATGGCCCAGCCGATGCCCGTCACGCCGATGAATAGCAGCAGCGAATGACATCGAAGGAAGTTCAGAACTGGATTTCGAAGGCGCCCATGCACCTGCCGGCTTTCGGCGGAATGCGACTCCAACAGATATTTCGTGCCGAGGATGATGATGACCGATCCGCTCCAGTCCGCAATCGCATTGCCGAAGAACGACCCGAGGTGTGTGGCCGGGTCCGAATAGCAGTAAAACGCAATCCAAAGCGCGAGCAGCCCAACCGCGACGATGGTCAATGAATGGTGGTAGAAAAATCCACGGCGTTTATGCGACTTCATTTCAAATGACAATCTGACAGCGCTCTCTATTGACGGCGCACGGACAGAACTCTCGTATTCAATGAATAGCTTTACCATCGGACTTTAAATATGCAACACGTCGAACAGCATTTCTCCGGGAGCGACACCGTCCACGACGTGGTGATTGGTATGACGGATGGGTTGCCGGTGCCGTTCGCCTTGGCCGCAGGCAAAAGAGAGGATCAGTCATGGTTCATTGAGGTGCGCCGGAACCGACCGTTCGACTCCGAAGCAGACTGAGTTTGGACGGGGCGGGCAGCCCAGGTTGAGGCATTCTATATCGGCGCGTCTGGTGAAGCAGCGCTTTGGCGAGCCTTGATTTTGTCGAAATATTCGCCGTAATGCTGCTTTCCGCACTCCGGGCAAAAGGTGTGGGTGAAGCTGGCCTCGGAACGTTCGGCAATATAGGACTCGATGGGCTGCCAGTTCTGGTCTTCGGTCCGGATCTTCTTGCAGAAAGCGCAAACCGGAAACAGACCGCGGAGCACCCGAATTTCACGCGCTTGACGGCTCATGCGGTCAATAAGCGCGGCGAAAGCCACGAGGACGGCCATTCGTATCCCGGCGTTGATCAACGAATCCTCCAGAGTCCAAGGCGCCTTCCAAAGAAAGGTGAAGCCAAAGTGCGCGAGTGGCATCAGCAAGCCAAAACCGATTCCCCACCAGACCCCGCTCAGCCGCGCGGCCAAAACGACGGGAATCAAGAACGAGATAGAGAATGAGATTAAGGGCCCCGCAAAATAGTCGGCAACCAAGATGACGGCGGCGAGGCCAACCCGAGCGTAGCGTGGAAAACGTGATTTCGTTCTTGGGTCTGGAGCGCGACGAGGCGGGAGGCGGGAAGCAACGCCCGAAACGAAAGTGTTTCGTCGCTTACCGATTCAATGACCAGGGGGAGGGGCTTGCCACCAAGCTTCGCCGGTTTCTTGAGTTGCTTGGGTTCAATGTCGTTACGGGGCGGGCGTTTGCGCCCCCTAGCGTGTCAGAGAAGGTCAAGGCGCGGATGACAGAACAGGCGATCGTGTTCGCGATTTTGACGACCGGCGACGATAAGACGTGGATTGTCCAGGAGTCGATGCTCGGGGGGGTGTCTGGAAAGCCGCTATTCCTCCTGAAGGAGCAGGCATATGAGCATAATGGGGGTTTGCTTGCCGATCACGAGTACATCACGTTTGCGGCACTACATATCGAGGCAACGTTCGTCCAGGTTTTGGAAGGATTGCGCGAGTTGGGGTAGCTTTTAGGGAGTGGGAACCAAGTGAGATGGAAGCCAGGGGCGGCCAGTTCTTCCTCGGTTGGCTGTTAGTGCTTGGGCTCCCACGCCTTCCCCAATTCCTACGCCCCAGGGTTCTGCAGACTGACCCTGGTGCTGAACTGATGGTATGACCCTCCCGCCTTTGGCCATTCGGCTTCCTCCTCGGTTCGTTGCTGGAAAGTGTCAAAAGTGAGAACTGCTCGGGCGGCGTTTTCGCTGAGGAGATCACCCCCA
>PLYM01000041.1 GCA_003153375.1 Planctomycetaceae bacterium
GCACTATTCGGGCGCCGTTCACAGCGCGCGTAGCCAGCGCTTTGAAGATTTTGTAATCCATTTCCGGGGTCAAGAATTCAACATGCGCATCGGCGAACACGAAGTTCACTCCGCCCGAATGTTGGCTGTAGAATTGATTGACATCGCTGTTCGGGTCGCCAGGGCCCTTTCCCTCCCCAGCGTGGCCGAGCACCATACCGGAACCGTGTTCAATTTCAGAACCGCCAATTCCGTCATTGTCGCCAGGTACGGGTGACAAGACGGCTCCTGCAACTGAGCCGATCCAGGTCGCTTCGCCCAATAGGTGTGACCGCTCACCTACGGCGATCGTGTGCGACGTGCCATCCGTGATCTCTCGAAAACGGACATGGCTGTTGCGGAAGAATAGGCCAGAACCGTCAATGCCCGGCTCCGTGTCGCCAAACATGCCGACATAGTTGGCCGATGCGACGTCGCAAATCTTGTTCGACGGAATCGGATTCGCTTCCTTGAGGGCGGCCCAGACAGGCGGCGCACTATCGGATGGGCAGAGGTAGACTGACACCGCTTGAATGCGAGTTTGCGCGTTGGCAGGGTCTTCGATCGGACGGTCCAAGATCAATTGACCGCGCAGGTTGTTTTCTTCCAAGTTGTTCAAGAGAAATGCGGCCCATCCCCAGCCCGGCCCTGTGTCGGTGCCATCGGACAAGAATTGCGAGATGTAGCCGGAAGGCAACGTGCGGTTTGACCCTTCGTACGATTGCAGAGCGATTCCGATTTGCCGCAGATCATTCACACATTGGGTTCGGCGGGCCGATTCGCGGGCCGCTTGGACGGCTGGTAGCAGCAGAGCGACCAACAGACCCACAATTGCGATGACAACAAGCAATTCAATCAGCGTAAATCCCTTACGACCCTGAATGGACTGGAACATTTCTCGACTCCGTTTGCCACGATCAAGTGCAACTCAAAAGTTACCAGAACGCTCAGCGAGCGCACAGTCGATGCGTGCGCGAGAAGAACACCCGTATCAGTGCCCGAGCCTAGCAGCATCAGCCTCGCTGCATTCGGCTTCGCTGGCCTTGCTGCTTGAGGCTGGCGGCGGCGGAAACGGTCGCGTGGCTGATCGCTCCGTCGTGAAGAAGTTACCTATTAAAGCCCCGCCCGGTCCTCTGGTCTGGCGGGGCTTTTCTTCCCCAGCCGCATTCGCCCCCTTGGTCGTGTCATCAAGTCAACCGTATTGCGGCACTCCCGAAATACCACCCTATTCCGGCACTGCTGCCACCTCCCGTCAACTCTGTGCGTCCGGCGCCCAGGACCGGTAGACTAAGTGCCAGCGGAGATCGTCCCGCAGCGCACACAGTTAAAAAGCAGGCCCGCCATGAGCGAGGAATCGAAGCCGGTCGCCCGTCCACCCCGGCCCACCTACGCGCCCATTATCACCGTGCAGCAGCACATTCTGCGCGAGCAGCGGCGGTTTGCCGGAGTCTCGGGAGAGTTCTCCTGGTTGCTCTCCGGCATCACGCTGGCCACGAAGCTCATCGAGGCCAAAGTGCGTCGTGCGGGCCTGGCCGACATCCTGGGCAGCGCAGGCGAGACCAATGTGCAGGGCGAGGTGCAGCAAAAGCTCGACATCTATGCCAACGAAATGCTCCTCAACGCGCTCAGCGTGCGCGAGAGTGTGGCCATGCTGGCCTCGGAAGAGAACGAACAGCCGCTGTTGGCACATGGTGGTTCGCCGCACGCCAAGTACATCGTGGTCTTCGATCCGCTCGACGGCTCGTCCAACATCGACGTGTGCGGCAGCGTCGGCACCACGTTCTCCATCCTGCGCCGCACGACCACGGATCTCGACAGCGAGGTCTCGGCCGATGAAGTTTTGCAGCCGGGCTCAAAACAAGTTGCCGCGGGCTACGTCGTCTATGGCCCCTCGACCATGCTCGTGTACAGCGCCGGCAACGGCGCACACGGATTCACGCTCGATCCGGCGGTCGGCGCTTTCGTGCTCAGCCACCCGAACATTCGCATTCCCGCGTACGGCAAGTACTACTCGATGAACGAGGCCTATCTCGATCGCTCGCCGGCCATCTATCAGGAGTACGTACACCGCTTGCGCGACGGATCGCTGGGCCGGCCCTATGCCTCGCGCTACGTAGGCTCGATGGCCTCGGACATTCACCGCACGCTGCTCAAGGGAGGCGTCTTTCTCTATCCGCCCACGGCCGACCATGCCCAAGGCAAGCTGCGGCTGCTGTACGAAGCCAATCCGATTGCCTTCATCGTCGAGCAAGCCGGCGGCAGCGCGACGGATGGCCACGGTCGCATCCTCGACATCCAACCGACGAGCATCCACCAGCGGACGCCGTTGGTGGTCGGCGGTCCCGATGAGATGCGGGCCTTCGCCAAGATCGCGGCCGCGGCCAGGTAACGCGCAACTGGGTGCGATGAGGAGTTCGTTGCACGAATCTCTAGCGCAAGCTACTTGGCGGTGGCCATCGCTTTTTCGACTTCAGCGCCCATCCGGCCGGTGAGAATCATGGCCCACATCTTCCAGTCAGCCATGAACGACCACAGCGGATACTTGAACGAGGCCGGCTTGTTCTTCTCGATGAAGAAGTGGCTGTACCAGGCGAAGCCGTAGCCCACGACCGGGGTCGCCAGCAGCAGCCAGGGATTGCCCAGGTAAATGGCCGCCCCAATCACAGCCATCAGCGCATGCCGGACCTTTCAGCGGTCTGAGCAGCAATCGCCACCAGTCCGCCAGCCCTCAGGTTGTTGCCGCACGTTCGCGAGTCGAACCGTGCCGGAGAGGGTTCCTTTACTCGGAACGATAGCCTGTCCCGCGCGGGAGGGCCAAGCGGCGACGATCCGACAGCCGTTATTCAGTCGCAGCGAGGTGCCGTGGCTCTTGACGCAAGATCAACTTGATCTTGGCGAGTTCCTTGCAAAATCGAACCTGGAACTGCGCTCGCAGGTCTGTGTCGATTCGACTGCTGGCCACAATGTCGATTTGACGCTGAAGCTCTTGCGCTCGTTTTTCAAGTGCTTCTCGTTCGTGCGGGCCTAGCATGGCAATACCTAGAATTGGGTTGAACCACAGAGCGCAATCTACCACCGCTGAGGTTAGGCGACCGTATGCCGAACGGCATAGAGAACAAAGGAAAACACCCGCCCAGGTTTCCCGGGGCGGGCCGCAAAGTGGCCGGCGGCTGCCCACTAGGAACGCCGAGGTCACCCGCAGACATTTAATCAACGAATGGATCGCGGGACCGACATGCAGTTCACGCAACAAAAAACCCGCTCCGACCGGGGCAGCGGGCCAGAGCGGGCAAGTCCGACACGCCATTCCTGAGCGAAGAGCGGCCGGAGCCATATGATCTATCGGATCGCTGCTCTCCGCTTCTGCGGTCCGTGTATGCCGGTCGCGCCGATTATGCCGCTTAACCCATCAGCGCGAGCATCGCACCGCGGATGGCCTCAGGCAGCTAGGGCTTGCCGTTATGTCGGTAGGCAACAGTCAGCACGTGCTATCCCCGGCGACTCTGACTGTTGGCTCGTTTTCAAAAACGGAATCCCACCTATACCTGACGGCCCAGCTCATCTTCGACTGCTCGCCGGCAGGCCACTAGCGTCATCAATGGGTCGACTATGAAGCCGTGTGCGGGTCAACTTCTGTTTTGCATTTTTTAATCGTTGTGAAGCGCGATCGAGTGAGGCAGACCCGTTTCGTTGGGGGCCTTCAACTCGGCCCCCAACGAAACAGGTCTGCCGGACCATCAGGCTGAGCGTTGCCTTTGGCCCCCGATCTCACCCACTACGTCTCCTTCTCCCGAGGCTCCAGGTTGGCTGGTCCCGTTTCGGATTTAGTCGACTATTCGAGTTTCCGACGCTTGCTGGTGTTTCCCGGAGGGAAGCTCGATTCGCGTCGTCTCAGGAGTTCCTACAACAGCGCCGCGTGACTCATTCGTTTGTCCGAACTTTGGGCTCAACCGATTGATCGAGTTGCACGTGGCGCCAAACCGAAATGGAAGCAAACCCTACTCAGGTCCAACCAGTGCCAGCAGCCTCAACCGAGAGCGACAACCACCTGCGGTTATCTCGGTAGGGCCGCTGGGTTCCAGCGTTCTTTACGCAACAGCATCACCCAACACCGCACCAGTAACTTGCGGGCCACCGCCACGATCGCCTTTTTCCGGCGGGTCTTCTGCTTGCCACAGATCCGCTGATAGACCTCGCGGGCCCAGGGATTGTAACGGAGTGTTAACCAGGCGGCTTCGACCAAGGCGCCCCGCAACAAACGCGGTCCGCGCTTGTGGATCTTGCCGTGGCGGTCCATCGTGCCGGATTGATAACGTTTCGGGACCAGGCCAGCGTAGGACGAAACCTGCCGGGCGTTCTGGAAGCGATGCGGATCGTCCACGTAGGCCACGACCACTTCGGCCGTCTTGCGGCCCACACCTGGAATCGTTTGCAAGAGCTGGACTCGTTCGTCCTTGGCGGCCAACTGCTGAAGTTTATGGTTGATCTGCTGGTGGTGCTCATTGAGCCGCTGATATTCTGCCAGTTCCAGATCAAGTTCGCCGCGCCACAGCTCGTCTAGAGAGCAATCCTGGAGTGGTTTGCGATGTTGGTTGAGCTGCTCCCACCGCTCCTGCGCCCAGGCCTTTTGGCCACTCGTCATACCCATCCCGCGAGCGTTGAAAATGGCACGAATGTTGTTTTGAACGCGATTGAGCCGTCCCAGCACCACCTTGCGATACTTCACGAGGCTGCGATATTCGCGCTGCTGCGCACCTGGTATGTACACTGGCACCAGCTGGCCGACTGCAGCCAGCTTGGCCAGTTTGAGCGCATCGTCGCGGTCCGTCTTGCGCTTGACGTTTTTCCATTTCCAGGCCTCTTGGTTGGCATTGCAGACCAGCACTTTGAACCCGGCTGCCGCGCACACATCGTGGACCCAACCAGAGGTCGAACAAGACTCGATCACGACGAGATCGGGCTGGTACTTCTGCAGGACTGCCAGCAGGTACGGCCGATCGG
>PLYM01000076.1 GCA_003153375.1 Planctomycetaceae bacterium
GCTTATTGGGAACTGTCGTTTGCCTGGCGTAACTTGGAGACCTCGAATACGGCGTTGAAAGGTGCTCGTCAAACCTGGAAGAAAATCCACTCGCTCTATGTCGTGGGCTACAAGGGCGGTGAAGCGAACCAGGAAGCCCAGGCTCGCGCCCAATACTTTCAATTCAAGAGTCAAACTCAAACGCTGCTCAACGAACTCTTCCGCGCCGAAAATCGGCTGCGCTACGTGATGGGCCTGGCGACGACCGACGGCCGCCTGATTCGGCCGATCGAAGAGCCGACCGTGGCCAAGGTTAACTTCGACTGGCGTGATATTACGAAGGAAGCGCTGGCCAACAGTCCTCGACTACGCCGGCAGAGATGGCGGATTAAACATCTAGAGCAGCAAATAATCGCGGCTAAGAAACTGCTGCAACCTCGCTTGGACTTGAACGGTAAGTATTGTTGGCTGGGCCTTGCCAACGAGTTGCAGGGCCAGGAAGCTAGCACGTCCAACGCCGAAATTTCCTTGCCACTCACCGGCAGCAGCGAGGTCGCAACGTTCGACAGCGGACAATTTCAGGAATGGGCCTTGGAAACCCAGATGACGATGCCTTTGGGAGTTCGCAAGGAATTATCCACGATTCGCTTCTACCAGTTGAGTCTCGCACGCGAACGGGCCAAGCTGCAAGAGGAGGAGCTGAATGTTTCGCATCAACTGGCCGACGCCGTGCGACAGATGGAGCTGAACTATGAGCTGACCGAGACCAACTTCAAGCGCACCCTGGCCGCCGACCGGCAGGTGGCCGCCGTACAAGCCGCGTACGATGCCGAAACCGTCACGCTCGACCAGTTGCTGGAAGCCCAACGGTTGCAGGCCGACGCTCAGACTAGCTACTTCCGCACGCTGTTGGACTATCAGCGAGCCATCATTGGCGTGTATTATCGCAAGGGTTCGCTGCTGTAATTCCACGCCATTTTCTGGTCGTCCGCGGGATCCTGCTTCCATCTTGCGGGCGGCAAGGGCAGGATACACTTGTCAGGGGCAGCAGTCTCCATACTCGTTGGGCCAGGCAGCGGCGCCAATTATCGGAATCTCAACCGATTCGTGAGACTTCCGAGAAAACGACCCATTCTGACCCCCTATAGATCGACTCAAAGAGCGGCGTCCGTCAGAGCCATTCGCCGTGCATTCGACGTTACACGTCGTTCATGCCGCTCGCGAGCGCACGCTCGATTCGTCGGTCGGGAATTAGCCAGAGCAGCGCTACCAATACATAGAGCGCACAGGCAATCCACGGATTGACGAAGCTCAAACCGATGGCCGCCACATAGATGAGCGGCGACAGCTTTCCTTTGAGGTCACGACCGATGGCCGACGCAAGAACGGTGCTGCCTCCTGGAGCTCGCAGGATGGCTTGCTGAAGAATCATGTACGCCACCGCGGACATCAGCAACACCGCGCCATAAAGCGCCGTAGGGGCTGGCGCGAAGTGGGTCTCTCCCATCCAGCCTGTTGCGAACGGGACAAGCGAAAGCCAAAACAGCAAGTGAAGATTCGCCCACAGGATCGAACCGTTCACGCGCTGCGTGACCTGAAACATGTGATGGTGGTTATTCCAGTAAATCCCCAGATAGACGAAGCTCAAGACATAGCTCAAAAACACCGGGAGTAACGGTTCGAGGTCGTTGAAAGCCGAGCCGCCATGAGGCACCTTGAGCTCCAGCACCATGATGGTGATGATGATCGCCAGAACACCGTCGCTAAAAGCTTCCAGCCGTCCCTTGTGCATATCGGCTTGTCTTCTGGCAGCGGGGTGAAGCGGCGTCACCTGGTCGTGTGGCCACCGTTGGCGAAAATCGTCTGGCCCGTTATCCGCCAACCTTCGGCTCCAGTGCGCGCGTCGATCCCATCGACCGACGAATTGGAAAGGGCGCGTGCCAGGCGACAGGTTCCACCCCGCTCCTACCCCTTCTTATACAAATACGGGTTCATCGTCGGGTCGTTGTACATCTTGAACTGGAAGTAAACCTTCAGACGCTTACGGCCGGCGAAGATGTCGTCCAACAGTTCGGACAGGGACGTGGAAAGGTCGTGGTGCTGCTCGGCCAGGATCTTCAGGCGGTCGTTGGCTTTGGCGCGGTGCTCGGCACTGGCGTCGGCCCGGTCGGCTTGCTCTTGCATGTGGTAGCGGCGCAGTGAGAGGATCGACAGGCGATCGATCGTGCTGCCGGGTGTTTCGGTGTTCTGACGGGCGCCGGCTTGCGGCACGATCTTGCGCGTGGCCAGTTCGTTGAGCAGGAACGCGTCGAGCGCTTCGATGCCGTCGTTGCGCTTCTGGTTGTAGCCGTCGATGGCCCGCTTGACCGCGGCAATTCGCTCGTCGCCCACGTTCGGGCTGCGGGCGACGTCTTCCTCGTGCCACAACAGGTAGTTGAACGTGTGCTGCAGGCAGACCGCTTGCAGGAAGCCGATACAGGGATTCGAAACTTCCTCGCGATGCCACAACGCGACCGTGTGAGCGTGCAATTCGGTGATTTCTCGAACGTCGATCATCAGCAATCCAGGCAAGGAACGAAAGGGTTTGGGGCGAACGCGCGAGCCAAATTCTATCCCTGCCAGCAGCCCCCGCACAAGGCACTCGCGGGCGCCGCGCGGCGGCCGCTGGGACGTTGATCTAGGCCCCCCGCCAAGCGCCGTTTAGAATGAAACGCATGGCAACTTCCGCGGAGACCTCGATGACCAAGCCCTCGGGCCAGACCGTGCTGTTGGGGGCGGTGGTCGCGGCCAGTTGCCTGCTCGTCGGCTACTTGCTGCTGGCCTACAATCCGAGTGGAGCCGGCGCGGCGGCCGATGCCCACAGCAAACTCACGCTGCAAAAGATCCCCTTCAACGGCCAGCGGGCCTACGGCTATCTAAACGAGCTGTGCGAGCTGGGTCCGCGGGTCAGCGATACGCCGGCGATGTCGGCCCAGCAAAAACTGCTCATCGAGCACTTCGAAAAGCTGGGGGCCAAGGTCCGCCAGCAGCCGTTTCGCATCCGGCATCCCGAAACCGGCCAGCCGGTCAACATGGCCAACATCATCGTGCAGTTTCATCCCGAGCGGCGCGAGCGGATCTTGCTTTGCACGCACTACGATACGCGCCCCTTTCCCGATCAGGATCCGACCAACCCCCGCGGCACCTTTCTGGGCGCCAACGACGGCGCCAGCGGCACGGCCCTGCTGATGGAACTGGGCCGCTCGATGCCGGCCCTGAAGGGCAAGCTGGGAGTCGACTTCGTCTTTTTCGACGGCGAGGAATTCATTTTTCAGGAAAAGCGCGACCCCTATTTCCTGGGTGCCAAATACTTCGCCACCGAATATGCCCAGCAGCCGCCCGACTATCACTATCGAGCGGGTGTGCTGCTCGATATGGTCGGTGACGGCGACTTGCAGATCTATCCCGACCGCTACAGCATGTCGTGGGCCGACACCGAGCCGCTGGTCAAGCAAATCTGGGACACGGCCCACCGGCTGGGCGTGCGCGAGTTCGTCAACAACAAGCGGTTCGAGGTCCTCGACGATCACATTCAGCTTCACGACATCGCCCACATTCCGGTCTGCGACATCATCGACTTCAAATATCCGGCCTGGCACACGCAGAACGACACGCCCGAGCAGTGCTCGGCCTTGTCGCTGGCCAAGGTCGGTTGGGTGATCGAGGAATGGCTTAAGCTGGCGGTGCGGAAATAAGTTCGAGGCACGGCGCCCTCGCGGCGCGGTGGATTGGGAACGCTTGGCATGGACACTTTTTCGGCCTGCGTGGCCTTTGGCCCCCTGGGCATCTATTTGCTGCTGCTGGGATGCATCAACGTCTCGCGTCGCCCCTTGCTGCTGAGCGGCACGCGCGAGACACTGGCGCTGGGGCTGGCGCTGTTCGGGCTGGTCACAGTCGGCCCGATGCAGTTGTTCATGCCCCAGGAAGCCGCCGCGCGGTTCGGCCAGTACGTGTGGATGTTGCTGGTCACCTTCTATGCCCTCAGCCTGGCGCTGGTGATCATTCTCGGCAAGCCGCGACTAATCATCTACAACATTTCGCAGGATCAACTGCGGCCGATCCTCGACGAGGTCATCCACCGGCTCGACCCCGATGCCACCTGGGCCGGCCAGGCGGTGAGCATGCCGCTGGCCCGGGTTCACTTCCATTTGGAGAATTTCGCCCCGCTGGGCAACGTTTCGCTCGTGGCCAGCGGCGACGACCAAAGCTACGGGGGATGGCGGCGGCTGGAAGCCGCCCTGCGGGGCCGCCTGCGCGAGACGAGCGTGGCAGCGCAACCGCACGGTTTTTGGTTGGCGCTGTGCGGCCTGGCCACGCTTTTGGCCCTGGCCTTTTGGGTGGCCGACGACCCGCAAACCCTGGCCCAAGGCCTCGACCGCCTGATGCGGCCTTGAGCAACTACTCGCTCCGCGGGCGGCCCGTTGGTAAGCTAGATCTCAGCCGCAGGCGGCGGGGGAGGCTGTTTGAACCGCGGCCCCTGGGCAATCGTACGCTTTTCGTTGCAACCCCGCGCGCTACGTGTCCGGACTGTTCGATGCGCATTGACCAACTGCACCGCTACCTCGACGAGCCGTCCGCAGCCGAGCCGTGGCTGCACAGCCTGGGTGTGGTCGACGTCGCCCGAGCCCACGGCAACCTGGTCCGCATCGCCACGGCCGGCGTCACGCTCGACCTGTTGGCCGTGATCTGCGAACAACTGGCCGAGCACCTGCCGCGCTCGAGCGATCCGGACATGGCGCTCAACAACCTGGAGCGCTTCGTCGCCGCCACGCGCAACCCGCTGTCGCTCGGTTCGCTGTTCGAGCGCGATCGCGAAGCCTTGCCAATCCTGTTGCAGATGTTCGCCACGAGCCAGCATCTGAGCGACGTGCTGATCACCGATAGCGAGAGCTACGATCTGCTGCGAATCACCGAGGGCCAGCCGGTGGGCCGCGAGTCGATCGTCGACGAGTTGAGCGCCGAGATCGCCACGCTGGCCGACGACGAATCCACCGTGGCCGCGGCCCTGCGCCGCTTCAAGCGCCGCGAAACGCTGCGCGTGGCCTATGGCGACATCATTCGCGGCCAGCCGGTGAGCATCGTCACGCGGCAGATTTCCTTCGTGGCCGACGCCATCGTCGAAGCCGCCGTGCGCGCGGCGCGCAACCGCATCGACAGCCGCCGCGGGGCCACCCGCAACGCACTGCGCGACCCCGGACGGTTCGTCGTCCTGGCGTTGGGCAAGCTCGGCGGCACGGAGCTCAATTACTCGAGCGACATCGACCTGGTGTTCCTCTACGATTGCGGACGTGGCGCCGACCTGGCGCGGCAGCAAGCCTCGGGCGAATACTTCGATCGCCTGGTGCGCGAAGTCTTGAAGTTACTGACCGAAGCCACCGATCTGGGCGCAGCCTACCGCGTCGATCTTCGCTTGCGACCCGCCGGCAACGCCGGACCCATGGGAGTCAGCTACGACGCGGCCCTGCACTACTACGACACGGCCGGCCGCACCTGGGAGCGGCAGGCGCTGGTCAAAGCCCGGCCGATCGCCGGCGATTTGGAGCTGGGCCGCGAGTTTCTCGGCCAGCTCGAACCCTGGATCTATCGCCAGTATCTCAGCCGCGCCGACATCACGGGCATCAAGGCCCTCAAGCGGCGCATCGAGCAGCGCACGCATCGCGAGGGGGCCGACGCCCTGGACGTCAAAACCGGCCACGGCGGCATCCGTGACATCGAATTCGTGATCCAGTTCCTGCAACTGCTCAACGGCGGCGACCTGCCGGCATTGCGCACCGGCAACACGCTGGAAGCGATCATCCAACTCGAGCTGTGCGGCTGCCTGACACACCAGGAGCGCACGATCCTGGAAGAGAACTATGCCTTCTTGCGCAAGATCGAGCACCGGTTGCAGATCATGTTCGACCTGCAAACGCATCGCCTGCCCAGCGACCCAGCTGAGCTGCGTAAGGTGGCCATTCGGCTGGGCTACGAAGATGCCAAGCCGCAATCGGCTCTGGCGGCGTTCGAGGCCGACTACAAGAACAAGACCGAGCTGAATCGCAAGATTCTCGATCATCTGCTGCACGACGCCTTCAGCGATGACACCCAGACGCAACCCGAAAGCGACTTGGTGCTCGACCCCGAGCCCGACCCCGAGCGGATCGCCGAGGTGCTGGGCCGCTACCATTTTCAGGACGTGCCCCAAGCCTATAAGAACCTGATGGAGCTGACGACCGAGAAGATTCGCTACCTGTCGACGCGCCGCTGCCGGCACTTTCTGGCCGCCATCGCTCCGCAATTGCTCTCGGCGATCGCCGGCACGCCCGATCCTGACTTTACGCTGGTCAACCTGAGCAAGGTCAGCGATTCGCTAGGCGGCAAGGGCGTGTTGTGGGAATTGTTCAGCTTCAGCCCACCGACGCTGCGGTTGTATGTCGAGCTCTGCTCGTCGAGCCAGTATCTCTCGGGCATCCTGACCAGCAACCCGGGCATGCTCGACGAACTGCTCGACAGCCTGCTGCTCGACCGGCTGCCCACGCCGGCCATGCTCGAAGCGACCCTGACCGAGTTGTGCCGCGGGGCCGAGAACATCGAGCCGGCCCTGCACAGCTTCAAGAACGCACAGCAACTGCGCATCGGCGTCCGCGACATCCTGGGCAAGGAAAAGATCGAAGCCACGACCGGCGCCTTGTCGGATATCGCCCAGACCTGCTTGACGCAGATCACGCGGACCGAATACCAGCGGCTGACCGCCAAGCTGGGCGAGCCCACGATCGGCGAAGGCGACGACGCCGGCCGGGTATCGCAGCTCGTGCTCGTGGCCATGGGCAAGTTCGGCGGACGCGAATTGAACTATTACAGCGATCTCGATCTGATCCTGCTCTATGAGGCCGAAGGTTTCACGCAGCATCCGCGCCGCTCGCGCCGCGACGCCACGACAACCAACCAGCACTTTTTCGGCGAGTTGGGCCAGCGAATCATCAAGGTGGCCAATCAGCTGGGCCCCTACGGCCGGCTCTATGAGATCGATCCCAGGCTGCGGCCCACCGGCAAGAGCGGCACGCTGGCCACGTCGCTCGCCGAGTTCAGCCGCTACTTTGCTTCGGGCGAGGGTCAGCTTTGGGAACGTCAGGCGCTGTGCAAGGCACGCGTTGTGTTCGCCACTCCCGAGGCCGAAGCCCGCGCCATGGCCGTGCTGCACGAGGCCGCCTTCGCGCCCTCTTGGCAAAGTCAGGACGCTGAAGTCGTCTGGCAAATGCGGCAGCGCATGGAAGAAAAGGCGACGCCCGGCAATCTCAAACGCGGCCCCGGCGGGCTGGTCGACATCGAGTTCCTGGTGCAAATGTTCCAACTCAAGCATGCGGCCGCGCACCCCGCGATCGCCGTGCCCAGCACGCTAGCCGCGCTCGAGGCCCTCAGCGCCGTGGGCATTCTGCCGCGCGACGACTACGAATTCTTCACGGGCAGCTATCGCTTGCTGCGCACGATTCAAGCCCGCATGCGGCTGATGAGCACCACGGCCCGCGACGATCTGCCCGACGACCCGCGCGACCTGGCCAAACTGGCCCGCCTGCTCGGTTACGCGAGCGCCGAGAGCCTGCTAGCCGATTGCCAACACGCCACCGCCGAGAACCGCCGCCGCTGCGAACGCCTGTTCGAAGTCGTGACGGTGTAGATAGCCAGCACGCGTCGGCAATGACGCCGCGCGGTAATGAGGGCCTCAGGTCAAGAAATCGGGTAGCGACGACTTCGCCTTAAGCGACGCGAGCACGGTGCCACTCAGCGTGATCGTATCCATCGTTTGGACGTAGTTGGTGGCAGCGATTGAGTGAAGGCCGATATTGACGTGGTAGCCCGTCCCGGTCACGACGGCCTGCTGTTGGCTGACAAACTGCTGCGCGGCCAACAGGTCCGCCGTGCTCACCACGCCGTCGCGATTGATATCCAGCGGATCGTCAATTTGAGCTGCCGTAATGCCCAGTTGCAACCGAGCCAGAATGGGCGACAGATCTTGCGGCGTGATCGCCGTGGCGATCGGGGCGTCGATCGTGCGGCCCACCACGTTGCCGAAGTAGAAGGTGTCGGGCGTGGCCAGGCCGGTGTGGCGATTGGCGGCCACGACCACTTGCAACAACTCGTTGCGAATGGCGCCGTCCGGCCAGACAAGCTCGATTCGGTCAGAACCGCCCGCCCCGGCGCCGGGACGAACGATCACGCTCGTGGGATCGGGCGCCTGATCCCAAGTGTCGGGCGAACTGTTGGTGCCAACGCGGAACGTGAAATCGTCGGCCGTGATCGCGCCGTGCGGGCCCGCCACGTCGATCATGATTCCGTTCAGCCCCCGGCTGTAGTTCGTGTAGTTGGCCACGGTGGTTGACTCATCGAACGGCAGCATCGTCTTGTCGGGAGCGATCGCACCGTCGTCCGCGGCATTCGCGGCCGGATCGTTGCCATCGAACGCGGAATCGTTGTAGAAGACGTGCCGGCCCACGACTGTCGCCGTGCCGGGCGCGATCGTGGTGACCACGCTGTGGGCCGTGATCGTGCTAACGTAGCCGTTGGCCCCCACATCAAAGCTGACGTCGACTGTCGATCCGCTGGGACGAATCGAAATCGAATCCAGCTTCACGGTCCGCAACACGCGCTGATAGTTGGCCAGCGTATCGTCACCCTGCAACCACAGCGTGCCGTCCGAGTAGCCCGCCGAAATGCCGGTATCGAGCGTATCCACTTCCAAGACATCGCCGGGCAGCGGATTCGAGAGCTTGATCGTTGCGCCAGACAACTGCGAGCCCAACAGATCATTGACGACCAGGTTGCGGCTGAGCGAAATTGGCCCGGCGCCGTTCGTTCGGTCGACGGCAAAGTCGATGCCCTCCGTCGAGCCATTCAAATCGACATCCAATTCAGGTCGCGATGTGTAGTTGGTTCCATCGAAGTCAAACGTATAACCGGCGTGGAGCGGCAGAAACTCCGCGATCAGCGTCGACGTCGTGCTATTGATATTCGACGGCGGAATCGAGGCCACGTAGATGAATTGCACCAGCGGCGGAGTTGTCCGCAATCGATCGAGCACCACCGCCGCGTCGGCGGGTGAGATTCGGCCATCGCGATTCACATCCATCGGTTCGTCGATCGCCGCCGGCGTGCTGCCCTGCTGCAAGCGCTCCAAAACCGCCGCCAGGTCCACGGGCGTCACACGGGCATTAATCGGCGAGTCGGTGATCTTGCCCACCGAGTTGCCGAAATAGAACGTGTCGGGTTTGGCCAGCCCCGTGTCTCGATTCGCGGCCACGACGACTTCCAACCATTCGTCGCGAATCGCGCCGTCGGCCCAAACCAGCTCCACCCGGTCCGCGCCGCCCTGCCCCGCGCCCGGTCGGGTGATGACTTGAATCGGCGAGGGAGCATTATTCCAAGTGTCGGGCTGATCGTTGTTGCCGACCTGAAAGATGAAATCCTCGGCCGAGATGGCCCCGTGCGGACCGGCAATGTCGATCATCACCCCGTTGATACCGCCGGTATAATCGCTGACATTCCACGTCTCGCCGAACGTGTCAAACGGTAGCACCTGCTTGTCGGTGGCGATCGCGCGATCATCGTCGGCGTTGGCGGCCAGGTCATGGCCGTCGAACGACGAATCGTTGTAGAAGATATGCCGCGCGGCGACCGTCGCGGTGCCGGCCGCGATGGTTGTCACGGTGCTGTGTGCGATCAGGCTGTCGGATGTGCCGTCGTTGACCGTAAACGTCACGTCGACCGTGGAACCCACTGCACGCGTCGCCGTCGAATTGAATCGAGCCGTCCGCAACACCTGCTCGTAGTGCGCCACGGCGTCGGTGCCGCTCAATTGCAACGTGCCATTGCTGAAGTTTGCGACGATATTCGTATCGTGCGTCAGCACGCCCAGCAGATCGCCCGACATCGAATTGGCAATTGTGATCGTCGCCGAGGACAAGTAAGGGCTGGCCGAGGCGCTGACGAGCAGGTCGTGGCTGACCAGGGCGACCAGACCGTTGGCATTCGCGCGGTCGACGGCAAAATCCAGACCGGGTGCCGGACCGTTCAGGTCCACGATCGGGGCCACCAGGGCCGCATCCGCGGCACTGCCGCCAGAAGCCGTCAGCAACTGGCGGTCTTCCAAGGCCTCAAAACGCAGCCCTCGAGCGCGCATGAGCCCAGCCGCCCGCTGGCGGCGCAACAAGAACGTGCGTGGCATCTCAAACCGCATCGACCGCCTTCGAAGCGGGAGCCGGCGACCGACTCCCCGTGAGAGTAAAACCACACCCGATTCGGGTCAGCCGCAATGTACCAGTCCAGCCACCGACAAGCTACCATTTCAATGTTTCCGAAGAATTCTATTACCGAGAGCTGCTGCCACGCCAAGGTTTACTCAACTTATTGGCGGGCCTATGCTGAAGCGGCGTTGGAGCTTGCTCGAAGGATTGTGCGTGCCCTCAGAGGAACTCGGCCATGACTCGATCCGCCTGGAAAGTACCGGCCGCGCTCGTCGTTTCGGCGGTCGTGCTGTTAGCCATGGCAACCCAGGCCTCGGCCCAAAGGTCGGCCGCAGCAGCCGAAGCAGATGCCTACGACCGGGCCAAGGTTGGCGAGCTGGGCGACGGGCGGATCGTGGTGCCGACCAACCAGGTGCTCTCGCCGTTGGGAAGGCAAGTGGCCTATGGCGGGCGGCCAACCGACCTGGCACTCAGTCCGAACGGACGCTGGCTGGCGGCTCTCGATCGCTCGGGCGTGCTGATCGTCGACCCGGTGGCGGGCAAGATCGTCGACCGCGCGCCGCAAAAGGCAGGCGGCTATGCGGGCCTGATCTTCACGCCCGACGGCAAGCGGCTGCTGGCTTCCAGCTTCACCGGCACGATCGGCGTGTTCGCAGTCGACGACGAAGGAGAGCTCGAAACCCAAAAGCCCATCCAGCTCAACACGGCCGATGGCGCCAGCGGCGAAGCCATCCTGCCGGTGGGACTGGCCATCGATCGCACGGGCAAGTCGCTATGGGCGGTGCTCAATCTGCGCAACTCGCTGGCCGAGATCGACCTGGAGACGGGCACGCTACGGCACGAGATTCCCGTCGGCAACGCGCCGTTCGGCGTGGTGCTGGTCGGCGACACGGCTTATGTCTCGAATTGGGCCGGTCGCAAGCCCGAGGGTAACGTGCCGACCGGCCCCAGCGGTCGCGGGGCGCGCGTGCGCGTGGACGCGGTGCGCCACATCGCTTCCGACGGCTCGGTGTCGGTGGTCGATCTGGCCGCGCGACGCGAAGTGAAACAGATCGTCGTCGGCCTGCACCCCTCGGCCATCGTCGCCACGCCCGATGGGTCGCATGTGATCGTGGCCAACGCCAACAGCGACACGGTGTCGATCATCGCCACGCAAAATAACGAAGTCGTCGAAACGATCTCGACGCGGCCGAATGAAAAGACCCTGTTTGGCAGCGCGCCCAACGCGCTGGCCTTGAGCGCCGACGCCAAGACGCTCTATGTCGCCAATGGCACGAACAACGCGGTGGCGGTCGTCGAGCTCCAACCTGGCAAGAGCCGTCTGGCGGGCTTCTTTCCCGTGGGCTGGTATCCGGCGGCACTCAGGCTCGATGCCGCTCGGGGCACGCTCTATGTGGCCAACGTCAAGGGCACGGGCTCGCGCGACAAGGATTGGCAGGGCAAGCGCAAAATTCAAGATCGCGTCGTCAGCGGGTTCAACTCGCACGACTACCTGGGCACGATTTCGCTGGTCACTCCACCCAGCCCGGGCGAGCTGGCGGCCCACACGCAAACGGTGTTGGCCAACAACCGCCAAACCGAGACGATCAGCGCGCTGGCCCCGCCGCGGACCAGCGCGCCGCCGCGCGCGATTCCCGAGCGTCATGGCGAGCCCTCGCCGATCAAGCACGTGCTGTACATCATCAAGGAGAATCGCACCTACGACCAGGTGTTTGGCGACGTGAAGCGAGGCAACGGCGACCCCGAGTTGTGCATCTTTGGCCAGCAGGTGACGCCCAACCATCACAAGCTGGTCGATGAGTTCGTGCTGCTCGACAACTTCTATTGCAGCGGCGTGCTCAGCGCCGATGGCCACCAGTGGGCCCTCGAGGCCTACGTGACCGACTATCTGGAAAAAGCTTTTGGCGGCTGGCCGCGCAGCTATCCCTATGAAGGGGGCGACGCACTGGCCTATGCCGCCAGCGGGTTCATTTGGGACGGTGCGCTCGCGAACAAGAAAACCGTGCGCATCTATGGCGAGTTCATCCACGCCTCGGTCCGCTGGAAAGATCGCGACCGCAAGCCGGGGCCGAAGTTCATCGAGTGCTACCAGGATTTCCTCAGCGGCGCCGGCGAAGTCGAAATTCGCGGCACGGCCTCGATCAAAACCCTCGAGCCGCACATCTGCCCCACCTCGATCGGTTTTCCCAGCACGGTCAGCGACGTCTATCGGGCCGATCAATTCATCCGCGAGCTCAAGCAGTTCGATCGCGATGGCAAACTGCCCAACCTGATGATCATGCTGCTTCCCAACGATCACACCGCCGGCACGCGTCCGCAGATGCCCACGCCCGAGGCCGCCGTGGCCGACAACGATCTGGCCTTGGGACGCGTGGTCGAAGCGATCAGCCACAGCAAGTTCTGGCCCGAGACCGCCGTGTTTGTCGTGCAAGACGACCCGCAGGCCGGCTTCGACCACGTCGACGGCCACCGCACCGTGGCGATGGCGATCAGTCCCTACACGCGCCGCCGCACGGTCGACAGCACCAACTACAACCAGACCAGCATGGTCCGCACGATGGAGCTGATCCTGGGCCTGCCGCCGATGAACCAGCTCGACGCCTCGGCCACCCCCATGGCCGGTTGCTTTGGCGAGAAACCGGACCTGACACCCTACGACGCCGTGCCCAACAACATCCCGCTCGACCGTCTGAACCCCGACGTCAAAGCCATCCGCGACCCCCGCCAACTCCACTGGGCCAACGTCTCGCTCGAGTTGCCACTCGACGAAGTGGACGAAGCCGACGAAGACACCCTCAATCGCATCCTCTGGCACAGCGTCCGCGGGCGAGACGACACCTATCCCGAGTGGGCGGTGACGGCCGAAGAGGATGACGACGATTGAACGCGGCGCGCTGGCGTCTTGTCTTGCCGCGAGCGGTATCGCCCGCTTTCAGCGATCAATCAACCCGCATCCCGCGCGATGCAATCCGCCAACGTCGCGACCGTGCGCTCAATCTGCTCGGCGGTGTGATTGGCGGTGATGAAGAACCGAATCCGGGCGGCGGCTTCGGGAACGGCGGGATAGAGAATCGGCTGGGCGTCGACGCCGCGGGCGAGCAATGCTTGCGACACGCGCAGGCAGCGCGGCGAGCTGCCGAGGATGATCGGGATGATCGGCGTCTGGCCGCTGTGGCCGGTGTTGAGGCCCCGGGCGTGGGCAAACTTCAAGAACAACGCGGCGTTGTCGCGCAGGCGAGTGAGCCGCTCGGGTTCCCGCTCCAGGCAGCCGATGGCGGCCAGGGCGGCGGCGGCATTGGCGGGCGACGAGGCCGTCGCATAGACCAGGGCCGGGGCCGTGTACTTGAGATATTGAATCAGGATCCGCCGGCCGGCGATGTAACCGCCGCCGCTGGCCAGGGCCTTGCTGATCGTGCCCATCCACAGGTCGCCTTCGGCCGGATCGACGCCAAAGTGCTCGCAGATGCCCCGGCCCGTCGCGCCCATCACGCCCACCGAGTGGGCCTCGTCGACATAGAGCAACGCCTGGTGGCGCTGCTTGACGTCGAGAAAGCGCGGCAAGTCCGGAAAGTCGCCGTCCATGCTGTACGTGCCTTCGATGGCCACGACCACGCGGCGATAACGGTCGCGAACGTCGCGCAGCAAGCGGTCAACAAACTCGAAATCATTGTGCGGAAACGGACGCCGGTGCGATTTGGCCAGCAGGATGCCCTGCACGATGCTGTTGTGCGCCAGCTCGTCATAAACGATCAGATCGTCGGGTCCGAACAGGTGCCCCAGCACCGAGGCGTTGGTGCCATAGCCGCTGGGCAGCACCACGGCGGCCTCGACCCCCAGGAAGCCGGCAATCTTGGCATCGAGCTCGGCCAGGATTGAGTTGTCGCCGCCGACGAGCCGGCTGGCCGAGGCACTGGTGCCATATTGGCGGATGGCCGCGATGGCCGCTTCGGTCACCCGCGGGTGGCCCGACAAGCCCAGGTAATCGAAGCTCGTATAGCTGACGACCTCGTTGCCGGCGATCGTCGCGGTCGCGTCGCGCACGCCCTGCTTGAGGCGGAAGAACGGATTGACCAGCCCGGCTGCCGCCGTGTCCTCGAGTCGCCGCTGGAATGCCTGGCACTCTGGAAACAGGGCCACGTCGGAGCATTCGGGCAGAGGCTTTTCGATCGACGGCTCGGAGGATGCCGCCGTCTCGCGCAGTTGTGCCGGTTGCACCACGATCCCCTGACCCGTGCTCTGCATGACATACTCGACCAGGTCGCGGCAAGTATCGATGTCGTACAGCGAGTCCTCGGAAAAGCGAATGCCGTACGTCACTTCGATCCGATTCAGCATGTCCATGCGGGCCAGCGAATCGAGGCCGCACTCGTGCAGCGAGCTGTCGAGGTCCAACGCCACGGGCGGATTCTCGGCCAACAAGCTCCGCACCTGTTCGAACACGGCTTCGGCAATGTCGGCCTGCACGTCGTCACGAGTCGTCGAACCCAGCGTCATCGTTACACCTCAAATAGCGGAAGGCAAAAAAGCGGCCATCCGTGAGGGGGCATTATACTGCGAGTTGGGAATTTGGGGAAATTAGCGAGCCGCGCACGCCCGGCGGCACACGCTCAAGCGTCACGCGACGCGGCAGGAACTATCTTGCACCGGCCAACTTGCGGCTCGATTGGGCGCTCCAAAAAGCGGTCCGCCACAACCACACCGCGGCTGGCGGCCAAAAACTCCCAGAAACGGCTCATCCCTGAAGCCACAACGGTCTATCGTCGGCCAGGATTCCCGCGTCGGAGGCAATATCGAGAGTCTCGACCCATTGCGGGAAATGCCGTAGCGGTCGTTCCGTTTGACCCGATTAACGCCCGAGCTGGGCCAGCGCATTCCGCAGCGACGCACTGGAGATCTTGAGGAACCCGTCGAACGGCTGATCCAAGTCCACGATCAGAAACACCGCACCGGCCACCGACAGCGCGCACACCAGCAGGACCGTAATCACCGTGGCGTTGTGGGGAGAAAACAGCCCGAAGCTGGTAAAGAGCACAAACAACCAGAACGCCAACACGACCAGAAACGGCATCGGCAGCGAATCTTCGTCCTGCTGGGTCAAGGTCCACCGCGTGCGCGCCAGATCGCCGGCGGACTGCAACGCCTGGGTCTGGGCCGAGCGTTGCACCTCGTTTTGCGGGCTGAGCGCTCGAACCGCCGCCAGGAACGCGCGCCCATTTTTCGTGATTTCGGCATCGGCCAGGCTGGTGTGCTGCGAGCCGTCGCTGGGCCACAGCCGCTCGATCGTCGACTCGACCATCGGCCGCAGCAACGCGCGCGACTTCTGCGCCTCGGGTCCATAAGCCTCGAGCGCGCCATCGAGCAGGATGATGTTCGTGGCCAATTGCTGGAAACCGGTGGTTTGCGAGTCGAACGACGTCTTCGCCGTGCCGACCAACAACCCCAACACCAAAGCGGCCATCGTCGCGACCAGCCCCGTTCCCAGCTTGATGACGTCCTTCGACTCGTGGCTCAAGTGCCCGTTCGGCAGCAGCCGCTGCAAGTAAATGCCCAACAGCGCCCCACCGAAAGCGCACACGAACACAAACGAAGCAACACCAATCGAACTCACCGCACGTCTCCTGGATGCCGGACTTGGACCGTCAAGCAGATTTGCGAATCACTTCCAGCTGCGTTTCTGGAATGGAATCTAAGGCGTGCATCAATTTCTCGATCTTTCCAATCCCTTGCTTCATGTCGTCGCCTAGAGCATCAACGTCGTAATGTTGGCGATGCACAGCCATGTTTCGGAGCCGTCGAATAGAATCAAAACTCGCCTTCGGATTCTCACCATCAATCATGCTCTTGTCCACAGACTTGAGAAGGGCGTAGAAGCGCGGATCGTGCCAAATCATGACCGGCCGAGAATGAGCATCGTACCCCAAGAGGTCGTGAACCTTTGCTTCAAGCAGGCTGTATGCCGTCGCCATGGCAGACAGCAGATCGTACTTTGCGATTGCTCGTACTGTTTCAAAGTCGCCCTTTTTTGACGCACCGATCAACAGAAGTCCCGAGTCCGTAAAATACTCGGGTGCGATGTCGTTGAATTCGACGTCATATCGGTTCATCAGGCACTCGCGAAACGTCTCTAAAACCATTTCGAGGTAATAGACTACGCATTGCTTACTGGGATAGCCAAATTTATGCTGGATTACGTTTCGGTCGTCGATAAGCATCTCGATGTGTGACTTTTTTGAAATCGAGATGCCATGGCTCTCAACGAGCTTCAGTGCCGTCCAAATATTGATAGTTGTCTTGCCGTAGTTCTCGTAAATCGATTCGCCGCAGTCGATGACCATGTCCTTTAGAAGTAACTCGACCGCGTTCGACAAATGCAATACAACGAACTTGTTCTTCCGGCCGTCGTTCTGTTGCAGCAACTCAACGCCGTGGCTGAGCAGTTCCATTGCACTTATGAACAGTGGACTCTTTTCGCTCATATCGCAGTTTCTCGCGGAACAACGCTCAACGCCGATTTGAGATGAGCTATACCTGATAACTCCGCAGATGGAGCATCACACCTGCGTCGAACCCAACAAATTGCCGCCCAGCGTGGGGTGGCCGATGCGTTTGTCGCCCACAACGTTGATCACGGCCGGCTTGCCGGATTCGAAGGCGCGCCGCAACGCGGGCACGATCTGATCGGCGTGTTCGACGTATTCGCCGTGGCAGCCGAGCTCCTGGAAGATGCGGTCGTAGCGAATGCCCGGCAGCATGTCGAACGGATCGGTGCGGTCCTTCAAGAGCGGCATCTGCTCGAAGCTCGGACCCCAGGAGCTGTTGTTCCACAGCACGGCCACCAGCGGAATGCCGTACTTGGCCGCGGTCTCCATATCCCAACCGCCAATGCCCATGCCGCCGTCGCCGATCACCGTGACCACTTGCTTGCCCGGGCGGGCCAACTGGGCCCCGATGGCCATGCCGATGCCGTGCCCCACCGGGGCCAGCGGGCCGGCGTCGACGATCTGGCCGGGAAAACGGGCCGTCCACCAGTGGCTGATGTAGCCCGAGAGCGTGAAGCTGTCGATGACCATCGTGGCATCGCGATCGACCGTGCTCACCAGGTCCGAGATCAAACGGTCGGGATGAATCGGCGATACGTCGCGCACCTTGGCCAACCGTTCGCGAATCATCTTGCCAAACGTCTCGCGGGCCTGCCGCACTTCGCCCAGCCAGGTCGCGTTTTTCTGCGGCTTGAAGTCGCCCTTGCGAGCCTTGACCGCGTCGATCAGTTGCCGGAGCACGAGCTTGGGATCGCCGACGATCGCCACCTCGGCCGGCACCTGCCAGCCAACGCGTGTCGGCGTGGCGTCGATCTGCACATACCTGGCTTTGTCGGTCCAGGTGGGCGGCTGGCCGAATTTCTCGCCGCTCCAGAAACGGAAACCAACCGCGATCACCAAATCGGCCCGGCCGGTGAACGGTTTTTTCCAGGCGCCTTGAATTGCCAGCGGCTGATCTTCCGACAAGGCACCGTGACCGGCCCGCCGTGAGTAGACCGGCGTGCGCGTCAACTCGGCCAGTTCGGCCAGCTCTTCCGCGGCACGCGACCAGAAGATTCCGTCGCCGCCCACGAGCAGCGGCCGCTCGCTTTGGGCCAGCAGATCGACGGTCCGCTCGATCGAACGCGGGTCGCCCTGCGAGCGCAGTTGATCGGGGTCATAGACCTTGGCCCCGGGCACCTGGTCTTTTTCGTCTTCCTGGTGATAGAGCACGTTGGTCGGAATCTCGAGCACCGAGACGCCCTGCGGCGGCGCCATCGCCTCGCGAAAGGCCTGCCGCACGTCGAACGAGATGCGATACCAATCGAGCACGCGGTGCGTGTACTTGCTGAAGCTGCGGCAGATGTCGGCGCCATAGGCTTCCTGAAACGAGCCCAGCCCGTCCTCGCCAAACGGGTGCTGACCTGAAAGGCAAATCACCGAGCTGCCGGTCAGTCCGGCAACGCACAGTCCCGTGACGGCGTTGGTCAGCCCGCAGCCGGCGGTCACGCAGCACACGCCGGGCGTGCCGGTGGTGCGAGCCCAGCCGTCGGCGGCATAGGCCGTGGCCTGCTCGTGGCGCATGTGGATCAGCTTGATGCCTTGATCGCGGATGTTAGCCAGGATCGGAAACAAATGCCCGCCGTTGATCGAGAACAGGTATTTGACCTTCTGTTCGCCCAGAATGCGGGCCACCAAAGTTCCGCCATCGACAACCGCCATCGCAATCTCCTTCGCAAGTCAAAAAAATTCGCCGCGTTCCCGACCGGCCACAATCTAACGCTCGCGATGGGGGCACCGCAAGAAAGCGGCGGGCAAAAAAGGCTTGGCAAAACGCGACCCATCCGGCAGCGCGGTGCGGGCGCCCGACAGAGTTGTTAGAATCGACCAACACTCGATGTTTCGAAGCGGACCATGCAGGCGGCCAATCGATGAAACTCGTGATCCATCCGCCTGTCGACGCCGACCGGCTCCAAAAGATCGAGACCGCGGCCGAATCGATGCAAGTCGTCAATGCGGCCGACGAGAGCACGGCACGCCGGGAGATCGTCGAGGCCGACGCCTTTTTCGGCAAGCTGACGCCCGCGCTGTTGGCTGCCGCCACCCGTCTGCGCTGGGTGCAATCGCCCACCGCCAGTTTGGAACACTACATCTTCCCCGAACTCGTGGCCCATCCGGCCGTGCTCACCAACATGCGTGGGCTTTACTCGGACGTGATCGCCGAGCACGTGCTGGGGCTCATGCTCTGCTTCACGCGCAACCTGCACACCTACATCCGCAACCAGCTAGCCAGCCGCTGGGAGCCGGTCGGCGGCGAGGCGGCACGGGTCAGCTTTGCCACGGGGCCAGGCGAAATCAGCGCCATCGATCGGGCCCACCGCATGCTCGGCGATCAGACGCTGGGCATCGTCGGCCTGGG
>PLYM01000195.1 GCA_003153375.1 Planctomycetaceae bacterium
ACCCACAGATTCCGCTAGGGACCCTAAATTTTCATCCCCAGAGCTCTCTCGAAGCTTTGTAGCCCGGCAGTCTCATGCTACGATTGCCCGCATGAGCGAGATCATGAAGCCGGAAAAGAAGACGCTGATTCCGCCGGTGCTGCTGATCACGGTGGGCGTCGGTTGGTTGCTGAGCGTGCTGGGCGTGGCGCCCGATGTGAATTGGGTGTGGACGCTCGGGCTGGCGATCGTAGGCTTGCTGACGTTCGTGGTCGGCGGGTTCGACATGGTGACGGCTGTGGTGGGGCCGTTTCTGATCATCGCCAGCGGCTTGTCGCTGCTGCGGCAGACCGACCGCTTGCCGCTGGACGTCGAGATTCCGATCCTGGCCATCATCGCCGGCGCGCTGGCCCTGATGGCGCGACTGCCGGCGATCCCGGTGCCGAAGTGGATCACGCAGGACGTCTCGACAAAGTAGCCGGGTCAGCGAAGTTCGCCAAGCGATTCACGCGGCTCGCGTCATCACTTCTTCTTCGTGGCCTTCTTGCTCTTCTTGCCGGCTGACTTCTTGGCCGACTTCTTGGCGCTCTTGGCGGCCTTCGCCTTGAGCGTCGACTTCTTGCCGCCAGATTTTTTGCCAGGCGATTTTTTCGCTGTCGACTTCTTCGCTGCCGCCTTGTGCGGGTGCGCCTTCTTCTTGGCGTTCGCCTTCTTCACGGAACGCGTGGCCACCTTGCGTGGGTGTTTGGCCGGGGGCGCGGGCGCGGCCGGTTCGTGCGGCGGTTCCAAGACTACCTTGGCCGACACGGCATGTCCGTTGGTCGTGAGGTGAAACACTTCGTTCAACTCGCCGGCGTCGACGATGCCGTCGTCGCGCAGGTGCATCAGTGGCTGCATCACTTCGGCCCAGCGCTTGTGAACTTCCGAGTTCCACAGCTTGTCCCAGGCGACTTCGTCGGCGATCTCCGAGACCAGGAACAGATCGAGCTCGCGCTGGAAGGTGGTGATCGAGGCGATGCCCGAGCGTTCGATCTCGGCGACCAGCTCCGGCCAGATGTTGTCGTGATGGTGCTTGTACTCGGCCAGCGCGTCGGGTTTGAGTCGCATGGTAAACGCACGGCGGATCATGACGAGAGCTCCTGGTGGTGGGCATGGCAATACGCTACGGATCGATTCACGCGTTCTATTCGGATCGTCGCGATCGATCGTCACAGCGGGTCGTTGGCGATTTTAGCCCTGTTTTTCCGACGTGCAAACACGGATTGCCGCGCCGCGGGCGGATTTTCGCCCTGGCTGGGGCGTGAATTGCGAAGTACATGCTATAAAGGGCCAGCCATCGCGCGCCGCTCGCCCGGCCCCTCCGGCCCATTGCCGCGCACCCGGCCGACCCTCCTCGGCCAGCCTTCGCCGACGTCCGCCAAGCATCGAATTCCCAGCCCATCGAGCCCACAGCCAACGATCCCCCAATCCTTCGAGCCCGCTCCGCATGAAAACGCCCGCCATCCGCAAGTTCCGCCAAAAACTGGCCCAGTCGCAGCCCGTCTATGGGCTGTGGATCACGCTCGAATCGGCCAGCATCGCCGAGATGGCCGTCGGGCTGGGGCTCGATTGGATCGTCGTCGACGCCGAGCATGGCCATTTGGATTGGAGCGACATCCTCGAGCACATTCGGGCCACCGTGCGCAGCGAGACGGTCGTGCTGGTGCGGATCACCGAGCTGAACCTGGGGCTGATCAAGCGGGCCTTGGACATCGGGGCCGATGGCGTGGTGGTGCCCTGGGTCGAGTCGGTCGAGCAACTGCGTCAGGCCGTCGCTTATGCCCACTATCCGCCCGACGGTCTGCGCGGCATCGGCGCCGAACGGGCCACCTGCTGGGGCCGCTGCTTTTCGGCCCACGTCGACGACGCCAACGAACACGTGCTGGTCGTGCCGATCATCGAGAGCGTCACCGGCGGCAAGAATGTCGAGCAGCTTTGCCAGGTCGAGGGAGTCGAAGCCTTCTTTCTCGGCCCCGCCGACTACTCGTCAACCGCCGGCTTTCCCGGCCAGTGGGAAGGCCCCGGCGTGGCCGAGCAATTGCTGAAGATCAAAGACACGATCCGCCGGCACGGCAAGCACTGCGGAGTCGTGGCCACGAGCAACGCCAACCTGCTTGAGCGCCGCGAGCAGGGTTTTGAAATGCTGGCCGTGGGCCTCGACGGCGGGCTGCTGCTGCGCAGCTTGTCGGAAGCGCTGACGACCATCGGCCAGGACCGGCCGCTCAATCCCGATTTCCTGCCCGATCACCTGCCGCCCACCGCCGCGCCCAAGCCGCTGGCCACCACGCGGCCGGCCGGCTTTACGCCCGATCGGCCCGAGGTGATCACGCCCCGCAGCGCCGCCCGGCGGGTCGAGCTCGAACGCGGCGTCATCTTTCAGCCGTTGGTGGGCGCGCACAACAACGCCCGCAACTTGACCACAGGCATCGTCAACTTCATGCCCGGCGCCGCGCTGCCCTATCACACGCACCCGCACGGCGAAGCCATCACGCTCCTGTCGGGCGAAGCGGCGGTCGAAGTCGCGGGGCGGCGCTATCGCCTTGAACCCTTGGACAACGTCCACATTCCCGCCGGGCTGCCGCACGCCGCCGTGAATCTGTCGGCCAGCCGGCCGGCGCAGTTTCACATCGCCATGAACAGCCACGAACCGCAGCGCACGCTGGTCGAGCCGAGCCTGCCCCAGCGAATGATGGGCCCGGCCGATCGCCCGCCGGCCGATGCCGAGCACGTCAACCGGCATGCCACCACGCCCTGGTATGAGCCCAACCCGGGCGCGCGGTTTCAGGACTATTTCAATCGCGACGTCGGCCACAGCGCGATGAGCGGCGGCTATGGAATCTTTCAGCCCGGCGGGCGGCTGCCCTGCCACCTGCACGACTTTGACGAGTCGATCACGATCGTGCAGGGCACCGCGACCTGCGTGGTCGAGGGGCGACAGTATATTGTCAGCGACTACACCACGGCCTTGGCCCCGCGCGGGCGGTGTCACTATTTCATCAACAATTCCAACGCCCCGATGGCGATGATCTGGGTCTATGCCGGCGACCTGCCGCAGCGGCTGGTGCTCGACGAAAAGTGTTGTACACTCGATGGCTGCCCCACGTAGCCAACGGAGTCCGGCCCGCCATGCACGCGTCCGCTCGCGTCTTTAACGTCGCCCTTACCGGCGATTTCCACCACCCCGACGGCACGCCGCTCTACCAGGACATCGGCCTCGACGTCCTCGACGCTCAGCCCGGCATTCGCTATCGGCCCTTCGCCGAACATCACCGCGAAATCGATCCCGCGCAAATCGCCGATGCGCAGGGCGTGATCGTGCTCTCGCCGCGCGTGACCGTCAAAAGCCTGTCGCAGAGCGAGAACCTGCTGGCGATTGGCCGCTTTGGCGTCGGCTATGACACAGTCGACGTGCCGGCCTGCACGGCGGCCGACGTGGCGCTGATTACGACGATGGGGGCCGTCGACCGGCCGGTGGCCGAAGCGACGGTTGGCTGGATGCTGGCGCTGACCCATCACGTGCGGGCCAAGGACGCGATCGTGCGCGAGGGGCGCTGGCCTGAGCGGGTCAACTATATGGGCCGCGAGCTGCGCGATCGCACGCTGGGCATCATTGGCATGGGGGGCATCGGCCGGGCGCTGGTCGAGCTGTTGCGCGGCTTCGGCATGAAGCAGCCCTTGGCCTTCGATCCGTTTCTTGATCCGGTGGTGGCCGAGCGGATGGGCGTGCGGCTGGTTGGCCTGCAAGAGCTGCTGTCGCAGGCCGAGTTCGTGTCGGTCCACTGCCCGTTGAACGAAAAGACCCGCAACCTGCTGGGCAAGCGCGAGCTGGCCTGGATGCGGCCCGACGCCTACCTGATCAACACGGCCCGGGGCGGCATCATCAACGAGGACGCGTTGTATGAGGTCCTGCGCGCGGGGCGGATCGCCGGGGCGGCCATCGATTGCTTTGTCGGCGAGCCGCTGGGCTTGCCCCACCGCTTTGGCGAGTTCGACAACGTGCTGCTGGCCCCCCACGCCATCGCCTGGACCCAAGAGATGTTTCGCGACATGGGCCGCCGGGCCTGCCAATCGATGGTCGAACTGGCCCTCGGCCAGCCGCCGCACGGCGTCGTGAACAGGGAGGTCCTGGAGCGCCCTGGGTTTCAGGCCAAGTGGAAGAGGTTGAAGCTGAGTGGTTAGTGGTTCGTGGATAGTGCGGAACGAAGAGGTTTTGGCCGCCTGGCGATTTGCTGTGCTTTTGGCGCGAAAATGCTTGCGGCGCGGCGCGCTAGAGCCAACAATCAGACGGCCGCGAATCGGCAAGCGATTCTGTGCCGGCGCTTACTAACCACTCATCACCCATCACTAGCCACTACCCATGTCGAAGGGCAAGATCTGGTTCGCGCTGGCCGTGTTGTTCGCCATTAACTTGATGAACTTCTACGACCGGTTGATTCTGGGCGCGGTCGGCGAGTTGATTCGCGAGCAGTGGAAACTCAGCGACACGCAACTGGGTTTTCTCGGCACCGTTTTCATTCTTGTCTATGCCGCCGTCGGCGTGCCACTGGGCCGATTGGCCGATCGTGCCAACCGCACGCGCATTCTCACAGTCGGCGTGACGGTCTGGAGTTTACTGACGGCCCTTTCGGGCATGGCGCAGCAGTATTGGCAGATGTTCGTGCTGCGGCTGACCGTGGGCGTTGGCGAGGCGAGCTGCGCTCCGGCCGCCAACTCGCTGATCGGCGATTTGTTTCCGCCCGCCACGCGGGCCCGCGCGATGTCGCTCTTCATGCTCGGCCTTCCCTTGGGCAACGCCGCCTGCTTGTTGTTCAGCGGCACGGTCGCCAAGCACTATGGCTGGCAATCGGCGTTCTTCGTAGCGCTGGTGCCCGGTCTGTTGTGCGCTGTCGGCGCCTACATGATTCACGAGCCCAAGCGTGGCGGCACCGAAGCGCACGCCATCGGCTCGCTCAAGCGACCCGGCTCTCCCTACTTGCTCGTGCTCTCCATTCCCACGATGCGTTGGATCATCGCCTCGGGCGCGCTGCACAACTTCAATATGTATGCCATCGGCAGCTTCCTCACGCCGTTCGTGATGCGGGTACACCACACCGACGTGCAGTTTGCCGGCTATGTGACGATGGCCGTCTATGGCCTGGCCGGCGTGCCGGGCATGATGCTCGGCGGCCTGTGGGGCGACGCGATCTTGCGCCGTCGCCGCAACGGCCGCATGCTGCTGGCCGCCGTGGCCATCGCGTTTTCCGTGCCGCTGCTGTACTTCGCACTGGGCCGGCCGTCGGGCGAGTGGTTGTTGTTCAGCGTGCTGTTCGGCTTTGGCTGTGCGATGATGTACGTCTATTACGCGACCGTCTATTCGACCATCCAGGACGTCATCGAGCCGTCGTTGCGAGCCACGGCCATGGCCCTCTATTTCTGCGCCATGTACGTCTTCGGCGGAGCCTTGGGGCCGATGGTGATCGGCAACACCAGCGACTACTTTGCCCAGCGCGCCGCGATTGTCGACGGAGTCAATCTCGAAGGCTTGGACGCCGGCACGCTGCAAAAGACACTCGGCCCCTACAAAGGCGTCGGCCTGAACGACGCGCTCTATGCCCTGCCGATCGTCTCGGCCGTGCTGGCTGGTGTGCTGTTCGCCGGCTCTCGCACCGTCGCCCGCGACGTCGACAAGCTGCAACACTGGATGCGCGAGTCGGCCGCCGGGCAACCGCCCAAACCGCCCCAAATGCCGCGCGAGCCGGAACAAGTGGTGACGTAGCGCGACGCGCATGCGCGCTGAATGGTGCTGTTCCTGTCCGCCGGCCTGCGACTCCCGGCCAGCTAGCATGCTTGGCGCGGCCTCTCGCCCGCCTTATCATATTGACGCGTCTTGATGGATGACGTGCGGCAGCTGGCTACGACCAACGTGCCTTGGCTGCCTCCCGCAATTAGCAACCTGCCTGCTACCGAGTCCCAACATCCCCGTTGGGCAGATTTGAACGTCGACCGCCAAGCGTCGATTTCGGCAACCGTGGTATTTCGAGAGCCAGGAGACGGCTGTGCCTCGCCACCCGACCGAGAATTCCCTGCCTGCGCGCCGGATCCTGGCCGCGATCGTGCTCGCCCTGGCTGGCGCACGGTTCGCCCACGCCGCCGATCCGCCGGCCCCTGCCCCGCCCGCGCTGCACGAGCGAATTGACGCGTTGGTGGAAAGCGGCGGCGCTGGCCCGGTGGGTCCGCTGGCGTCGGACGCCGACTTTTTGCGCCGGGCCTATCTGGATCTCAACGGCACGATTCCCCGCGCGGCCACCGCGCGGGCGTTTCTTGACGATCCGGCCGCCAACAAGCGCGAAGTGCTGATCGACCGGCTGCTGGCCCGCCCGCAGTTTGCTCGCCACATGAGCCGGGTGTTCGACGTGATGCTGATGGAGCGTCGGCCGGAGAAGTCGATCCCCGTCGCCGAGTGGCAAACCTATCTGCACCAGAGCTTTGCCAGCAGCAAGCCGCTCGATCAGTTGCTGCGCGAGATCCTGGGGGCCGACGGCGCCGACCCGGCCACGCGCCCGGCGGCCCGGTTCTATCTCGACCGCGACGCCGACGCGAATCTGCTGGCCCGTGACGTGGGCCGGTTGTTTTTCGGGCGCGACATGCAGTGTGCCCAGTGCCACGATCACCCGCTGGTCGACGATTATCTGCAATCCGACTATTACGGGCTGCTGGCTTTCGTCAATCGCGGCGTGCTGTTCACGGACAAGGACAAGAAAGTCTTCTATGCCGAGACGGCCGATGGCGAAGTGAATTACAAGTCGGTGTTCACCGGCGACGCGCGCGATCACGTCGTGCCCAAGTTGCCGCAAGGCGCGCCGGTCAGCGAGCCGTTGCTCAATCCCGAAGAACAATATGTCGTGGCGCCGGACAAGGAAGTGCGGCCCGTGCCCAAGTATAGCCGCCGCGCGCAGTTGTCGGCCACGGCCACCAGCGGCACCAGCGGGGCGTTCAATCGCAATTGGGCCAATCGTCTCTGGTCGTTGTTGCTGGGCCGTGGGCTCGTGCACCCGCTTGACATGCACCACAGCGGCAACCCGGCCGTGCAATCGCAATTGTTGGCGCTGTTGACCGACGAGTTGGCGCGGATGAAGTTCGACACGAAAGCATTCGTGCGCGAGCTTGCCCTGACCAGGGCCTATCAGCGCTCGAGCGAGATGCCGCGTCCGGCCGACATGCACGTCGACGTCGCGACCTTGTCGGGCACGCTGAACACCTGGAATGCCACGGCGCAGGGCCTGGCGGCCGAGATCGAGAAGTTTCAAGCTGCGAGCACCCAGGCGGGCACGGAAGTCAGCACGGCCTATGCCGCCTTCTCCAAGACCGCCGCGGCTCGCGAGGCCGCGCAAAAGCCGCGCGCCGAAGCCAAGAAAGTCAGCGACGCGATCGCCGTGGCCCTGGCAGTCGGCATCAAGGACGTGGCAGCGAAGGAAGACGTGCTCAAGGCGCTGATCGAAGCTCGCGACAAAGCCAAGGCGGCAGTCGCCAAGTTGCCCGATGACAAACCGCTGGCTGATGCAGCCGGTCAATTCGCTGCCCGCACCGAGCAGATCGATGGCCAATTGGCCGCTGAGCGCAAGCTGGTCGCCGACAAGACGGCGGAAGTGCAGGCGGCTTCGCTGCGCTTGGCCGAAGCCGACAAGCCAGTGCAAACGGCGGCGGCCGAAATGACCGTCGCGCGGGCCGCGCTCGACGTCGCTGAAGCCAAGGCTCGCGAGGCGCTCGACAAGTTGCGCACGACCAAGGCGGAGCATCGCGAACTCACGGCACGCATCGCCGATGTCCAGGCGACGCTCAACGTGCAAAATCTGGCCACGGCTGTCATCACGGTGCGATCCGCCGCGCAGTCGGCTGGCGAGCAACTAGCCGCCACGCGCTCGCAAATGGCAACCACCGCCGAACAACTGGCCGCTGTCGAAACGACCGCCAAAACCGCCGCGGAAAAATCCGCGGCCGATCAGAACGCGCTCGATGCGGCCTGGACGGCGCTAGTCGATCGCGCCACGACGCGTTTCACGTTGGCGCCGCTCAAGTCGCTGTCGCCCGAGCAACTCAGCTTCGCCACGATGCAAGCCCTGGGCCTGGTCGATGCGCAGGTTGCGGCGCTCGAGCCGCAAGCGACGAAGGACGTCGAAGCGATGGCCAATCTGCCGCCTGAGGCGCGGCCGCGCGAGCTGGCTCGGCTGCTCGAAGAGCGCGTCGATGAAAAGTTGCGTGGGAATATCGCGCCCTTCGTGTCGCTGTTCGGTCAGCAGCCGGGACAGGCCCCCACGTTTCAGGCGACCGTTCACCAGGCTTTGTTTCTGGCCAACGGCGGCGTGCTGGCCGGCTGGCTCAATCCGGGCGGTAACAACCTGACCGAGCGGGTAGCAAAAATCGCCGAGCCGGCCGCCGTGGCCGACGAGTTGTATCTGAGCCTGCTGACCCGCCGGCCCACGGCCGACGAGCAGGCGCAGGTGGCCGCCTATTGGGAAGCCGGCAAGGCCGACCGGGCCGCTGCCGCGCGCGAAATGATCTGGTCGCTCGTGACGTCCGCCGAGTTTCGTTTCAATCGTTGATCGAGGAGTTCATCATGCGGTGCGACTATGCGTGTCATTCGCCCGAGCATCGAATCGAGCGGCGCAAGTTCTTGGGCGCGATGGCCGGAGCCGCGGGGGCGACGACGCTCGGTCTGCCGCGCGTGCTGCGGGCCGCCATGCCCGAGCTGCAGGCGAAGCAAAAACACATCCTCATCTTCTGGATGGCGGGCGGCCTGAGCCAACTGGAAAGCTGGGATCCCAAGCCCAAGACCGACACGGGCGGCCCCTTCCGCGCCATTCCCACCTCGGTGCCCGGCACGCACATCTGCGAGCTGCTGCCCTACACGGCCCAGCAGATGCACCATCTGTCGATCGTGCGCAGCGTGAACACCAAGGAAAACGATCACGGCAAGGGACACTACTGCATGACCACCGGCCGGCGGCAGGAACCCGTGGCCGACTATCCGCACCTGGGCGCGGTGGGAGCCAAGGTGCTGGCGCCGGATGATTCGCCGCTGCCCGGCCACATTCACATCGCGACCGGTGGCGGAGGAGGTTCGTCGAACAACGCATCGTTCCTGGGTCCCAAATATGCCAGCATTACGCTTGGCGGCGGCGGTCCGCCGCAAAACACGGCGCGGCCCGACAATTTGACGGAGGACGCCGATCGCCGCCGCACGGCCTTTCGCGCCCAGGTGAACGACCATTTCGCCCGTCGCCGCCGCACGGCCGACACCGACGCCTTCACGGCCTCGTTCGCGCAGGCACAGCAGTTGATGGAGCGGCGCGACGTGTTCGATGTCAGCAAGGAACCCGCCGCCGACCAGGATCGCTACGGCAGCCACGAGTTTGGCCGCCACTGCCTGCTGGCGCGGCGGTTGTTGGAGCAAGGCGTCAGTTGCGTGCAAGTGAACCACTCGAACTACGACACGCACAACGAGAATTTCGATTTCCATATCGAACAACTTGGTGAGTTCGATCGTCCCTTTGCCACCTTGATCCAGGATCTCGTCGAGCGCGGGCTGTGGAAGGACACGCTGCTGGTCGTGATGGCCGAGTTTGGCCGCACGCCGCAAATCAACCGGAATTTTGGCCGCGATCACTGGGGCACGGCCTGGAGTGTCGCGTTGGGTGGCTGCGGCATTCAGCCGGGCGCCGTGATCGGAAAGACCAACGCCAACGGCACCGAAGTGACCGACCGCCAGGTGGACCACTCGCACCTGTTCCACACCTATCTGCGGGCCGTGGGGGTCGACTCGACCACGAAGTTCGACGCCGGCGGACGCAGCATCCCGATTGCCGACCCGGCCGCCGCTCCCATTCAGGAGCTGTTGGTATGAACCCCGCACCCGCGACGCCACCGATTGCGATCGATCCCAAACTGACGCACGCGATCGGCGAGTTCAAGCACACTAGCCCGCTGTTGAACTGCCGCTTCGACGCCACGGGCCAGTTCGTGTTCGCCACGGCCCAAGACAACACGATCCAGCGCTGGCACCTGGCCAGTGGCAAGGCCGTGCCGCTGGTGGGGCACGACAGTTGGGTGCGTGCGCTGGCCGTTCACCCCAGCTCGACCGCGCTGGTCAGCGGCGGCTACGACGGACGGTTGATCTGGTGGGAGGCCGCGGCCGAAGCACCGCAGCCGTTGCGAACGGTCGAAGCCCATCAGGGCTGGGTCCGCGCCGTGGCCTTCAGCCCCGATGGTCAACTGCTGGCCACCTGCGGCAACGATTGCCTGGTCAAGGTCTGGAACGCGGCCGACGGCCGGCAAGTCCAGGAAATGTTCGGCCATGCCAATCACGTCTACAACCTGACGTTCGATCGCGAGCGGCCGATCATCATCTCGGGCGACCTGAAGGGTGTTGTTCGCGAATGGGACATCGCCACCGGCGAGCAGTTGCGGCAGTTCGACGCCGCAGCACTGTGGAAGTACGACGCGGGTTTTGGCGCCGACATCGGCGGCGTGCGCGCGATCGCGATGGCCGGCGACGGCAAGCTGTTGGCCTGCGCCGGCATCACCGACGTCTCGAATGCCTTTGCCGGCATCGGCAACCCGCTGGTCGTCGTGATCGATTTGGAAACCGGCCAGAAGCGGCAGCAACTGGCCTCGGCCGCCAAGCTCAAGGGCCCGGCTACGGGCGTGCGATTTCATCGCGACGGTTTCGTGATCGGCTCCTGCGGCGGGCTCGATGGCGGGCACCTGCTGTTCTGGAAGCTCGAAGAGCCCAACGAATTCTTCGGCCTCAAGCTGCCCGATACCTGCCGCGATTTCGATCTGCACCCCGATGGCCTGCGGCTGGCCACCCCGCACAACGATAGCATCTTGCGGTTGTGGCAAATGACTGCCAAGCCGGCGTAGCTTTCCGCGGCGACTTTTCCACAGGGATCGTGGTTCGCATGGCCGGGTTGATCGCGTTGGTTTTGCTCCCTTTGGCGATCATCGCCGCGCAGATTGCCTGTGGAGCGACCGGCGCGATTGAGAACTCCTGTTATACCAATCCCAACATTTAAC
>PLYM01000035.1 GCA_003153375.1 Planctomycetaceae bacterium
GGCGCATTTGCACCGATCACGCTCGGCGCCGGCGGCGCGTTCAACTTTGCCACTGCTTTGGCACTGAACGGCACGGCCGACGGCACGCACGTCGAGCATCTCAAGGCCACTGACAACGCCGGCAATGTGTCGACCGTCAACGTCTCGTTCACGCTCGACACCCTCGCGCCGCCGGTCGATTTCCATCTCGATCCGGCGTCCGACACTCCGCCGGTGGGGGATGGTCGTACGCAGGACACGACCGTCACTCTTACTGGTACGACCGAGCCGAGTATCCAAGTCACGCTCGAAGAAACCAGCGCCACGACCACATCAGATTCCAGCGGCGCGTTTTCGTTTACGGGCGTTGCGCTGACGGCTGGCGACAATACGTTCACGGTCAAAGCCGTGGATCAGGCGGGCAACATCGGTACCGCGCAGCACGTCATTACGCTCGATTCCGCGTTCGGCACTCAGCTCGTCGAGGGAACGAGATTCGTGACTCCGCTGGAGCAGACGATTGTTGTGCCCGCAGCGCCGTCGCATCTGGAGTTCAGCTTCCAGAATCTCGATTTCGACACGCGAGCAAACTTCATCAAGGATGCCTTCGAAGCTTCTTTGACGGACGCGGCCGGGAATCCACTGGTGCTGCCGATCGCTACGTCCCGAGATGCGTTTCTCAACATTACGGAAGGGCAATCGCCCGTCCTGAGCACGAACGTACAGATGACGGGCAACACTGTGGACGTTGACCTGTCTCACGTTCCCGCCGGAACGCAAGCGGTGCTGCACGTGCGGTTGGTGAACAACGATTCCGACACCACCACCTCTGTGCAGGTCGGTAGCGCGCAAATCATCAGCGGTGGGCTGAACACGCCCGTTGCGGTCACACCAGCAGCCGCCACGGCGTCAGCCACTGGCGTTGACTTCACGCACCTGGCTGACGTGACCAGTAGCATGACCGCAACCTACGGCGAGACATCCCTCGACGAGCAGGCCGGTGCGCTGTTCGCAAGCGTGAGCGTGCAGAACACCGGCACGTACCCGGTGGACGGGCCGGTGGTGGCCGTGATCACCAATCTTAGCGATCCATCGATTCACGTCCGTGGCAGCGACGGCCAGACGCCGGGCGGCTTGCCCTACTTCGTCCTCGGCGGCTCGTTGGCACCTGGACAGTCGACCACGCCGCGCACGCTCTCGTTCTCCGACTCGAAGGGCATTCAATTTACCTATGACCTGGACATTCTGGGCCGGTTGAACACACCGCCGGTCTTTACTTCGCAGCCGAATACCGAGGCGATCATCGGCAAGTCGTACGTCTATCAGGCCACAGCCACAGATGCCGACAATGACGCACTTACGTTCTCCCTGGCGAGCGGGCCGGTGGGCATGAGCGTCAATCCCGCGACCGGCCGGGTTGCCTGGTCTCCGCAATTCGCAGACCTCGGCAATCAGTCGGTCGTGCTGCAAGTCAATGATGGGCACGGCGGCACAGCCCAGCAGTCGTTCACTCTGGCTGCGATCACTGCGCCCCCAAATCGACCGCCGCTATTTACCTCCACGCCGATTGTGCAGGGCAATGTCGATGCGAATTATGTCTATCAGGCGGCAGCGACTGATCCGGACGGCGACACGGTCACGTTCGCGCTAGCTGCGGCGCCCACGGGCATGACGGTGGATCCGCACACCGGCATCGTGAGTTGGACGCCGAACGGTGCTCAACTGGGCGTCACGAATGTCACGCTTACGGCCGCTGATGGGCAAGGTGGGACAGCGACGCAAACGTACGCCATCAATGTGCTGGACGACCCGCACAATCATTCGCCGCTGATCACCAGCGATCCCGTGACGCAATTCAACGTCCCCAATGGCAATAATCCTGCCAATGGCGCTGTGACTCCCGGCAGCATAAACCTGAGCCTCGACAACGGCCAAACCAGCACGCAAACCGTGTCGTTGTCTGGCCTCACCGGTGGACCGCTGACGCTGGGCACCACGGTCAACGGCATCCTCGGCACGTCGGGACAGCAAAACGCTTATACATTTTCGTTGTCCGGCAACACATTGGCCTATTTCGATGCGCTGACAAACAACGTCGGCTTTCTGTGGTCCTTGACCGGACCGACGGGCACGATCGTCAGCAACCGCGCTTTCACGGCCACCGACGGTCGCTCGATTGGCACCGATCCGGTGTTATCGCTCGTGCCTGGCAGCTACACGCTCACGATCTCCAGCACGCGCGATGTCTTTGGTCAGTACTTCTCCAATTCCGGGCAGGACACCGGCGCGTACGCGTTTCGCCTCTCGGACCTGTCCACGGCCACTCCCATCACGGCCGGCCCTGTGAGCGGCACCTTGGCGCCCGCTACGACGGATATCTATCGACTTAGCGCCAACTCCGGCGATTCGTATTCTTTCATCTCGCCACCCGGTGCGACTTCGCTCTCCTACTGGCGCATGATTGATCCTTACGGCAATGTGATCGCCGGCAATTTTCTCTCTGCCAATCTCGGGCCCGTGACGCTGACGGCGACGGGCACATACACCGTGCTCGTCGAAGGTTTCATCAGCGACACGGCCAGCGCGCCCTATACATTCACCGCGCAATTCCTGGGCAACACGCCCCCCACGGCCCCAAGTGGTACGGCACTCACGCTGGGTAATGTCGTCAGCGGCGCACTCACCACGGCAGGACAGCAAGACCACTACCTCTTCAATCTTGCGACGAACGCTAACTTGTATTTTGATTCATTGACCAACAATCACAGCATGGTATGGTCGCTCAGCGGCCCGGCGGGCGTCGCCGTCACCAATCGATCTTTCGACGGCTCGGACGCCAACAGCGGTCCCGACGATCCAGTGGTTGCGCTGCCGGCGGGATCTTACGTGCTGACGGTGAGTGGACTTGCCGGAGGCACCGGCGCGTATTCATTCCGGTTGTTCGACCTGGCGAGCGCTACCGCTCTTACACCAGGAACGCCCGTCAGCGGCACGTTATCGCCAACGAACAGCACGAGCGCCTATCAATTCACGGCCAGCGCCGGACAATCATTCTATTTCGCGCGCCTCGCGAGCAGCGGTGGCTCGCCCAGCGATCTTTGGACGCTCGTCGATCCACTCGGCAACGTGGTGTTCAGAACCCAACTCGGCAACGATCAGGGGCGGGTCACACTCAAGCTCGCCGGCACATACACGCTGCTGGTCGAGGGTTACATCGCTGACACCGTCGCGGCGAGCTATTCCCTCAATGTCGAGCCAATCAACGATCTTGCGCAGTCGCTCAATCTGGGCAGCCTGTCCAATGGCAACCTGGCGACGTCCGGCGAGCAAGATCGCTATACATTCGCACTCACGAACCCGGCACTCGTTTATTTCGATGCGCTGACCAACAACGGCAACCTGCAATGGTCGCTAAGCGGCGCTGGGGGCGTGATCGTCAACAACCGTCCATTTACCGGCACAGACGGGCGCTCTATTCCTGGCAACCCCGTGATAAGTCTGCCGGCCGGGGCTTACACCCTGACGATTTCCGGCGTCGGCCAGACGAGCGGAGCGTATTCGTTCCGCTTCTCCGATTTGTCGACCGCGCCCACGCTCACGCCCGGCACGCCGGTCAACGATACGCTGACGCCCGCCAGCGCCACGAACCTTTATCAATTCTCGGCCAGCGCGGGTGAATCTTTCTACTTCGCCCGACTCTCGGTCAGCGGAGGCAATGGCGATTGGCGGCTGATCGACCCATCGGGCAATATCGTCTTTACCAGCCTCCTGGGCAGCGACGTCGGCCGACTGACGCTTGCCGCCACGGGGAGATACACGCTGCTCGTCGAAGGATTCCTCGGCGATACCGGCAGCATTGGCTATTCGTTGAATGTGGCGCCGATCACGGATTCGACGCAAACGCTCAATCTCGGCAGCCTGGTGAATGGAAATTTGGCCGGACCAGGCGAGCTGGATCATTACACATTCAATGTGGCGGCCAGCACGATTGTCTATTTCCATGGCTCGCCCAATAACGCCGGCGCGCAGTGGTCGCTAACGGGCCCGACAAGTACGTCGGTCACGAATCGCCCGTTCACGGCGCGCGGCGTAAGCAATCCAGTGACCGTTCTGCCGGCCGGCACCTACACATTGACAATCTCCGGCGCTGGTCAGACGACGGGGCCATATACCTTCCGCATGTCCAGTCTGGCCGCCGTCACGACACTCGTGCCCGGAACGCCCGTCAGCGGCAGCCTCAGCCCGGCCAACAGCACGAACCTTTACCAGTTCAACGTCACAGCGGGTCAATCGTTCTACTTCGCGCGGCTCTCGGGCACCGGCAGCAACGCGGCCTGGAAGCTCATTGATCCGTTCGGCAACATGCTGTTTGACACTGGGGTCGGTAACGACGTAGGGCGAACGACCCTCACCGCCACGGGCCGCTACACGCTCATCATCGAGGGGGCCAGCACCGACACCGGCACAACCAGTTATGCGTTCAACGTCGCGCCGATCACCGACACTACCTCCTCGCTGGCGCTGGGCAGCACTGTCAACGCCACCATGGCCGCGCCAGGGGAGCAAGATCATTACACCTTTATGCTACCCTCGAGGGCCCTGGCGTACTTCGACTCCCTCACGAACAACGCCGGCTTCCAGTGGTCACTCACCGGGCCAGGCGGCGCAGCGGTGAGCAATCGCGGGTTTACGAGCACAGACGGATTCTTCGTGCCGACACCTGTCATGTCGCTGCCGGCGGGTTCATACACATTGACGGTCACCAGCTCGGGACAGACCGCTGGCGCATACGCATTTCGATTGTCCGACCTGCTGGTCTCTGCCACATCGATCGTGCCGGGCACGGCCATCAGCGGTACTTTAAATCCGGCCAACAGCACCGACCTTTATCAATTCAGCGCAAGCGCCGGTCAATCGTTCTATTTCGCGCACGTCTCGGGTGGCGGCGGTAACGGTGACTGGAAGCTGATCGACCCGTACGGCAATACGCTGTTCAACGTCGGGATGTCTACCGATGGTGGCCGCGTCACGCTCCGTGCCACGGGCACCTATACGCTCTTGGTCGAGGGAGCCATCGGCGACACCGGGTCGACGCCGTACGGCGTCAACCTCGAGCCAATCACCGATGCCCAGCAAACGCTGATGCTCGGCACTGCGGCCACGGGCAACCTCTCACCAGGACAACAGGACCATTACACGTTCACTCTCGCGGCCAGCGCGCTTTTGGATTTCGACGCCCTGACCAACAACAGCGGCTTGCAGTGGTCAATGAGCGGACCAATCGGCAACGCCGTCAACAATCAATCCTTTATGGGGTCGGATGGCCACTTTGCCAATCCGGTGTTTGCCTTGCCGGCAGGCAGTTATGCCATTACTGTTTCCGGCGCAGGGCAAACGTCCGGTGCGTACTCCTTCCGGCTATCAGACCTGACGACAGGCAAGACGCTTGCGCCGAATACGCCGCTGGCGGATACGCTCAGCCCGGCAAACAGCACGAATCTCTACCAGTTCACGGCGACTGCCGGCGATCAGTACAACTTCATCCGGCAGGCCGCCACCGGCGCGCCTAATGCCTCGTGGCGCTTGCTCGATCCGTACGGCAACCTGCTGTTCAATAGCACATTCACATCCAACAACGGCCCAATCACACTCCCAGCCACCGGCAGCTACTACCTGCTGGTCGAGGGGAACATCGGAGATACGGGCAGCGCATCGTACACGATCGAGGCCCAATTCCTGGGTAACACACCGCCCACCGCGCCAACCGGCACCGCGCTCACGCTGGGCAGCACCGTCAGCAGCACGATTGCCACTGCGGGGCAGCAGGACCGCTACGTCTTTAACCTGGCGAGCAACGCGAAACTGTATTTCGATTCGTTGACCAACAACGGCAATCTGCAGTGGTCCCTCACAGGACCAGGCGGCGCGGCCGTGACGAATCGGCCGTTCACTGGTTCCGATGGCGCCTTTGGTGGCATCAATCCCGTCCTCTCCTTGCCCGCCGGCACCTACGTCCTGACCGTGTCCAGCGCAGGCTCGACCACCGGAGCCTATTCCTTCCGCCTGTCCGATCTCGTCAGTGCCGCGGCCATGTCGCCCGGCACACCGATCAACGACACGCTTAGCGCGGTGGCCAGCACCAAGTTTTACCAGTTCAATGCCAGCGCCGGGCAATCGTTCTATCTCGCCCATTTGTCGAACAGCGGCGGCTCGTTCAGCGACGACTATCGCCTGGTCGATCCGTACGGCAATACGATCGTCAACCCATTGATCGGCAGCGACGGCGGACGCGTGACCCTTAACGCCACCGGGACCTATACATTGCTGGTCGAAGGTTACATCGGTGACAGCACCGCCACGACGTACTCTCTCAACGTCGCGCCGATTGCCGATACCACGCAGACGCTGTCGCTCGGCAGCCTGGTCAACGGCAATCTCGCGGGCCCCGGACAGTTGGATCATTACACGTTCAACCTGGCGGGAAATGCGAATCTGTATTTCGACGCGCTGACGAACAACGGCGGTCTGCAATGGACGCTCACCGGCCCCAACGGCACGCCCGTCAGCAATCGCGCGTTCACGAGCACGGACGGGCGTTTCCTGGCGGTCAGCCCGGTGGCGAGTTTGCCCGCCGGCGCGTACACATTGACCGTCTCGGGCAGCGGCCAGACAGCGGGCGCCTACTCGTTCCGTCTGTCGAATCTCACGACCGCCACCGCGATCACGCCGGGAACAGCGGTCAGCGGCACGCTGTCGCCGGGCAACAGTACGACGTTGTATCAATTTAGCGGCAGCGCCGGGCAGTCGTTCTACTTCGCACACCTTTCGGGCGGGGGCTCGACCAATGACGACTGGCGGCTGGTCGATCCTTACGGAGAAATTCTCTTCAATTCCATGCTGGCCAGCGATGGCGGCCGTGTGAACCTCAGCGCCACCGGCACGTACACGCTGTTGATCGAAGGAGGGATTAGCGACACCAGCCCGGTTGATTACTCGTTCAATGCCATACCCATCAGCGACACGACGCAAGCCCTGACGCTGGGCAGCACGGTCAGTGCGACACTTACGGCTCCCAGCCAACAAGATCAGTACACATTCAATTTGTCGGCGAATACGCTGGTGTATTTCGATTCGCTGACGAATAACGGCAGTATGCAGTGGTCGCTCAGTGGCCCGCCCGGAGTCGTCGTCAGCAACCGCTTGTTCAATAACTCCGACGGCCGCTTCACCTCGTTCGACCCTGTGCTCAGCCTGCCAGCGGGTGTATATACGCTGACCGTGAATGGCGCGGGAGGAACGGCTGGTGCGTACTCCTTCCGCCTGGTCGACCTTTCGACCGCCACGCCGGTAACGCCGGGCACTTCGTTCAGCGGCACGTTGAGCCCGGCCGTGAGCACGAGCCTTTACCAATTCAGCGCAAGCGCCGGACAATCGTTCTATTTTGCGCGGCTGGCCAGCAGCGGCTCGACGAATGATGGTTGGCGACTGGTCGATCCGTTGGGCAATGTCGTGTTCGACTCGCCGCTTAACACGGATCCTGGTCGAATCACGCTCGCCCTCGCGGGCACGTACACAATCCTGGTCGAAGGTCAGATCGCGGACACGAGCGCGTCGAGTTATCTGCTCAATGTCGAGCCGATCACCGACACCACGCAAACGCTGGCGTTGGGAAGCACGGTCAGCACTGCGCTATCGGCACCAGCCGCGCAGGATAACTACACCTTCACTCTGACTGCGCCGACGCTGGCCTATTTCGATTCGCTCACGAACAACGGGAATTATCAGTGGTCACTAACCGGCCCCGAGGGGACAGTGGTCAGCAAGCGCGCATTCAACGTCTCAGATTCCACCGGAGGGCCCGCAAACCCCGTGCTCGAATTGCCGGCCGGCCAATACACGCTGACCGTGTTGTCGGTCGGACAGACCGCGACGCCGTACAGCTTCCGGTTGCTGGATCTGTCGACAGCGCCGAGCGCGGCTTTCAATACCCCGGTCACCGGCAAGATCACCAATGGCGTCGGCACGGACATCCATCAATTCAGCGCTAGCGCGGGCCAAGCGTATTACTTCGAGTCGACGCTTTTCCCCTTCCAGCTCGTCAGCAATTCAAATGCCGATTGGCGGCTGGTGGATCCCAATGGAAATATCCTGTTCAACTCGACACTGGGTACCGATGCCGGCCGGCTAACGTTGCCGATCTCGGGCACGTATACGTTGCTTGTCGAAGGGGCGATTACGAACACCGACGCCTTTGGCTACGAGTTCAAGGTCGACCACCCCGAGGTTGAAATCGTAGCTTCTGACCCTGGTGTGCCGTTTGTAAACCAGACTGGAGTCACCGACCTCAGCAATGCCACGTTCAATGTGCAGCTGCAGGGAAACGGACAGGCGCAGGCGTTTAACATCCAATTCATCGCGCCAGCGACCGGCATTCAGCTGGGCGCGATTCCGGTCGCGATCGACACCCAGTATCGCTATCAGGTGAGGGCGGCCGATCCGGATGGCGATACGCTGTCGTTCGGTCTCACGCAAGCGCCCACCGGAATGCAAATCGACTCGACCACCGGCTTGATCACCTGGAGCCCCACCGCGGCTCAGCTTGGCGCCAATGCGGTCAGCGTGCGCGTCGCCGACACTCACGGCGGCTTCGACGTGCAGGAATTCACCGTAAACGTCATCAATTCCGCCCCGAGCCAAATCCAGGGAACGGTCTTTAGCGATGCCAATGGTGACGGCAGTCGCACATTTACAAGCAGCGATCCGGCTCCGGCAGGCGGCCCCTTCATGGCAGTCGGCGCTCCCTTCCCAGCGATTGGCGACGACACAGCACCGGCGATCATCATCACCTACGGCCCCGGCGGGACCGCGACCATAACCTATACCGGTCAAGGCCCGTACGACGGCGAGGACGATACTTACGTCGCCGTCGTCAACTCCAAAGACTCGGGCGTTGCCGTGCAAAGCATTCGGCTGTCGAGCGATGATCCGATCTTCGCATTCGATGCTGACGGTATTGAGGCAGTCGGGCCCGAAGGATCTGGAACCAAGACCATCGGCAAGACCGGCTACGAAGGCCCGGGCACTTACTACACCGACTTCCAATCGCTCACTGCCGGCACCGCCAATTTTGACGACGGTACGGGCGCCGGCCTGCAGCCCGGACAGCAGACCTACTTCAGCCTGGAAGATGTGCCGACCGACATCGTCAGCTCGATCGTGAAGCAGTTGCAGCCCACGACGATCGAACCGTCGCTGGCGGGCTGGACGGTCTATGTGGACACGAATCACAACGGTCGGTTCGACAGCGGCGAACCCTCTAGCATGACCGATGCGCTGGGACATTATTCATTCGCCAATCTCGCGCCAGGCAACTACACCGTGGCCGAGGTCGGACAACAGAGCTGGCTGCAAACGGCCCCGCTCTCGGGCACTTTCAACGTCAGCGTCGCCGCCGGGCAAACCGTCGACAGCATCGACTTCGGCAACGAACAACTCTCGAGCGCGCCGCTGCGCACTCCGGCATTCACCAGCATGGCGCCGAAAAGCGCCGTTGACGGGCAACGATATGACTACATCGCCGCAGTCAACAATCCGGATTCGGTCCCGCTTAGCTTTGATCTGACAGTCAAGCCGGATGGCATGGTCGTCGATCCGCAGACCGGCACGATCGTCTGGTATCCGACCGCGGACGAGCTGGGACCGCAGGACGTGATCCTGCGCATGCGAGACAGCCGCGGCGACGTGGTGCTGCAGCACGTCACCGTCAACGTCAGTCTCGAGGCCCCGCCGGTCATCACGTCCACGGCGCCCGAGCCGGCCGTGTCGGGCTTGCCGTATCGTTACCAAGTTCTGGCCCAGGACGCCGAAGGGGAACCGCTGACCTACAGCCTGGTGCAGGCTCCCAGCGGCATGACGATCGACAGTACGACGGGCCTGGTCTCCTGGACCGGCGCGCCGATCGGGCCGGGGCTGCCTGGCGGTTACGACGTCACTATCCAAGTCTCGGATGGGCGCAGCGGAGTTGACTCGCAATCGTTCACGTTGCTGGTCGTGGCCGCGCAAGCGAATCAAGCGCCGGTCATCCACTCGACCGCGCCGACGACGGTGGGGCTGGGGCACGGGTATTGGTACGCGGTGAAGGCATCGGATCCCGATGGTGATCCGCTCAGCTACCTGCTCGCGACCGCGCCGGCGGGCATGACGATCGATGCCAGCGGGATGGTCCGCTGGACGCCGAATCCCGATCAGTTCGGACCCAATGCTGTTACCGTGCGCGTGCAGGATGGCCGCGGCGGCGTGACCGATCAACCGTTCACGGTCAATGTTGTTAGCCAGCCGGTCAATCAGCCGCCAAGCATTACCTCCGATCCGCTGATGGCGGCGACCCTCGGGCATCAATACGCGTACGACGCGCTCGGTGTCGATCCAGACGGCAGCCCACTGGTCTGGAGCCTGGACTCGGCACCGCGGGGCACGTCGATCGATCCGCTGCAGGGAACCATACGCTGGAGTCCAACGGCCGATCAGCTCGGCAGCCAGGACGTGACGCTGCGCGTGACCAACGGCAACGGCAAGTCGGCAACGCAGACGTACACGATCACGGTGCGAGCGATCGACGTGCCGCCACTGATCAACTCGACACCCCCGACGCAAGGGGCCGCGGGCCAGACCTACACATACGCTGTGCAAGCAACGGACGTGGATGGCGATCCGCTTACTTACAGCCTGTCCACGGCACCAGCGGGCATGACGATTGATCCCGATAGTGGCCTGATTCATTGGGCGCCGACGATCCCGCAGATCGGCACTCAGAACGTCGCTGTGCTGGTGGACGACGGTCAAGGGGGCACGGCCACGCAGAGCTGGAATGTTGTCGTCGCGTCGGCGCCGATCAACCATCCGCCCGCGATTACCTCCACGCCGCCGCTCGCCGCCGGTGCCGTGTATCAATACCCGGTGCAGGCGACTGACCCCGATGGCCAGAGCGTGACGTTCTCGCTCTCCGCTGCGCCCACGGGAATGACCATCGACCCGGCATCGGGTCTGATTCAGTGGTTGCCGACCACCGCCCAGCTCGGTACGAATCCGGTGACCGTCGTCGCCACCGATCCGCAGGGCCTGAGCGCTGTGCAAACGTTCGCCGTGGTGGTCGTGGCCAACCATCCGCCCACGATCGACTCGACGCCGCCGACATCCATCCTGGTCGGGGAGACGTACCGCTACGATGTTCACGCTTCAGATGTGGATGGCGATTCGCTCAAGTACGCGCTGACCACAGCGCCGACAGGCATGTCGATCGATCCGCTGGGCCGGATCAGCTGGTCTCCCTCGATTACCGACATCGGTAGCGCCGCCGTTACACTTTCGGTCAGCGACGGTCGCGGGGGCACCGTGAGCCGGTCGTTTACGATCACCGTATCCGCCGAGACCGAAGCGCCGCAAGTCAGCGTGCAAGTCAGCACCAATCCCGCGGCTGTCGGCACGCCGGTCACGGTCATTGTGAGCGCGACGGACAGCGTCGGTATCGCCAGCCTGAGCCTGACCGAAAACGGCGTCGCCGTCGCGCTCGACTCCCACGGCGAAGCCACGATCACGCCCAATTCGGCCGGCAACATTACGCTCGTTGCCACGGCGCTCAACGTCGGAGGGATCTCGGCTACCGATAGCCAGATACTGACAGTGATAGATCCGAATGTCACGGGCGCACCGACCGTCGGCATCACCACGCCTGCCGACGATGCTATCGTCACCTCACCGACTGCTGTCATCGGCACGGTGCAGGATCCGAATCTCGTTTCCTACACGCTGTCGATCGCGCCGGCCGGCTCGGACATGTTCACCACGATCGCGACCGGCACGAGCCAGGTCAGCGACGGTGTGCTCGGCACGCTCGATCCGACCATGCTGCAAAACGGCAGCTATGACCTGCGTTTGTCGGCCGTTAACACCGGCGGCCTCATTTCTTCGGTCGATACCACGGTCGATATCGAAGGCAAACTGAAGCTCGGGAATTTCACCCTGTCCTTTACCGATCTATCGATTCCCGTCGGCGGCATCTCGATCGCCGTCACCCGCACCTACGACACGCTGAATGCCGCCAACTCGGGTGACTTTGGCGATGGCTGGACGCTGGATTATCGCAATGTCAATCTGCAATCCAGCGTCGGCTCGACCGGCGACGAAGCCGATGGCTTCTTCAACGCCTTCAAATACGGCACGCACGTCTACGTCACATTGCCCGGCGGCCAGCGCGAGGGCTTCACGTTCCAGCCCAAGGTTGGCGACGGGATGCGCGGCAACTTCCTGGGCATCTTCGATCCGGTCTTTGTGCCCGACCCCGGCGTGACCGATTCGCTCACCGTCGACGCCTCCGACTTGCGCATCGCGGGCGACGGCACAGTGTACGATTACTCGACCGGCGAAGCGTACAACCCGGCATCGCCGCTGTTTGGCGGTACGTATCTGGTCACGACCAAGGATGGGATCGCGTACAACATTGATGGTGTTTCCGGCCAGCTCACGCAGGTCACGGACAACAACGGCAACACGTTGACCTTCAGCGATTCAGGAATCGTCAGCACGAACGGGACCAAGGTCACCTTCGAGCGCGATACGCAAAATCGCGTTGCCGCCATCATCGACCCGATGGGCAATCGCATCAGCTACCAGTATGACGCAACCGGTAATCTCACGGCTGTCACCGATCGCTCGGGCAACACCACGCATTTCATCTATCGCACGACGCCTGCCCATTACCTCGATCAGGTGATCGACCCGTTGGGCCGGACTGGTGTGCGGACCGACTACGACGATCAAGGCCGGCTGGTGCAACTCACCGATGCCAACGGCAATCCGGTGAAGCTGGCCTACGACCCCTCACATCTGGTCGAAAGCGTGACAGACCAGTTCGGCAACGTGACCACTGAGGAGTTCGACGATCGCGGCAATATTCTCACCAAGAGTGACGCACTGGGAAACGTTACGCGGCAAACGTTCGACGCCAACAACAACATGCTGACCCAGACCGACCCGCTGGGCAATACAACGACGTTTAGCTACGACGCCCGCGGCAATGTGTTAACGCAGACAGATCCGCTGGGCAATGCGACCGTGTCTACGTATCAGGATTTCACGTTCGGCATCACGGCGGTGGCAGCGGTGCGCGGTCAGGCAGCGCCACCGTTCAGCAGGGTATTGACGTCGACCGATGCGCTGGGCAACACCACCTCGTACAACTACAACTTCTTCGGCAATCCCGAATCGACAACTGATCCGCAGGGCCATACGGCCTCAATCACCCTGGATGGCAGCGGAAATCCCACGTCGTTTACCAATGCCGATGGCAACACGATTCAGGCCGCCTTCGATGGCGCCGGTAACGCGGTGCTGGCAGTCGACGCGCTAGGCAATGCTACCTCGATGACCTTCGACGCCAACGGCGACCAGCTCAGCTCGACAACCATGCGCACCGATAGCGCCGGCAACGTGCACGTCGTAACCACCTCGACGACCTATGACGCGCAGGGTCGGCCGATTGCCATCACCGATGCAGCGGGCGGGGTGACGCAGACCGAATACGATGCCGATGGCAACAAGACCACAACAATCGACCCGCTCGGCAATCGTACCCAGTACCTATACGACAGCGACAATCGGCTCATCGAGACGATCTACCCCGACAATACGCCCAGTGACCCGAACGACAATCCGCGGACGCAAACCCAGTACGATGCTGCCGGACGCATCATTGCCCAGATCGATCAACTCGGACAGAAGACGCAATATCAATACGATGCCGACGGCCGATCCCTAAAGACCATCTATCCTGACGGCACGTTTACGGCCACCACTTACGATGCTGACGGTCATATGATCAGCCAGGTCGATCAGCGCGGCAACGTCACCAGCACCACGTACGACGCGGACGGGAACGTCATTTCCACGACCGATGCGCAAGGCAATGCCACCACGACGGTCTTCAACGCCGGCCTTCAGGAAACCAGCAGCAAAGACGCCCTGGGCAACGTGACCACGTACATCCATGACGCCAATGGCCGACTGATCGAAACCGATTCTCCCGACGGTACGAAGACGACCAACACGCTCGACGCCGCCGGCCGTGTGATCAGCCGCACTGACCAGCTCGGGCGGACAACCAGCTTCGAGTACGACGCTGATGGCCGCGTGATCCAGGGAACCGACCCTCTCGGCAACGAGACGACCTACACCTATGACGAGATGGGGCACCAGATCACGAAATCTACCACGCAAACGGCCGCGGATGGCTCGGTGCGCACATTGATTACGCGTACCGACTACGACGACCTGGGACGCGCGATTGCCGTGACTGATCCGAATGGCGACGTCACGCGCACCGAGTATGACGCCAATGGTAACATTACGGCCACGATCGACCCACTCGGCCGCCGCATGGAATACGTCTATGACGATCAGAACCGACTGATCCAGACCATTTATCCAGACAGCACGCCGGCGAACGAGGCGGATAATCCGCGCGCCGAAATCGAGTATGACGCAGCAGGCCAGAACTCAGCCACGATCGACGAGCTCGGGCGTCGCACCACCTACCAGTACGACTCGCAAGGCCGGCTGGTGGCAACCACCTATCCTGACGGCAGCACCACCCAAACCGAATACAACGCGCAAGGATACATCGGCGCACAAGTTGATGCGCTCGGAAATCGCAGCGAATACCAGTACGACGCCATTGGCAGCGTCACGCAGGTGCGAGACTCGCTCGGCAACGTCACCAGCTACACCTACGATGCCGACGGCCGGCGAATCTCCAAGACCGACCCGCTGGGCAACGTCACGAATTATGTCTACGACGTGATGGGCCACCTGATCGAAACCGATTATCCCGACGGCACCAAGACCACTACGACCTACGATGCCGCCGGCCAGGTGATTGCCACCACCGATCAGCTCGGCCGGACCACGCACGACACGTACGATGCCGACGGGCGTCTCATCGAAGTTATCGACCCGTTAGGCGGAAAGACTGACTATGCGTACGACGAGGAGGGGGATCTTATTCGGCAGACCGATGCCGATGGCCACGTGACGATCTACGAGTACGACACTGCCGGCCGGCGCATCGCCACACTGTTGCCCGCGCTAGCGGGACAGTCCTCCTTCGAGTCGGCCACGCAGTACGACGTGGATGGGAACGTTACGAGCACCACCGATTTCAATGGCAACACGATCCACTTTGTGTACGACGCTCGCAATCGGCTGGTCGACAAGGAATATCCGGACGGCACCTCGGTAGCGGATACGTACACTTTGACGGGCAAACAGGCCACTGTTACTGACGCGCGCGGCACAACCAGTTACACGTACGACGGCCGCGATCGAATGCTTTCCGCCGCCCAGCCGGACGGCACTTCGATCTCCTACACGTACGACGCAGCCGGTGACCTCACCTCCGAGACCACGCCGGCTGGCACGACGACGTACACCTTCGATGCCCTTGGTCGGCAACTTACCGTAACCGACCTGTCGGGCGGCGTCACGCACTACGCCTACGATGCCGACGGCAACCTCACGCGCACCATCATGCCCAACGGCCTTATCGAGACGCGTGGCTACGACTCCTCGAACCGGCTGGTATCTCTTCAGGACGCCAACGCCGCAGGGGTCATCTCCGGTTACACCTATGTCCTCGGGCCCACCGGTCTGCGCGATGAAGTCATCGAGAAGACGGGGCGCAGCGACACGTACACTTACGACGCGCTCAATCGTCTGACACGGGAGGCGATCGTCGACGCAGTGCTCGGCGACCGGACGATCGACTACACGTACGACGCCGTCGGCAACCGGCTGAGCATGAATGATTCCACGCTCGGCATAACCGATTACACGTACGACGTCATGGACAGGCTCGCCACGGCGACGGCGGCCGGCAAGGTCACAAACTATAGCTACGACAAGAACGGCAACCTGCTATCGCAGATCAACGCGACTGAAAAAATCTTTTATCAATATGACTTCGATAATCACTTGATTTCCGCGGATACCAACGGCGACGGCATTGCTGACGAGACCAACAAGTACGACGCTGCCGGCAACCTGGTCTCGCAAACCGTCGGCGGCCAGGAAAAGCGCTTCCTCATCGATACTTCGCAACGGTATCCGCAGGTCGCGCTGGAATACCTGCCCAGCGGCTTGATCACGGCGTCTTACGTTTACGGCAACAGCCTCATCAGTCAGTTGCGCAGCGGGGTGCAGTCGTTCTACCTGGTCGACGGACTGGGCAGCACCCGGGCGCTGACAAACGCCGCGGGCATCGTGACCGATCAGTATGTTTACGATGCCTTCGGCCGGATCTTGTTCCAAACCGGCAGCACGGTGAACCCGTACTTGTTCGCCGGGCAACGAACCGACCCAACGACGGGGCTCACTTACATGCGGGCCCGCTTCTATGACCCGACCGTGGGCCGCTTCACCACGGCCGACCCGCTCCGCGGGCTGATTACGGCCGCCAACCATTTGCAAGTGTATGGCTACGCGGGCGCCAATCCCGTCAACTTCATTGACCCGACCGGCCAGGATTTCATGGGCCTTTCAGACGTGACCCTCGCCCAGGGGGCCATGGGCTTCATCGCCGGCGCCATTGATGGCTACGATAGTGGCGGCTTCAAGGGCGCATTTGTCGGAGCGTTTGTCGGTCTTTTCGCCGGATTGACCCTGGGCGTCGCCGGACAAGGGCTCACCAGCTTTGGAGTGGGCGCCGGTCTGACCGTCGGGGCCAGTTTGCAGGCCTCGTCAACCGCCTTCCGCGTCACCTGCCTCGCGGCGGGAACGTACTCGGCCATCACTGCCGATTCCGACCAGCAAAAGTACGCTTCGTTTATCGCCGTCCTGTTCAGTGTTTTTGATCCGTTTGAAGCGCTGGGGATCACCGGCTCGAAGTCCTTCTCCTTCTCCGGCGGCGCCGACGAATCAGAGAACGCCCTAGGCAAATTTATGGCCAACCATTTGCAGAAAAACATGACCAAGAGGGATTTTCCACAGAATCCTTGGACGTCCAGTTATGATTTCAATGATGGCACGGGCCAATCTGCAACCGTCATTGACTTTGGCCAGAGTGCCAGACTTGGCCCGATGGAGCAGATGACCAGTATTGCCCAGATCTCCAAACCTGGCTCCGTAAAGGTTCTCATCTTAAGTGCAGAGGCGCTCCAATCGCAGCCGAATCTTCTCAATACCTACGAAACCTATGGCGCTCGAAGCCGCACTCCGACATTCGGGCGAGTTGTGATCCTGACCCCGGAGGGCAACGGCTTTACGGTCGTCGATGACTTTGTCCAGCAGTACGGACTGCCCGTTGATCAATTTCCGCCGAGAAATCCTCCTCCAAATGAACCGCCGGTTGACCCGTTCGGCAACACTTCGCCACCGGGAGTTGACCCGTTCGGCAACACTGGCAGTGGTGGATAGAACACTGTAGCGGGGGATTGACGCTCGAACATCAAGAGGCCGGCATACTCCCTCCCTGGACAAAAAGTATCGTCGAGACCCGCCCTTTACAAAAACTATCGTCACAGCAAGGGCCCAGAATCGCTCGGGTGAATTTCGTAAGCGTCAACTGGATCCCGTCGGGTTGGCGCAGCGTCGGCAGTGGGCGGGTTGGGGATGAACGCGTCAGGCGGACGCGGGGCACCAGCGGTCGGGCAAGAGGGCCCGGAGAATGCCACCGACCGAAAGGCGCCGTTCGGGTCGCAGGCCAGGCGATGCGGGATCAAGTGGCTCAAATCCCAAAGCTTGACCGTTCCATCGGCGCTGGAGGTCGCCAAAGTGTTGCCATCGGGTGAGAATTCCGCCGACCAGACCCACGCTGCATGTCCCAGCAATGTGGATCGCGTTGTCAGACTGGCGATGTCCAGCAGGGCGACCGTTCGTCCCTTGCCTCCGAGGGCCAAAGTACGATCGTCGGGAGCAAACTCCAAGGCATCGATACGACTATCTTGAAGTATCCAGTCCGACCGGCTTGCCAGCGTTTCGCTGCTCCATAACCTGACACGGCGCAGCCCGTCGGCGCTGACCAAGAGCTTGCCATCATGCGACAGTGCGAGCGGACCAATGTCGTGGGGGCCTGCCGCCGAAACGGCCTGCTCGTGTCCGCTAGTGCACTCCCACAACCGAATTTTGTTGCCCGCGGCGAAATAGATACTCTCGCCGTTGTGTGAAAAGAGGAGCGCGGAGACTTGGCCCGTCGTCGGCATGGTTCGGCGCAAGCCATTCGGCTCCAGTGGAAACAGTTCGATCGCATGATTCGTACCGGCAGCCGCCAGCGTCCGACCGTCGGGAGAAAAAGCCACCGTTGCTACGGGAAGCGTTAGATTGTACTGGTACTTCGGTGACTGACGGCTGGGCGAACTCGCGTCGGATGGGGCCGTCGAGATGGCGCTGGCCACATCCCAGACGTTGACCACTCCGTCTTCGCCTCCGCTGGCCAACAGGCTGCCATCGCGCGAGAAGGCGATGATGTTGACCTCTTTGGTGTGGCCATGCAATGTGTCCATGAGTCGGCGATCCGCGGCATTCCACAACCGTACGGTTTGGTCCTTGCCGCAGGTCGCCAGCAGCTTGCCATCCGGGGAGTAAAGGACCGTGAAGACGTCCCCTTCATGTCCCTTCAAAGCGGGCTGCTCATCGCAGCGCAGCTGTTCGAGAAAGTACCAAGGAAAACCGCGCAGATCGGTCTCTCCAGCACGTGGCACGTGCCGAGCGAGCAAGGTCTTCATCTGTGCCAGGTCATGGCGCTGAAAGGCTTGGTAAGCCAGTGGAATGTCAGCCACATACAGGTAGTTTCGCAGCGCCTCTTGCTTTTGCTCGACCTCTGCCTGGCGCGCTTCGGCCTCCAGACGACGCGATTCAGCGACCTCGTAAAGCTGCGTGACTCGAACGGAATGCCATAACGCGGCCACGACCAGTGCGACCGATGCGGCGATCGACACGACAGCGAGCGCCGCCATTGCCGGCCGCCGGGTCGACCACTTGAAGAGTCGCTCGATGGGGCCGGCCGGTCGGGCGCAGGTTGGCTCGCCCGCCAGAAAACGCCGTAAATCATCGGCCAGCGCGGCACCTGACGAATAGCGCGCATCCGGCTTCTTCTCCAGACACTTGAGACAAATCGCTTCCAGGTCTGCCGGCAAGCCCGCCCGTAATCGGCCAGGTCGGGCAGGATCATCGTCGACGACGTGCCGTAACGTTTGTACGTCATTCTGACCTTGAAACGCCGGCTGGCCGGTCAGCAGTTCATACAGAATGGTGCCCAGGCCGTAGACGTCCGTGGCAGCACCAATTTCCCGCACTTGGCCAGTGGCTTGCTCGGGCGCCATATAGGGCGGAGTGCCGATCAGAGATCCGGTGCGAGTTTGCTGGCCTGGGGTTTCGTCGATGCGGGCCAGGCCGAAGTCGATGACTTTGGGGGTCAAGCTGGAGAGCGGTTGGCTTGTGCTCTCACCGCCGACGGTTTGCACAAGGACATTGTTCGGCTTCAGGTCACGATGCAGCACCCCCTGGCGGTGCGCATATTCGATCGCTTCAGCCAAGGCAACCAAAAAGGTCGCGACGTCGCGCGGTGGCAGCGGCGACGAACAGCTTCGCTGCCAGGCGGCCAGCGAGCCGCCGGGAACATATTCGCTGGCAATCCAGATCTGAAATCCCTCTTCGCCCACCTCGTGTACCCCGGCAATGCCCGGGTGTTCCAGGCGAGCCGCCGCCTGCGCTTCTCGCAAGAACCGTTCTCGCAAGCTCGGGGAAATAATGGTCTCGGGACGTTGGACTTTCGCCTCCTTGGGGGAATTTGTGGGTG
>PLYM01000006.1 GCA_003153375.1 Planctomycetaceae bacterium
TCGATCCGGTAAGGGAGCGGCGCATCGTTGGCGACAAACGCCTGCGGCCCAAAACCCGCCGGACCGAGTTTGTCGTTCGGGTCCCGCGAGATGGCAAACTCGGATGAACTGAGGTCGCCCACGTTGCCGCCATGAGCAATTGGCGAAGCGAGGGGATTATAATCGTCGGAGTGGAAGACAATTTTCGCGAGAATCGTGGTCTCATAATCCCAGAGAAATACCAGAGGACCAACTTCCTCAAGACCGGGCACGGCCGAGATTAAATCGAAAGCCAACGACGCTGCATCATGCACGGCAGCCCACCATTTACCCTGTTCCAAGTTTAACGTCAGCGTGAGGGTATCGAGGGCTACCGACCAAGGTCCTAGGCCCTTGACACCCAAAGCGTCGGCAATTCCCACCGCTGCCTGAACGGGCGCAAACGATTCCGGATCGATGGTGCTTTGCTCGTTGGAATTAGTACCGGCGGAAGTGTCTGACGGATCGAACTTTATCCGTATTACGTCACCCGTTGATAAGATTTTAACTGATGACATCCCCAGAGGATCAACACCCGAGGTCGGGGAGTTATCCACATAGGTTCGAAAATTGATAGAGCCACCAGCTATTCCGAGCAGATCATTCGACAAAAACTGCGCGATCGTCGCGTCGTAATGGCGCGCCCGCATGCTGTAGAGACCACTGCCATCATTCGTTACACCGAATTGGCCGACAAACATAAACGGATTGTCAGCGCTGCTGGAAGAATTCAAATTGCCGCCGAACGGCAGGTACCTTTGAGAATTGAGAATCGCGCCGGTGGCGTTGGTCAGATCGGCCGTCGAGCCCAGCAAGTCGAAATCGTAATAGTTCGTGCTGCCGGACGTCACTTGATTCACGAGCCCCAGGCCGTAGGTGTAATGGGCGACGAGACCTCCGGAGCCGTTGTACTGTCCCACGACGTTTCCCAATCCGGTCGGATCGATAAGGTCCTGGGTCCGTTCGCCGTTGTGGATCGTCGCCACGCGATTCCCCAAGGCGTCGTACTGATAAATGAAGCTGTCGGTCGGCGAGGTGACGCTGACCAGTCGATTGAGCGAATCGTAGCCGTAGGCCGTCGTGCCCGTGGTGTCGGTCTTGGAGATCATGTTGCCGTCGGCGTCATATTTGTAGGTCGTGCCGTCGGAGGTGTTGGTGTACTGATTCAGGCTGTTGGTGGTGTAGTTCGTGGTGACANNCGACATTCGTCGACGCGAACGTGGCATGCGTCAATTGGCCCGTCAAATCGTAGCTGTAAGTCCACGCGCCATCGATCGTGACCATGCTCGTTTGCTGCCCTAGCGCATTGTAGGCGTAGTCAAACCTACTATCCACCTCACCGTCCGGAGCGTAGTTAACCAGGTGCAATACATTGCCGGCGGCGTTGTACTCTTGGGTTGTATACGTGCCATTGCCCTTGTCTTCACGGGTCAGTTGGCCAAGGTTGTTGTAGGTGTAGATGATGATGGAGGCGCCGATGCCGTCGGTCAGTTGCTTGAGCCTTCCGACCGCATCGTAGCTGTAATCGACGGCGAAGCCCGATTGATCGACCATCCGTGTCCGCTGGCCGAGCGAATTGTAGCTGTAGGCAAGAAACTGCCCGCTGGGATACGTGATCTTGGTGAGCCGATCGCCAGAATCATAGGTGAGCGCGGTCACGCCGTCGGCATTGGTGGCCGAGGTCAAGTTGCCGCGGCCATCATAAGCGAAAATGGTTTGCGAGCCGTCGCTCAGCGTCTGACCCGTGACCTGTCCCGCGGCGTTGTAGGTATATTGGACTAACTGGCCGTTCTGGTTCACGAGCGACAGTGGATCTCCCAGGGCGTCATACGTGGCATTCTCGACCGAGTGATCGGGATACTGGGTCGAGACTAGGTTGCCGTGTGAATCATACTGATAGTTGGTTGTGATTCCGCGGGCGTCGGTGAGGCTGGTCAGGCGGTTGAACTGGCCCGTGTAGGCGAAGTGGTCCGTTTGACCTAAAGGATCGGTAGAGCTAGTCAGGTTGCCCGCCGAGTCGTAGCCAAGAACCTGCTTGATGCCGGTCGGGCCCGTGGCGCTCATCAGATTGAAGTTCGTGTCGAAGGAACTGAAGGAGGCGTACCCGAGTGGATCGACGGTTTTGACCAACAGCCCCCGCTGATCGAAGAAGAAGTGACTGGCCGCGGCGGAGGCGTCGGTGACGATCACCTCGCCAAGGTTGTAGCTGTAAGTAACGGGATCGGCGTCGCCGTCCTGGGAAGCGCCCGCAAGTCGGCCGCTTGTATCGTAGCTGAAATATTGGTGCGTGCCGTCACGAAACTGAACTGAGGTCAGGGCATTTTGAACGGCGAGGTTCAAGCCGGTGTCGTAGGTGTAAGTCGTCAGGCGACTGTCATAGCTCTGCACGGTGAGCAAGTGCCCACTGGCGTCATAGCTGTAGGTGACGACTCGGCCGTCGGAGCTAGTCACCGACGAGATCAAGCCCGCCGCGTTATATCCGATCGACAGTGACTGGCCGGACGAGTGGGTTAGGCTGGTGAGCTGACCGGTGGCGTAACCGGCGGTGATCCGGTTGCCGTTCGTGTCCTGAACGTAGTCGAGCGTGCCGTCGGCTTTGAATCGCTCTACCTGGCCGTTGGTCTCGGTGAGAGAGAAAGCGCCGCCGGGGTCGGCCCGTAGAGCGCCGTGATCGCCGGGCTGAGCGAAGTAGTTGCTGCCGCGGCTATCAGGCTGGAAAATTCGCTTGGCGCCCGAGGGCATCGTCATTGTCACCGTGCCATCGGCCGACGTCGCCAGAGAATATTGCCACGAATCTCGCCAGCCGAAGCCGAGTGGGCCGGACAAATCCCGCGACTCGATCCGGTTTTGATAGGAACGGCTGAAGTCGAGAGGCAAGCTGGGGGCCATAACGGCGAGGTCGGTAGCGCTCGCCAAGACTGGCGTGGGCGAAAGCCCGTCAGCTTGCATGACTGCGAACGACCAGAGTTGACCGACGTCGGTCGCCGGTTCTCCCAACTGACCCAAGTACGAGGCTTCGTTGTCCAACGTCTGGACAAAGCCGCCCCAGGTATTCCCCAATTGCGAAGTGAGGCCGCTATAAATCGCCGCCCAAGCGTTCGCGGCAATTTCCGGCGGCCGTAGGTTGCCTTGTAAGCTGCTCCAATCCACGGGGTCTGCGTTGTCTGACGTGAAAACGCGCAGGTCGAAGTAGAGTGTCGGATCGCCCGACCACGGCTTTTGCATGCCAGCATAATAAACCGGCACGGTAATCGACTCGCCTGGTTCAAGCACGCCCGGCACCTTGCCGCTGGCTAGGATTTGCACAGCATTCGAGTAGCCTTGGGGAATAGCTGAAGTCCACAATCCATCGACCAGCAGCGTAGAATCCAGCGTCAGCAGCGGCCTGTTTTCCGGTTGCGACGATTCGAGCAGCAACAGCGGAGCGGCCATTCCTACGCTGCCGGTGTTGGAATACTCGACATACAAAGTCGAGGCGCTGTGAAACCCCAAAGTGCTGGGCAGGATCAATTGCGTTTCCAGATGCGCTTGTCCGGGAGCCGTGATCTTGAAAGTCGCGGGGATTTGATCGGCGACACCGCCGGCGCGTGTGACGCGGACCGAGTAGACTCCTTGTGGCACGCCGCTCAAATTAAACGTGGCAGTAAGCTGCGTGAAAGAATCGAACGCGACGCTGCTGGCAGCATAGACGGTGCTGTCGTCGGCGACCAGCGACACCGACGTGGCATTGTCGAAGCCAGTGCCGCTGAGGGTCAACCTGGCGACGCTGCCTGTGGCCGAGCGATCGGGTGTCACCGCGCTGAGCTTGATCTGTGCGCCGACCGCTTGCAGCGTAAAGTTGCTGGCCGTCGGGACCGACTCGCCGTAAACCAAGATATACCATGTGCCCGGGGTGGCCGAGGGAACCAAAACCTGCTGATTGGCTGAACTAGGAGCGGAGAAGCTGTAATCGTAGCTCCCCCGAGTGGGCGGAGCGCCGCGCTTGGCGTAGATTTCGTTGTGATCGGCCGCCGTGCTGTCTTGCAATGTGAGGAACAGCGACTGCGCGGCGGGCACGCTCACGGCAAACAACTGTGCCTCTCCGCTTCCCGCCAGCGTCCCGTTGTAGATGCTTCCCAAGGCCAAGGTGACCACCGAGGTCTGCGCGAGTTGGAAGGCATAACTACCCGCTTGCCCGCCGGTTCCGTGCGCGGTAAGGATGTAACCGCCGGTCGAAGGTAGGGTGACCAGTTCGGAATCGGACAAGATGTTCGAGAACGCGGTATAGCCGCCCGGTCCCACCAAATCAAAGGCCACGCCACCGCTCGAACTGTTGATGACATGCAGCCGGACCTGCTGACCAGCAGTCGCGGAGAAGGTCCACTGATCGACGCCGAAAGGATTCGCGATGGAGCCGGTGTATTGTTGATTGACCGTCAGCGGCTGGACGTTGGGGGTGGCATCGAAGGCTGAAACAACGTAGTTGCCCGTGCTGGACGTGCGGTCGGCGGGGGCTTGAACTCTAATCGTGTAGGTGCCATCGGCTGGCAATGCGACGTCGATCAGCGCCGCGACAGCGCCGCTCGAGCTACTGGTGGTTGAGGCCAAGACGTTGTTGCTGGCGTCGAGCAGCGTTACCTGGCCCCAACCAACCTGTGGCGGAAGGGCCGGCGTCGAACCGCCGCCACCGGGGTTGAGTTGCACCGTGACGGAACGGCCCGCATGACCGAAGAAGGTCCAGTTCGTTATCTGGCCAGCGAGATCGATGGCGGCCGGCGTGGGAGTGTTCAGTTGAAGTGGTCCGCCGGCAGGAAGCTGTATCACCGAACCATTCAGAATCGTGCCGGCCACTTGGGCGCCACGCACATAGAGATGCAATCCACCAAGATCCAGTGTCGTGCCGCTGGGGACGATCAATTCGTTGACGTACAGCGCCTCGGCGCCGACGCCGGTCGAGTTGTGAGACTGGTCAACCAGCTTGGCGTAGGTATTGCTTGCGAGGCTGAGCGTTCCGTAGGCGAAGTTATTCTGAAACCCCGCTTGGAACGCTCCTACATCGGCGGACATCGCTTCCACAAGTTGCGGCGACTGAGCGGCGCCGGCGCCACTGCTTAAGAGCATGGTCCCTTGGAGATTCCAGTGGTCGACATTTTGGGTATTTCCCAGCAGATTGCCCTTCACGACGATCGTGCCGGCGGGCGTAACGGACAGCAAGCCTAGGCCATTGACCTGGAGTATTCCTTGAACATTCATCGTAGAGCTGTCCGGCACAATCAAGCTACCTTGGTCTATCAGTATGCCGGTCGTAACGGTCGTCGTCGCGTTGCTGCGGCCACCGTAAGATTGATTGGATTGCAATGCGTACGTCGCGGTGGGATCGGTAGTAAGATCTACCCCAACAAGACTTTTCAAGCTGGGACTGAGCACCGCGCCGCCGCCGGAGAAGTTGATGCTGGAGTTGAAAAGAGTCGCGCCGTCCGTCGACAGACTAGTCAGAGACGAGAGGTCGACCAGGCTGCCGGTCCCATCGGCACTGAAGGCGAATGTCCCTTGGTTGACCTGCGGCAGCGCGTGCAGATCCACCACGCCGCCATTCGCGACGGTGACCAGGGTCCCGTAAAAGGTCGACCCATTGAGCGTGGTCAAGTTCGGCAGGTTGATCCGGCTGCCGGCTCCATAAGCCGCAATCGTACCGCCACCATCGCTGACATAACTGGTGACGCTAGGCATGTCCACCACGCCGCCATTCACGGCGGTGATATTGGTCCTGTAGCTGATCGCCCTATCGAGCGTGGTCAGGTTCGGCAGGTCGACCCGGCTGCCCACCCCGTCGACCTGAATCGTACTGCTCCAGCCGTTCTGGATGCCGACAAAGCTGGTGACGCTGGGCAAAGAAAGCGTCGCGCCGCTGCTGACAAAAAAGCTGGAATCGTCGATATTGGTGAGCTGCACTGTGTTGAAGGTGCCGACACCGAGATTCAGTTCGACATTGTTCAAGGTGGTCAGGCCATTGCCGACGCGAACCTCGCCGCCGCCGGAGACGGTGATGGTGGAGATGAAAAAGATCGAGCCGTCCGTCGACAGACTGGTCAGAGCCGAGACGTCGACCAAGCTGCCGGTCCCGTCGGCCTTGAAGGCGACTGCCCCATGGTTGACCTGCGGCAGCACATGCATGTCCACCACGCCGCCATTCAGGGCGTCGACATTCACGGTCCCGTAATTGGCCGGCCCCTCGAGCGTGGTCAGGTTCGGCAGGTTGACCCGGCTGCCCGCCCCGTCGGCCTGAATCGTACTGCTACCGCCGGTCCGGATGCCGACATAACTGGTGACGCTAGGCAAGGAAATCGTCGCGCCGCTGTTGACCAAAAGGCTGGAGCCGTCGATATTGGTGAGCTGCACTGTGTTGAAGGTGCCGACACCGAGATTCAGTTCGACATCGTTCAAGGTGGTCAGGCCATTGCCGACGCGAACCTCGCCGCCGCCGGAGACGGTGAT
>PLYM01000173.1 GCA_003153375.1 Planctomycetaceae bacterium
CTTCTGGGTGTGACGCTGCACTAGTTGTTCCTCGTGGGAGCAAGAGTAATCGGGCACACGTCGGTAACCGTGCAATTGGGATGTGCCGGTGAGACATCCAACCCAAGCCTCGTCATAATCGGCCAGGGCGATGCTGCCCCGTATCGCCCTGGCCGACGATTGCTTATGCCCTATTCATCGGGTAATTTAGGGGCGGCTCCACGTCGTCAGTCGCACATTCTCGTGCCAGGTTTGTCATGCCGAACTCGGTTCTGGGCGCTCATTTTGTCATGCTTTGCGACTGGCGCGGCCGTTGCACCTGGTCCAGTGCAGTCAATTACTCGGTCAGAGTGGGCGAATTCATCTGGGAGCATCTGGCGCCCGAGTCACAAGAAGCCACGAAGGTCTTGCTGGGACGAGTCGTTACCTCGCGCGAGTCTCAACAACTCGAAGTCTTCGACCAAAAGGGGGATCGCTTCCGCGGGCGGCTGTGGCCGCTCGATTCGCCCGAGGTGGCCGTCTGCATGCTCGCGATGCGCATACCGCGCAAACTCTCGCTGCTCACTCTGCGAGAACGTGAGTGTCTTGAATTGCTGGCCAAGGGGACCGAGACGCGACTGATCGCCGCGCAACTCGACGTCAGCCTCAGCACGATCCACACGCACATCAAGCGGGCGCGCGAAAAGCTCGGTCTGGAAAGTACCGAGAGTCTCATCAGCTTTGCCGCAAGATACTGCTATCCGGCCGACGAACCGTTGATCGCGCAGGCGTCATGAGTTGAGACAGATCACGCGGCGCGGCCAGCAAGACAACGGCATTGGCTTCGTGTCGGTATCAACCCGACGACGCGGTCCTGTTCGACCGCCTCGAGCACTCTCCCGCCTTGCGTGATCGCAATCTCAAGTCCCCTCTCTCCCGCACTTCAAACCAACGAACGCCCCGCGCGGCGCCTGGCAAATCTCCAGCTCGCGACTGCCGCATTCGCGAATCATCACACACTTCAGGTAGCCCGCGGCTGCCCTTGGGGGAGCTGACTGACTGCCTTTTGGCAGTGAACAGGTGCTAGCTCCAGGGCCCTTTGCCGTCATGGGAAGCCGACGCCGTAAGCTCGCATGGACAGTGGCTGTCGATCGCACTAGAATCCCCGCCCCCCAGCCCGCCAACGTCGGCTGGCGTGAGCGAGCGCCGCGTCGAGCTGCCGGAACCTCGACGTGGTTTGCCAGAATCGCAAGATCGAACAGGCGAGATCATCGAACAGGCAAGGTCCTTGTCGAACCGTCCGGCCTTGCCCCCAAGCTACTGACGATCGGAGTCGGCCATGAGGATGCGAATCGTTTCAATTGCCGCCCGCTGGTTGGATAAGTCGGCGGCGCCCGCCCGCCACAAGACATCGTCGCGATCCGCCGGTCGCCGGCTGTCGCTCGAGTCGCTCGAAGATCGCCGCGTGCTGAGCGCTACCCCGCTGGCCCCCTCGCAACTCTCATCGCCTTCGGCCTTGCTGATACCGCTCTATCAGGACATCCTGCACCGCGCGATCGACGCGGGCGGTCTCACGGCCTATTCGAATCTGATGGCCGGCGGCGCCTTGCCGGCCACGATCGTGGCCGATCTGTGGGTCTCGCCCGAACATCGTGGGCTGGAAATCGACACGTACTACCAGACCTTTTTGAACCGCCCCGCCGACACCGGCGGCCGTCAGGCTTGGGTCAACTTCATGCTGAGCGGCGCCAGCGAAGAGCTGGTGATGGCCGACATTCTGAACTCGCCCGAGTTTCACCAGATCAATTCGACGCCCACCCAGTTCGTCACCGCGCTCTACCAAGAGGTGCTCGGCCGAGCGCCAGACGCATCGGGACTGTCGACCTATGTGGGACAGTTGACCAGCGGAACAGTCGCGTCGTCCGACATCGTGTGGAGCTTCATCATGTCCACCGAGCGTCACATGAACCTGGTGAGTTCCTACTACACCTCGTACCTGAATCGCCCCGCCGACGCCACCGGGTTGCAGTATTGGGTGGGACAGCTCGACCAGGGCCTGGCCAGTGACGGGTCGGCAGCGCAGACATTCCTGTCGTCGGCCGAGTTTCTCAGCGCCAGCTTCCTCGTCCCGCAAGTTGCCGGCCCCGGCCAGATCGTGGTCACCATCGTCGGCGGCGGCTATGTGGCCGACAGCACGCATCAAATCAACACGCTGATCGGGCACAACCTGGGCGTCTACGGCCCCGACGCCTCGATCACGATCTCGGCCAGTTCGCCGCACGTCACCTGGTCCCTCTATCCGAGCTATACAAACGTCCAGACGCTGTCGATCGATCCGAGCCAGTTCGCCAATGGCTTGAACATCACGGCGACTTTCAACTAACGCATCGCCCCATCCCTGGCGAACTTTCGACCCCACGACACCATTTCGACGAATGAGGCAGTGATGAGCATGCGAGCCCTCCTGAAAGCAGCACGCTGGGCAGGCCTTTCGAGCGCCGGCCCGAGCCAGCCACGTCAGAGCGCCGGGCGTCGCAAACTATCGATCGAGTCGCTGGAAGAACGCCGCGTCCTGTCGGCCAGCAGCTATGCCGCGGCCCTTTATCAAGACGTGTTGGGGCGAGCGGCCGATTCGGCGGGGCTGACTTACTATACGAAACAACTGGCCCAGAGCACCGCGCCCAGCACGGTCGTCGCCAGCCTCTGGAACTCGGCCGAACATTTCGGCAATGAGGTCGACCACTATTACCAGGCATTCTTCAACCGCGCCGCCGACGCGGCCGGCCGCCAGGCCTGGGTCAGCGACATGCTGGCCGGAGTCACCGAAGAGACCGTGATGACCGACTTCTTGAACTCGCCCGAGTTCCAGCAGCTCAACTCCACTCCCACACAATTCGTCACGGCCCTGTATCAGGACGTGCTGGGCCGGGCTCCCGATGCCACCGGCCTGTCAGGCTTCGTGACCGGGCTGACCAATCAGACCGCCGCTCCCGCGGACGTCATTAGCTCCTTCATCAATTCCACCGAGCGGCACGTCAACCTGGTCGATTCCTACTACACCCTGTATCTGCAGCGAGCGCCCGACGCCGCCGGACAATCGTTGTGGGTCCAATCGCTCGACCTCGGCACCCTGACGGACGCCAGCGTGGCTCAGAGCATCCTCGTGTCGCCCGAGTTCATCGCCGACAATCCCCTGCCGCCGCTGGTGGCCGGCCCCGGCCAGGTCGTCGTGACCATCGTCGGCAGCGGATTCGTGACCGACAGCACCGGTCAGATTGATACCCGGACGGGTCACAACGTCGCCGTCTACGGCGCCAGCGATACGCCCACGTTACAGGCCAGCTCGACGGCGGTCACCTGGTCAGACCCCGCGCTGGTCGGTCAGACAGTCGGCTTGATCCCGAGCGACTTTGCCAACGGCTTGAACCTGACCGTGTTCGTCAACTAGGCTCGCGCCGTTCACGAAGTGGGCGGCCTTAGCCTTTTCGCGCGTCCGCCAGTTCATGCTCGTCGCGGTCAGCGGGCGACGTCGCACAGCAGGCGAGCACCGCGTCGCGAACCAGCCACCACAGAATGCGTGGGTTACTGCGCACGCGCGACAGAGCATAGGGTAGATACGCCCGGCCATAGGGAACGTAGACGTGAACGCCCACGGCCAATCGATCCGCCATTTCCAGACTGCGCGGCATGGGCAGCCCATAGAGCAGTTCCAAACCGCACGAGGTGTCGGCATTCCGCAGCCGGTTGATGGCTTCGATGGCCAACGGCACGTCATGGCTGGCAACCGCCACGTGGCGTGCCCGGCCGGCCAGCGCATCGATCACTTCCAGAAAGCCCTCGCTGGGATCGCGATTCGGCGCCGCCGGATCGGGCCATTGGCCTTTGACGACCCGCACCATGACCCCGCGCTCGACGGCCCAGGCCGCGTCGTCGACGCTGCGGGACCAGCGGCCCGGCAGCGTGAAGCTCAACTCGGCGCCGGCATCGAGAAATTGCTCAAATAGCGCTCGCGACGGATCGACGGTCTCGGGCGAGAGGGCGTCGAAGTGCAGTCGCACTCGCTGCCGCATGGCTTCGGCCACCACCTCGCCCATCAGCTCGGGCCGATACTGCAGCGAGGGGACTTTGATCGACAGGTAAGCGTGCTCGCGACCGGCCAGGGCCCGCACTCCTTCGAGGTACGCGTCGGCGACGGTGCTGGGCGCCTCGTTGGGAGCGTCCCAATATCCCACGGTCGCTCCCAAGCCGCGATCGGCCAGGCGGTCGGCCACGGCCAGCGCGTCTTCCAGTCGCTCGCCGGCCACATAGGCCTTGGCGGCCCGCAGAGCCAGCGGCGTCAAACAGCGTGAGGCGACTCGCCGTGCTTTGGAGATCCAACTCATCGTCGGTTCCTCCAGCGCTGGTGCATCGCCGCCAGGACGTCGGCGGTCAAAGCCGCCAACCCCCGGACGCCCAGCGGATAAACACGCAGCGAGATATAAGGATGTTCGGTTTCGGTCCACACCCGCGTCCAGCTTTCGGCGCGGCCCAGGAATTCGTAAGACTTCACGCCGGCTTCGACCGCGTAGCGAATCGTATCGCGCATCAGCAGCAAGCCCGGCGAGCAGTTGGCGAACCGCGAGTCGTAGCCCACCTTGAGCAGCCAGAACCCCTCGCCCTGTTCGACGGCGAGTTGCATGGCAGCCACGCGGTCGCCGATGCGCAGAAAGCAAATTCGCAGCACGCCGGCCACGCAGGCCGCTTCGGCATATTGGCGATAGAACACCGCGCGATGCGCGTCGTGCGCCAGCGCCGTCCCGGTATCGCCCTTCCAACTCTGGGCTTCGACTTCGAAGGCGGTGTCAAGCAGCGCGGGCAATTCGCTGAGGTCCGGAGCGCGAATCTGAGTAGTCACCGTCCCCAGTTGCTCGGCTTTCCGCCGCGCGCGCCGCAAGTCGCTGCGCCGGCCGGAATTCAAATGCAATTCGGGTTCGAGCCAGCTTTCGTCCAGCGTGATATAAGGACACGTCGCCTGCTGCCGCGCGAGCACGATGGCACGTCCCCGGTACGCGCGCTGGATCGCGGCCACACTGGCCGAATTGGCCGCGATGCGCTCCAATAACAGCGGCGTGCCGCGTCGCACCAGCGAAGTGACCAGCCGATCAAGCGATCGCCGATCAGTCCACAACAGATCCATCGGCTCATACACGTCGCTGACACCGGCCAGCATCAACCGCCGCACGCCCCGCAAACGCTTCTTCACCAACGGCGCCAAGGCCGTGATCCGTTCGCCCCGGTGTACCGCGACCACGTGCGGCACGGAGCCGGTCGCGAACGCGTGCAGGCAAGCCCGCGTCCATTCGAACTGCGCCATCGGCGGCAGCGATTCGGCCAACTGTCGCCAGCCGCTCTCGAGCGCGTCGACCTCGTCGGGCGACTGCGCCCGGCTGACAACCTGCCCTCGTCGCTTTGCGTCGGTCGAGGACGGATTTTCGTCGAGTAATGCGGTTTCCATACGCAAAGTTAGGCCATGATTTTCCCCGAAAAATCGGGTCGGCAGCACACCTGCGCCAGCAATCGCTACAACCGGCAAATTCGGCGAAAGCCGGAGCCTTTGCGGCGACCTCCCAGAATCCGCAGCAGGAATTGCTTACCTCCACAGCGCAGCCTGCCGATGAAAAGGCTACGGCCAGTTGCTGGCCGGCGGTCCCTGGCCCCGCATGCCGCACGACCCATTCCCGCGCCCCGTCGACCCCTACCACGAAGTCCAATCACATGGCGACCGCCGAGAGCACGTTAGACACGCTGATCACGTCGACGATCGAAAAGAGCCCCTACCTCAAATTGCGCAATCTGCGCTTCGAGACGCAAGCGGGGCGCGTCGTGCTCCGCGGCACGGTCAGCTCGTATTACCACAAGCAGATGGCGCAGGAAGTTCTCCGCCGGGTCGACGGCGTCGAACAGGTTGAAAACCACCTGGAAGTCAACTGGCTATAGTCCGCCAGAACGCGCCGCGATCGGAAGTCCCAACGCACGGCGCATACCAGGTATTCGTTCGTCAACTTTGGCGCGATTTTAGCGCGGCTGCGTGGGCCGCGATTCGCCGGCGGGCGGATGGTGCCCCATGACCGCTTCCTCGCGATCGCGGTAGCAGGGGAAATGGTCGCTCAGGCTGCATTGCCTCAGCAACTCTTGATTCGCAGGCGACAGGCCGCAGATGCGCATCATGCCGTCGTGGCCATGCACCTGGTTGTGCAACCAGGTGAGTTGTCCGATCAGCTCGCTCTCCAACGGGCCGACTTCGTTCAGCTCGAGCACCAGCCGATGGATCAGACTCTGCTCCAGCAAGGCCCAAATCTGCTCGCCTAGCGCACCCCCAGCCGCTGCGCCCACTTCGAGCGGACGCGGTCGCACGAAAAGACAATCGGGCCCGCGTTCCACTTCCAGATCCCAACCGCGCGCAAGCGAGACTTGTACCATGAGCAATGCTCCATCATCATGGAAAAGACACGTTCGAGAAGGGCCGCCTGATTCAACGGCGCGCGAAGGCCGCCGCGCCGGCTATCCAATCGCATCTTACCGCTTCGCGTGAGACAAACAATAGTTTGCCCGCGAAATTTCCAGCGCCCCTTGATCGCGCGAGCTAATCGGCGATACTAACCGATCACCCCTGCTTGATCCGTGCTATCACTTGAAAAAGGAGCCTACCATGTCCCGATCCGGAGCCGTTACCTTCAAGGGCAACCCGATGACACTGGCCGGAAACGCCGTGGCCGTGGGACAAAAGGCGCCGGAATTCAAGCTGCACAACTTCGACAAGGGGGCCCTGGTCACCGTCACGCCGGCTGACCTGAAGGGCAAGCCCACCTTCATCAGCGTGGTGCCTTCGCTCGACACCCCCGTTTGCCAGGTGCAGACCAAGAAGTTCAACGAGCAGCTCGCCGCCTTGGGCAGCAAGGTGAATGCTATCACCGTCAGCCTCGACCTGCCGTTCGCCATGAACCGCTTCTGCGGGGCCGAGCACATCACGAACATGCGGGCCCTGAGCGACTACCAGGACCGCAGCTTCGGCCAGAACTGGGGTATGCTGATCGAGGAGCTCAAGATCCTGGCCCGCGGCGCCTTCGTCCTCGATAAGGACGGCAAGGTCGTCTATGCCGAACAGGTGAAAGAAGTCGCCAACGAGCCCAACTACGACGCCGCCCTCAAGGCACTCAACAGCGTGCTGTGAACAAAGATGGGCGACGGTTCCGCAGCCGCAGTGGGTGCCATGCTCACGCTTGCGTGAGCATGCTGGAACCGCGCGAACACCCGACCGCGCGGCCAATCAACCCGCTTCGGCACCCTACCCCGCCAGCATCGCTTCGATCGATTTCTTGGCGGCGTCCAAGGCTTCGGATAGTTTCTCCGGATGCTTGCCGCCGGCCTGCGCCATGTCGGGCTTGCCGCCGCCGCGACCACCGACCACTTCGGCGGCGCTGCGAATCCAGGCCCCGGCATTGATGCCCTTGGCCTCGAGATCGCGGCTGATGCCCGCGACCAGCGTAACCTTGCCTTCGCCCCCCGCGCCCAGCAAGACGGCAACGGGGCTGGCGGTTTTGCGCAACTGATCGATCAACTGCCGCATCGTGTCGGCCTCGGCGCCGGGCGCTTCGGAGACGACCACCCGCACCCCACCGATCTGCCGAGACTCGGCCAGCAGCGTATCGGCCGAAACGCCTCCGGAGCGCGGCGCGTGCGAGGCTTGCTTCTTCAGCTCGCGCAGCTCCTTCACCAGCGCCGCCACGCGCGTGGGCACCTCGGCCGACGGCACGCGCAGCAAGGATGCCGTCTCGACCAGCGCGGCATCCTGCTTGCGCACGTGGGCCAGCGCTTCGCTGCCCGTGAGCGCCGTGATCCGCCGCGTTCCGGCGGCCACGCTCTCTTCGCTCGTGATCTTGAACAGCCCCATCTGACCGCTGTTGTCCAGGTGCGTGCCGCCGCACAGCTCCTTGCTGAACTCGCCGATGGAAACCATCCGCACGATGTCCGGATATTTTTCGCCGAAGAGCATCATGGCCCCGCTCTCGCGGGCTTGCGCGATCGGCAGACTCCGCCAACTGATCTTGGCGCCGGTCTCGGCCATCTCGTTCACTTCGGCCTCGATCGTGGCCAACAGCTCGCCCGTGACGGCGCTAGGATTCGTGAAGTCGAACCGCAGGAAGTCGCGGTCCACTTTCGAGCCCTGCTGCTGAGCGTGCTTGCCCAGGTGCTTTTGCAGGGCATAGTGCAGGATGTGCGTGGCCGAGTGGGCCCGGCGAATGCCTTGCCGGCGGGCCACGTCCACCCGGGCCGTCGCCGCCGATCCTTGCTCCAGCTTGCCTTCGCGCAGATGCCCCAGGTGCAGCGTGAAGTTGCCTTCCTTTTGCGTGTCGATGACCTCGAAGCGAAACCCACGGCCCGCGATCTCGCCCCGGTCGCCCACCTGCCCGCCGCTCTCGCCATAGAACGGCGTCTTGTCGAGCACCACGCAGATCGGTTCCTGGTGGCCGATTTCCTCGACCTGCTCGACCAATTCATGACGGGCGATGATGCCCACGACCTGGGCCTCGGCCGTGGTCGTTTCATAGCCGACGAACTGCGTGCCCGAGAGCGTTTTCTTGAGCGCGTCCAACGGGCTCGATTGAAACAGTTCCATCCGATGGCCCGCGCCCGAGTCCTCGGCGTGCTGTTCCATCTCGCGATTGAAGCCGGTCCAATCGAAGCTCAGGTTGTGCTCGGCCGCCATGGTTTCGAACAACTCGGGCGGAAAGCCGTGCGTCGTGTACATCTCGGCCGCCTCGGCGCCGCGCACTTGCTCGCGACCATCGGCCTGCATTTGCGCGAACAGCCGCGAGATGCGATCCAACCCGGTGTCGATCGTGGCGAAGAAATTGCTCTCTTCCTTTTCGATCACCTGCGACACGCGCTGCGTCGTCTCGCCCAACTCGGGATAGGGTCGCTTCATCATCTGCGCGACCAGCGGCACCAGCTTGTGCAGGAACGGAGCGTGCACGCCGATCTGCCGGCCGTCGAGCACCGCGCGGCGCAACAGCCGCTTGACGACGTACTTCTCTTTGTTGGGGCCGGGATAGACGTTCTCGTGGATCGCGAATGAGCAGGCCCGCACGTGGTCGGCGATGCGCCGCAGCCGGCGGCCATTTTCCGTGTCGGGCTCATAGCGCAGCCCGCACACCTCGGCGGCCCCTTCCACCAACGGCAGCAGGGTGTCGATGTGAAAATTGCTCTTCACCCCTTGCAGCACGCCGGCCGTGCGCTCCAGGCCCATGCCGGTGTCGATGTTCTTGCTGGGCAGCGGCCGCAAGTTGTTCGGCGGCGCGCCTACGCGGTTGAACTGCGTGAACACCAGGTTCCAGATTTCGACTTCGCTGGCCCCATCGGGCTTGAAGAAAATCTCGCTGCACGGGCCGCAGACGCCGTCGGGCCCCTGGCTCGGCGCGCCGGCGGGCCAAAAATTGTCGTCCTCGCCCATCCGCTTGATCTTTTCCGGCGGCAGCTTAATGTCGCGGGCCCAAATTTCGGCCGCCTCGTTGTCGTCGACATACACCGACACGAACAGCCGGTCGGGATCGAGAGCCAGCCACTGCTTCGAGGTCAAGAACTCCCAGGCCCAGTTGATGGCCTCGCGCTTGAAGTAGTCGNNATCTCGAAAAACGTGTGGTGATAGGGCGTGCGGCCGACGTTTTCGATGTCGCCGGTGCGCAGGCACTTCTGACAGGTCGTGGCCCGGGTGAAGTCGAGCTTCACCTTGCCCAAAAAATGGTCCTTGAACTGGTTCATGCCGGCCGGCGTGAACAGCACCGAGGGATCCCAGCGGGGCACCAGCACGTCGCTGGGCCGGCGGATGCAGCCCTTGGTCTCGAAAAAGGCGAGGTATCGTTCGCGGAGCTCGTCAGTTTTCATGATTCGCAGTCATTCCGAAATGCGGCGGGAGCGGTTGGCTTGAGAACGGCGGCGCCATCGTGGCGCAAGCCGGCGGCAAACTCGACCAACGAAGTCCCTAATAATAGCCGTTTGCCCACCAAGCGGCCAGAGATGTGCGACCGCCAGGGGTTGAGCTTAATCGGAAGCGTCGTCGAGGTTCTGCTTGAAGTGCGCCGCGATGACGCCGGCAATCAGTGCGACCATCGAGAAAACGATCGTCACCACCCAGGGAATGATACTGTCGCTGCGCTGATAGCCGGACATCGTAGGACCTAACGGCAGCATGGCGTCGCGAACCAGCACGCCAACAAAGGGGCCGGGAATAACCCCGCATAAAGCCAAAATGAGCACCCTGCCCCGCTGTCGAACCGTGGCAAGAGAAATCACTCCCATGCATATGAAGGCCCAGCCGACAATCCGCGCAGTCATTCGCACCAGCGGTTCAATCTACGCTAGCCAATCGACTGCTGGACGCAGGGACAGATTCCAATCACGCGTTGAGAAGGCGATCCCCCCGAATCCCATGGAAATCCACAGAATCGAGACGAGCAGTTGCTTCAGAGTGAAACTGGGCAAACGCATCAGGTTCATCCTGAGCCGCCATTAGTGATGCGCTGTGTCGCGCTGCAAAACGACGATGAGCTAACGTGGGAACGCTAACTCGCGTCGGGCGGGATCGTGCGTTCCAAACGTTCCAGGCGTTCGCCCGAGGGCACGGTCAGCCGCAGGCGAACCGGGCCGCTCTTGCCGGCGACTTCGTCACGAAATTGCTTGGGCGTCGAGACCGAGGCGCTGCCGACGTGGCTGATCAGCATGTTGGCGCGCAGCCCTTCGTTCCAGGCGGGGCTTCCCTCCTGGACTTCGGTCACCAGCACCGAGCCCTGAACGTCGAGACGGCGTTGGCCCGAGGTCAGATCGAAATCGGGCGCGGCCGTGACATAGTCGACCCGCACTCCGCGCCAGGCCGGCGAGGGAGTGGTCACGACTTTCTTGCCGTGTACGAACTTCTTGGAGAGCTCCTGCACCTGAGTCGTTTGGATCCGGCCGCCACGCTCGTAGGTGATCCGCGGACTGCCGTCGGCCGGCAACTTGCCGATGTGCAACATCAGGTCGTCCGGCTCGTTGACTTCCTGGCCGTCGATGTGCGTGATCATGTCGTTGGGCATCAGACCGGCTTTGTCGGCCGGGGTGCCCGCCACCACGCTGACAATCAACACCCCGTGCCGGCCGTTGGCCACGTCGTCGACCGACAGCCGGTGCGGCGACACGCCCAAAAAGCCAAACTCGACCTCGCGTCCCTGCTTGAGCGTCTTCAATGCCCGCTGAAACGTCTCGTCGACGGCGATGGCAAAGCCGGCCGAATGCTCGAAGCCCAGGCTGGCGGCCAGGGCCACGGTCAGCCCGACCATTTCGCCCTTCAGGTTCACCAGGGCGCCGCCGCTGGTGCCCAGGTTCAGCTTGGCGTCGGTTTGAATCAACGTGCCATACTGGTGCAGTGCGGGCTCGGTGCGCGGCCCGCCCTCGGCACGCGTCGAGGCCGCGGGCACGTCCTTCCGCGACAGATTGGCCACGATGCCCCAGCTGGCGCTCACCTGACCGTCGCGGGCGATGGCGTAGGGGTTGCCCAGGGCGATGACGATCTGGCCCTTCTTCAATTTCGTCGCGTCGCCCAGCTTGATCGGCGTCAGGTCGGGCGCGTTGATCTTCAGCACGGCCAGATCACTGCGCGGATCGGCTCCCACGACCTTGAGCACCTTGTAGGTCTTGCGATCGGCCGTGGTGACCCAATACTCGCTTTCGTCGCGCAGCACGTGATTGGCCGTCAGGATCAGGCCGTCGCCCACCACGACGCCCGTGGCATATTCGTTGGGAATGAAGCCCGGCTCGCCCGGAACGGCCGTATCCTGGGGCCGCACGCGATTGAACAGATTGGGCACGAGATCGCCGCGGCCATCGGTGCTGTTGCGATTCACCCGGGCGATCGCCACCACGGAGCGCTCGGCCTGGGCAATTGCCTTGACCAGCACGTCCTCCATGGCCGCCGCCGCCTGGCCAACGGTGATCTCTTGCGCGCCGGCCGGCCGTGACACCCAGGCGGTCAGAAGGCCAACCAGCAGGCATCCCAGGCAGATCGCACGGAAGTGAGCTCGGGGCATAAGGGGCACCTCAACAGCGACGCTTTCAGCCGGTCGGCCGCCAGCGACTTCGAGGCGCCACGGCAGGGGTTATTCCTCTGCCGCGTCCCCTTCCGCCGCATTCCCGTCCACCGCAATCGCGGCCCGGACCGGATCGCCGACCGACATGATCTTGTTTCTCAGCTCTTCGACAAGCTGGGGGTTTTCCTGCATATAGACGCGGGTCTTCTCGCGCCCTTGCCCCAATTGTACCTCACCGTAGCGGAACCAGGCTCCGGAACGGACCACCAATTTCTGGGCAATTGCCAGGTCGAGCACGTCCCCTTCATAGCTAATGCCATGATCGTGCATCATATCAAATTCGGCCACGCGGAAGGGAGGAGCGACCTTGTTTTTGACGATTTTGGCCCGTACGCGCTGGCCCACCACGTCCTCGCCCTCTTTCAATTGGCCGATCCGCCGCACGTCGATGCGGCACGAGCTGTAGAACTTCAAGGCCCGGCCGCCCGGCGTGGTCTCGGGGCTGCCGAACATCACGCCGATCTTTTCGCGAATCTGGTTGATGAAGATCACCGAGGTCTTGCTCTTCGAGATCGCGCCAGTCAGCTTGCGCATCGATTGGCTCATCAAGCGTGCTTGCAGGCCCACGTGCGAATCGCCGATCTCGCCTTCGAGTTCCTTCCGGGGAATCAAGGCGGCCACCGAGTCGACCACGATCACGTCGACCGCGTTCGAGCGAATCAGCATCTCGGTGATGTGCATGGCCTCTTCGCCGCTGCCCGGCTGACTGACCAGCAGCGTGTCCAAATCGACGCCCAGCTTTTTGGCCCAACTGGGGTCCAGGGCGTGTTCCGCGTCGATGAAAGCCGCGATGCCGCCCCGCTTCTGAGCCTGGGCCACGACGTGCAAGGCCAGGGTCGTTTTGCCGCTCGACTCGGGGCCAAAGATCTCGACGATCCGCCCCTTGGGAATGCCCTGGCCCCCCAAAGCCAGGTCGACCGACAGGCTGCCGGTCGGAATACCCTCGATCTGCACGTCGGAACTGGCCCCCAGGGGCATGATGGCCCCCTCGCCAAATTGCTTTTCGATCTGCGCCAGCGTGTTCTTTAGGTCCGCATTGCTCTCCAGCGCCGAAAGGGGCTCCTTCGATTTCTTGCTTGCCTTGCTAGCGGACGATTCTTTGGCCATGCGATTGTTCGGTTTGGTGGCGGTGACCATGGCGGAACGGTTCCTTTGTGCTTGAAGAACGAGGGGCGGCCTCGACTGGCCAGGGCACCGGGAACGCCAGAGCCGCCGCACCAGTGAACGCATGTATATTATCGGCGTCCACCGGGTTCTGCAAGAGCCTTCTGGCGAAATTCCCTCCGCCGCCGGCCCGCACATCTTAACAAACCCCCTTCCCGCCTGGCGAGCAGTTTCGTGAGCCAGGGGCGGTCCAGCGCGGCGCAGACTGCGCACTTTAACGCGTAACGGGATGCCGGATGGAGGAGCGCGGCAGCGGTCCTAATGGCCCCGCAACTCCGCGTGGCCCAGCACTTCGTGCGTGGGGCCTTCGCGTCCTAGCTCGCTGGAGAAGACGACCACTTCATAGATGGTCGACAGGCCGCTGGCGAAGTCGGCGTTTTGCTCAATCAGCTCGCCCAGTTCCTCAATGCCGGTGGGGCTGTTGCGCACCCGGCCGATCGTCAGGTGAGGGCGAAAGCGGCGGTTCTCGGGCCGATAGCCGAGCGGCGCCAGGGCCTGCTCGATGGCGTCGTGCAACTCGATCATCGACTCGGCCCCATCGCCCACGCCAACCCACACCGTGCGTGGGCGCTGGCCGTCGGGAAAGGCGCCCGCGCCCCGCGCCTCGACGTCAAACGGCGCCAGCGGCTCGACCGCCTGCGAGACGGCCTCGCAGATGCGTGGGATCTCGCGAATGTCGACGTCGCCCAAAAACTTGAGCGTCCAGTGCATGTGCTCAGGCGACACCCATTTCACGTTGGCCGGCGCCACCCGCAACGCACCGATCAACTGGCTGGCGCGGTTCTTGACCTCGCCGGGAATCTCGACGGCGATGAACGTGCGCACGATGTCGGCCATGGATTCTCCCTGCTCGATTCGCCCTGGATCGGCAGTTGCCTAGAACGACAGCATCCGGCGATAGGCCAACATCCGTTCTTCCAACTCCGGCCGGCCGATTTGCTTCATGCGGTCGAGGCTAAAGTCCTCGACGTTGAAGCTGGCCACGATCGTGCCGTATGCCAGCGCTTCCTTGAGCGTCTTGGGATCGGCGGTTCCTTTTTCGGCCAGGTAGCCCATCATGCCGCCGGCGAAGCTATCGCCCGCCCCGGTCGGGTCCACCACGTCGGGCGTCGGATACGCGGGCATCACGTACGTCTCCTTCTCGCTGAAGAACATCACGCCGTGCTCTCCCTTCTTGAGCACCACGAACTTCGGCCCCATGGCGCGCACCTTGTGACCGGCCCGCACCAGGTTCTCATCGCCGGTCAGCAACTTGGCCTCGCTGTCGTTGAGCACTAGCCCGTCGATGCGCTTCAGCATCTGCATCAGCTCGTCGCGCTGGATGTTGATCCACAGATCCATGGTGTCGGCCACCCGCAACGTGGCCTCGGGCACCTGGTCCAGCACCTTCATCTGCGTGATCGGCGAGCCATTGGCCAGAAACACATACTTGCTGCGCCTGAGCTCGGGCGAGAGCACCGGATCGAATGTCTCGAAGACGTTCAGGTGTACTTCCAGCGTCTCGCGATCGTTCATGTTGGGCTGATACTTGCCCCGCCAGCGAAACGTCTTGCCCGGCACCACCGTCAAGCCCGCCGTGTCGATGCCCTGCCGCTGGAGCAGCTGCGTGTGCTCGTGGGGCCAATCCTGGCCCACCACGCCCACCAACCGCACGGGCGCGAAGTAGCTGGCCGCATACGAAAAGAAGACCGCCGAGCCCCCCAGCACGTCATCGCGCTTTTGCGTAGGCGTTTCGACACTATCAAAGGCAATCGAACCAACAACCAGCAACGACATGCGCGGAACCTCGGAAAGCAATGAGACAGGCCACGGGGGCCGGGGATAAACGGCCAATTATCGTTCGGTTCCGTTATCGCCGCAAGCCGCCGCGGGCGGCCGATCATTGCCCACTTTGGGTGGCAGGGTTAAAATTTGCGGTTTCGCTGGACGGCAGCATCGGCAACATACGGGCGTAGCAATGGCTCGAGCGCGGAACATGGTGGTGGCCCAGAGTGGCGGGCCCAGCCCGGTCATCAATAACTCGCTGCGCGGCATCATCGAGCAAGCCCGCGACCTGGCGGAAATCGGCACGGTGTATGGCGCCCGGCACGGCATCGAAGGCGTGCTCAAAGAGGAGCTGCTCGACTTGTCGAGCCAGAGCGCCGAGGAAGTCTCGCTGCTGCGTTACACTCCGGCGGCCGGCTCGATCGGCACTTGCCGCTATAAGCTGCGGCCCCAGCAGAGCGAAGACTTCGACCGCGTGTTGGCCGTCTTCAAGGCCCACGACGTCGGCACGTTCCTTTACATTGGCGGCAACGACTCGATGGAGACGGCCCACAAGGTGGCCGCCTTGGCTCGCGAGCGTGGGCTCGACATCGTGGGCGTGGGCGTGCCCAAGACGATCGACAACGACGTGGGCGACAGCGAGTTCAAGCTGATCGATCACACGCCCGGCTACGGCTCGGTGGCCAAGTATTGGATGCACGCGATCCAGACGGCCAACGAGGAAAACGCCGGCTCGTCTCCGGCCGACCCGGTGCTAGTGCTGCAAGCCATGGGCCGCAAGATCGGCTACATTCCGGCCGCCGCCCGGCTGGCCGATCCGCATCGCGAGATGCCGCTGCAAATCTATCTGGCCGAGAGCCCCTGCACGCTCGAGCAGATGGCCGACCAGGTGAACGACCAGTTGCGCAAGACCGGCCGCGTGATCGTCGTGGTGAGCGAAGGCTTCGACGTCGGCTCGCTGGGCGAAGTGCGCGATTCCTTCGGTCACACCATGTTCAGCAGCAGTCAACTGACCGTCGCGCAGGCCGTGGTCAATTACCTAAACAAGGTCGGCCTGGCGGCCAAGGGAGCGGCCCGTGGCAACGTGCCCGGCACCGACCAGCGCCACGCCATGGCCCTGGCTTCCACGGTCGACCTGGAAGAAGCCTACAACAGCGGGCAGTTAGCCGCCGTGCTGGCCGCCACCGGCGAAGGCGGTTATATGTCGACCATCCTGCGAAACCCCGGCCCGATCTACGACGTCCGCTACGACAAGGTGCCTCTGGAGAAAGTGGCCGCCAGCGAGCGCTCCTTTCCGGCCCAGTGGATCAGCACCAGCGGCTACGACGTCACCGACGAGTTCATCCGCTATGCCAAGCCCCTGGTCGGCGAAGACATGCTCACCATGCCTCTGGTCGACGGCCGCTTCCGCATGACCCGCTTCCAACCCCTCTACGCCACCCAAAAGCTCCCCCAATACGTCCCCCAAGCCGACCGCGCAAAGTCGTGATCCGTATTCTTCATCCCTAGCCCCCCAACCCCTAAACCCTAACCCCTACTCAATGTTCCAGATCTCCCCGAAACACGACTTCCTGGTCGGCATCGACTCCGACGGCTGCGCGTTCGACACGATGGAAGTGAAGCACAAGGAGTGCTTCATCCCCAACATCATTCATCACTACCGTCTGGCCGGCGTGAGCAAGTATGCCCGCGAGGCGGCCGAGTTCGTCAACTTGTATTCCAAGAGCCGCGGCATCAACCGCTTTCCGGCCCTGATCGAAGCCCTCGACTGGCTGCGCGATCGGGCCGAGGTGCGGGCCCGCGGTGTCAACATCCCCGCGCTGACGTCGCTGATCGCTTGGGTGAAGCGCGAGACGAAATTGGCGAATCCCGCTCTGGAAGCCGCGGCCAAGAGTTCAAATGACCCCGATCTGCACCAGGCGCTCGCCTGGTCCAAGGCCGTCAACGAAACGATCGAAAAAGTCGTCCGCGAGGTGCCTCCGTTCCCCTTTGTGCCCGAGTGTCTCGAAAAACTTTCGGCCAAGGCCGATCTGTTCGTCGTCTCGGCCACGCCCAACGAAGCCCTCACCCGCGAATGGGAAGAGCACGACCTGGCGCGCTATGTGCAAGCCATCTGCGGCCAGGAGGTCGGCACCAAGAAAGAATCGCTCAGCAACGCCAAGCAGTATCCGCCGCAGCACACCCTGATGATCGGCGACGCCCCGGGCGACTATCAGGCCGCCCAGGCCAACGACGCCCTGTTCTATCCGATCAATCCCGGCGCCGAAGACGCCAGTTGGCAACGCCTGCACGACGAAGCCATCGACCGCTTCTTCTCCGGCACCTTCGCCGGCGCCTATCAGGACAAGCTCCTGGCCGAATTCGAAACGTATCTTCCCGAACAACCACCGTGGATCAAAACCTGAAGGCTGAAGGGAAAAAGAAATGAAAACCAAAATTCCCGCGTCCTGCCTTTCGTCTTCCGCGTTCGTCCTTCGGTCTTCAGCCTTCAGTCTTCAGCCTCTTCTTCCCCCCGAGTAACCCCCCATGTCTAAACCTTGCGACATTGGCCTGATCGGCCTGGCGGTGATGGGCGAAAACCTGGCGCTCAATATGGAGAGCCGAGGGTATCGAGTTGCCGTTTTCAACCGCACGACGAGTGTCACCGATAAGTTCATCGCGGGCCGTGCCCAGGGCAAGAGCTTTGTCGGCTGCCACACCGTCGAAGACCTGGTCAAAAACCTGGCCACGCCGCGCAAAGTGATGCTGATGGTCAAGGCCGGCCCGGCGGTCGACGCCCTGATCGATCAGTTGCTGCCGCTGCTCTCCCCGGGAGACGTGATCATCGACGGCGGCAACACCTACTATCTCGACACCGAGCGTCGCACGCAGTACGTCGAGTCAAAAGGTCTGCTCTACGTCGGCACGGGCGTCTCGGGCGGCGAGGAGGGCGCGCTGCTCGGCCCCAGCCTGATGCCCGGCGGATCGCCCGCGGCCTGGCCGCTGGTCAAAGGCATCTTTCAGGCCATCGCGGCCAAGGTCGGGCCGAAGAACGATATCCCGTGCGCCGAATGGGTCGGGCCTCGCGGGGCGGGCCACTATGTGAAAATGGTCCACAACGGCATCGAATATGGCGACATGCAGTTGATCTGCGAAGCCTACTTCGTGCTCAAGAAGGCCCTGGGGCTCTCGAACGATCAGCTCCATGACGTCTTCAACACCTGGAACAAGGGCGAGCTCGACAGCTACCTGATCGAAATCACCCGCGACATCTTCAGCGTTCGCGATCCCGACACCGGCGACTTCCTGGTCGACCGCGTGCTCGACACGGCCGGCGCCAAGGGCACCGGCAAGTGGATGAGCCAGTTGGCTCTCGACCTGGGCGTGCCCAGCACGTTGGTGACCGAGGCCGTCTATGCCCGCGGCCTGTCGGCGATGAAGGACGCCCGCGTGCGTGCCAGCCAGGTGCTCACCGGCCCCGCGCCCGAATTCGTGGGCGACAAACAGAAGTTCATCGACCAAACGCGTGAGGCGCTCTACGCGTCGAAGATTTGCAGCTATGCCCAGGGCTTCGTGCAGATGGAAGCCGCGGCGGCCGAGCACAAGTGGCCGCTGAACTTTGGCGACATCGCGCTGCTGTGGCGCGGTGGCTGCATCATCCGCGCGGCCTTTCTGGATCGCATCAAGGAAGCCTTCGACGCCGACACTAAGCTGGAAAACCTGCTGCTGGCCCCCTACTTCACCGCGGCCGTGCAAAAAGCCCAGCCGGCCTGGCGGCACGTGGTTTCAACCGTCGTCGCGCTCGGCATTCCCACGCCGGCCTTCGCGTCGGCCATGGCCTATTACGACGGCTATCGCACCGCGCGGTTGCCGGCCAACCTGCTGCAAGCCCAGCGCGACTATTTCGGCGCCCACACCTACCAGCGCACCGACAAGCCCGGCGTGTTTCACAGCGACTGGCTGCACCTGCGCAAAGAACCCAAGTAACGAGGTGGTCGACTGATTACGCTTGATTGTTTTACTGTGGGTGCCACTGGCGTGTCGCCAGTGATATGTCGGGTGCCATGCTTGCGCTTCGCAAGCATGCTCACGCAGCGTGAGCATGGCACCCACGCTCAACGAGCCTGTCAGGCCACGCCCTGACCTACGGGATGGATCATGGCGAGCGACTATCTGCAAAACCTGTTCGGACTCTCGGGCCAGGTGGCCGTGGTCGTGGGCGGCACGGGCACGCTCGGCGGAGCGCTGGCCGAGGGGATCGCCCAAGCCGGGGCCCAGGTCGTCGTGGCCGGCAACAGCGCCCAGCGCGGCGCCGAGCGCGTCGAGCGGATTCAGAAACTCGGCGGCCAGGCCACCTTCTCGCCCGCCGACGTCGGCCACCGCGGATCGCTCGAAACCCTGCTGACCGCCACGCTCGCGAAATTCGGCCGTGTCGACATGCTGGTCAACTGCGCGGGCGTCAACTCGGCCAGTCCTTATCTGGAAGTGACCGACGACGATTGGCAGCGCGTGCTCGACATCAACCTGCGCGGCACCCATTGGGGCTGCCAGATCTTTGGCGCCCACATGGCAGCTTCGGGCGGCGGCGCGATCTTGAACATCGCCAGCGTCACCGCCGACGTGCCGTTGTCGCGCGTTTTTGCCTACAGCGCCTCGAAAGCCGCCGTGGTCAACCTGACGCAAAACATCGCCCGCGAGCTGGCCCCGCGCCACGTGCGCTGCAACGCCCTCTGCCCCGGCTTCTTTCCCGCCGAGCAGAACCGCCAGATTCTCGACGCCGCCCGCACCGCCTCGATCATGAGCCAAACCCCGATGGCCCGTTTCGGCGAGCCCCAGGAACTGGTCGGCGCCACCTTGCTGTTGCTCTCGAAAAAAGCCGGCAGCTTCATCACCGGCGCCGCCTACTACATCGACGGCGGTTTTACCGCCATGCGGTTTTAAGAGGATCGACGCGGCCCAAGTGCCACCCTTGCGCCTGTTGCCTGGGTGCCACTGCTGGCTTGTCCAGCAGTGCGAAGTCCCACTTGGCTCAAAGACACTGCTGGACAAGCCAGCAGTGGCACCCGAATACGGTCCCCGGTCTCCTCACTCCGGCCGTGGGAGTGCCGTGTTCCATGCGTGCGCAACAGCCAGCAATACTCAAACCGGCGAAACAATCTCCAGCAGCTCCACCGCCGGCTCGCCGTCGCAGTGGATGATGGCGGTGCGGCCGTAGGTGATCTGGCCGGGGGCCATGTTGAAGATGCGGCGCAGTTCTTCGCCGGGCGTGACCTTCCAGAGCTTGGTCAGGTGAACTTCGCGCAGCACGTTGTGATTGATCAGGATGCGGCCCAACGGCGTCGAGCGGCTCTCGACCTCGCGGCGCACCTCGGGGCTGACGCAGGAAAAATCGAGCCGCATGATGCCGAACTGGACCACGCCGCCGTCGCTCTGCCGCGCGAGCAAAATCTTGCGGGCGTAATGCGTACCCGTCAATTGCGAGTCGAGCACCCGCACGTCCACCGGCCCGTTGTGAAACCGCTCGACCGTCACGGTCATGTGGCTGTCGTGCGCCAGCAGCATCCGAAAGTCGCGAGCCAGGTCGTGCGAATCGACTTCGTCGAAGCGGCCCAGTTGCTCGCTGCTTGAATAGAACAGTCCGACAAGGGTGTCCAGGTCGGGTGTCACGGCGTGTGCGTCGCTCACTGGTAAAGCCTTCGTTCCAAAAGGCCAGGCGGGAGGATGGTCGACGTTGGACGGTGGGCCGCGCAGTCATGGGGCTGAGCGGTCGGCGGGTCTACCCCCATAATATACCAAGCGGCACGGCCCGTCAGGCTCGATTTTCCGCTGCGAGCGAGTCGGTCGTTCTTGATATTTTTCTGCTAGGCGCGCCGCGATATCGAAGATGCCGGCGTTTCCACAAAAGCCCAGGCACACGGTTGAATTTCGCCGCGTTGCGCTCGAGCGCACGCCCTTGCCGGCCAACGACCGCATTGCCCGGGCTCAGGTCTTCGCCGCTTCGATGGCGACAGGCATGGCGGCCGGCGTGGCGACGGGCCGGGGCAGCAATCGCCGAGTCGCGCAGCCGAGCGCGCCGACGATCATGGTCAGCGGATAAAGCCGCTCGTGATACCAGAGCTTGCCCAGACACAGACCGATCGGCGAAGCCTCCTGGTGCCGGTTCGCCTCGACCGCATCGACGAGCCATTTGAGTCCTTGCTGCGCGGCCGCTTCGTGCGCTGGGGTCTGGCCATACTTGAGTAGCGTCTCGACGGCCAACGACGTTTCCTCGACGCTGGCCATCCGTTTGGCCGTGGCGCAATCGGCGCCGGCCGGGGCGCCCCAGGTGCCGTTGGCGTGCTTCATCGACATCAGCCATTCGAGCGCTCGCTGGGCCTCGGGCGTTTCAAGCTGCTTCAAATCGCCCAGCGCAGCCAGAACCTTGGCCGTGCCGTAGATCGGATTCTGCTCGTCCTGTCGATACTGATTGCCGAACCACAGCGGGGTCCAATGGCCCTCGGCATGCTGCTGAGCTTGCAGATAGCGCAGACCACGCTCGATGGCCGCCACGATGCGCTGATCGAGATCCGTCCGCGCGTGCGGCGTCGCGTGCGAGTCGCCGTTGACGCGGCTGCGCCAGGTGTGCAAGGCGCGCAGGGCGTGGGCCGTCAGGTCCGAGCTGCTGCGTTCGAAAGGCAGCTTGCCCCAGCCGCGACAAAACGTCGGCCAGCCGCCGTCGGCATTTTGCAAATCCAACAGCCAACGAACACCGCCGGTCGCGGCCGTGTCGATCGCCTCGGGCTGATCGCTCGGATCGCACTTACGCCAAGCTGCCAGCGCCAACAGCGCGCCGCTGGTATCGTCGGCGTCGGCAACCGCGCCCGACAGATCGGTCCAGGACCAGCCGCCAGCTTGAATGCCCGTGTGGGGATGCGTTTCTCGACGTTGACACGCGAGCAACCAATCCAGGCAGCCCAATTCGCTGACGTCCTCGCCCGCCGCGTCGAGGGCGTTAATGGCCGACGTCGTGTTCCAAGTGGCCAGGTTCGCGTCGATCGGCCAACTGCCGTCGGGCCGCACCGAGGCCAGCAGAAACTCGACCCCCTTGAGCACCACAGCGTGGTCGGCGCGGCCGATGCTGGCCAGGCTCATGACCACGAAACTCGTCAGCGGCGTGGCTTCCAAAAAACCGCCGCTGGCCGGCTGCAAGCCTTCGAGCACTTTCAAACTCTTGTCGACCGTCGCGCGGCGCAACAGCCGGCTGATCGGGTTCCAAGGTTTGCCATGAAAGAACCGCGTCTGCCCAATCGCTACCAGCGCCGGCGTCGCATACGTGCCAGCCGGGCGCCGCAGCAACTTCCACAACCGCTGCGGAAGGCAGGCCAGCTCGAACGGCAGAGCCGGAACCTGGCGCCAGGGAATCAACCCCGCCAGCGCGCAGTTGGTCAGGATGGGCACGGCAAACGTTTTGTCCTTGCCAAAGCGGCGCCGCAAGGCCCGCCTGCCGCCCTGAGCCTTGATGTAGGCATCGGCCCGTTCGAGCAAGCCGGGATGATTGGCCGGCACGCACGTCAGCGCGAAGGCAGCCCGCACTAGCATCGTGGTGGCGATGTTCGAAAGGCTCTTGTCGGTGTCGCCCCAACCGCCATCGGCATTTTGATGACGGGCCAGCCAGCGCAGGCTGACCATGATCAGCGCGCTCAGCCGGCACTCGCGCGGCTCGTCGGCAAAGCGACCTTCTACCGTCGGCGCATGACGCTCGGCCAGGGTCAAGGCGCTGATGGCGGTGGCCGTCGCCAGAGGGGAGCTCGAAAGCTCGCCGATCCAATGTCCCGCCGTAACGGTTTCCGCGAGCAAGTCGCAGCGGGCCGTCTCATAGGCGGCCGACAGTCGATCGAGATCGACCATAAATTTTGTTTTAGCCTCGGGGGACTAGCGGCTTCGCGCCGAAACAATTCGCACACGATGTGGACAGCGAATCGCATCACTCACTTGGCGCGTGCGGCCCTGAAAGGCCGCGCCGCGATCACTTAAAAAGTGTAAATGGTTCCGCTCGTCCTGTCGATAGTCCGACCCGATCCACCCGCACGTCGCCCCGATCGACGCGTCAAAACCCACAAGCTCTAACGACCGTGCCGAAGAAACCGCCCGCCACGTCGCATCCAGGCCCCGGCACACGAGTTGCGGAAGAGGCAAAAGAGGCTGTAGACCGTAGGCTGAAGGCTGTAGGTCGGACAACGGAAGAGGACGTCGGCACTTGCGGCAAGTCGAACGGAATGGCGACGTCGTGCTCAGGTATACCGCACGCCGCGATGTTCCGGCTCGAAGAAGGCGGGCAGCAACGCGTCAACGCGCAGCAAACCCGTTCGGGTGAGCGTGACGCGATCGGCGTCAAAATCGAGCATGCCGTCGTCCTGGAACTGTCGCCACACGCCGCGCCAATGTTCCATGACGTCGACGGCGAACTTCCGGCGGAAGTAGTCGACGTCGAGCCGGCCGGTTTTCAGTTGCAGGATCATTTCGCGCACCAGCAACTGGTGCGGCGTCGGCTTCATGCCTCGGTGCAGCGGCAGCTCGCCGCGCTCCAGGGCGCCAACGTAACCGGCCCAGTCGGGCTCGTTCTGATAGTGAACGCCCGAGGCATGTCCAAAGCTGGCGACGCCCGTGGCCAGCAGGTCCGAGCCGTGCCACAGGTTGTCGCGATAGCTGAAGTTCACCTTGTTCTTGTCTTTGACCAGAGTATAGGCGCTCGACACGGCATAGCCGCGAGCGGCCAGCTCGTCGAAGGCGTAATCGACCCAGGCCCGCTTGGTGGGCCAGTCGGCCACGGGCGATTCGACGTGGTTGCCCAGCATGTCGCGCGAATAGACGGTGTTGAACGGCAGCTCCATCTGATAGATCGTCACGCTGTCGGGCGCCAGTTCGACCGTGCGGGCCACGGTGTCTTTCCAATTGTCCCACGTTTCGCCGACCATGCCGGCGATCAGGTCGATGTTCACGTTCGGAAAGCCGGCCGCCGTGATCCAATCCCAGGCTTTGTAAACCTCGCCCGACAGGTGGGCCCGGCCGTTCTCTTCCAGCACGGCGTCGCCAAAGTTCTCCACGCCCAGGCTGAGCCGCGTCACACCCAGCTCGCGCAGCGTGTTGATCTTGGGCTGCGACAGGGTGCCCGGCTCGCACTCGAACGTGACCTCTTCGGCCTGGTCCCAGTTGATGTTCGCCCGCAACCGATCGACCAGCGACGTGAGCTGCTTGCCGCTGAGAAACGAGGGCGTGCCGCCGCCGAAATAGACGAAGCGAAACGGGCGATGGCCCATGATCTTCAGCCGGCTGACCAACTCGATCTCGCGCGACAAGGCCGACACGTAGGTCTCGACGTCGCCGGCCAATTTGTCGGTATAGACCCGGAAGTAGCAGAACTTGCACCGCTTGCGACAGAAGGGAATGTGCAGATAAAGCCCCAGCGGCGCCGGCTCGCTGTGCCCCGGCGCAATCAACGGCGGCGCATCGAGCGCCGCGCGCGCCGCCGCCAGCCCCTCCACCGACCACTGCGAAAAGGGCGGGTAGTTCGAAATGAAATAACTGCCAACTTCAGTCTTCGTCGTTTCAGTAGACATAGAAAAACTCAAAGGATGAAGGCGGAAGGATGAAGGATGAAAACGAAGACAGGGAAAAATGAGCCCGCTATTTTGTCTTAACCTTCAGTCTTCAGCCTTCGGTCTCCAGCCTATGGATCTATTTGACTCCAAAGCAGAACAAGGCCCCATTCGTGTTGCCAATGACGAGCCGGCCGGCGGCGACGGCGGGTGAGGCGGTGAAATCGCCGCCGGCCTCGAACTCCCAAACTTTCTTGCCTGTGTGACGATCGAGACCGTAGATCCGACCATCGGACGAACCGACGTACACGCGCGAGCCCACCACGACCGGCGACGAATCGACGCGCGAGCGGGTGGCGAATTTCCACAGCTCGTGGCCGTCATTCGGGTCGAGCGCATAAATCTGCTTGTCGCGACCGCCAAAGATCACGGCTTCGGTCGTCACGGCCGCCGACGAGCGGAAGGGCATGTTGCGCGGCGAGCGCATGTTCCAATCGATCTTGCCTTCCTTCCAATCGATGCCAAAAAAGCTCGAGCCCTCGGTGCCAAAAAAGACCCGCTGGCCGCCGACCGCCGGGGTCGAACCGGTCGGCGCGTCGATCTCGACGGTCTTGATAGCGGTGCCGTGCTCCAGGTCGATGATGTGCAGCTTGGCGTCGCAGCCGGCCAAAAACGCCCGGCCATCAACCACCGTGGGCGAGCAGCGCACCTGGTCGCCGATCGTATATTTCCACTCCAGCTTGCCGCTGGCCGCGTCGTGACAATAGAGCGTGGCATCCTGCGAGCCGAACAGCACCTTGTCTTGATAGAAGTTCGGCCCCGAGTCGATTTCACCGCCCGCTTCGGCGCCCCACACCGGTTTGCCGGTGGCGGCCTCGAAGCAATAGAACTTGCCGTCGGTGTCGCCCACGAACACGCGGCCATCGCGCACCGCGGCCGAGGCGCTAAAGCCCAGCTCGGTGTGATATTTCCACTTCACCTCGCCCGTGTCGAGCGACAACACATAGAACTCGCCGTCCAGACAGCCGACGAACACCAGCCCGTCGGCGATCACGGCCGTCGCTTCGAAGCCGTGGGCTGGCGATTGAAATTTCCAGAGCACTTCCAGATTGTCGCCCAGCGGACTCTCGGCAACCCCCTGAGCCATCGCGTCGCCGCGAAACACCGGCCAGGTTGAGGCGGCAGCGGCAGGTGTCGCCGCCGCGGCGGGTTTCGCGGGCTCTGCCGATTTCGCGGGAGAGTTTTTTTCTTGAGCGGCTACCGCCACGTCGGCGCCGAGGTTGCGTTGGCAGCCGCTGGCGAGCAGGCAGGCGAATGACAGGCAAAGGAGCAAGTGGGTGGCCAGGTGGCGAGAGCATGCCCACGCCAGCGTGGGCATGGCACCCAGCGTGGAACCGGGCACAGGCATATCCAGGCGGGTGCCACTGCTGGCTTGTCCAGCAGTGTCTTTGAGCCGAGCGGGACTTCGCACTGCTGGACAAGCCAGCAGTGGCACCCCGAAAAACGGTGGCCATGAGCGCGGCCCCACAATGGCACCCGCGGCGCGATCTATCGTTTTGAACCCTTCGCCGCGCATCAGAAAACCACCTGCAAGTCACATCGCGGATTCGTACAAAGCCAGCAGTTCCGCTTCTCCTACCCTACGCGGGTTGAAGCTACCGGTCCACTGCTTCGCGGCTTCGGCCGCCAGTTGGGGGAGCTTTTGCGCTTCGACACCACATTCCGATAGCCGAGTCGGCAGTCCCGCGGCCCGCACCAGCCCGGCCACGAAGTGCGCCAGGCCTTCCACGCCGCTGGCCGGATCGGGAAATCCGTTCGCTCCGCCGGTGCCTTCGAGCAAATCGCGATACCAATTGCCATACTCCGCACCGTTGAAGCGAATCACGTGCGGCAACATCAAGCCAATCGCCTGACCGTGTACGATCGAATAGGTGGTCGTGAGCGGATTCGCCAAAGCATGCGTCGCGCCCAGCATCGAGTTCTCGATCGCCAGGCCGGCGAAGCACGCTCCCAGTTGCATGCCTGAGCGGGCGTCGAGATTCGTCGGCTCTTCGAGCACGCGGCCAAAGTTCTCGCCCAGCAGCAACCACGCCTCGCGGCTGAACGCCAGCGAGACCGGATTGCGCACCTTGGTCACATAAGTCTCGAGTGCGTGGGCGATGGCGTCGATGCCCGTTAGCGCCGTCACCCGCGCGGGCTGCGATACCGTCAGCGCCGGATCGAGCACGGCGATGCGAAACGCGGCCTTCTTGTCGCCGCAGGCCATTTTGACGTGGGTCTTCGCGTCCGAAATCAACGCGAACGATTGCGTCTCGCTGCCCGTGCCCGCGGTGGTCGGCACGGCGATCATCGGCAACATCTCGCGGGTGGCTTTGCCCACTCCCCAATAGTCGTGCATCCGCCCGCCGTTGGAGTAGATGAAATTGATGCCCTTGGCGCAGTCCATCGAGCTGCCGCCGCCGAGCCCGACAATCAACTCGGGCTCGTACCGCTTGGCCAACACCGCGCCAGCCTCGACGTCGTCGGTCGTGGGATTCTCCTCGACGCCGTCGAACAGGTGGGCTTCGATGCCGGCCTTGGCCAGCGCGTCGAGCCCGCGCTGGGCGTGCCCAGCCTGGACGATGCCGGGATCGCTGACCACCAAAGCCCGCCGCGCCCCCAACTCGCCGGCCAGCTCGCCGAGCGAATCGATTTTCTCAGGGCCAAAGACAATCCGAGTGCGCGGCTGGTAGTCGAAAGGAATCATGCGGTCACTCGGCGGGCCAATCGGGGCGGGATCTTCGTGGCAAGTGTTCTGGGTGCGACCGCTGGCTGGTCCAGCAGGGAATCGTTCACCGGGCTCGAAATTCTCCTGACTATTTTCCTGAATTGGGATGACCCATCTCTACTGTGCCTCTACCGTGCCAACGCCAGGCGTTCCTTCGGCAATTGATACGCTCGGGCCCGGAACAGGAACTCGACGATATTCCCCTCGTGTGGTTGCAGCCAATCGAGCTTGATGGTCGGAATGGGGCCGATGTTCAAGCGGTCGATGTGCGTGGCGTCGGTCAACTGCCGTTGGAAGGCCGGATTCTCGGTGATCGCGGTGCAAACCAGCGTCGGGCCGATCTGTTCCAGCATCTTGTCCTGCGGGCATTCGACCACGCTGGCATAAGGGAACATGTATTCGGCCTTGGCCAATGCAGGCGCGGGCGACTTGCAATGCACGACCACGGGCCGCAGGTAGGCGCAGCGCTCCAACTCGATCAGCCGCTCGCCATATTGCGACGTCATGTCCGTCACGCCCTCTTCCTTCAAACCCGCTTCGATCGATTTCCAAATCGCCGGCGCCGCGCCGGCAATCGTGAACGCCGCCAGGCCCGACTTCGGATCCTCGGGCGGCAACACGGGCACCGGGCCCAACCGTTTGGCCAGCGCCGCGGCGATCTCTTTTGTGTGCCGCGATGCCCAGATGCCCGAGCAGTTGATGCATCCGCGGCCGCTGTTGAGATAAACGCTGTCGGCCATCAGGTCGATGTATTTTTCCCAATCGTCGACCACGTCGTCGCCCAGCAGAATCTTGCTGAAACCCGGCCCGTGGGCCTGTACCTTGGGGTTGCCCTTGTAGCGCTCGACCGTGGCCGTGCCGCCAAAGATCATGGCCCGATCGCAATTGGCCAACACCGCCGCGCCCACATCGGCGCCGCCGGGATAGATGGAAATCGCCTCGGCCGGAATGCCCGCCTGGGTGAAGGCGGCCGTCATGCGATACGGCGTCCACGGTTCCTGCGGGCCCGGCTTGAGCACCAGCCCGATCTGCATCGGAATCACGGGCAGCCACAACGTGTGGACGCCCGGCGAGTTCGACGGCAGCACCAGCCCCACGGCCGGCGCCTGCGCCTGATAGCTCACCACCACGCCGCGGCTTTCGACGCCATAGCCGTTGCTCAGAATGTTCAGATCCAGCCCGCGGGTCAGCGCGTCGAGCATTTCGTCCATGTGCGACAGCACGAAAAAGTTCTTCTGCATGTTGCCCTTGCACATGTGCTCGGGCAACCCGGTCGAAGCGCTTTGCATGTGGGCAAAGTCGTCCGGCGTTTGCATGCCGTCGCCGATCGGCAAGGTGGCGTTCAGATACAACTCGCCCGCCTTCTTCACGCGTTCGATCAGTTCATCGCAAGGAATATCGCGCAGCGCCTCGCGAGCGCGGCTCGCTTTGCGCATATCTCGCTGCAACAACCCGCCGTTCGCCTGGCTCACCTTGGCAATTGGCTCGCCCGTCATGAAGTGAGTCACATGATCCACTTCCAGCGAGTCGTAGGGCTTTCCCCACCGCAAAACCGGAATGTTCAACACGTCAAAGTTCTCCAAACAGGCTGGAGGATGCAGGCCGGAGGCTAGAGGAAGTGCGAGGCGCCGAGTCCTCGTCTTTCATCCTTCATCCTTCCGCCTTCATCCTTCCTTCTTTAATACACTCCGACCGTCGTGGCTTCGGCCAACTCGTGGAAGGGGCGGACGCCGCTGACGCCGTCCCAGGGATATTTGATGTAGGGCTTTTCGCGTTCGCCTTCGTCTCGCTCGAGAAAGCCCGGCACGAAGAATTCCTTCGTCAGCGTGGTCAACTTGACGCGGCCCGTCGAGCCATAGTCGACCACCGTGTCGTAGTCGTCGAATTCCACCACCTCGGCCACGGCGCGCGGCTGCGGGGCATAGTAGGAAATCTTGTAGTTCTCTTCGGCCGTCACCGGCTTGCTGCACGCCAGCCCCATCAAGGTGTTGCCATAGGTCGGCGTCATATAAACGCCTTCCAAAAACTCCTCGGTGGCAAAGCGGGTCCACTGCGGCGTGAACTCGGTGCCGCCGCTGAAGATGCCCGTGATTCCCTGCTCGCGAATCGTCGTGCCGCGCTTTTCCAGCTCGAGCGCCAGCGACTCCAGCAGCTTGGGCGTGGTGAACATGCAGCGAATTTCGTGGCCGGCCCCCAAAATCGTGATCGCCTGGTCGATGCAGTGCTGCTTGTAGGCTTCCAGGTGCTCCATCCAGCCCTTCTTGATGAGCTTGATGACCCACCGCGGATCCAGGTCGATGCAGAAACAAATGCCGCCGCGATGCTGGGCCAAGTGCTCCACGGCCAGCCGCAAGCGGCGCGGCCCCGAGGGTCCGAGCATCAGCCAGTTGGCCCCCTTGGGAAAGTATTCGTCCGGCAGCGTCTCGCTGAACAGCGAATAGTCGGTGCGAAAGTCATCGATCGCGATTCGACTCTTGGGGATGCCCGTGGTGCCGCCGGTTTCGAACACGTAAACCGGCTTGTCGGCAAAAGCCTTGGGCACCCACCGCCGCACCGGCCCGCCGCGCAGCCACTCGTCCTTGAAGGGCTCGAACTTCTTCAGATCGTCGTAGGTGCGAATCTCTTTGAGCGGATCGAATTTCAAGCTCGACGCATATTCCAACCAGAACGGGCAGCCGGTCGAGGCGTGAAAGTGCCACTGCACGGTTTCGTACGTGTGGGCGTCGAGCGCCTCGCGGGCCCGCTTGACGGCGGCTTCCAAATCCGAGGCGGAAGCCTGCTTCAATGTGCTCATGAAAACTCCTCGAGGGCGGGATCGGGCATGGCGGCCGGGTGCCGGCCAGGCTTGGGGGGCGTGATTGGCTGCCGGAGGGCCGACTCCCTGAAAAATACCCGACTTAGGGCTCGAAAACAACTAGCCCGCGGGCCCACCCGCCGCCGCGCCGCGGGCCAGCCATGAGGCGATTCGCTGGGCCAGCACGTCGTGCAACCCCGTATAAACGTGGTCGGCGCCGGCGATCACGGCCACGCGCAACTGATTGGTGTCGGTTTTCAACTCGGCCACCGCTTCGCTCATGCCGCGAAACGCGGGATCCTGCATCTCGGCCGAACCATAGGTCACCAGCGTCGGACACCGCACGCGATCCAACAGCCGCAACACGTTGTACCGCTCGTCGGGCCCATAGCGATCGACAAAGCCGCTGGCGCTGACGTGATAGGGAATCGGAAACTGGATGCGCAACAGTTCGTCGCCGCGCCCGGCGGCAACATGCTCTTCGGCCAACCGCATCGTGGCCAGAAATTCCTCGGCCTGCGGCATGTCACAAAAATGTTTGTAGGATAATCGTGGTGGCGACGCCGCGACCAACCGCACCACTTCGGCGGGCACTTCGCCGGCGAGCGTCAGAATCGCCTTGATGCCTCCCATGCTGTGACCCAGCAGGCCGATGCGGCGGAAACCTTGATCGATCAAAAAATCGATCCACGCTGTCAGATCGAGCGGGGCCTGATCGACGCGCTCGAAGGCCGCCCCCTGCAAGCCCATGCCCGAGGGCCCGGTGCTCACCAGGTCGTGGCCTCGCGTGTTGCCGCGCAACACCGCCGCGCCGCTGGCCAACAGCTTGGGCGCCAGGCCGGCCAAGGTCGAAGCCGCATAGAAATTGCTGCCCGTGCCATGAATGCACAGCCAGGCATCGACGATCGGCTGGCCCTGTGTCGATTGAGCAACTGGCGATTGAGCAACTGGCGACTGGGCAGATGGCGACTGGGCAGATGGCGACTGCGGATCGGTGCTGGGCCGCTCGAGCGCGCCGTGCAGCCGCATGCCGTCGCGCGTGGTCACTTGCGCGAGCATGACGGGCACTTGCGTCGCTTGAACGCGCGTCACCTGGGGCGCTCGCACTCTTTAGGAGGTGGGAGCCGGCGTGCTGCTCAGTTGAGCCAGAATCTGCAACACACCGTTGAGATGCGCCAGCCGGGGACCGAAACGATCGACGAATTCGTTGAGCACGAATTCGCCATCCATCAGGGCCTCGGCATTTTCGTTGATCTCGGTGGTCATGCCCTGCAGGAATTCGACCTGCACCTGGCTCAGTGCTTCGGCCGCCGTGCGACAGTTGCGGGCCAGTTCCGGATTCGCCTGCTTCCACTGACCCAGTTCTTGAGCCCGTTGACGCTGGGCCGAACCGAGCTGGTTGACCAACTCTTCCATCAGTTCGTTTTGCCGATCCTGAGCCGCCAGGATGCTGCGCAACAAGCCGACTTGTTCGTCGGCACTTTCACCTCCGTTTTGCGAACGGCTCAGTTGCGTGCCAGCGGTGATGTCGACCTGAGTGAACAGAGCAGGCGAAGGGTGCGAATCGTGGCTCATTTCCGGCTCCTGAAAGAAGAAATCTCCTGAGCTCTGATTTTACTTCAAGTCCTCGCCCATTACCACTATCTGCCGCCTGCACTTTACCCTGCCCGCTGGCACGTTTTGGGCGAACTGCGGCGGACCTTGCCGATTATCAGTGCGACAAACACCCACAACGAGCGCACTGACACCTGAAGCTGGGAAGGTGACAGCAACCTTGACAGTTTGGTGCATCGGCGACTTGGGCGTGACGCGCACCAGCTAGCCCGGCGACCCTTAAAGTCGACGCCGCGCCACGCCCGATGCCAAGCTCTACAGTTCGACGCCCGCAGCTAACCACCCATCATCGTGAAACCGGCACGTCGAACTGGCATTTCCACCGCCGCAACTCACACGACGGACACCCGGGAAGTTCAGCCAAAATAAGGGCTTGCCGCATGACTCAAGGCGACCCGAAGTCGCAAGGGACGTTGGGCTTTTTCACGGTTCTCGAACACGAGCAACAAGGACTGGTCGGCGGCTATCTGATTCTCAACCATGCGGGCCGTCCGCTGGAGTTTCACTGCACGGCCCCGGTCAAACCCAACCGGGCACAGCAGATCCTGTTCGGACCCACGCTCGAAGCCTACTTATATGGTGAGCAGATCGGCCAGACCCTGCTGGCGAAGGGATCGGTCGAGCCGCTGGCCGTCTGTACCGACGTCGAGCTGGCCTTGAGCGTTCGCGACTATATCTCCCTGCCCGTGGCGCTGGTGCTGCGATCCGAGGGTCCCGCCTCGACGGCCGAAAATACCGCCGCCGAGCAGGCCACGACCTGGCGGGTCGACGCCCCGCATCGGGCCGGGCCGCACCTGAACGCTTTTGAAATCGGCCGCAACCGCCTGGCGGTCTCGGCCAGCCGCGACGCCGATCGCCAGGCCATCGCCGGCCGCCTGGAAAGTCTCGGCACCTTCGACCTCAGCGAACCCTTTGAACGCATCCGCGAAGCCGTCGAAGAAGCCCACCGGGGCGGCGCTCGCGTCAACTAGCCACGACGACAAGAAGCACGGCGGCCCCCTTATGCACGATCTCTCCGCCGCATCTCTCGACGCCAGCAGTTTCACGGCCGCCACCGGCGCGCCGAATGTCGCCATGTCGAAAGCCGGCGCTCCGCTCGGTTTGTCGACCGATGTTGCCGTCACTTGGCGCCCCGAGCTCGCCATTTCGACAACGAGCCATCGCGTCGACTTCAACGTCACGCTGGCCTCGAGCGACGGACATGCGGCGATCTTGCGTCCCGCGCCGCTGGCGCTGTGGAGCGCCGAGTTCCACGGGCGGCTAGCGGCCACCACGTCGCTGCCGGTCACTCCGCCCGTGCTCAAGGTTCAGAGCTTTCAATTCCCGCAACTCGGCGGTTGGAAGAAAGCAAAACCCGCGGCCACGCCCGAGGTCGAGGGGACGGCGCCGATTGAACATCCCGTTATCGATGCGGCGCTCATGCCCACGACGGACATCCCCACCGAGCCCAAGCTCGCCGGGCTCACGCGCATCAAGCCGCCGCTGGACGTGGTCAAGCTCGAAGACCGGCTGTTCTATGTCTTGCAGCCTGCGCTCGAGACACTGATCGGCGAAGGCTCGCTGGCGTTTCCGCATCGCCCCTTCCCCTATCAGTTCGAGGGCGTGGCCTTTCTCTATCCGCGGCAGGCCGCGGTGCTGGCCGATGAGATGGGCTTGGGCAAAACCATGCAAGCCATCACGGCCGTGCGGCTGCTGCTGCACACTGGCGAAATCACCAGTGTGCTGCTGGTCTGCCCCAAGCCGCTGGTGACCAACTGGCTGCGCGAGTTCGCGCTGTGGGCGCCCGAGCTGCCGGTCACGCCCATCGAAGGCGAACGGGCCAAGCGCCGCTGGCAGTGGCAACAGAGCGAAACGCCGATCAAAATCGCCAACTATGAAGTCGTGCAGCGCGATCGCGACCTGGTCGCCGAATTGAATCTGCAATTCGACCTGGTGCTGCTCGACGAAGCCCAGCGCATCAAGAACCGCACGGGCGTGACCAGCGCCTGCGTTCGCGAAATCCCCCGCCGCCGTTCCTGGGCCCTCACCGGCACGCCGGTCGAGAACAGCCCGCAGGACCTGGTCGGCATTTTCGAATTCCTGGCCCCCGGCCACCTGAGCGACTCGATGAAGCCCCGCCGGTTGGGGCAGGCCGCCAGCGACTACGTGCTGCGGCGCACCAAGGACAAGGTGCTGGCCGACCTGCCCCCCAAAATGTTCCGCGACGCCGACGTCGAGCTCACCGCCCAGCAGCGGCACACCTATCAACTGGCCGAGAAGGAAGGCGTGTTGCGGCTGACCGAGATGGGCGATGAGGCCACGATCCAGCATGTCTTCGAGCTGGTGCTGCGATTGAAGCAGATCTGCAATTTCGATCCGGCCACCGGGGCCAGCACCAAGTTCGAGCGGCTGGCGGCCGACCTGGAAGAAGTCGTGGCCAGCGGTCGCAAGGCCATCATCTTCAGTCAATGGGTCAACACGCTCGAGAACCTGGCCGAACGCCTCAAGCCGTTCCACCCGCTGCAGTATCACGGCCGGGTGCGCAGCGAGGATCGCGACGGCGTGATCGACGAATTTCGCAACGACCCCAAGCGGCACGTGATGCTGTTGAGCTACGGGGCCGGCGGCGTGGGCCTGAACCTGCAATTCGCCGGCTACGTGTTCCTGTTCGACCGCTGGTGGAACCCGGCCGTCGAAGACCAGGCCATCAACCGCGCCCACCGCATCGGCGCCCAGGGCCCGGTGACCGTCACCCGCTTCCTGGCCCTCGACACCATCGAGCAGCGCATCGACCAAGTGCTGCGCGAAAAGCGCGAGCTATTCGACATGATCTTCAACGACGTCGAGCCCCAACAAAAGTCCGGCCTCACCCAACAAGAAATTTTTGGCCTCTTCAAGCTGCGGTGCCCGGCCGGGCCGATTGATTTGGCGGCGTGAGGGGGCGTGACTTTCACTGAAGTTAGCCGCCGCGTCTCGCTCGCGCCAGTGAGTGGCTGATTCTGCCACTTGAAATGTGGCCGGAGGTTGTCAGCCCAGATTCGGATAGGGTCGCTCGACACTGGAACGACGCCAGCAGCTCGCATCCGTTCGTCGCCGCGCGGCGTCAAGGTCGAAGTCTGCGCCCAAACTGGCCCTCAACCACTCTGGATCCTCGAAAGGCCCCTCTTCTCTGGACGCACAACCGGAGCGAGTCTCGATCGCCAGAAAATACGCGACGCGCGCCGCCAAGTAGCCGCGCTCTGAGCTTATCTCAAGCATCAGAGGGTCATCCTGCACTGCGCCTACTTCAAACACCTCATCCTTATTCTCTCGGTTCTTGCAATACAATCCCGTCCAAACACGACTTGCGGGATTGCCTGAATTTCCCTCTGTATCGACGTTGTGGAAATCGTCCCACAGGAATGTGACGACAAGGCGAAAGTCCGGCCTAGAACCGCTCGGTTGAATGTAGAGCTTCACCATAATCGAGAATTCTACGATGCTATAACTTTGCTGTTGCTCGTGGACGAAGCATCCGGAATGCCCGAGATGATTGACCAAAGGCATTCTAGCAAAGATCACGCGTCTGCTCGGCCTAACACCGAAGACCAGCTCTGGATCCTCATCGGGACCACTGAGCGGTGACTCCGACGAAAAGGCGGCTATAATCAACCAAGAATTGGGGAGATTGAGTGTGGACCGATCGAAGCCCCGAGGGCAAGTGGCGAGAGTCTCGACCAGCCATGAAATGCCATGACGACGTCCTTTGAATCCAAATTCCACCCAGACCAGTCAGTCCCGTCTGAGACGCACGACCCGTCACCGATCTTGCACCTCGAGCGCGTCGCCAACGGCAGTGTTGACTTTCTTTCGCGACACGCCGGCCGGGCGTTCAATCAGGGGCTGTATCGAATTCACGCCGTTCGCGAGATGGTGCGATGGACGGACACGGTCGCAACGGCTTTTCCCTCATTCAAAGATCGAATCTTCTGCTTTTCCTACGACTGGCTGGGACGGCACGTCGCCATCGACTTCCAGCGGCGTCAACAATCGCAATGCTTGATCCTGATGCTCGAACCAGGCACCGGACAAGCTCTGGAAATCCCCACCACGTTTGCCGATTTTCACGCCCAGGAACTGGTTCACCATCAGGACGCGGCACTTGCCGTCGACTTCTACCGCGCGTGGCGCGCCCAAGGCGGATCGGCGCCGGACGTGACGCAATGCGTCGGCTACAAGCAACCGCTCTTCTTGGGCGGATCGGACAGCGCCGACAATTTGGAATTAGCCGATATGGACGTCTACTGGTCACTCTGCGGACAACTGCTGGCGAAGACTCGCGCTCTGCCTGAAAACTCTCGCATCAACAATCTGAGTATTGAATAGTCTCGAATTCCAAATACGGCTTCTCAAACGGGGTCGCGACTGTTAGGCCATACCTCTGGGGTACTTGACCATGCTTCCCGAGTTAGAACAGTTTGCCAAGATGCTTGTCGAGCGCGTTCGAGATGCGTCGATTCAAAGCAATGACATGGCGCTGAGATCCACGGCGGTTTCGCCCATTGCGAAACGTTGGGCAAAGGCAGCGACCGAACAGCGACCGTTCGACTTTGCACATACGGTGATCCCCGACGTTGTGGACGAAACGGTGTTCGCCTTGCTTCAGGCCATCGACGAGGGTCTGCTCAGAATTACCTGGACGGCTCCCGATGGAAAACTCGTTAACCTGACGGCGCAGGGAAAGGGCGAGCTTTCCGGTTGGTACATCGGAAGCGGTGGCTGGCGCGCGATGTTCTCGAAGGAACGATTCGTCGACGACTTTGCAGACCTGGCCGGAGGGTCAGCGACATGACCTGCCCATGAATCAGTGCACCCCGCGCGCAAAGAAACAGGGCCGGGGACTTTGTGGGATCCCCGGCCCTGCGAGACGCGGCAGCAGAGCTTCTTTATGCTGCCGGTTGTGGGCTCGTCAGTTCAGTACTGTTTACTCAGCACTCGTTAATTCCGCACTTTCAAACTGCTCTTCCTCGGTCGAACCGTGCAGGGCGGTCGTTGACGACGCTCCACCCGCGATCGTCTGGGCCACTTCGTCAAAGTAGCCGGTGCCGACAAAACGCTGGTGCTTCGTGGCCCGATAGCCGTCGGCCTCGCGGGCGAACTCGCGCTCTTGCAGGTGCGAGTAGGCGCTCATGCCCGTCTCGCGATAGCCGCACGCCAGCTCGAACATCGACAAGTTCAGGGCGTGGAACCCGGCCAGCGTGATGAACTGGAACTTATAGCCCATCGCGCCCAGCTCGCGCTGGAAGCGGGCGATCGTCGCTTCGTCCAGCTTCTTCTTCCAGTTGAACGACGGCGAGCAGTTGTAGGCCAACAGCTTGCCCGGGAACTCGGCGTGCATCGCCTCGGCAAACCGCTGGGCCTCTTTCAGACACGGCTCCGATGTCTCGCACCACACCAGATCGGCGTGCGGAGCGTAGGACAACCCGCGGCTGATGGCGATATCCAACCCGCCCTCGATGCGGAAAAAGCCCTCGGCTGTGCGCTCGCCGGTGATGAAGCGGTGATCGCGGGGGTCGATGTCGCTGGTGATCAGTTGCGCGCTGTTGGCGTCGGTGCGAGCCACCAGCACGGTCGGCACGTCCATCACGTCGGCCGCCAGCCGCGCCGCGTTCAACGTGCGAATGAACTGGCTGGTGGGCACCAGAACTTTTCCGCCCATGTGCCCGCACTTCTTTTCGCTGGCCAACTGGTCTTCGAAGTGAACGCCCGCGGCGCCGGCCTCGATCATGCCCTTCATCAGCTCAAAGGCGTTGAGCGGTCCGCCGAAACCGGCTTCGGCATCGGCCACGATCGGCACGAAGTAGTCGGTGTCCTTACGGCCGTCGACGTGTTGCACCTGGTCGGCCCGCCGCAGCGCGTTGTTGATCCGTCGCACGACCGCCGGCACGCTGTCGGCCGGATACAGACTTTGATCCGGATACATCTGTCCCGCGTTGTTCGCGTCGGCCGCCACCTGCCAGCCGCTCAGATAGATCGCCTTCAGCCCCGCCTCGGCCATCTGCACCGCCTGGTTGCCGGTCAGCGCGCCCAGCGCGTTGACATAGGGCTCGAAGTTCAACGCCTGCCACAGCTTCTCGGCACCCGCTCGGGCCAGCGTCGATTCGACGTGCATGGTTCCCCGCAGGCGAGCGACATCGGCCGACGTATAGTTGCGGCAAATGCCCTCCCAGCGGGGATGATCGTTCCAGTCGGCCTCCAGATCGGCAGGCGTTCGTTGGCGAAACATGAGTCGTGGCCTTTCTACGTGCGAAATGAATGGATGAAGGAACTTGCCTGGGACAGTGGTGATGCGTCTCGTCTCGGTTGTCTGCCTCGCTCGGTTGTGCCCCTCGCCTTGTTTCCACTAGCCCGAAGCGCGATCGAGGGCCGTTTGACCGGGCTCCCTCGCTTGCGCGTCGGGTTAGTGAGACACGAGACTCCGCGACTCTCTAGGTTGCACGTCTCTCCCCACTAACCCAAAGCGCTAGCGAGGGCTGTTTGAGTTGGCTCCCTCGCTCGCGCGTCGGGCTTGTGAAGCGCGAGACCCTTGCGCGACTAGCTCGGGCTGTGCGTGGTAGCGCTGCGCGCCTGCGCGCCACGTTGTGAACGGTTGACTCCAGTTGCCTACTCCAGTTGTTGATATGCCGGCAGCGTCAGAAACTCGACAAACTCGTCGGCCGTGCTCACCTCGAGAAACAGCCGGCCCGCGTCGTCGAATCGGCTGGCCGGGTACGCCTGCGGCCCCAGACTCTCGCGCAGCCTGCCCAGCTCCTCTTCCAGCATCGACTCGACCAGCGGCGCCGTGATCTTGGTGCCGTCTTCAAAATGGCCCGCCGGATGCCGAATCCATTGCCAGATCTGGGCCCGAGAAATCTCGGCCGTGGCCGCGTCTTCCATCAGGTTGAAGATCGGCACGCATCCCTGCCCTCGCAGCCAGCTCTCGAGATAGCGCAGCCCCACGGCCACGTTCGTGGCCAGCCCCTGCCGCGTGATCGCGCCCTCGGGCACGCGCAGCAAGTCGTCGGCCGTGATGGTTAGTTCCTGGTCGATCCGCTCCAGTTGATTCGGACCCGGCATCTGCGCGTCGAACACCTCCATCGCCACCGGCACCAGCCCTGGATGGGCCACCCAGGTGCCGTCGTGGCCGTCGCCGGCCTCGCGCAGCTTGTCGGCGCGCACCTTTTCCAGCGCCTGCTCGTTGGCCGCCGGGTCGTTCTTGATCGGAATCTGCGCGGCCATGCCTCCCATGGCATGCGCCCCGCGGCGGTGACAGGTCTTGATCAGCAGCTTGGAATAGCTGCGCAGGAAGTGCGTGGTCATCGTCACCGTCGAGCGGTCGGGCAGCACGCAGTCGGGCCGATTGCGGAATTTCTTGATGAAGCTGAAGATGTAATCCCAGCGTCC
>PLYM01000255.1 GCA_003153375.1 Planctomycetaceae bacterium
AGCAATTTCGGTGGTTGGTATTACAAGCTGGCTCAGAAAAATGCTGGAGTTGCTCGCTCGGTCCTGCTAGCGTGTTCTACGAACAACGCGATAAGATGGCCTGCGCCGGCGACCTGAACGAATGCGTGGAAGCGTTCGACGCTGCCGGCATCAAGCGTCCGAGCGGTATTCAGCCACCAGATATATCTGAAACTTAAGTCGGTGCCGAACAAAGCACTGGCAAGGGCGAGCATGCCCACGCCAGCGTGAGCATGGCACCGATCACCGCGCGTTTGATCCTAACGGCTAATCGTCGGTGGGGCGTTCCTCAACGTCCACCGGGCGGTGGCTTCACACTTTCACCAGCCGCTTCCCAAGATTGTCGCCGTGGAGCATGCCGATGAAGGCGCGGGGGAGGTTTTCGAAACCTTCGACGATGTCTTCCTTGTATTTCAACTTGCCTTCGGCGATCCAGCGGGCCATGCCGACGGCGGCTTGCTGAAAACGGTCGGCGAACTGGAACACCAAGAAGCCTTCGACGCGGGCTTGCTTGACGATCAGGGGCCACAGCCAGCGCGGGCCACTTTCGGGCTGTTCGAGGTTGTATTGCGAGATCTGGCCGCAGATCGACAGCCGGGCCTTGGGATTCAAGTGCGGAATCACGGCGTCGGTGATCGCGCCGCCGACGTTATCGAAATAGACGTCGATGCCCGCGGGGCACAGCTCGCCGAGTTTTTCGACCTAGTTCTTCGTGGTGTGATAATTGAAGGCGGCGTCGAAGCCGAGCTCGTCGATCAGGTAGCGGACCTTGGCGTCGGTGCCGGCGATGCCGACGACGCGGCAGCCTTTGATCTTGGCGATCTGGCCGACAATCGTGCCCACGGCGCCGGCCGCACCGGAGACGACGACGGTCTCGCCCTGCTTGGGCTGGCCGATGTCGAGCAGGCCAAAATAGGCGGTCATCCCCGGCATGCCGAGCACGCCGAGCGACGTCGAGATGGGCGCGATTTCGGGATCGACCTTGCGAATGCCCTTGCCGTTGCTGATGGCGTACAGTTGCCAGCCGAACTCGCCCTGCACGATGTCGCCCAAGGCGAACCGGGGGTTGTGCGAGGCCACGACTTCGCCGACCACGCCGCCCACCATCACGCCGCCAATCTCGACCGGGGCCGCATAGCTCTTGGCGTCGGTCATCCGCCCGCGCATGTAGGGATCGACCGAGATATACCGCGACCGGACGACCAACTCGCCGGCGTTGGGCACCGGCACGGGCGATTCGATCAGTTGAAAGTCCGATTCCTTCGGCATGCCGACGGGACGCGAGGCGAGAATGAACTTGCGATTCACAGGCTGTTGCATGACGGTAGGTTTTCCACGGTGGGTTGTCGCGCCGCTGTGGTCGCGCCGGACCAACAGGGCAGTAGTGGGGCAACCGGCATTCTGGCCGCGAGCGGACGAGTTGGCAATTGAGGTGCGGGCAAGGCGCGCTTGGAGGGGAGGGGACGGGTGCCATGCTCACGCCGCGTGAGCATGCTTGCGAAGCGCAAACATGGCACCCAACCAATTAGGATAGTCGGGCTCCCAAGGGGGAAAGTCAGCAAGCGCGTTAGTCGGGGGAGCGCAGCGGTTGCGGCTCGTGCTGAGGCAGGGTTTTGATCCAGCAGCGCAGGACTTCGGCGATGCTCCAGCCTTGGGCGATACAGCCGCGGGGGTTGTAGGGAGCTTCGGCGTCGAAGATCTCGCTGATCGAGCCCACGCCGGCGGCACCCAGGTGCGCGCGGAACGACCCGAGAAACATGTGGGCTTTGGCGACGCGGTCGGGATAAACCCGCAGGTAGGCGTCGATGAACGGTCCGATCAGCCAGGGCCAGACGGTGCCCTGATGATAGGCGGCGTCGCGGGCTCGCAGGTCGCCGTCGTAGGTTCGCTTGTAGTCGGGTTCGGCGGGGCCGAGCGTGCGCATGCCCAGCGGCGTCAGTAATTGTTCGGCCGCCACGTCGACCACGGCTTGCCAGTGGGCCTGATCGAGCACGGGATGCGGCAACGAGATGGCGAACAACTGGTTGGGGCGTAGCGCGGGATCGTCGGGGCCTTCGGTGTCGACGAGGTCATAGAGCCAGCCGCGCTCGGCGCACCAAAAGCGGCGATTGAATGCGTCGCGGGCCCGCTGGGCGTGGCCGTTGATCGCCTCGACGTCGGCTTGTTGTTCCTGGCTCAGCCAACCGGCCAGCAGCCGCAGGGCGTTGTACCACAGGGCGTTGATCTCCACTGCCTTGCCGCGGCGCGGCGTGACGACCCAGTCGCCCACCTTAGCGTCCATCCACGTGAGCTGATAACCCTCTTGGCCCTGGCGCAGCAGGCCATCGGTCGGATCGACGCCAATGCCGAACCGCGTGCCGCGCAGATGATGCTCGACGATGTCGCGCAGCGTCGGCAGCAGCAACCGCAACGTCGACCAATCGCTGGTGGCCTTGAGATAGCGGTCCAGGGCGTGAAAGAACCACAACGTGGCGTCGGCCGTGTGATAGAGACCTTCCTTCTCGCCTTCGGGGAACATGTTGGGAATCAGCCCGTCGCTGACATAGTGGGCGAAGGTGCGGAGGATGTAGCCGGCCTCGATGTGACGGCCCGTGTTCAGGGTCAGGCCTTCGAGACAGATCATCGTGTCGCGGCCCCAATCGGTGAACCAGTGATATCCGGCGATCACCGAGCGAATCTCGTCGCCGGCCGCGTGAGCTCGGGCCGTGTCGGCCACGCGCGTGGTGGGCGTGATGATGAACTGATCGGCCGCCAGCACCAACTCGGCAGGCAGACCTTGCCGCGCGCGGGGCTCGGCCTGCTCGACCAGCCGGTGGCGGCGCTCCAGGTCGGCCGCTAGGGCATCGTGGCCCGACACGGCCAGCAGCGAATCCCAGGCTTCGGTCGACGCGGTGAGCGTGACCGACTCGCCGGGAGAAAGGTCGGCGCGAAAATAGCCCGGCGACCAGAGCGCGTCGCGATAGGCATAGCCGCGCTCGCGCTCGAGCCCATAGTCCACTTCATAGAACTTGCCGCCGTCGAGCACTAGCGCCCCGGAGTGTTCCGAGAGGATCATCCGCAGGTGCGGCCAGTCGGGCGCGACGATTTCGATGCGATTGCCGAGCGACGAAACGGGATAAGGCTTGTCGATCGGCGTGGCCAGCGAGGCCTCGTGCCCACGAAAGTGAAAGCCGGGACGCAGCCGCAACCGCACCGGGCCATCGCCCGAAACCAGATGATAGATCAGGTAGACCGTGTTGCTCCGATAGGGCATCACGACGCGCCGCTCCAACACGTAGGAATCGACCTCGTAGCGCCAGACCGGCAGCCCCCATTCGAGCATGAAACTGGCAAGGCTGGCCGACTCGCTGCGCGCCGCGCCGGCATGGAGTGCACCGCCGAGCGGCACCACGCGGCCGTCGGGCAGACGAATTTGCTCGACGACGTGATTGAACATCATCACGCGGCCCAACGGCGCCGGCAGCGCGGCCACCAGCAGCCCGTGATAGCGGCGCGTCCACGCGCCCAGCACCGTGCCCGAGGCATAGCCGCCGAGCCCGTTGGTGACGAGCCACTCGTGGCGGAGCAGTTCCTGGGGGTCGTGCCCCTCGGCTTTGGACCAGGGCATGCGAAAAATCAGCGGCGCGGTCATGCGGGGTGCTCCGGAAGTCATCATGAATTGTCGCCTGCCGCCGGGCCGAGCAACAAGGCCGACTCGCCGGGCAGGAACCAGCCGTGTGGCGTGTCGATGGCCGGCGTGCCGAGGCCACCATATTCGGGCGATTCGCTGGACCACAGGACTTCCCAGCGCGCGTGCTCGGGGGGCGCTAGCAACGGCTGGGCCAGGGAGCCGAACCGCAGATCGCGATCGAAATTCACGAGCAATAGCCGCGTGTCGCCAGCAGCGTTGAAGAAACGCAGCAGGAAAGCATGGGGCGAAAGCGTGGCGCCGTGCAACCCCCTGGCATCGTGCTCGGAGATCACCGAGTCTTCGCGGCGCAGCTTCAACAGGTCGCGGTGCAGGGCGTAGCTCTCGGCATGACGCTGGCGCTCGGACAGATCGAGCCGGCTGCGGTGAAAAGTAGTGGGATCGCAGGGATCGATTAACCGCTGCTGCATGTCGGCGGTCGCCAGCGAGGGAAATTGTCTCAGGAACTGCGAGCGGCCACGGCGCACGCCCGGCGCGTCGTCGGGACCGCAATCGTTGAAATAGAGAAAGGGGGTCGAGGCGGCGAACTCCTGGCCTTGAAACAACAGGGGCGTTTGCGGACCGAGCAGCAGCAGGGCCGTCATCGCGCGCAAGCGCCCTGGGCTGGTCAATTCGTGCACGCGCTGGCCCCGTGCCGAGTTGGCCAATTGATCGTGATTCTGGATGAACAGAATGAAGCGCGGCGCCGCGATGTCGAGGGCCGGCGTGCCGCGCGGCTTGTCTTGCCAGGCATAACGCTGACCCTGGAAGAGGAATCCCCACCTGGCCGCGGCCACGAATTCCTCGGCCGAGCCGTGATAGTCGGAGTAGTAGGCCTCGTTGTGCCCGGTGAGCCGCACCATGGCCGCGTGATGGAAGTCGTCGTTCCACAGGGCGTCCAGCTCGCAGCCCCCGGCCTCGGCCCCGCGCAGCAGCGCGGCGCACTGCGGCTCGTTTTCGCCGATCACCAACACGCGCCGCGGAGCAGCAGCGGCGCGGGCCGCGCGCACCAGCTCGAGCAGGATGTGCGGCTCGGACTCGTCGTCGATGTTCTGCGTGGCATCGATCCGCAGTCCGTCGAAGTGATATTCGTCGATCCACAGCCGCACGTTGGCCAGCATGAATTCGCGCACCGACTGGGAATGTTGTTGATCGAAATTGACCGCGGCGCCCCAATCGCTTTTGTGGCGACGCGAAAAGTAGTGATCGGAAAACGGCCGCAGCACCTGCTCGCCGATGCTGCTGAAATGGTTGTAGACCACGTCGAGCAGCACGCCGATGCCGACGCGATGGGCCTCGTCGATGAATCGTCGCAGGTCGTCTGGCGAGCCATACAGGTGGCTGGGCGCGAACAAGTTGGCGCCGTCGTAGCTCCAGCCGAACTGGCCGGGGAATTCGGCGATCGGCATGACCTCCAACGCGGTGACGCCCAGCGACGCCAGCTCGCCCAATTGCTCGGCGGCGGCGGCCCAGGTGCCTTCGGGCGTCAACGTGCCGACGTGCATTTCATAGAGCACCTGACCTTCGATACTCAGGCCCTGCCAGGCGGCGTCACGCCAGGCATAGCTGTGCGGATCGACGATTTGCGAAGGGCCCGTTGGGCCGTCGGGTTGAAAGCGTGATGCCGGATCGGGCCAAAGGCGATCGCCGCCGTCGAGTTGCAATTGATAGGTCATGCCCATGCGGGCCTCGGCCACCCAGCCGCTGAAGTAGCCGGCGCCTTCGTGCACCAAGTCGGCGCTCCACGCATCCCCATTGGCCGACAGCACGCGCACTCGGCGACAGTTGGCAGCCCAAATCCGGAAATGGACCCCCTTGCTCAAGACCTCGGCGCCGATTGGCAGGCTGCGCTCGGCCTCCGGCGCCAGTGGTCTAGCGATTTGTTGCGGCGCGGAAGGAGAAGGTAGGTCATGCTTCATCGCAGCGCATAGGATGCAATCCGCGCGCCGTCCTGAGCGCCCGATAGCCCGCTTGGCATCCAACCTGCATAACGGTCGGCCGGCGGCGGGGGAGCGCACCACAGGGTCCAGGCGGCGAATCATCGCTCGCGACTCCGCGAGGCCTCAATAACCGCGAATGCGAAGCAGGTAGGAGGGCCATTGCAGTTGCAGTAGGATGGTTACACAGAATATGAGGCGGCGAAATGTTTGGCCTCTGTCTCGGTTGCGGCGCAACTCGCGCTGGCCGAGCGACGACCACGGCGGTCGCATTCCATCCATCGCGTTCGGGGGCTTGGGTTAAAGGAGGCAAATGGCTCTGACGGCGCAAACTCGGCGAATTCCGATCGCCACGTATCGCATTCAGCTCGGCGAGCCGATGCGATTCGATGACGTGCGCCAATTGGTTCCCTATTTCGACCAACTGGGCATCGGCGCGCTGTACCTCTCGCCCTTCTTTCGCGCTCAGCGCGGAAGCACCCACGGTTATGACGTGGTGGACCACGGGCAGCTCGACCCGAAGCTAGGCACGGAGCGCGATCTGCAGAGCCTGGCCGAAACGCTGCGCGGGCAGGAGTTGGGGCTGGTGGTCGACATCGTGCCGAACCACATGGGCATCGACGACCCGCACAATGCCTGGTGGCAGGATGTGCTCGAGAACGGTCCGGCGTCGACGTTCGCCAAGTATTTCGACATCGATTGGAATCCGCCCAAGGCGGCGCTGCAGGGCAAGGTGCTGCTGCCGACGTTGGGCGATCAGTTCGGCCGGGTGCTGGAAGATCAGGAGCTGCGGCTCGAGTATGAGGATCAGCGGCTAGTGATCAGCTACTTCGACCGCCGCTTTCCCACCGATCCGCGCACCTGGGTAGCCCCACTGCGCCGGGCGCATGAGTTCGTCGCCGAACGGCTGGCCGCCGAAACGCCGGAACGCATGGAGCTGGAAAGCATCGTGACGGCGCTCGAGCACCTGCCGCCGCGGACCGAGGTCTGTGGCGAAACGGTGCAGCAGCGGTATCGCGAGAAAGAGGTCGCCCGGCGACGACTGGCGGCCCTGCTGGAAACCAGCGGCGAAGTGCGGCAGGGTCTGGAACAGGCGCTGGCCGAAACGAACGGCCGGCGCGGCGAGCCGGCCAGCTTCGACCAGTTGGAAAACCTGCTGGCGGCGCAGCCCTATCGACTCTGCCACTGGCGCGTGGCGACCGACGAGATCAACTATCGCCGCTTCTTCGACGTCGACTCGCTGGCGGCCATTCGGGTGGAAGACCCCGAGGTGTTCGAAGCCGTACACCGGATGGTGCTGCGGTTCGTCGAGCAAGGCTGGATCACCGGGTTGCGAATCGATCATGCCGACGGGCTGCTCGACCCGCGGCAGTATCTGTGTAAGTTGAACGATGCGGTGCGCCGGGCGCGGGGCGAAGAGCCGAGCGCGGACGATCCCGACCGGTCGGAGTTCTATCTGCTCGTCGAAAAGATCTTGGCGTTCGACGAAAACTTGCCCGGCGATTGGCCGATCGACGGCACGACGGGTTACGACTTCTTGAACTCGCTCAATGGGGTATTCGTCGATCGCCGCGGAGCTTATGGGTTGCGCGACGTCTATGGCCGCTTTACCGAACAGCCGCGCACGTTCACGCAGGTGCTCTACGAGAGCAAGCGGGCGATCCTGGCCACGTCGCTGTCGAGCGAAATGAACATGCTCGCCCAACAGTTGGACCGCATTTCGGAACAGCACCGCTGGTCGCGCGATTTCACGCGGCTGTCGCTGTATCGCGGATTGCGCGAGGTCGTGGCGTGTTTTCCGGTCTATCGCACTTACACGCGGCCGAGCAGCCAGGAAGTGCGCGAAGAGGACCGGCAACGAATCGTGACGGCCGTGCGGATCGCCAAGCGGCGCAACCCGGCGATGAGCCCCTCGTTTTTCGACTTCATCGCCTCGGTGTTGCTGCTCGACGATCCGGCGGGCTTGTCGGACGAAGCGCGGGCCGAACGGCGTGCCTTCGTGCTCAAGTTCCAGCAGGTGACCGGCCCGGTGACGGCCAAGGGCTGGGAGGACACGGCGTTCTATCGCTTCTATCCGCTGGCCTCGCTAAACGAAGTGGGCGGCGACCCGACGATTCCCGGCACTTCGATCGAGCAGTTTCATCGCCGGCTGCAAGAGCAGCAGGCCCGCTGGCCCCACGACCTGCTGACCACGGGCACGCACGACACCAAGCGCGGCGAGGATCTGCGGGCCCGGCTCAACGTGCTCTCGGAATTGCCCGAGGCTTGGCAGGCCGCGGCCGAGCGCTGGCGCGCGATGAACGCCGGCGCGCGGGTGGAGCTTGACGGCGCCGCGGTGCCAGACGCCAACGAAGAATATCTGATCTATCAGACGCTGGTCGGCACCTGGCCGCTGCTGCCACCGGGCCAATCGCTCGATGCCGAGGCCCACGCGGAATATGTCGACCGCATCGTGCGCTATCTCGACAAGGCCCTACGCGAAGCGAAGCTGCACACCAGTTGGTTGAACCCCTATCACGAATACGATCAGGCCGTGGCCACATTCATCCGCACGGTGCTCGACGCGGCGCAGTCGCCATTTTCGGCGGATCTCGACGCCTTCGTGCGAACGATTGCCGACGCGGGATTCGTCAATTCGCTGGCGCAGACGTTGATCAAGAGCTGCGCGCCCGGCGTGCCCGACTTTTGGCAGGGCTCGGAACTGTGGGACTTCAACCTGGTCGATCCCGACAATCGGCGACCCGTCGATTTTTCCAAGCGCCGCGAAATGCTGGCGGGGCTCGTGTCGCGCAGCGAGGAGGATCTACCGGCCCTGGTGCGCGAACTGCTCGCGCGCTGGCCCGACGAGCCGATCAAGATGTTCACGATTTGGCGGGCGCTCCAGTTTCGACGGCAACACACCGGGTTGTTCGATGGCGATTATCAACCCCTGATGCCCGAGGGTCCGCGCAAGGGGCAGCTGTGTGCGTTCACGCGCGTTTGCGACGGCCAATGGCTGGCGTGCATCGTGCCGCGGCTGGCCTGGGCCGCCTGGAGCGAGCAGGCTGCGCGGGCCGGCGAGCGGGGATCGACGCAAACCCCTTGGCCGCTGGGCGATTGGTGGCGCGAGACGATCGTGCCCTTGCCCGAGGGCGCCCCGCGGCACTGGCGGCACGTGCTGACGGGCGAGGCGATCGAGGCGGCAGAAAACACGCCCCACGGCCTGGAACTGGACGCGGGCGACGTGCTGAGCCGCTTTCCGGTCGCGCTGCTGAGCGGCGAGGCGGTTGTGCCCCAGCGGTGAGTTGGCCTATGTTCAAGGACGCAAACCCCACCTTTCTTCATCTGTTGGAAATGGATTGATGAAACTGCGAATCTGGCCTGGCCAGCCCTATCCGCTTGGCGCCACCTGGGATGGCAGCGGCACCAACTTTGCGCTGTATACGGAGCATGCCACCCAGGTTCATCTGTGCTTGTACGATTCGGCCGACGCCGAAATGGAGTCGCACCGCATTTCGCTCACGGAACAGACCGACATGGTCTGGCACGCCTATCTGCCCGACGTGCTGCCGGGGCAAGTCTATGGCTATCGCGTCGACGGGCCCTACAAGCCGGCCGAGGGCCATCGCTTCAACGTACACAAGGTGCTGTTGGATCCTTATGCCAAGGCCATCGCCCGCGAGACGCGCTGGTCGGATGAGATGTGGGGCTACAAGATTGGCGATCCGCAGGCCGACCTGTCGTTCGACGAGCGCGACAATTCGCGGTTTGCGCCGCTGGCGGCCGTGCTGGACGAGGCCTTTACCTGGGGAGACGATCGCCCGCCGCGGGTGCCCTGGAACAAGACCATCATCTATGAGCTGCACCCCAAGGGCTTTACCAAGCTGCACCCCGAGGTGCCCGAGAAGCTGCGCGGCACCTATGCGGGCCTGGCTTCGGATGCCTCGGTGCGTTACTTGAAGAGCCTGGGCGTTACGGCCATCGAGCTGTTGCCCGTACACGAGCACGAGGACGATCGGCACCTGGTCGACCAGGGGCTGGTGAACTACTGGGGCTATAACACGCTGGGTTTCTTCGCGCCCGATCATCGCTATGCGAGCGTGGCGGCGGGGCCCGACGTGGTGCGCGAGTTCAAGACCATGGTCCGCAACCTGCACGCCGCCGGCATCGAGGTGATTCTGGACGTGGTNNGTGTTGCAGTTGATCATGGACAGCTTGCGCTATTGGATCGTACACATGCGGATCGACGGTTTTCGCTTCGATCTGGCCAGCACGCTGGCGCGCGAGCTGCACGAAGTGGACAAACTGGGGGCGTTTTTCGACATCATTCACCAGGACCCGGTGATCTCGCAGGTGAAGCTGATCGCCGAACCGTGGGATCTGGGCGCCGGCGGCTATCAGGTCGGCAACTTTCCGGTGTTGTGGAGCGAGTGGAACGGCAAGTATCGCGATTGCGTGCGGCACTTCTGGAAAGGGGACGGCGGCGTGGTGTCGGAGTTTGCCACGCGGTTCTGCGGCTCGAGCGATTTGTACGAATGGAGCAACCGCCGGCCGCATGCCAGCATCAACTTCGTCACGGCCCACGACGGATTCACGCTGCACGACCTGGTTTCCTATAACCAGAAGCACAACGAAGCCAACGGCGAGAACAATCGCGACGGCACCGACGACAACATCAGTTGGAACTGCGGCGCCGAGGGCGAGACCAACGACAAGAAGATTCTCGCCCTGCGCGAGAAAAAGAAGCGGGCCTTTCTGGCCACGCTCATCCTCTCGCAAGGCGCCCCCATGCTGCGGGCCGGCGACGAGATCGGCCAGACCCAGCGCGGCAACAACAATGCCTATTGCCAGGACAACGACATCTCGTGGCTCAACTGGGACCTGAGCGAAGAGGAGGAATCGCTGCTCAAGTTCACCCGCCGGGTGACTGCGCTATTCGCCGAGCAGCCAGTGTTCAATCGCCGCCGGTTTTTCCACGGCCAATTGATTCAGGGCGACGAGGCGCCGGAAATCTCCTGGCTCGATCCGAGCGGGGCCACGATGTCGAAGGAAGCCTGGAACAAGGCCGAGGTCCGCTGCCTGGGGGTCGAATTGTTCGGCGGCAACATCGACGTCAACGAGAGGGGCGAAGCGATCAACGGCGATACGATGCTGCTGTTGTTCAACGCCGACCACGGCAAGCCGATTCCTTTCGTGCTGCCCGCGCCCGAAAACGGCACGCCCTGGGAGCTGATGTTCGATACCGCCAATCCCGACGCGGAAGTGGGAGGCAGCGTCGACAAAAAGTACCAGCTCGCGCCGTGCTCGTTGGTGGCCTTGTGCTCGCGGGTGCCGAGCGAGGAAACGACGATCTGAGCCGCGGAGCACGGCGGCAGGTAATGTTGCGCGGGAGGGACGCTACTGCGTCAGCTCAAGAATGCCATGGAGCGCGAACGTGGCGCGCTCGGGGCGGTTGTCGAGCTCATATTGCAGTTCTTCGATGGCCCGCTCCATCAGGTGCACCTTGAGCAGCAGGTCGAGCTGCGGCTCGCTGCGCGGGAGCAGGTCGGTGGCGGCGGTGGCGGTAGAGTAGGCGCGCAGGAAGGCCGAACTGCTCCAGGAGTACCAGAAATCAGCGGCCTGCTGCCAGGCGGCAATCGCGTCGGGCGCCACGACGCCGATCGTGGGCAGCCGCAACAGGGCCTCGGCGGCGGCATAGCGCAGCGAACGGACCATGCCGGCCACGTCCTCAAGCGCCGAGCGCTTGATGCGCCGCGCCGACAGCGGACGCCGCGCGTCGCCTTCGAAGTCGATGACGACAAAGTCCTTGCCGGTATAGAGCACCTGGCCCAGGTGAAAGTCGCCGTGACAGCGAATGCGCTGCGCGAGAATCTTCGGTCCGACCAGGCCGCGAAAGACTTCGAGCACTTGTTTGTCGTGGTCCAATACCTGGGCGGCGGCTGCCTGGGTCTCGGGGCCGAGCGACTTGAGCTGGCGCTTGAGCTGTTGAAAGGCCTCGAAGGCCAGCTTGCGAGCCGATTGATAGAACGACCGCTGATAGAGCTGCGTGAACGGCTCGGGCGCGAAGGCCGGGTTGGCGGGTTCGGACGCCAAGGCCACGTGCATCTCGCCCGTGCGGCGGCCCAACAAGGCGGCCGACTCGAGGAACGCGCCCAGCAGATCTTTGGCGGCCTCGGGAGGCTCGCCCTTGGCCAGGGTCCACAGCGATTGGCGGCTGGCGCCATCGAGATCGGGACGCGCATCTAGACTGCCGGCCATCAGGTGTTCGAAGAACCGGCCCAACGAGTCCTGGGCAAATTGCCAGGCTGTGATCGTGTTGGGCACATAGCGGTGCAGGATGCCGACGTTCGTGGTCTCGCGATTGTCCAGGCGATATTCGAGCGAGCCGGCCACCTGGGGCGTGTGCGGAAAACGGGTTTCCTCGCCATTGAGAAACCGCCCCATTTCGAAATCGGGGTTCACGCCGTTTTCAACCCGGCGAAAGAGCTTCAAAATCCATTGGTCGCCGAACACGACCGCGTTCTTAGTCTGATCGATGCGGGCCGGCGCGATCGACAGCTTCTCGGCCTCCTCGCCGTTCTTCTCCAGCAGCGCGTTGGACCAGCCGAGCAACTCGCCGTGCGAACCCTTCAAACGGCGGCGGCGAATCATCAGTTGCAACAGCGCGCTAGTGGCCGTGGGATCGAGCGAAGCGTCGTAGAGCACGCCCGATTCCTTGGTCGCCGCGTTTTGAATGGGCGCCAGCACCTGGGCTGGCGAAGTGGTGACCACGCGCTCGGCGTCGGCCCCCCAGGCAATGCCCAGCGGCAGAGCGTACGTCTCCGGCTCCGATTCCATGAACTCGATGCGCACCAACAGCAGCCGCGGTGCGGAGCGATCGGCGGCCTTGCTCAGGGGAATCGCGTCGATGATCCGCAGGCTCTGAATCCCTCGGAGCTTGCCGCCGAACCAGCGACGATGCGGCAGTTCGCGGATCAGAATCCGCTCGAAGCTCGAGCGCATGCGGCCGCGTACTAGTTCCGACGCGCGCGCGGGAATCACGAGCCGCGTGATTTCCTGTCCGTCGTCCTCGCCCGGCGCCGGTTCGCGCTCGAGCGCGAACCAATAGAACGAATGCGGCGCCACCGTCAGCACGTAGGGCGTCGTGCCAATCCGCGGGAAAGCCGTGCGCCCAAACACTTCCACCGGCTGCCGCCCGGCGAACCGCGACAGGTCGAGCTCGACGAACTGCACGTAGCGCGACATGTTGGCCACGACCAGCACGCTTTGCTGCTCGAGGTCGCGCGTGAAAGCCAGGATCTTGGGATTCTCGGGCGCCAGCATCTCGAGGCTGCCGCGTCCGAGCGCCGGATATTTTTGCCGCAGGGCGATGAGCCGTTTCATCCACCACAACAGTGAGTGCGGATTCTTCTGCTGGTTCTCGACGTTCACCGTCTCGAACAGGTATTCGGGATCGACGATCACGGGCGAATAGAGCCGCTGCGGATTGGCATCGGAGAAGCCGGCGTTGCGGTCGGGGCTCCATTGCATCGGCGTGCGCACGCCGTCGCGATCGCCCAGATAGATGTTGTCGCCCATGCCGATTTCGTCGCCATAGTAGATGACAGGCGTGCCCGGCAGCGAGAACAGCAAGGCGTTCATCAACTCGATTCGCCGGCGGTCGTTGCCCAACAACGGCGCCAAGCGGCGGCGAATGCCCAGGTTGATCCGAGCCTGCATGTCGCGGGCATAGACCCGATACATATAGTCGCGCTCTTCGTCGGTAACCATTTCGAGGGTCAATTCGTCGTGATTGCGCAGAAACACGAACCACTGGCAGTCGGGCGGAATGGCGGGCGTCTGTTGCAAGATGTCGACGATCGGATAGCGGTCCTCCATGTGGATGGCCATGAACAACCGCGGCATGATCGGAAAATGAAAGGCCGCCTGGCACTCGTCCCCCTCGCCAAAATAGGCGATCGCGTCCTCGGGCCATTGGTTGGCCTCGGCCAACAGCATGCGGCCGGGAAACTCAGCGTCAATGTGCTGCCGCACCTTCTTGAGAAAAGCGTGGGTCTCGGGCAGGTTCTCGCAGTTCGTGCCTTCGCGCTCGTAGAGATAGGGCACGGCGTCGAGCCGCAGACCATCGACGCCCAGCCGCAGCCAATAGTCCAAGGCATCGAACATCACCTGCTGCACGCGCGGATTCTCGAAGTTCAGATCGGGCTGATGGGCATAGAAGCGGTGCCAGTAGTAGGCCTTGGCCGTGGGATCCCACGACCAGTTCGAGACCTCGAAGTCCTTGAAAATGATGCGCGCATCCTGATATTTTTCCGGCGTGTCGCTCCAGACGTAAAACTCTCGGGCGGGCGAACCGGGCTTCGAGCGCCGCGCGCGCTGGAACCAGGGATGCTGATCCGAGGTGTGGTTGAGCACCAGCTCGGTGATCACGCGCAGTCCGCGGACGTGGGCCTCGCGCACGAAGGTCTTGAAATCGCGCAGGTCGCCGTACGAAGGGTTGACGTCCGTGTAGTCGGCGATGTCATAGCCGTCGTCGCGGAGTGGCGAGGGATAGAACGGCAGAATCCAGAGGGCCGTGACGCCCAGATCCTGCAAGTAGTCGAGCTTTTGCGTCAACCCGGCAAAGTCGCCGATGCCGTCGGCGTCGCTATCGCGGAAGGAGCGGACGTGAAGCTGATAGATGATCGCGTCTTTGTACCACGTGGGGTTGCCGTCGAGCGCCGGTTCGGCCTCGGCTTCGTGGGAACCTGGGGGAACTTTTTTGGCCATTCGGCAGATACCAGGGTGATGGGCGACGCTCAGTCGAGCGGTTCGGGCGCGAGCACGATCGCGGCGTGGCCCGGCAGAAACCAATGGCGCGGATCGAGCACGCCGGCCCCCGCGCCGCCATAGCAGGGGCTTTCGCTCGACCATAAAAGCTTCCAGCGCCTGCCGGACGGCGGCACCAGCAGCGGGTCGGTCATCGGACGGCAATCCAGGTCGCGGCCCAAGTTGACCAACAGCAGCCGATCGTCGCCTTCGCGGCCCAGGTAGCGTAGCAGGAACGCCTCGCCCGAGAGGACCGAGCCGTGCAGCCGATCGGCTCGCTGCGCGGCAAACACCGGATCTTCGCGGCGCAGACGCAGCAAGTCGCGGTGCAGGACGTAGGCTTCGGCGTGCAGCGCCCGCTCGGCATGATCGAGCTTCGAGGCTTCGAACGTCAAGCGGTCCGCGGGATCGGCCAGGTGTTCGGCCGCGTCGGGTCCGGCCATGCGGCCGAACTGCCGCAGGCAATCGTGCCGGCCGGTGCGCACCAGTTCAGCCAACTCGCCCTGGTGGTCGGCAAAGTATTGAAAGCGGCTCGAAGCCGAAAATTCCTGGCCCTGAAACAACAGCGGCGTGCCCGGCGCCAGCAGCAACAAGGCGGTCAGCGCGCGGTGGCGGCCCGGCGAGGTCAGTTCGTGCAGCCGGCGACCCTGCGGCGAGTTGCCGATCTGATCGTGGTTTTGCAGAAAGATCACGAACTGCGGCGCCTCGACATCGAGTGCCGGAAAACCGCGGTGTCGTTCTTGCCGATGATTCCATTGTCCCTGGTAGAGATAGCCCCACTTTACAGCCGAGATCAACTCTTGCGGCGTGCCGAGATAGTCGCCGAAGTAATACTCGGCGTGCCCGGTGCTCGCCACGCGGGCCGAGTGGTGGAAGTCGTCGTTCCAGGCGGCGTCAAGTCGACCTGAGTGCGGATCGCCACCGCGCAGTCGGCGCGAATCCTGGAATTCATCCTCGGCGACCACCAGCGTGTTGCGTCCGCCTGCCGCCTCGTGCACGCGGCGCCGCACGGCGGCCACGATGTGCTCGCTCGAGTCGTCGAAAATCGCCTGCACCGCGTCGAGCCGCAGGCCGTCGATATGAAACTCATCGGCCCAGTAGCCGGCGTTGGCGATGAAGAACTCGCGCACCGGCTGGCAATTGTCGCCGTCGAAGTTGACCGCCTCACCCCAGTCGGTGCGATGCTTGGGCGACAGGTAAGCGGCGGAGAACTGGCCCAGATAGTTGCCAACCGGGCCAAAATGGTTGTAGACCACATCCAACATCACGCCCAGGCCATGGCGATGGGCCTCGTCGACAAAGTGGCGAAAATCGTCGGGCGTGCCATACAAGCGCGTCGGCGCGAACAGATCGACGCCGTCGTAGCCCCAGCCGAACTGGCCGTCGAACTCGGCGACCGGCATGACCTCGAGGGTCGTGATGCCCAACTCGGCCAGTGCGGGCAGGTGGCGCACGGCGGCTTGCCAGGTGCCCTCGCGCGTGAAGGTGCCGATGTGCATTTCGTAGAAGACCTGGCCCAACAGCGAAATGCCGGGCCACTGCCCGTCGCGCCAGACGTAGCTCGCGGGATCGACAACCTCCGAAGGACCATGCGGTCCCTCGGGCTGACGCCGCGAGGCCGGATCGGGGAGCACCAGGACCTCGTCGTCGAGACGAAAGCCATAGCGCGTGCCGGTCGAGGCCCGCGGCGCGAAGCCGGAAAAATATCCGTCGTCTTCGGCGGTTAACAGCAGCGGCTCGACGGCGGCCGCTTGGGCGGCGACGACGAAGTTCACTTCCACTTTGCGGCGTCGCGGCGCCCAGACGCGGAAATGCACCCCGCCGTTGCGTTGCACCTCGGCGCCAACGGGTAGCCGCCGCGCCATCGCCTGCCGCTTCTGGGAGATCGTCGCCATGCAGCCGCTGTCCTTCTTGCGCCCGCCGCCCGCGCGCACAGTCGTTCGCCGAAATTCGTTGTTGCGAGCCACTAACGGGGCGCCCGTCCCGGCATGACCACGCGGGAGATCCCGATCAGGATGCAAGCGCCCACGAAGGCGATCACAATGCTGCCCCAGAACCCGGCGTCACCTTGTATGAACATACCGGAAACAAAGCCGCCCACCAGGGCCCCAATCAATCCCAGGACAATGTCGCGAACGATGCCGTAGCCGCCACCGCTCATCACCGAACCGGCCAGCCATCCGGCAATCAAGCCCACCACGATCCACGAAATAACGCCGCCCGGGCTCATCACGATTTCAGCAAGCATGTTCATAACAGGTCTCCCCGCGATAGGTCGGGCTGCGTCCGCGAACAAGACGAGCGACCGAGAAATGGCTTGACGAACGGTCCGCGAGGGTGTTTGAGGAGCAGAAATCGTGCCGAATTGACGGAATACCCAATTGCGGGGAGGCCCAGCGGCGCGCCGCCTCTCTCACCGGCTGCCGGCGAACCAAAGCGGGTGTTCGATGACCAAGCTCGAGCAGAGAGGCCGTTTCGGCGCTAATGCCGCATGAGGCACGACTTAGCGGGCTCCTTGCTCCTGGGTCACCGCTTAAAAATTCGTCGGCATATCGTTTGCAATCTCTAACCAACTATTGTCACCGGGCTTGCGTTGCATGCAACGCTTCTTGCATTCTCATAAGGAGAGCTATCATGTCGGGAAAGGCAGAAGAACTGAAGGGCCGCGTCAAGGAAGCCGCCGGCGCTGTGACCGATAACAATCAGCTGCGGCGCGAGGGAAAAGTCGACCAGGCGCGCGGCAAGGCCAAGCAGGCGATCGAAAAGGTTGCCGACAAGGCCAAGGAAGTCGTCGATCGGACGAAGGAAAAGCTCGACCGGGCGACCGACGAATAAGCGGTCGACGGCCGACACGAGATGGGGCCGCCACGATCAATTGGGTCGTGGCGGTCCGCCGGACTAGACGGCCAGACGCCGGGAACGGCCGTCTTCGGGCGGGGCGGCGAGATGTTCACGGACCCAATCGAGCCAGCCGTCGGTCGGCGAGCGATAGGGCCGGAACTTCTCGAGCACTTCTTGCTCCTCGCTGTGAAACAGCGCGCGATGGGGGCCCAGCTTGCTCGCCGCGGGCGTATCGATCAGCGTGCTGGAATCGTTAGCGCCCATCTGCAACACGACGCGCAGCTCGAACTCGCGCAAGGTTTGCCGTTCCCAGGTGCGATTCAGATTATTGAGGCTGTCGCACCAGGCCAGCACGTGAATGCCCACGGACGGTCCATCGCGCAAGACGGCGGCAAATTGCTTGGCGGGGTCAGGCGGGCGCTCCTCGCCGCCGCGCGAAAAGCCAAAATCATCTTCGCCACGCCGCAACTCGCGCAGCTTTTGCACGCCATAGACCAGCACAAAGATCGGCGGGAACTCGACGTCGGACTGTTGTTGACGCTGCGCGACCTCGGTGGCCAGCTCGTTGGTCGCGGCGGCCAATTCGCGCCAGGTGAAGATGCGCACCGGATCGGAGGTCAGCCGGGCTAGCTCGGCAAGTGCCGCGCCCTGAGTGGAACCGGCGGCGCTGCCATCGAACACGAAGAATCGCGCGCATTGGTCAACCGACGCGGGATGCTGAGCCGAGAGGCTGACGAGCGCCATCGTGAACAGCCCCAACGCGGCTTCATCGTTCTGGCCGACAATCAATAGATTGGTGCCGCTTTGACGCCGGAAGACCACCGAGGTGGGATCCTTGATCGCGACGGCTTCGCCTAACCAGGCTTGGGCCGCCGCGGGAGCGGTGGCCGGGCGGCCGGCGGCCAACAGCCTCACCAGCAGCTCGTTGCGCTCGGGATTGGCCGGCACGTTGCCCTCGAACACCAATTGCGGCCGGGCAGCGATTTGCTGGCGTTCGACCAGCATTTGAATCTGGTCGAGATATTTTTCGCGTCGTTCATCGCCCAGCCACACGACCTGGAACGGATGGTTGCCTTCGACCAGGCCGTTCGAGTCGTTGTAGATCGCTTCGCCGGCTCGCGACAGCAGGCGGGCCGCCGAGTTGTCCTCGCTGAGAATCAAATGGGCGTCGGTCTCGCTGCACTGCAAGGCGACGCGCACGGCCATCTGGCCGATCGTGCTGCGGGCCAGCGTGTAGGTGCCGGCCAGCGTCTGCGACCCCAACAGGACGTGAATACCGAAGGCGCGACCTTGGCGCACCAGGCGGTCGAGCAGCAAGCCGGCATCCTGCGCGATCTTGTCGTCCTCGACGAAGAATTCCTGGAACTCATCGACGATGATCAGGATGCGCGGCATCGGCCGGCTCTTGTCGGCTTCGCGAAAGCCGGCCAGATCTTGCACGCCCAAGGCGCGAAACGCCTCGGCCCGCGAGCGCAGCTCGGCATCGAGCCGCGCCAGGACGCTGGTGCCGAATTCCCGATCGCTTTCGATGGCCACGACGCGCGCGTGGGGCAGGTGGTGCGTGGCGTAGGTTTTGAATTCGACGCCCTGCTTGAAGTCGATCAGGTAGAGTTCGATCTCGTCGGGGTTGTAACGCAGGCAGAGGTTCGTGATCAGCGCGTGCAGCAACGTCGATTTGCCCGAGCCGGTCTTGCCGGCCACGAGCACGTGCTGCGAAGTGCCCTGGCCCAGCCGCATATACTGCAGCCGCGTGGCGCCGGCGCGGCCCAACGGAACGTCGATACCCGAGCGGGTGGAGCCGGTCCACAACTCTTCCGGCGAGGGCGCGATCACCTCGAACGGCACCTCGACGCGCCCGGCGTCGACGGCATACTGGCCGGCCAGTTGCAGCATCTCGGTGACTTGCGTGGGCTGCGGCGCGCCATCGAGTGTCAGGGCGAACGCATCGAACGGCTTCTGCTTCCAGGCGAACTGCCCTTGATTCCAGACCAGCGTGGTGGCGTGCTGCTCGATATCGGCCAGCGACACACCGGTGGCCAGCGGCAGTTGGGTGTCGACCATCATCAGGATCGAGACACCGCACCGCGCGCCGCTGGCGGCGATCGACATCAGACGGCGCTGGGCCGCCTCGCTGAAGTTGGCCGGAAAATTGGCGATCACCAGAAAGCGGTAGGGCTCGGCGATCTCGCCGGCCTGACGGTTGTATTGCTCAATGCTCTCGAACTCGTTGCGGAGATACTTCTGGATCACATTCTCCATGTGCTCCGAAATGTCGGTCAGCCGTTGTTCGATGTGGCGGGGGTCGGTCCAAATGCGGCTGGCGATCAGCGCCTCGTTGTAGTCAGCCAGGTGCATGAAGGCGGCAAAATTCTCGCCCAGTCCGACCGGGTCGATGATCGTCATCCGCAGCTTGCCCGGCGGCACCGTGACCAAGAGCCGCAGCATGACGGCCTGCATCGTTTCGACCGCCACGCGGCGGCCATTGCCCTGGGCCTTGAAGAGCAGCGACGATTTGTCGGGGAACGGCACCATGGCCGGCAGCCAGTAGCCGCGCGGAGCCATGTCGGCCAACGACCGCTCGGCCGGCACGCCGCCGGGAATCTGGTCGAGGTTCACGCGGAACTGGCCAAAACGAATCGCGGGTGGAACCTGGGAGGCGGCGGCCCAGTGGCCGTCGAGCTGGCTCCAGTCGGCCAGGCAGGCGGGGCGCGGCTCGGCACCTCGATCGCCCCAGATCTCGCGCGCGGTTGCTTGTAAGCGCGCCAGGCCGGCGCGCCATTGCTCGCTGAGGGCCTGCCATTGGGCCGCCTGGCGCTCTTCGATTTCTTGCGTTTGCCGCCGATAGCGGTCTTCGATCACGGTGCGCTGGGCTTCCTTCTGGCGAAGCTCGGCATCGCGGCGCGCGCGGGTTGATTCGGCCAGCCCCAGATCGCGATCGTGCCGTTGGGCAATCTCCTCCAGCTTCTTGGGATAGGTCAGGGCGGGACCCTGGAGGCGCTGATCGCGGCGTTCATCGCGGCGCGCCACTCGCGACGCGTATTTTTGCTGCGCCAGCTCGAGTGCCTGCACTCGGCGCTGATCGACTTCGGCCTGCTGCGCCGCGGCACGGGCGCGGGCGGCTGCGACGGCCTGCTCGGCCAGGCGTTCGGCATCCTGCGTGGCGGCCGACAGGGGCGGATAGACGGTGAGAATCTGTTGGCGGGCCAGGCGGCGCAAATAGAAACTGGAACCCACACCCAGCGCGACGAAGAGCAGCAGGATTCCGGCGGCCACGCCGGTACTTTGTTCGGTTCCCAAGGCAACGCCGGCCAGCGCCAGTCCCGAGAGCACGAACACCCAGGCCAGCGTGAAGTGGGCGGCCAGGGCCGGCACGCGCAACTGGCCAAGTCGCTGCCGCTGGCTAATCGAGAACTGCACGCGCTCTTCGACGTCGGCCAGCGTCGCGGTCGCGCCTTCGCTGGACAACGGGGGTGGCGACGGCACCTCGGGTACGGCTTGCCGCCATTGGCTCAACAACTCCTCGGCCTCTTCGCGCTCCGAGCGCGCGCGTTCGAGCCAACCCGCGACGAGCACTTCGAACTCTTGCAGTTGGCGCGGCGCGATGTGGCGGGCCGCTTCGTAAACGGTGTCGGCCTCCCAGCCCGCTTCCTTGAGTTTGCGCTCGGCCTTCTTGGCCGACATGGCATATTCCTGCGCAACTTGCTGTTGCAACTCGGAGAACTGCCGCTCGACGGTCGCCGCCTCCTGTTCGAATCGCGCGGCGGCGTGGCGGCGCTGCTCGGCGTAGTCGTTTTCCAGGTCGCGCCGCTCGACTTCGAGCTCGACGGCCAGCGCCCGGCGCGAATCCTCGACGGCCCGCTTCGCGGCGTTCGAGGCGGCCTGATATTGGGCCGTGACGCGCGATTCGCCTGCCTGACGATCGGTGACCGTCTGCGCCAGGTCGATCAGAAACTGCACCTCGCGCGCCTGGGGGTCGCCTGGCGGGCTGTCGGCCGCGGGCGGAGCAAGGTTGCGAGGCGAGTCTTCGGAAGTCATGCGCGTCGGGGGGCGAATGCCCGCGGGATTAATGTTCGCAATCGTGTTGGGCCGCGGTCAGCGAAGCATTCAAGGCCCGCATCCGCTGCAAGGTGGCGTCGATTTGCGGGCCAAGTGGCTCGAGATACTTTTGCTCGAAGTCGCGGCTGACCGCATCGCGCCAGTCGGTCTTGGTCGAATCCCACCGCAGCAGCAGCTTCTTCCAGGCTTTGTGCAATTTGGTGGTGCCAGTGGTCAAGTCGCCGGGCTTCATGGCTGAGCACTCCGCGGTTGTAAATCGGCAGGCGTAACGGGCGGCTCCGCGTCGATGACGTCGTTGTTCTCCGCCGCGGTCACTCCGTCGTTCGAGGTTGCCGTGTCCGTTGGTCGGGCCATCGAGGCCAGCGGCGGCGCACTGGCGGTGCTGGCCGAGCCGGTGGTCGGCGCGGTAAAGGCGACGTAGGACTCCAGCGAATTCATGATGCGATCCAGTAGCGCGATGGCCTGCGGCAGATCGGCGTCGAACATGCCTGCGAGTTGATGGGCCCGGCCGGTGTATTCATCGGCTTCGCGCTCGACGATGCCGGCCCAGCGTCGCACGGCCTCGACCTTGTCCTCGGCATACTGACGGCGCTGGCGGGCCCGTTCGACCGCCTTGCGTTCTTCCATGCACGAGGGGGTGCCGCCGCCGGGCAGTTTGGAGCAGCGGCAGCGCTCGAGTTCGATCTTGGCTTCGGTCACCTGATCCTCGCAGATGCGGACTTGCTGCTGCCAGCGGCGGGGCTCGGCCTCGAGCAGCCACTCGAGCGTGCGGCGCACTTCCAGGTCATAGGAGCACATCGCGTCGCGCACCTCGTCGAGAAAGGTGTGCAGCGCCGCGCGGAAATCGCGCACCGCCTCGAGCGAGCCGACATGGGCGCCGTCACTCATCTTCGCTGCACCTTGGTTCCTGACTGCCGGCATGCTAGCGCTGCCGCAAATACTCTTCGACCCGATCGGCCTTGCGCAGCAGGAACGGGACGTGCTGCTGGGCTGACTCCAGAAAGCGGTTGGTGGCCGCCAGCGTCAGCTCGAACTCCTCGGTGAACTTGACCTGCTCCTGATCGCGCCAGCTTTGTCCCAGTGTGTTGAGTTGCCCGCGCAGCATCAGCATCTGGTTCTGCAACTCGGCGCTGAACCGCTCGAGGTTCCGCGCAAAGCGCCGCAATTCATTCGGATCGACAATCGCCTGTGACACGCTGCAAGCCCCGGCTCGGAAGGTCGAAATGGCCACGGCGCGGGAGCGCCATCTACTATTCTAGCATGGCGGCCCCGCGGGCGAATTGGGGGCGGAAAAACGTGCTGTGGCGAGAATGCAGACCATGGCCCTTCCGGCCCGATGGCCAGGCAGGGAGCCGCGGCCGCCGAGAAGTCGGGGCTGACATTGACGGCGCAACTCGCGTATTGCCCGTAACGGCAGTCCACTGCCGACTGGCCGATGATTTGCCTTGGTATGACTACAGAGTTACCATAGCCGGGACTGCCGCTAATAATACAAACGCTTCCGCACGGTAAGTACTCTTGTGCCTTGCGTGAAGCAGGCCAATTCCGACATCCACCATAGAGAGATCGCGCCATGGAGTCGCCGGAAGATCCGGGGGTTTTCGTTGTTTACGGCAGAAATGTAAATGCATATCGTGAAATGCGCAAGTTTCTCTCTACTGTGGGAGCGCGCGAGTGGACGTTCGAGGACGCAAGCGATGCCCAGGCAAACTCGTTCGTCACCGAAATCGTGCTGCATTGCATCGAACGAGCCAGCGCGGTGATCGTGCTCTTCACCGCCGATGAGCTGGCGGCGCTCTATAAGGCGGAACGATTGGCGGGCCGGAACTCAGAGACTGTCGATGAATTTCGGTGGCAGCCCAGGCCCAACGTTATCTTCGAAGCTGGAGTCGCGTTCGGAAAAAAACGGAAGGAAACGATTATTGTCGCAGTCGGTCGTGACGTCTCCGGCTTCTCCGACATTGCGGGTGTACATTTGGTCCGCCTGACGAATCGGCAGGGCAAACAAAGCTTGCGCCGGCGACTTGCCGGAATCATCAAAGGCATGCCCGAACAATTGCGAGACGACTGGGAGGATCCGGTCTTCTCCGGCGATTTCGATGCCTGCACGATAAAGCGATGGCCGATTTACGACGAATTGCAAGATCTCGAAGGCACATTGCGCGGTCGGTCGGTGGCCAGAAAAGACAAGAAGAAGGGTCGGAAGCAGTCAAAGGTATCCTACACGCTGTTCGAGATCATCTGCGAGGTGTTGTCCGAAGGACTCGCGTGACTGGCGACGTAACAAACCTCGCGACTTCGTGAAAGTGATCAAGCGCCTTTACGGCGATAAAATCGCCGACAGGAGCTATTGGTGGCTGTGCGTGGCAGGTTTTTTTCAATTCACCGATTCGGATTATTGGTTCGATTCCGATGAGTGGTGGGAGTACTCTGTCGACTACACCCACTTCTCCAACCGCGCCTTGGCACTCTGTGACAAGATTACCTATCTCAGCTGAGACGAGGTTTCTCCTCACGTCTCGAGTTGCTTGCGCATCTTGGCAGTGAAGGTTTGCTGCACGTCGGCCATCTCGGACCAGGGGTCGCGGTCGAGGGACTTGATGCGGCGCAGAACGCTGGAGACGTCGAAACGGTCGCCGGAGCTGACGCGGCCCAGCTCGTCCCAGGTGATGGGCACTGCCACCGGCGCGCCGGCGCGGGCGCGGGTCGAGTAGGCGGCCACGGAGGTGGCGCCGCGCTGGTTGCGCAGATAGTCGACAAAGATCTTGCCGTGGCGGGCACTCTTGGTCATCGTGGCGATGAAATCGTCGGGGGCTGCTCGCGTGACGGCCACGGCGACGGCTTTGGCGAAGTCGGCCACGGCGGGCCACTCGTGGCGCCGCGCCAAGGGCACGACCAGGTGCAGCCCCTTGCCGCCGCTGGTCTTGACGAAGCTGGTCAGGCCCAGCTCCTCGAGCAGGTCGCGAATCTGCCGGGCCGCGGCCACGGTTCGCTTCCAGGGCACGTCGTCGGCCGGGTCGAGATCGAAGATCAACCGATCGGGCCGCTCGAGCGCATCGGCGCGCGAGCCCCACACGTGCAGCTCGAGCGCGCCGAACTGCACCAGCTCAATCAGGTCGCCCGCCTCGCGAATGACGACGTACTCGCGGGTGCCTTCCTTTTCTTTCACCGACACTCGAGCAAGCCGCTCGAGCATGCCGGGCGTGGGATGCTTTTGAAAGAATCGCGGACCTGACAAGCCGGCGGGACAACGCACGATCGACAACGGCCGATCGGCCACGTGCGGCAGCATCCACGGCGCCACGGCCAGATAATAGTCGGCTAAATCGCGCTTGGTGATTCGCTGGTCGGGATACAACACGCGGTCGGGATGCGTGAGCCGCTGCCCGGCGATGGTGGCGGCTTCGGCCGATTTTGCCGGTCCGGGTTTAGACGAGGCCGACTTGGACGAAGAGGTTTTGCGCGCGGCGCCGTTCGCGTCTGCGTTTTTGGAATGCGCCTTGCCTTCGACCTGGGCCACCGGTGCCGGCTGCTCGCGATGCACGCTGCGGGCCGGCTTGTCTTCGCGCAGACCGAGGAACGCGGGATGCCGCAGCAGACCATCGCGGGTCCAGTTGGAATAGCGAACCTGGGCCACGAGGGTCGGCCGCACCCAGTGGGCGCCGCGCTCGCGCTTAATCTTGGCGGCGGCAAAGGGTGATTTCTTCAACTCGAGCCGGTGCAGCTTTTTCGAAAGTTGGCCCAGCAGCTTGTCATCAAAGCCGGTGCCCACGCGGCCGGCATATTGCAGCTCGCCCGACGCGTCGTAGTAACCCAATAGCAGGGCCCCGAAGCCGACGCGCGAACCGCCGGGCTGGGTGAAGCCGCCGATCACGAACTCGCTGTTGGCCGCGCACTTGATTTTCAGCCAGTCGGGACCGCGGCCCGGCTGGTGCGGGCGATCGGCGCGCTTGGACACCATGCCCTCAAGACCCAGGCGCGCGGCTTCGGCGAAGAACACGTCGCCATGCCCGGCAATGGACTCGGTGAGGCGGATCGGTCCGCGGTTCGAGGGGAGCTTGAGCGACTTGAGCCGCGCTTTGCGATCGGCCAGCGGCAAGGGGCGCAGATCTTCGCCGTTGAGCCACAGCAGATCGAAAACATAGTAGATCAAGGGGCCGCTGCCTTCGTGCAGGGCCTGCTGCAAGTTCTGAAAATCGCTGACGCCGTGCTCGTCGAGCGCCACGACCTCGCCGTCAATGATCGCGTTGTCCACATTCAGGCGCCCGCAGGCCGCGGCCACGGCCGGAAACTTCGCGGTCCAATCCAGGCCCCCGCGCGTTTGCAGCCGCACTTCGCCATGGTCGACAAAGGCCACGATGCGATAGCCGTCGAACTTGAACTCGTGGATCCACTCCGGTCCCTCGGACGGCTTGTCGACGAGCGTGGCCAGCTGCGGCTTGATCGACGTCGGCAGATGCTGCGAGCCGGCGGCGCTTTTGCCCTTGCTGATGGTTTTGGCCACTCGCGATCGAGCAGCCGATTTTTTCGCTACCGACGATGCCTTGGACTTGGGCCGCGCGCTCGATGTTTTGGGATGCGAGGCCTTGCCATCGGTCGAGTCCCAGACGGCGTCGCCGGCGGAGGCAATTTCGTCCAAGTCACGCCCACTGGCCACACTCAGCGGCTCGCGGGCGGCGACATCGAATTTCGCATGGTCGCGGGCTTCCTCGTCGCGCTCCTTGATCAGCAGCCACTGACGAGGATCGCGCCCGTGGCCGCCGGCGCGGACGAGGGTCCAGCCGCCGTTGAGTTTTTCGCCGTGCAGGCGGAACTTGAGTTTCCCGGCGCGGTAGCCCGCCGCGGCGTCGCCGACCGGCTCCCAATTGCCGCGATCCCAGAGCATGACGGTGCCACCGCCGTATTGGCCCTCGGGTATCGTGCCTTCGAAACCGCCGTATTCGAGCGGGTGGTCTTCGACGGCCACGGCCAGCCGCTTTTCGGCTGGGTCGAGACTCGGTCCCTTGGGCACGGCCCAGCTCTTGAGCACGCCATCGAGCTCGAGGCGAAAATCGTAGTGCAGATGCGACGCATCGTGCTTCTGCACCACGAAAGCGCGGCCACGGCCGGAGGCCGGTTTGCCGCGCGGCTCCCGCGTCTTTTGGAAGTTTCGCTTCCGCCGATATTCCGCCAGGGGCATGTTGGGCCTGCTCTCGCGCCTGGCGCGAATGGTTTAACCTTCGCGCATCGGCATTGATTCGACACCGTGCCGGTGGAAAATCTCGGTGGCCCGCTGGAGCATCGCCTGCTTGTGCGTGTTGTCCTGCTCGGCCGCCACGAGGATTTTTCCGCGGGAGACGGCCTGGTCATAGTAGTTGGCCAGCTCCTTTTCGACGCCGCGGGTCATCATGGCGCCAACCAGTCCACCCACCACGCCGCCTCCCCAGAGCGCGATGCCGCCGGCCGCCAACAGGGCCGCGCCGCCGAGCGTGGGAATGCTGGCCAAGGCGACGGTCGCGATGGCGCCGATCGCCGCGCCGCAAGCTCCGCCGGTGACCGCCGCAGCCGGAGTGTGGCTGCCAGCCGGGTCCTGATGCTCGAATTGCTTAAAATGTTCCTGAACGGCCGCCTCGGAACAGATCACGGTGATCTGTTCCTTGGTGAAGCCGGCCGCGAGCAACTCGCTCACGACATTGTCGGCCGCCTGCACGGTGTCAAAGACGCCGACGCGCAACGGACGGTTCGTGATCTGGGTCGTACTCATAGCCGGTCTCCTGGGGTAAAGAGGCATTCCTTAGGTAGTCTAGCATCCAAGATGGGCAGTTTACGGCCACTCGGCGATTGGCGATTTTCGGCCGAGGAATCACACGTAATTGGTCGATCAGCGTCACGACGCCCGCGACGCGACGCCCGCAGGAAACGGCCAGCCAGCGGGCAGATTCCGACGACAACCGGCCACGGAGCGTTACAACTCCCTGATTCACCTCGACTTGAGGTCCGTCGTTGGCGGCCATTCCGTGCTTGGCCAAATAGTTTCTCACGCGGCGCTCGAGATCGGCGTCCGAGAGTGCATTCACAAGATGAGTCATTTCAGTCCGCCTGCCTAGTTGAAGTCGACACGAGACCCGCGATCGAGCCGTCGCCGCGCGCCACGAACTCGATCATTGGCAAACAGCATGCCAAGATGTTGGCAACCCAGTGACCGACTCGGGCCGGAACGAGACAATTGCGATCGAGCTGTCGTGCGGCCGGGTCTTGGTCGATCGCCGTGCGGCTCGGCAGCCTGGCGGCCATGCTCGCGCCAGCAATTGCCCGTCGAGGTCGGTTTGAAACGCAGCTGACGCCGTTTTCGGTCTTCGCACGACCACCTTGGCTCCCCATCAGACAGCGCGCGGCGCGCGGCTTGCGCGGCGCGAAAACTTTTACTTGCAGCTCACGCACGGCCACGTTCACGGGCACGCGACTTGCTTTCCACTTTCCGAAATCTGGAGGCGGTGTGTACTTCTCAATGAGTTTTTGTCAAGGAGATCGTGTGATGGCTACCACAGTTCGGACACTGCGAGGAACCGGTGCGCTGGCGTTGGGCTTACTACTGGTTGCTAGCGCCAGTGCGCAGCAAGCTCAACCGGCGCGTCCTGGTCTTCCAAGGGCCGCGCAACCGGGCGCCCAGCAACAACAACCCAAGAGCTTGCAGCCGGTACAGAGAGTCACGGCGAACAAGCCGACCGACGGGGCAATGACGAATGACCAGATGATCGCGAATTGCCTGCTCACCGAAAATCAGGCCGAGATCGCGATCGCCCAGTTTGCTCAAGACAAGTTGGACAACAAGGACGTCCGCAAGTTTGCCGAGATGCTGGTCAAGGAACACGCGCCGCTGACGGAAGAGTTGGAACGCTTCGGCGCCAAGCCCGTGCAATTTGGTCAAAACCGGAATCGCGAGCGCGAGCGGAACGCCACCGAGCAACGCACTTCCGCCGACGGAACGGCCCGGGCTCAACAGCCCATGCACATGTCTGAAATCCACCGCGAGATCGCCGAACGCTGCGTGAACACGGCTGAAAAGGAATTAGGCGCGAAGGACAATGCCAAGGAGCGCGACGAGTGTTTCGTGGGCATGCAAATTGGCGCTCACTACCACATGATCGACTCGCAGAAAGTGCTGCGAGAGTATGCCAGCCCCGAACTGCGGGCGCTGCTCGACAAATCGATGCAGTCGGCCGAATCGCACCTCGACCAGGCCAAGCACCTGATGCGCGAACTGGCCCACAACGATCGCGGCTCGGACAAGAGCGAGAAGAGCGACAAGTAACGAGGTGTGCAGGAAGTTGACGAGCAATCGTCGAAACAAACGGGCAGTCCAGTTATTCCGACCTGGTGGGTGGTCGGGTAACGGACTGTCCGTTGTTTTTTTGTGGCTGAAGCGACGATGGAAGGCTCTACAGATCGGAAAAGCTGGCGAGCGGCCAGTGACACAAATGACCATGGCACATCGCAACGCGAGAATCTGCGCCGTTTTCTTGTTCAGGCGGTACGGCGCTTCGTCGTTCGTCGTCGCTTTGCCGCCGGCGTCGCGCGGGAGAGAGCGGCGGTCTTCTTGCCGCGGCCTTGCGTCTGGGCGACACTCTTGCGCAATGCATCCATCAGATTGATAACCGGCGATTCTTCGTCGCGCGGGGCCTTGACGATTTCCTTGCCCTCGACCTTGGCGGCGATCAGTTGCTGGACGCGTTGGGTGTACTGATCGTGATACTGCGCAAGGTCGAACTTCTTGCGGGTCGAGCTTTCGATCAACTTGGTGGCTAGCCGTAGCTCCTCCTTGGGCACTGCGCTGGAGTCAAGCTCGCCCACGACGTCGCCCGCCGCGCGAATTTGTTGAGCGTAGTGCAACATCTCGACACACAATACACCCTCCCGAGGACGGATCAGCACCAACTGCTCGCGGCCGAAGAAGACAGCCTGGCCCACGGCCCAGCGATTCAGATGTTCGAGCGCCTCGACCAGCACCGCATAGGGCTTGTTGGCCATCGCTCCATCGGGCGCCAGGTAATAAGTGCGGCCGTCGAAGTAGACCGGATCAATCGCGTCGGCCGCCACAAAGGTGTCGATGTTGATCGCGCGGTCCGACGCGGTCCGCAACTTGTCCACCTCGTCGTCGTCGATCACGATATATTGCCCCTTGGCATATTCATAGCCGCGAACAATCTCGTCGTTGGGCACCTCGCCGTGTACCGGGCAGATTTTCTGGTAGCGGATACGGTTGTGGCACGACGCGTGGAGCTGGTGAAAGTGCAGCTCGCCGCCGCCACTTTCGGCCGCATTGAAGGCCTGGACGGGCACCGACACCAAACTCAGCCGGAGATAACCTTTCCAACTCGAGCGCGCTGCCATGGACGTGAACTCCTCGAAAACCGGGGGTGGCCGGAACGGCCCGAGGCCGGGCCTAGGCGGCGATGCTAGCGTTGCTAGCAAACCCTATACCGAGGGGTGGCTTGTCGCGGAATCCACGGATCCCCGCGCGCCGCGGAGTGTCTGGCGACCAGCGCGGGCGGTACGGAGCCGGATCTTCCGCCCCCTGGACCGCGATTCGGCGGCAAACGGCTGGGCCAAAGTCTGTGCCTGTTTGGCATGTTAACTGCGGAGTAAGGGGAAAACCGGCCACCGGTCGGCGCGTGCGATGGAGCATGTTGTCTTGAGTGTCTGTTTTCGAGGAGTGCTACGATGCGACGAATCATGGTGCCTTGGGCGTTGTTTTCGCTGACCGCTGTTTCGACTTGCTGGGCGCAAGCGCCGGTCACGGTTCCCCAGGATCGGGTTGAACGCCGGGAAGAGCGGCGCGAGCGAGTGGGCGATGCCGCGCGCTCCGCAGCCGCCAGCGGCGAGAACATTGTGACCCCCGAGGCGAATGTGCAGATCCCACCCGCGGGCAGCGGACGGCCGACGACCGTGCAGACTCCAAGAGCCACGGTTACGGTCCCGCGGGCGGTCAACCCCGCCGCGGCCGCAACGGCGGCGGACCGGGCCCCCGCGCCGGCAGGGGAGCAGTGGCGCTATCGGCGACACAATGGCAACTGGTGGTATTACCAGCCCGATAAATCCTGGGTTGTCTGGTCAGGCAATGCTTGGGTGCCGTATCAACCCAATGCTTCGCGCTATGCGACCGGCTACCGCGGCGACGACTCGTTGAACACGGGTGACTACAACCCGGCGTATGACAGCTATGAAACCACGCGGCGGCGCGGTCTGTTCCGCGGCCGTACGTATGTCACGACGCCAGCGGTGCCGAGCATTCCGGCCGTCCCGCCCCCGGTTCGCGGTAGCGCCATTCAAGGCGGCGGTGGTCAGGCGACCGGCGGACCCGTTGGCAGCGTGCAAGAACGCGGCACCATTCGCATCGGCGGTGGCTCGAGCAGCCAGAGCAGCGGCGCGCGGGCGCGTGGAAATCTCGGCACGTGGGGTACGGCCGGCGGACAGGTCGGCGGCAGCGGCGTGAGCGCCGACGCGGTCGAACGCTGAGCACCGAACTACCTTAGCGACTCATGCGAGTCGACGTTGTTGCACGATCACCGCGGCGGCGATGGTCGAGAAGACGATGAGCATCTGGCCGGGACCATAGGTGAGCCAGACGCATTCGGTGTCGAGCGCGAAGTGGCCGCGAAAAAGTTCGCAGGCGAGAATCAAATCGCTGGCCAGGAAAAGCGCGGCGCCGACAGCCAACGCGAGCAGCCGCCGATCTTGCAATGCCAGGCCAGCCGTGATGCCGGCCGTGCCCGCCAGCAGCAGGGAGTAGGGCAGGGCAGGGCCTACGAGCGGCCGCGCTTCCGTTCCCTGCACGACCACGATGTACCAGGCGACCAGGGCGACGAGTTGCCAAGCGATGATCGCCACCGCGAGCGCCGCTCGCGCGGTCAGGCCAGCGCGACGGGCCAGGACGATGCAACCAGTGATGTAGGCTACGTGCCCAAGTCCGAAGGCGACCATGCCGCCGAGCACGCCGTGAATCACGGGCACGAACTCGAGCCAGCCGGCGTTGAAGAAATCGCCGATCGCCCCGGCCATCATGCCGAGCGCGATCCAGAAGGCGAATCGGCCCAGGCCCAGTTGGCGCCACCAGGCAGCCGAGAGCCAGGCGGCAGCAACCAGCACGAGCGACGAGGCCATGCGCGCGGCGGTGGCTGGCAGCGCGCCGTGAGCGGGTGGCATGTCGGCACTGGGGAAGCCCAGAAAGCCGGCCCAACTGGGATTGCCCAGCAGCATCGCGGCGGTCAGCAGCGCGGCCCAGGTGATCCAGAGCACGACGAACGCGGCGAGCAACGTCGACGACGCACGACGGGGCGCCGACCAGCGGGCGGCTGACGGATCGAAGTCGATCATGGCTTTCTTTCCGCCTAACATTCTCTGGCTGGGCGTTGATTTCTTCACATCGTCGATCAGACCGCGATCCTACCCCGCCTGGCCGGCAGTTCAAAGTGGCCTGGTTTTCGGCGCTGACAAACGGGGGAGCGAGGTGGTAGGGTCTGTTCATCGGGCGATCGCTCCCACGGTCGTTCGCCTGTGACGCCCAAATCACTCCCGGCCCGAGCCGGGATCTGGCCCTGCCGCGCCCGGCGGCGTTTTGCCGCGACCCACCCCTTCGAGCGCGCCGTGATCGGCGCGCGACGCGCGAGCGTTGTTGCCTTTTCGCAGCCCCATTAGGAGTTTCGCTCAATGGACCACGATCATCCTCGCACCGCCAAGGAAGCCGCTCTCGAGGCCGCGAAGTCGCAGAGTTCACACGAGCCGCCAGAGGAGCAGAATTTCGATACCCAAGACCCGGTCGCCTCGCCGGGCGCGTTGTTGGGGCGCGTGGACGATGAAGACGACGGGGCCGGATCACTCGAGGTGGCCGACGACAGCGACGCTTCCGAGTTGGACTCGCAGAATTTGGTTAGCAACGCCGGCGACGACAGCGACTTGGGCGAACCGGGCGCGACCAGCGCTGATTTTTTCGATCCGACGGGCGCCGACGTTGCGCTCGATGACGTCAGCAGCGCCGGAGCCGCGCCGCAGGGTGATGCCGATCAGGACGGCGCGTACTCACCCGACGCGGCGGGGTGGTCAACGCTCAACGGTGTGAATGTCGGCTTCGCGGCGGAGGGATCTGCGACCGGCGGTTTTATGCCGGGCAGTTTTGTCACCGGCGGAGTGGACATGCCCGCTGAATCGCAACCGTTCCTGGAACCCAGTCCGATTGACGTCGAGTCGACTGCTGCTGGTGCAGCCGGCGACCTCGTCCTGCGCCAGGACCGCAGACGGGCCTCGATCGAGCAGTTGCCCTACATTCCGCGCGATCAAGCGCCAGAGGTCGTGCGCCTGCCAGGCACCATGCCCGACGCCGATTACCCCGCGGGCTTCGTGTGGAATGGGGACAGGTCCAGCGTGCGCGCGCGGGGTTTGACCGTCGGCACTGCCGATGGCGGGCCGCCGCTGGCGCGGCCGACCGTGCTGATGACGCTCAGCGACGGGCAGACGCGGCAGATTCTTCAGGAGGCGCTGGCCGTAGACGCCCGGCGCTGCGAACTGCGGGCCAAGGAAGTGGCGGAGTTCGTCGTCCACGACGTGTTTTGGCACCGCGATTGTCAGATGCGCGCCGTTCTCGGGAAATGATTCTGCCCGCCTCGCTACCGTCTGATGTTGAATAACGGATCTCGCGACCGAATCAATTCCGTCTCGAGTGCTCTTCGAACCCGCGTCGAGGTGTCCGATGGAAGAACATGCACCTCAACGAGGATCTCGCTTGGACCGTCCCCCCAGAGCCATCGAGCAAAACCCTTGTTGTCAGAATGGTCGAGATGCTTGCGAATTCTGTTTTGCAGATTTTCGGCTTCTCCGACATATAGCGTGCTGTGCTTCGTCAAGAAGACATAGAGTCCCTGCTTGGCAGGCAACCTGCTGAGATCGACACTTGCGACTTCCAGAATCTCAACCGTTTCGGCAGGAATTACGCGACTAACAACTTCGGGTTTGAGCTGTCGTCCCTTTCGTAGATTGAGTGCAGCCCATCGGTACTCGACGGGGCGGTAGCCCGGGGCAATCCGATCAGCCAGTCGATCAAATTCTGTGGCAACTTCGGGGTCGCAAATGATGTCATCCAAGCTCAAGGCATCGCGTCGTTCGACGAACCGCGCCGCGATTTCGGCAGCGAATCGATATTCATCTTCTTCGAGAAATGTTGATCGTTTGGACTTTAGGCCCCGCAGGCCGCCTTGCTTTCGGAGGTTCAGCAGTGATCGATTGAGTGCCGAAGCGGGTTCAACGAGCCCCAGGCAGCGACACTCCTTTAGGAAGACTTCGTCAAGCTCTGGATCAGCGACCACTCGGTCAGGGGAGTATCCCGAACAGGCCAATTCGTAAGCTGCTCGCAGCTTCGATTTCATGCGTTTGACTGGTCGGGAAGATTCAAAAGCGGCTGATGTTTCATGATCATTCGATATTGGTACGCGAGCCGGTCTGCATAGTCGCAGGTAGTGCGAAAGTAATGGGCAGTTAATGACTTCCACTTCTTCCACTGCGGACGCGTCTCGATTCCAAACTGCAAGTGAAGTCTCTGACGTAAATTGCTCGATTCCCCCGCATACAACGCCTCCCGGTTGGAACGGGCGACAACAACATAAACCCCAGACTCCTCAGGAAGTTTATTTGAACTAGTCAGGTCGAGGGGTACCTCTTTGTTGAATTGAACATCCATCAGCAACTTCGCTCGAGATCGCCCCAGTTTGGCACTTTTGCGTAGCCGCATTGCGGCCCAGCGGTACTGCAACGAAGTAAATCCGGGCGCCCATTTTCGAGCGATTTCGTCGAACTCTGCAGCCAAGAAGGGGTCGCAGAGGATGCTATCCAAGCTTTCGTGCCCGGCCTTGATCATGTCTCGCCATGCAATTTCACTTGCGAATAGAAAATTCTCGCAGTCTTCTCGGCGGATTTCCGTGCGCCGCCGCGCGGGGAACTCAACCAGCAGGCCGGCCTTGCGCATGCCGAACAACGTCCGGTTCCAGGAGCGCGGCTCGCCCGGCAAGCCAAGCTGGCGGCAGCGGTCGGCGAGTTGACCGTTCAACTCGGGGTCGATGATCACGCGATCGAGTGAGTAACCGTCGTGCGTGGCCCGAAACGCGTCGAGCAGGCCGTCGTGCAGCACCTTTGCCTGAGTCCGCAGCGCCGCGTCGGCTACCGGCGGGTCGATGCGCTTGGTCGTTTGCAGACGCTTGCCTTTGACGCCCGGCGCGGCGGTGGCTGGAGCGCTAATAGTGGGCTCGGCGGCGCCTTCCAAGGGATCGCCGACGCAGACGCGATTCAGCCGGGCCGTGCCGCGCTCGACGTAATCTTCCGAGAGATCGAAGGCCAGGTAGCGGCGGCCGAGCTTCTTGGCGACGGCCACGGTGGTGGCGCTGCCGCTGAAGGGATCGAACACCACCTCGTTCGGAGCCGAGCAGAGGCGGATGATGCGGCCCAGCAATTGCTCGGGCATCTGGCAGCCGTGGAAGCCGGCCCGCTCCTTGAACGTGCCCGCCACGCGGGGAAAGTACCAGGTGTCTTCGTCGGGCGTGAAGCAGTCGGCCAGGTCCTGCGGACGGAGCACCCAGGTGTCGTCGGGCAGCCGGCCGTTGGGGTTCGCCCGCAGGTCGGCATAGACGAGTTGCCGGGCCGAGGGGATGCGATTTTCCAATTCGTCGCCGCGAAAGGTGAACCGCTTGGGGTCCTTGACGAAATAGAACAGGTGGGCGTGCGAGCGGCTGAACTTTTGCTTGCAGTTGACGCCGAACGTGTAGTACCAGATCACCCAACTGCGCGGGTGGAAGCCGACCGCCTGGCTGGCCAGCTTCAACTCGGCGGCATATTCGTCGCCAATCGCCAGCCAAAACGATCCGTCGTCAGCCAGCACGCGATGCACCGCCGCGATCCAACGGCTCGACCAGTCGAGATACGCATCGCGCGTTTGCTTGTCGTTATAGACGTCGTACTCGTAGCCAATGTTGAACGGCGGATCGGCAAAGGCTAGGTTGACCGAGCCGGCCGGCAGGGCGTTCATTCCCTCGATGCAATCGCAACGGCGAATCGTGTTGAAGCGTTGAAGCACATCCATTGCGTCATCCTTGTACGAGCCCGAAGCACTAACCCGAAGCGCCAGCGAAGGCGTATCGAAGTTGCCGGCCCGACCGCTCAGCCCGGGATTTTCCGCATTCCCTCGCTCGCGCTTCGGGTTAGTGTGTGTGTAGTCGAAATACCATGCATGGCGCTACTGAACAAATGAGCATAGCGCGATTGGGCGAGCCAGACAAGTCGTTGGCGGTCGATTTCTTAGTTCGCAAGCAAGCTGCCGAATTCCAAATACCCGCGTCGTCCGAGCCGATCAATCAGCTTCTTCGCGGCATCTCGTGGCGGACCGGACGTCTTGAGCGCCGATTCGAGGATTTCTCTCGCAGAATCACGCCAAAGATATATCCGCCATCCATCTTTGTCCCCGTCGACGATTTTCTGCAAAATGGCGACCGATCTTGCTATATCTGTCTCACAGATCTTCGCAAGACGCGGCACAACTTCGTTTTCGGGGGATGGCATGGGAACGACGGAAACGAATTCTTCGAGCCGTTCGATAGACCAGTCCTTCGGAAGGGCTCCGGAACTGAACCACTGCCCGAATAGGTAGGCGTGCGGCTTCGCCGCAGCGTCGCTTGGACCGGAGGATTTCCAGTAGGACTCCCAAAGTAGCATTAGCCGTTGAATGAGAGGGGCCGGTAGGTCCGATTCCCGCTCGATACTGATGCCAACAAAGGCGATCGCATGGCGACGAATATCTGGATTGGTCACAGCTATAAAACGCGAAAAGAGTCCGTGCCCGTCGAGATTTAATTCCCCCCGACCGTACAAAACTACGAGGTGTTCCCCAAGGCGAAACATTGGTTGAGAATAATCAGTATCTTGGATCGTCACGCGCGAAGACTGCTCAACTGCATACTCGAACTGCGATTTGAAAAGGCGATACAGCTCAATGCGAGGGTTAACCCAGACAAGAAACGAATTCCACGCAGCCCAGCCACAAGCCGTGCTTGGCGAACGGTCGTACTCACGAAGATCGAATAACCTTTCAGCATTTGACGACAACCAATTGACGTCCAACCATTCAATGAGACCTATTCTTGCGCCAATCACCGACAGCGCCTCAAAAGTGCGATTTTCGGGAGCAATTTGACGATCAAGAAACTCGCGAACCTCCGGCATGCCGTCAAATCCTGCGGCCAACGACTTAGCATTTGCGTCGCCTATCTGTCGCCCCAACCAACGGGCGTAGTCAAGCGCAGCGTCGACTGCTCGCCCGCGAGGCGAATTTATCCCGAAAATTAAGTAATCTTGAAGCTGCGGATCGTCTTCTGTGGATCTAATAACATTTGACGTCGCGCTATCGTGTAGCGCACTTGTTACCAGCTCCCAAAGTGTGGTCCGATATGTCGCTACGTCGTACCGAGGCTGCTCGTCGGAATCGGCCTTGCAAACTGCACCCACGAACCCGATTACTTCATTTCGGACTTCTTGCCAGGGTTGACCGTCGATCTGACCCTGAGACTCGTCAGATTCACGTCGTTTTGCCGGCCCTTCGTAAATCAACCATTTGCACAATGCCAAGACTGAACCGACGTCAATCAATTCGCCAGCAGTTACAGCAATTGCCATCTTTCCAATAAATGCGGACACGCAAGCCGCCACCGATCCCTTTAGAATTGCCGCCTCGGCCGAACATTCGACCGCTCGGACGCGGACATAGTCGCCGAAGACGGCGGCAACCGCTGTGATATCGTCGCGGTCGCCCGCACCGATGAATGCATCAACTACCCTAACTACTTCGGCAAATGGAAGGCTCTCCAGCTCCTCGCGGTGTATTGGGCTTTCGTGTCCCCAGCTTGAAGTAATACGCGCGCACAAATCCGCAAGCGGTGGCTCACCATGTTTGGCGCGCATCCCCAAATAGAATTGTCTTTCGTTGGTTGGAAGGTGATCTCGAATCCAGTGGAATCGCTCAAATTTCCACCATTCGGCACGATCGATATCGTTTTTGTCATATTCGCCTGCAACGCCCTTTGTCGCCGTCGGACCTGCATCGACCCATTCCAGCCACGTCTGCTGATCGCTGGAATCAAGGATGTCCCATTGTTGTCCGACCATCCGCGCATATTCATGCTTAAGCTCCGATTGATCCAACAGGGATCGGTTCATTATTGCTTTCCGTGCGATGTCTGGATCGGTCTGCGCAAATTCGTCGATCAGATGCAACGACAGCCGTTTGAAAAGAGAGAACTTTTGCTCGTCCAGTATCTGTAGTATTTCCGCCAAGGTTGCGAAGCCACTTCCGATCCCCTGTTCCAGACACCTCGTTGCGACGCCAACCAAGCGACTCGCAAACTCAAAATCATGGTTCTCCTCATGTTCTTCAATTGTAGGTCGCCAGACAAAGGAGTAGTCGCGTCCAGTCGCTGAGTCGGTGTATTCTCTTCTCTCTATCGAAGTGTTAAGTGAAGAGACCAACAATCTGCAGAATCTCTTCGCGTCGAGAGCAAGAAGTGCCGAGGCAACTGTCTGAAGCCCCTCCAAATACTCATAACCAGCGGCGCTCGCGCGATCATTCCCGCTCGGCATTCGATGCGATGAGAAAAGAGTGCCTGCAAGTTGGAACGCCGTCTCGTTCTCCATGCCAGTGGCGAGATGAACACAAAGCTTCGTTGCGTTGCCAACTCCGTACCAAAGCGAGTCGCGATCGACAGCTTGGCAAATCTGCGGAACGAGTTTTTTGGCGAGCGTCGGAGCCATTTCGATCGCCGCGACAAGCATGTCGTCTATGACGGACGCGTTCTCCGTCTTAATCTTCAAAAGCACCGCCAAGACTTCTTCGGGCGCGAGCTTTGCCATCCTCGCCAGGTAGGAGGATGCAGCCCACTTTGGATGACGAGTTCCGCCGCCCTCTACGGTCTCAACCGAGGGTGCTGTGGCGAACAGCGAGCGCGCAGCCAAAGGCCCGATCCAATAAGGATTTTCCAAACGATCAAAGAAGTAGGCCTCGCGTTGACGTGTGCTGAATAACGGAACAGCTTCGTCAACTTGCTCTGGCGTTGGCGCTTTGAAGGATTGCATCTAGCTCCTTGGTTCCTGTGAAGAAACTCCCCACAAAGCTGTGCAGAATGTTCTCGAAAGCCTCAAATTGTCGCCGCAGCTCAGCCTCGTCCACCGCCGGCACGCCGTCGGTGCGAAGATGCGCTCTGTCCATAAACCATTCGCGAACATCTTGAAATGCTTTCACAATGCGCTCGTTCACGTCCGCACCTGGTGCCTCGGCACGTGCGAGAATCTCAAATAGAATTTTGTGAGCGCTCGGCCGTGACCGGCGCAGACGGTGTTCCCCTACCAGAACATCGATACGCCTTGCAACCTTGACAGGAATTGGGTACGTCTCGACTACGGGTGGACCTCCTGATTGGCAGAAGCCGTCGCCCATCGGCCAGTCGCGTGCAATTTTGTCCAAATGGCTTTCGTAATGAACACGTGAAGGTGCTTGCTGCGGATCGAGAATAAAAACGAGTCGATCCGAGATGTCGCGAACCGCGTGCGCTATGAAGTGAAGGCGTCCCGGAAATGCGACGTCTTCAAGCAACTTCACCGCTCCGCGGTATGCATCAGCAACCGACGGTGCCTGTTGACGAAACCAGTGCAAAAGCTCGATGCGCGACTGCGGCCAACTCGACTCGCTCCTAGCGTGAGCCATTAATTCGGAGTCGCTGCCGTCGACATTAGTCGGATTGACTCCTTCATGGTGGCTCATGGTGTTGCCAAACTGGAGCATCGACTAATCTCTCACACGTCCAAATTCCGCACTTCTAGGGCGTGCTTTTCGATGAATTCGCGGCGGGGTTCGACTTTGTCGCCCATCAGGATGCGGAACAGGTCGTCGGCGGCGCCGGCGTCGCGCATGGTGACCTGGCAGAGGGTGCGGTTGGCGGGGTCGAGGGTCGTTTCGCGCAACTCCTCGGCGTTCATTTCGCCGAGGCCTTTGAAGCGGGTGATCTTCAAACCCTTTTCGCCGGCGGCCCGAATGGCGGGCAGCAGGCCGCGGAGGTCTTCGAGCCCGGTGGAGTGTTCGCCGCGACGGAGCGAGAAACGGGCGTCCTCGCTGCCGGTGCGGTCCTGGGGAATCAGGTCTTCGAGCGAGAAGTTCATCTTGGCCAGTTCGATCAGGGCATTGTTGATCGTGCGCACTTCGTGCAGCTCGACGATGTGCAGCGTGCGCGGGCCCTGGCCGTTGGTTTCGACCGCGGGGGTCTCGCCCTCATCGGCCACGGCCAACTCGCCGCCGGTCTTTTCTTCCTGCTGCGAGCGGAAGGCATCGAGCTGCTCGCGGGTGGTGAACCAATGCTCGTGGCTGCCGAGAAACACGTGGTAGATCGGCAGCTTGAGCGTCACGGGATCCTGCCTTAGCGCGTGCGAACGCAGGCTGACGCCGCGGCGCTCCAGGGCCACGAGCGAGTCTTCCATGGCCGCCAACGTGCGGGCCAGTTGGGCCATCTGCTCGCCGTCGATCAGCCGCCCGTCGCCCACGTCGAGCACGCTTTCGCCCAAGCCCAGGTCGAGCAGTTGGGCCTTCATCTCTTCTTCGGTCTGCACGTAGTAGGTGTCTTTCTTGTTGACCACGCGGAACAGCGGCGGCTGGGCCACATAGACGTGCCCCTTGCTCACCAGTTCGTACATCTGGCGATAGAAGAAGCACAACAGCAGCGTGCGGATGTGCGAACCGTCGACGTCGGCATCGGTCATGATCACGATCTTGCCATAGCGCCGCTTCGAGATGTTGGCCTCTTCGCCGATGCCGGCCCCGATGGCCGCGATCATGCTGCGCACTTCCTCGTTGGCCAGCACCTTGTCCTCGCGCGACTTGTAGGCGTTGATGATCTTGCCGCGAAGCGGAAGAATCGCCTGATATTCGCGCAGCCGGCCCCCCTCGGCGCTGCCGCCGGCCGAATCGCCCTCGACCAGGTACAGCTCGCACTTCTCGACGTCACGGCTCGTGCAGTCGCGCAGCTTGCCGGGCAAGCCATGGCCGGAGAGCGCGCCCTTGCGCTCGCGCACGATCTCGCGGGCCTTGCGGGCGCTCTCGCGGGCTTCGGCGGCCAGCAGGGCCTTTTGCAGGATCACCTTGGCGCTCTTGGGATTCTCCTCGAGATACTTGTTGAGGAAATCGCCCACGGCCGAGGTGACGATGCCCTCGACTTCGCTATTGCCCAGCTTGGTCTTGGTCTGGCCCTCGAACTGCGGCTCGGGCACGCGCAGCGAGATCACGGCCGTCAGCCCTTCGCGAAAGTCGTCGCCCGTGATGGCCAGATCGCGAAACAGGTTTTCCTTCTTGCCATAGTTGTTCAAGGTGCGGGTGAGGGCCGAGCGAAAGCCCGAGACGTGCGTGCCGCCTTCGGTGGTGTTGATGTTGTTGACGTAGGAGTGTACGTTTTCGGTGAACTCGCTCGAATACTGCATGGCCACTTCCAGGCCCACCCCGTCGTACTCACCCGCGATGTAAATAATGTCGGACTGGATCGGCTCGCTGGCACGATTCAGATACTCGACGAACTCGAGAATGCCGCGCTTGTATTCGAACTTGTCGCCGTCGCCGGTGCGCTCGTCGCGAAACAGGATCTTCACGCCGCGATTCAAGAAGGCCAGCTCTTGCAGGCGGCGATAGAGGGTGTTGTAGACGAACTTGGTGTTCGGGAAGATCATCGGATCGGGCTTGAAGATCGTCTTGGTGCCGACCTTGTCGGTGGTGCCGATGCGGCGCACTTCGCCGGTGGGCACGCCCCGTTCGTACTCTTGCTGATAGACATGGCCGCCGCGGCGCACTTCGACTTCGCACCATTCGGAGAGAAAGTTGACCACCGTGACGCCGACGCCGTGCAAACCGCCGGAGGTCTGATAGGCCCCCTTGCTGAACTTGCCGCCGAACTTGAGCACGGTCATCACGCCCTCGAGCGTCGAGACGCCCAGATCGGGGTGCATCTCGACCGGAATGCCGCGGCCGTCGTCCTCGACAACCACCGAGCCGTCGTTCTGAATCGTCACCGAAACCTGGTGGGCATGGCCGGCCATCGACTCGTCGATCGAGTTGTCGACGACTTCGTAGACCATGTGGTGCAGCCCGCGCACGGTGGTATCGCCGATGTACATGCTCGGCCGTTCGCGGACGTGTTCCAGATCGCTCAGGTGCTGCAAGTCGTCGGCCGTATAGGCGCCTTCGACCTTGCGATATTCGGGCATCATCGGGGCCTCGGCCGGATTGTCGGCCAAGGGACCACCGGGTAGCTTTGCGTCATCTGCCATCATGATTTCTCGATTTCCATTTGTTTCCAGGGAGAACTTCCGTGTTCGTTGTCTTGCCAGGCGAAACCCGCTTGTCGTTCGCCGGCGGTTCACGGCCGAATCGGCTCCTTGATCGGCCGGGGTGAACATCGCGGGGGTTAGGTGATCGGTCCCACGCGCAATTTCAGGTCGCGAATTTTTTCGTCAGGCAGCAACTCGGCCAACCGCTGGATCAGGGCGGCCTTCTGAAATCCGATTTCTTGAACCATCATCGAGTTGCTGACCAGCACTTCGAGCACGCCGCGACGAACCTGCGTCGCGCGGGTGAATTGGGCCACTTCGCGACCCGCCGCCTCACGCCAGGCATCGCCACAGGAGCCGCCCGACTGCACCCGCGCATAGCCGCGCCGGGCCATGAGCTCCGACAGGATGTCACCGATTTTCTGCGGTTGGTCGCGAGCCATCGATCCCTAACCAGTCTGTTGCTAAGTTTCAATTATTCGACGCTAGCCGCGGGAAGAACAGTCGTGCTCAGTGCTTCTCGGACCAATGGGTCTCGAATCAATGATCGCGGGCCAACGGCATGATCACATAGCCGTAGCCATCGTCGGTCGAACAGACCGCCGCGCTCTCGCTGTCTTTGAGTTCGACCGTGACTACTTTCTCCGGATCGAGAACTTTCAAAAAATCACTGACGAACCGCGGATCGAGCGTGATCGAGAGCTCGGCGCCGTCGTAGGCGATGGGCAACTCGACGCGCGACTGTCCGAGTTCGGCCGCCCGACCGCTGAGAACCAGGGAGCCGGCTTTGAAATTGAAATCGACGCCGCGGCTCTCTTCGCTGGTGACGATCGCCGCCTGGCGCACGGCCGAATGGAGCGGACCGACGGTCAGCTCGACCTTGGCCGCGTTGGTGCGTTGCGGGAACACGTCGCGCCACTTGGGAAACCGGCCCTCGACCAGCCGCGAATAGATCGTGGCCCGCGGACTGCGGATCAGGATTTCGTTGGGCCGGGCGGCGAGCTGAATCTCGGCGTCGCCGTCGGTCAGGGCCCGCTCGATGAGTTGCATCGCCTTGCTGGGCACGATCGTCATGCTGTCGCCCGACTGATGCCCACCGACGCTATGGGCAGGGACTTCCATCTTGGCCAGTCGCCGCCCGTCGGTGCCGACGCCGACGATTTTTTCCGGCCCCATTTCCAAGAGCACGCCTCCCAGGGCATAGCGGCTGCTCTCGTTGTCGGTGGCAAAAATCGTGCGCTTGATCAACTCACGCAGCAGGCGGGCCGAAAGTTCGTGATAAGCGCCTTCCTGAAAATCGGCGACGGCCGGGAACTCTTGCGGGTTTTCCGAAGGGAGCTTGAACTCGCTGCGCTCGCCCCGCACGGTCGTCGACTGACCGTCGGATTCGAGGTGCAGCATGTCGTCGGAGCTTTCGCGCAAGATCGAGCCAAAGCGGCCCAGCGGCAAAATCGCGCTGCCGGGGGTGTGAACCTGAATGCCCGGCACCTGGATGCGAATGCCAATTTCCAAATCGGTGGCCAGCAGAATCGCCCCCTGATCACTCACCTCGAGCTTGATGTTCTGCAAAATCGGTTTGGGGCTGCGCGAGGGCACGACCGCCGCCGCGGTTTGAAACGCGGCCAGCAGTGCCTCGCGGTCGCAAGTGACCTTCATGTCGAGATGCCTTTCCTGGTGGTTGATTGCTGAAACCCGGTCGTGGGTTCGCTTCGCTCCAACATGCGAACCGCTCGCCTGGGTCCTTCCTGATATCCCTAAATAATTAAAAGTAGTAGTAGTAAAAGGACCGGGCGAAATTGTCGATCGCCGGCCACTGCCTGCTGCTAAGTGAAACCCCAGCGGCAACTTGCCAGGCTCGGGGAAGCAGAAAACGGTGTGCATAAAGCGTTGACGACGCGTCGCGCGGCCGTCGGTCGCATGTCGATCGCGGACGCGTTTTGTCGAAGCGACGGATTCGTGTGTTGCCACGGGCCCCAAGAGCCCACGGCCGTCGACCGATCGCGACAAGTTTTCCACGCGTGGTTCATGGCGCCACCAGCAGCTTTTTCAGATCGGTCACGGCCTGCCGGGTGGTGCGGTCGCGGCGCAGTAGTTTCTCGACGCGACCCACTCCGTAGATCACGGTGGTGTGGTCGCGACCGCCGAAAAAGTCGCCGATTTGCTTGAGGCTCTTGCCCGAAAGTTGCCGGGCCAGGTACATCGCCACGTTGCGGGCGGCCACCAGGGGCTGTCGTCGCAGCGGGCTCTTCAAGTCGGCAACCTTGAGACCGAAGTAGCGGGCCGTCAGCCGGGCGACGTCGCGCAACTCGGGCGTCCTCGTGCTGTCGCGCTGGCTGAGGAACGTCGCCAGGTTCGCTGGCGAGGCCGAGCCCGCGGTAATCTGCGATTGGAGTTCCAACTCGAGCAGCGCCGCGATCAGTTCCGGCACGCTGCCGGCGAGGCCTTGAGCCAGCGAGCGCACGGTGCGCTTCGGCAAGGAAATGCCACGCACGGCCGCCACACGCTCCAGGATGGCCGCACGAGCACTCATGCCAGGCAACGCCAAGGGCACAGCCAGTCCGGCCGACAGCCGGCTGCGCAGCGAGCTCAACAAGCCGGGGGCATGATTCGGCAGCGCGCGGGCCGTGACCACGACCAGCGCTCCGCGTTCGACCAATGCGTCGAGCGCGTGCAGCAACTCTCCTTGTGCGGTTCGCTTGGAGACCAACTGCCCCAGATCTTCCACGATCAATAGCGCGGCCCCGTGCAGTTCAGCGCGCCACGCTTCGAGCCGCCCGTCGGCCAGCGCGGCGGTGTGGGCTTCGGCAAATTCGGCGGCGGTCTGACAGATGACGCGAGCGGTGGGAAACTTCAGCCGCCACCAGGCCGCCAGGCCGTGGGCCAGATGCGACTTGCCGCTGCCGTGCGGACCGTAGAGGACCAGCGGGTTGTATTCGGTCGCGACGCTGTCGAGAAAAGGCTGGATCGCGGTGGCGGCCAGGCTGTTTTCAGGACCGGCGACGAACTCGCCCAAGCGCTCCACGGCCGCCGTTGATGAGCGAGCGGCAAGGCCTGGCAGGGGGATCGTGAATACGCCAGTCACCACGGCGGGTCCGTCCAAACGAAAGGGGTCCACGATACGAAAGATTTCGCAAAATCGAGAACCCAAATTGTATCGTTTTTGGGCCCGTTCCGCGAGCGGTCAATCGGTCGATCCGGGCAAAGAGGCAAGGGCCCAAAACCCCGAGAAATCAGCGGCAAAAAGCAGTCGACCGCGGGCCGGCGGAAGAGGGTCCGGCGGGCCCGGGCGGGGGCCTCGGGCGGCGCATGAAAAAAGCCGGGCCCTGATGGGGAATCAGGACCCGGCCGGGGTGGGATGATCGACCGGTGGGATAGCTAGTGAGCGCGGATTTTAGAAGCAGTATTCGAGGCGAGAAACAATTCCATCAAAGGTGACTGTCTGACCAAGGTTGACGAAGTCTGTAGTCTGTACGGCTTGCACGAACTGAGGGGTCGAGACCGTGTTGAACCAATAAGCGGTGTAATAGCCAGTCGAGGACCGCCAACGACCGTTGGCGCTGGTCCAGCGGATGCCGATCTCGAACTCCAGCACGGGCAGGGCCCGGTCGTCATTCCAGCGGCTGAGGGCCTGCGTTTGGCCGGCCGTTTCGTTGACCTGCCAGTAGTCGGAGTGGAACTGCCCGAACAGGACGCTGAGGAAGCTTTTGCCATAGACCGAGAACAGTGAGTTGCCCAAGCGGCGTTCGCCATCAAGGCCCAACTTCAGGCCGGTGCCCTCGAAGCGCACGGCCGTGCTGTTGGTGATGATGTCGCCCGGCTGAGTGAAGTCGCCGGTCTGGTTGAAGAACTGCCGCAGGGTCGCATAGCGAAAGCCCACCGTGTAGTTCAACGCATGACACGGGCTATATGAGAACAAGCGGCGGAAGTCGATGTCGAACGTCTGGAAGTTGATGTTGTAATTGGCCGCCAGGAAGGACGTGTTGGCATTGGCGGCCGGCGAGCCGGGCATCAGCACCAGCGAGTTGAGAAAGCCGTTGTTCGGCGCCGAGATCGAGTCGCTGACGTGGTTCGCGAAGTTCGTGTACGTGAAGGCCACGCTCGAAATGTCGCTCAGCGCCTTGGTGACGCCAACGCGATAGCCGAGCGTGAAGTTCGGATCGGCCACGCCCACGTTGCCACCGGGCAGTCCGGCGCCGTTGAGCTGATTGGCGTAGGCCATGTCGATGCCGCGCGGCTTGAGGAACAACGACTCGGCAAAATAGCTGTTGTAGTGGGCCCAAAAGGGCCGGCATTGGCAGCCACAGCCGCCGCCGCACTGGTTGCACCGATCGCATTGGCCGCACTGGGAACAGCCGCCACAGGCTTCACATTGCTCGCAATGTTGACCTGGCGGCAGCGCGGCCGGGGCTTCGGCCGTGCTGGCGGCGTTGGCGCCGGCTGCCGGTGGCGCCTCGTCGGCAAATGGCGAGTGAACTTCCTCGGGCTTGCGTTGCCCGGCGGTGTTGAGCGAAGGGCCCATGTCCGAATCGTCGTTCGGATCATGGGCAATGGCGGCGGGAGTCGAGGGCGGGGCTTGAGCCGGGCGGGCGGGTGCCTGGGCCACGAAGGCGGGGTCGCGATAGATGCGGACCTTGCGGCCGGAAGGCGAGGCGTGCAAGCGCGGGGGTGGCGGAGCAGTCGCCGGTTCGTCGAACTCGAACGAAGCCCGGTCTTCGGCAATCGCGACCGCGGCGATCAACGCCCAGGCCGCACATGCGAGTCGTAGGGTCTTGCCGAACATCAGTAGCTCCTCGTTGACTGGAACAGGCTGCCTAACCGTGATAAGGCGAACTGCCCGCACAACAGTCATCGACGGAACAACCGTCATGCTCCAAAAACCCCACAGCGCGCGGCACAATCGGCAGATGCGGAGAAGTTTTCCTGATTTCCCTAGAATCAAGATGCCGCTGCAAAAGATGGACGGCCGGAGCGTCGCGCGCAAGCGAGGGTTCTTGCTGGGTTTACGATCGGTGCCCACCCCTCGCGCTTCGGGTTAGTGGGAACGGAATGCTAGCGGTGCCTGCGATTCCGGCGCTATCCCACGGCGCGGGCGATGGTGAAGGCGGCCGCCGCGGCCAGGCCGCCGATGAGGGCGGTTTGCCAGCCGCCGCGCAGCGGTTTGAGGCCGGTGAAGCTGCCTTTGACGGCGCCAAACACGAACAGCGCGGCCAGCGTCACGGCAATCGAAGCCCAGAGAGCCGTGGAGAGACTCGAAAGCACCATGTAGGGCACCAGCGGGATCAATCCACCCACGATGTAGGAGAGCCCGATTGTGAATGCACTCGAGCGGGCGCGACCGGCGTCGGGCGCTTCAAGACCCAACTCGAAGCGCATCATGAAGTCGACCCAACGGTCACTCTGTCCGCTGATGGCTGCCACGACCGGGCCAATGTGTTCCTCCGAAAGTCCGTAGCCGCGAAACACGTCGGCCACTTCCTCCCGTTCGTGGTCGGGCAGCTCGACGATCTCGGCATACTCGCGCCGTCGCTCCGAGGCGTAGTGTTCGGCGTCGGTGCGAGCCGCCAGGTAGCCGCCGAGGCCCATCGCGATGGCGCCGGCCGCCACCTCGGCCAGTCCGGCCGTCACGACGATCGTGGTGCTGCTGTTGGCCACCCCGGTCAAACCCGCGGCCAGGGCAAAGGGCACAGTCAATCCGTCGGACATGCCGATGACCATGTCGCGAATCGTGGCCGAGGCCCGAAAGTGCTTTTCCAAGTGGGGAGTCAGCGGCATGGCAATCGACCTCGCAACAGAGCACGTGAAAAAATCGTGGCGCCGCGGCGGATGGCTTGCCCACGCGGATCGCTTCGGACCAGAATCATACCACCGGCTCGAGCGGCCGGGCCAAACCATCGCCCCTTAACGGCGAATGGCACACGGATAAGGAAA